>JAHHHO010000001.1 GCA_019359315.1 Myxacorys californica WJT36-NPBG1
TTTCTATTTGGTGCATCTGACCCACAACCTGCAATGGCTTCTAAGCGACAGCATAACCAGTCTTTTAATCGTGAATTCACCGTCCTCACTAGCTTTCCAGCTTCTTAGTTTTGTCAGTCAAGCAGGCTGTGGAGTTAGAGGGCCTTTCGCCTAACTCCTTCTCATTTCTGCTGTAAGTCAGATCTGAGTAGAACTGCACTTGACTAACAGAGAAAAATATTTTCAGAGAATATTGAAGAAGGGTTTGGTTTCTCCGTGGCTACAAGCCTGCACCGTTTTGAAAAGAGCATCTCTTCGTCATCTCCTACCCTTATGTTTGTCCTACTGCGCACTGATTGTTGTAGTTGCTTGGCCTACAAATCGTTATCTTTTCTAAAGCTTCTTCAATGGTTTTTGTATCGTGGATGGCTTTTTACCCAACTTAACACTTGAAAATTTTCGTAAAGACCTCTCTATTCTCAATTATTTTGCGAAAACATGTTTTCGCGCTCGATCTTATCTACTGATTTGATTGCCAACTCTAGAAGGCTCTTGTCAGTAATTTCACTCATACTATAGCCTCGCCTTGCCTTGCTGTTCCCATTTCAGCTACTTCGCCTGCTCAGGGGAAACAACTAATTTGATTATTTGTCCCATAGTTATTTGTTCCGTAGAGGTACTGATTTTTAATTTGAAAGCATCATGATATTAATTTAGGCAACCAAACCGGAAAAGCTCGATCAAACAACAATATAAAGATTGATCTTCTTCGGGAATAACTGTAAACAACTTGCATAAAGTGGGCTACAGTTGGAATCAAATTTTTAAGGCGTTAATTCCCCCTTTGGCGTGACCTCAAATGACAACTCAATCCCCTGCTAAATCTCTTCTAGTTGATCCTTTTGCTGCGGATACCGATGTTGACCCGTCTGAACTAGAAGTGCTTGTTGACGATGAAGATCTTTCCCCCGAAGGGTTAGCGAAAGCGTTACGCGGCAAAGCAAGCGAGTACATGGGGCTATCGGATGATTCCGTTGGAATGTTCTTACGGGAAATGGCTCGTTATCCGTTGTTGACCCAAGCTCAAGAGATCGAACTGGCACGAGAAATTGCAAAAGGTGGCATTCAGGGAGAACAAGCAAAACGAAGATTAGTGAGAGCAAACCTTCGGTTAGTTGTGTCGATCGCCAAGAAATATCTCAATCGCGGTGTGCCATTTTTGGACTTGATTCAAGAAGGCGCAATGGGATTGATGAGAGCGGCTGAAAAGTTTGATTATGAACGGGGCTACAAGTTCTCAACCTATGCTTATTGGTGGATTCGTCAGGGCATTACCCGCGCGATCGCATCTCAATCACGCACGGTGCGCCTACCAGTCCACATGGTAGAAAAACTAAATCAAGTGCGGAAGGTTCGTCAAGTGCTGTCACAGACGCTCGGACGCAAGCCTAACAAGGGCGAATTAGCCGCCGCTTTGGATATGGATGAAGACAAGCTAGAACAGGTTCTAGATGTCAGTCAGCGCACGTTGTCGCTTCACGCTTGGGTAGGGCGGGACGAAGATACAGAACTGATGCAACTCATTGAAGACGCAGACAATGTTGCACCGAATGACAACTTAGATCACAAATTGTTGTGCGATCGCTTGGGTTCGGTTTTAGAGCATTTGAGCGATCGAGAACGCGAAATTATTAAGCTAAGATTTGGCTTAACTGATGGTCAGCACTATACCTTAAGCGAAATCGGTCAAATTTATGATTTATCGCGTGAGCGTGTGCGTCAGATTCAAGCAAAAGCCATGCGCAAGCTGCGGCATCCTCGTCGTCAAGCGTTGCTGAAAGACTGGATGTAATTTCTTGGGATTCGTAATTTTGGAGCGTTTTTGAGATTGCGAATCATAAGTAGAGACACAGGATTGATTGTATCCCCTTTGTGCGAAGATCTCCGATCTCTTCAAGAGATCGGGGATACCGATGCGCAGTTTATCGGATTGACGTACTTCGTTTCAGCCTTTCGCTTCTATCGATCGCATCTGAAATCCCCTACTTAGACTATTTCATTGGGCAACTAAATGTTGATAATTAGTAGTTAAGTATCGTCTTAAATTGGTGAAACCATTAGTTATCTCAGCAAAATAACTAATGGTTAGTCCGAAATGTTTGCATCAGCATCTGTCGGTATAAACTTGCTCAGGGTCTGCGGCTGATCAGCCATTAGTGCTTTGTATAACTCCACAAAATTGCGAAAGGTTTGTTGCTTTTAGCCCCCCTTGGGAACCTTGTCCGCTGCAAATGACTCAATTAAACTTGACTGGCTAAATGGTTTGTGTGTGAACAAACTGGACTTAATTTTCTAGGTTAAATTACGTACTCTTAGCTGTTGTTAACGGCTCTATACTTTGCCAACAGAATTAACGTAATCCCTTTGGTAGAGGACTTTAGCAGCATCAAGCTTTAGACTTTGTTACTAGATTCAGCAGTCCTGGTTATCTATGTCCCATGTTGTCTTGTGAGCAAAAAGTGTTGCGTGTTTTAGTTGTCGATGATCATGAGCTAACTCGCTTCAGCCTGAAGCTGGCTCTTCAAAGCCAAACCGATATTGAACTCGTGGGTTTGGCAAGTAATGGTCGAGAAGCTGTAGAAATGGCGACTCGCTACTCACCCGACGTGATTATTCTAGATCTGCAAATGCCAGTATTGGATGGACTTAGCGCTTCGACAGAGATCAAGACCCTCTATCCTAATACTCGAATTCTTGCCTATTCATCTTTGGAGGACCCGCAAACGGAAGTGATGTTGCAGACGGCGAAAGTAGACGCTTTCTGTAAGAAGGATACAGCCATTAAAGAACTCATCGCGATGATAAATAAGCTTGGCAATCACGCTGATAAAAGTGAGGGCTAATGAGAATTATCGGATTGCTAGAAAGCGCAAGGATCACACTGAATTCTTGCGCTTTTTATTGATTTTGCGGAGCAATAGAGAGCGTGTAGGGGTTCTGTCCCTGAACGCGATCGCCAACAAAAATAGAGTAGCTTCCCTTTGTCCACCGTCCCGGAATCTCAATTTTGCCGTTAGAAAGCTTATCCGCTTGTAGACAAATGCTTTGTCCTTGAGATCCGGTAATGAGCAAGGTTGGCGCACCCGCTCCCTGCAAGCTGAAGCGGAGATTGCTGTCGGCCGTGACTTCAATACTGTGGTTTGGGGTTTGGGAAATATAGCCTGCACAGCCGCTATCTTTTTTGGAACCGCCAGACGTACCGCTTAAGGAAATCGATTGAGAATTGGGTGAAATCGAGACAGGTTGACTCGTTGCCAAACCGGATAGGGCGAATACGGTCGCGATCGCGGTTGGAATAATAGACCATCTTAAAGAAGTTTTCATACCTATCACCGGGGGTAGCGTAAAGACACTTTCAGTATGAACAGTTACCGAAGCGACCTATCGACGCGGTGGTTATCTTGTTCAAGTGGCACGCACCAAGAGAGGTAAGCGATATAGAGACTAAGAAGTTTGATAACGGTCGAGAAGTTCGCTCAAATAGTCGTACCCGTCTACTCCGATTTCTGCAATCAGTCGTGATCGTTGCTCTTTGAGGCTGTTCTGAAACTGTTCGCCTAACTGCCCGCGCAAGATGCTGAGTAAACCCGCAGTTTGTCGCCACTCAGACGAGCCGAGTTGCTCTAGTCGATACATCGATACTGCGCCGCAGAGAATGGCACTGTCGTAAGTTTTGAGCTGGTAAAAGGCTTCGGCAAAGGCAGCAAGGCTGACAGCATAAAGATAGGCATCTCCTGATGCTGAGGCGAGTTGCCGACCGTTTTCTAAATGAGGAATTGCCTTTTCTGGATTGTCTAATGTCACATAGGCACTGCCTAAACTGATGGAGCAGAGCGCTTTACTTTGCGCATCTCCCAGTCGGTCAGACAGATCCAACCCTTGTTCTAGATAAGTGATGGCGATTTCATAGCGATCGGCATCGGCCTCTAGCTGCTGAGCTTGAAACACTTCGCTATAGCCTAAATTAGCGAGTGCGTTGGCTTCTCCCATGCGATCGCCCGTTTGCCGACTTAGGACTAACGCTCGTTGAGCGTAGCTGATCGCTTCAGCGTAGTTTTTCTCGTTGACGTAGATTCGGCTGAGGTGATTTAAGTTCGCAATCTCGCACTTGCGATCGCCCGCTTCTTGAGCGATATCTTTTGCAGTGACGTGTAGTTCTCTGGCAGCATCTAAGGCTCCAACAACGCGCTGAGTCGAACCGAGTAAGGTCAAGATTCTAGCTTGTTCTTGAGTGCCCTCGGCGCGTTTGAGCGGTTCGCTGAGGTAATTCATCGCGTCGCGAAAGTAGTTCCCTGTGAACGATGCAAAGAAGGTTCCGTAGAGCGGAAAGTAATCGCGTTGGGCGAATACTCGCAGTCCTTGAATGGTCATGCGAAACGAAGCTTCTGCCAGGCGATCGCGGTTGATCGAATTGAGCAAGGTGGATTGTTGAAAGCCACTTGCAAGCTGCGACCAAAGAATGCCAAAGGTCAGAAAGATCGAAACCGAAAGTTGGGTGCCAATTTTGGCACTGTACGCCTGATTTTCTGCCCAGTTGACCAAACCCCGTTGCAGCGTTTGCAGCGCGATCGCGGCTTCAATCCAATCGGCTAACGTAACATTGGACTGATGGGCAGCCCACGCGATCGCAGATTCTTCTTGATCCAACGCTTCAAACAAGGATTTGAGTAAGGCTCCAATTTGCTGTTTTGACCATAGTTCCCACGGTTTGACGCCTGGAGCGCTGCTGCCAAAGCCCAGTTGCTGACCACCATACATCCAACTGATTAGATGCGGCTGTAGCCCCGACCAAGACTTTAAGCCGCGACTGATGCCGTCCGAAATTTGAGCGAGTTCTTGCTGAGTATCCGCATCTGAAACCGGGTATTGACGCAGCGCGATCGCGAGTTGCTTCAGTTGATCCGCGTTGAGGCTTTCAGGACGATTGGGGTCGGTAACCTTGAGGACGGCAAGCAAGCGTTCTGACGGGTCAGTTTGCAGAATTTGATTGACGGATGCCGCGATCGCGCCGCGAGTCTGATTCTCGGTTTGCCAGCGTGCCCACTCGCCCTGAATTGTTTTGATTGCCCGCAAACTCCGGGTGGCTTTCGCTTGTTTCAGTTCGTCGCCTGATTTGGCATCTTGTTCCAGAGTGGTCGTGCGATCGCGGAGACTAGCTTCAAAACTTTCGCCGCTATCGGGTTCAATGTCCTGCACGAGCAGTTGATAGACCTGCTCTTTAGAGCGAATGTTGCCTTTGAGGGTTTGTTGAATGATCTGGTTAATCAGATCGTTATAGCGATCGCGCAGGGCTTGTTCAGGCATAGAGTTTCGTCTTTTAGAGTGAATGACCTTCTACTATTCTATAAAAGTCAAACTCTATATAAAGTCAAACAAAGCGCTGGGAATGAAGGCTAGTTTGCCAGCTTGACAGACGCTAATTCTGGTTGAAACGGTTTTGGCAGAAGCATTACAAGCATTTTAACCGTAATTCAGTAGCCTTTCTTAAGGCTGTGTTATTTGCAACCTAGTAGTAAATTTAATGCTCTAAAATTATGTTTCAAACTGGTTTTCTCAATCTTTTCGCACAAGCCCTATCAATCTATTGCTGTTTTTAGATATTGTGAATTTACGATCTAAACATTACAAAGTTTGAGTATCATAAATACTAAGTTTTAGATATTTTTGAGTGAATTGTAAAGCGCGGTTTGCTAAGCAAGTTTCCCTTCGGGTAGTCGCATTCAAAAGTCTAAACATGATGCTGATGGGTGAAAGAGGAGTTGAGCCATGAAACAGATTGAGTCGTCACACAAACCCGTTCTAATTAAAATACTCTTAGCGAATGTAGCCCTATTAGCCTCTGTGGGGCTAAGTGTTAGCATCGGTCAGAAATCTGCTTCTGCCCAAGCTGCTTACGGCAGCTATATCGGGGTAGGTCCGGCGTTTGGCATTACCGAAGGGAATCAAGATGAGGACGATCGAAAAGTTGCTGGGGTTATTGCGGGTCGCTACAAATTTCTGAAAGCCCCAATTTCAGCGCGTGCCCAAGCGTTTGTTGGCAATGGAGTTACGCTAGTGCCCACTGTTTCTTACGATTACCCACTCAACTGGCAGACTGATGTTTACTTGGGTGCTGGTGCCTCGATTCCGATTGGAGGCAACACAGTTTTAGGCAGCAAAACAAGCTTTGCGATTCAGCCTGGAATTGACTATGCATTACCAAACAGCAATTTAGTTGTGTTTGGTAATGCTGTAATCTCGTTTGGGGGTTACAAGAATGGCGGAGCCGCAACGTCCTTGCAAGGCGGCGTAGGTCTACGGTTTTAAGTTGTGCGATCTCCGATTCTTTAAACAAGTCGGAGATCTTTGCCCAACTAGCCGCGATCGCTCGTCTCTAAAGACCGCGAATGGCGAGCCGCTGACGCGGATCGATACCGTCCTAAGGCAGTTAACGGGAAGTGTTGATAGTAAAGGTGATATCTCAGGTAGAAGTGACCAGGAAACCCGGTTCCGGTGAAACACTCTTCATTCCAACTGCCGTCGTCGCGCTGCGTCTTGATTAAGAATTCAATCCCGCGATCGATGGTATCCCAAGCATAGTCCGCGATAGCATCTCCCGCCGAGAGCAATCCGCTCACCGCCCAAGCCGTCTGAGACGCGGTACTTTCTCCTTTGCCTTTAAGAGACTTGTTGTTGTAACTAGCGCAGGTTTCACCCCAGCCGCCATCCGAATTTTGGCACTGAACTAACCAATTCATTCCTCGTTTAATGATGTGCTGATGCGTCGTAGGAGCAACGAGCGCCAGAGCAGACAGAACGCCACTCGTGCCGTAGATGTAGTTGACGCCCCAACGCCCAAACCATGATCCATCGGGTTCTTGTTCACGCTCTAGGTAATCAAGGGCACGCTGAATTCGCTGAGGATTTAATGCCGCAATGAGGGTTGGATCAATCGACGACGTTTCTAATCGTCCGAGCATTTCTAATACTCGTGCTGTCACATCGGCTGTATTGGGATCGATCATGGCTTTGAGATCGCCATATGGGACTGAATTGATCCATTCTTGATCGTTATCGAGATCAAACGCTGCCCATCCTCCGGGCTTGCACTGCATGGTGCTAATCCAATCGACGGCACGTTTAATGGCTTGTGCCTTTGATCGCTCATTTGGCATTGCGATCGCGCTCAGTGCCATCACTACTACTGCCGTGTCATCCACATCTGGATAAAACCGATTGTCAAACTCAAACGCCCAGCCGCCGGGTTTTCCGTCAAGATTCTTGACTGTCCAATCCCCATAGTCAAGAATTTGCTGGTCTAAGAGCCACTGTCCAGCCTTGATCAGGTCAGGATGATCGTTAGCGGTGCCAGACTCAACGAGCGATCGCATCACTAGCGCTGTATCCCAAACCGGAGAGACACAGGCCTGCATTCGATAGGTATCGTCTGTTTCAATGGCAAAGTTGTCGATCGCCTTCAGTCCGCGTTCGACAATGGGATCAGATGGATCGTAACCAAGACAGCGCAACGCCAGCATCGAATTCAGCATCGCCGGAATAATGCCACCCCAGTCGCCTGTTGCTTCTTGCCGCTCTAAAATCCACTTTTCAGCCGCTTTTAGCCCTTCTTCACGAAACGGAACTAAGTTCCACTCTTCAGCGATCTTAAACGCCTTGTCTAAACCGAGAAACACATCCGACCAGTCAGAGTTGCTCGGCAGTTCGTACTTGGTTTGAGATACACCTTCGACATAAAGTTCATCCAGGGTAATCGTTGGATTGGTAATGAAAATCGGCTTGCGATCGAACACAATCAACAACGGAACTGTACTGCCTCGCGCCCAACTCGACATTTCATAAATGCTGAAGGTATGACCTGAGAAAAACGGCTCTGAGCCAAACGGATTGGGCAGTTCGACCTTTAGCGACGGCAACAGCATAATCCACGGCGGAATCGACGGTAGCCCACGCCAGTCATAGCAGCCAATCAGCGCGAGGTGAAACTTCGTGAAGATGCGGGTTTGGGTGACGCCACCCCGAGAGAGGATGAATGCTTTTGCCTTCAGTAATGCCGGATCACTGGCAGGAATGCCTAACAATCGCATTGCCATGTAGGTCTCTACCGTGACGTTCAGATCGCCGCCATCCCCGTAGTAAAGTTCCCAACCGCCATGATCACGCTGCTGCGATCGCAGGTATTTCTCGGCTTTATGCAACGGACGAGTTTGATCTGTGCCCCAAATTTTGTGCAGCAGAATTGCCTCTGCTGTCATCGTCACGTTTGATTCGAGTTCTGCCCACCAATACCCTTCGGGTTTCTGAATTGATAATAAATAATTTTGACTAGCGCTAATAGCGCGCTCTAGAGGAGAGACGACCGTCCGATTCTCCAGTTGCATATTGCACTCCGTTCACTCAACACCTGAATTTAAAGACCGTACTTATTAGAAGTACTTACTCTAAAGACTGTAGCGAATTTTTTACATCAGTTGATGCAATGGCGCTCAGTTCTTGCTATCCCGTAGACTTGCTACCCCGCAGAATGGGAAAATCGAGAATAAATTCGATAACCGCTTCTCCAAAGCAAATATCGATCCATATAGCCTTGAATAGTTTTGTAATAGAGTTAAGTTTACTTGTTGCGATCGCTACAAAAGAAAAGCATGGATCAGCAGGTTAAACAAGAGCAGCAATGAGTAGAGCAATTGGAAGAGTACTTACGATTGCAGGACGTCGATTTATGTAGCCCTAAATAGTTTTGTAATAGAGTTAAGTTTACCTGTTGCCATTGCTACCAAAGGAAAGCGCCGTCTGAGCCTTGTTTTTAAAATTAGAAAATTTTTAGTACGCAATCGTACTGTGATTTCTGCAGGGCAAAATTACTGTTGGAGTATAGACTGTTATGTGGGCATTATATGGAAGTTTATCTCAGCTTTATTTGTTCATAAAAGATCTTGCGAACGTGAGTTGGATGCTTGGTAATCTGCATTATCATATTTTTTCAGAACTACAATGGCTAAGTTCTCTTCGCTACTCAAGGGTTTACAGATTTTAGTAGTTGATGCTCACGCTGACTCTAGAAGACTGTTGTCGATGTTCTTCGATTTGTATGACATCACGACGGTTGAGGCAGCCAGCGCAGAAGAAGCTCTGAATATCGTGAATCAAATGTCGCCCGACCTTCTGATTAGCGAAGTCCGCTTACCGGATGAAACTGGCTACTCGCTCGTGCAGAAGGTGAAAGAACGGTTTAGCACAGAGTCCAAGACACGTGGAGTTGCATGTCATGCTGAGATTCCAGCGATCGCCCTTACTTGCCATGCAAGTAAGGGCGATCGTGAAGAGGCGATCGCCGCTGGCTTCTCTCGGCACGTTGCAAAGCCGTGTAATTTGGACGAACTTCTAGGAGTCATTATTGAGTTAACTCAACCTTACCATCGCGTTCCGTTAGGGTCTAGCGGAACCAGTTATGCCCTCTGCTGTGAAGGGTGTTCATCTCTTAAAACAGACTCTGGAGACACTCCCCATTTCTAAAGCTTTTCTCGTGCCTGCTAAAAACCATCTGCTTAATCTATTCTCCAAAGAACTTTACGAAAACCTTAGTCCTTCTTTCAAAGAAGTCTTCTTTGAAACGGGAGTTGTGCTTCATTATCCGGGTGAGACAATTGAGCAGGTCTATTTTCCGCTTAATTGTCTAGTGTCAGTCACAATTGCGATGAACAACGGCGCGACTGCTGAAACGGCTTTGCTAGGGAAGCACGAAGTTGTGGGCATCAACGCCGTTCTCAGCAGAAGACCGGCAACGACCCAGACAACCTATATGATTCAGCAAGAAGGCAGTGCGCTTAAGATTGATGCTAAAGTTTTGCGCCAAGAGTTTAACCAGAGTCAAGAACTGCGGGATGTTCTGCTGGACTACACTCAAGCTTTGATTGCTCAGGTTTCTCAAACCGCTGCTTGTAATAGTCTGCACCCGCTAGAGCAACGCTTTGCACGCTGGCTTTTAGAGGTACAAGTCCGCAGTGAATCGAACGACCTGAAAATAACGCAGGAATTTATTGCGCATATGTTAGGCGTGCGGCGAGCCGGAGTGACGCAAGCCGCTCAAAAGTTTAAAGAAAGAGGGCTGATTCGCTATGGGCGTGGACACATCCAGATCATCGATCAGCAGGGGCTAGAATCTTCTGCCTGCGAGTGTTTTAGCTGCCTTAGGAAGGAGTACAATCGCCTGCTGGGAGGAACGTAAGGTTTAGAGTTGTAGACCTGCTGCTCAGCCTTGATGCTGTGTTTTAAAGGGGCGATGCGATCGCCTAACCACCCATCCATAACACTACCGAAGGTAAGAACATCAGTGAGCGAGACTTTTAAGTTGTCAGCCTTTATGAGCAAGAAAATACATCAGACCATTTTGCTAATCGAGTCCGATGATGAGACTCGCCCCTTATTGCAAGCTAACCTCCAGGGCTGGGGCTATCAAGTGATTGCCACAGTGGATGAGAAGGACGCCATTGCGCATACCTCTCACGCTAATGGTCAGATTGACCTAATTCTGATTAATCAAGTCGGATTCACAATTGAAGACTATATCAATGTAGGACGGCGTATTCAGCGATCGCTAAACTTGCTACCGACTCCAGTCGTCATTTTGGCAGAAGGTTTTAGCGAGGATCTGGAAGGCAGGACAATTCAGGTTGGTAAGGATGAATATGTGATGTATATGGAAGTTGCAGAGCAATTGATTACTCTTCTGAGGGAGCTTCTTCCGCGTTAACAGATATCGCATGAGCTACCGTTGCTGCAATCCTCCGAACGATCGCACCGCTTCAGCAAACTGAGCATTGCGCTCCATCAAGCCCATGTGCCCAGCAGGACGCAGAACAAGCAGCTCTGCTTTGGGAATATCCTGACTGAGCCGACGATGAGCCGACAAGAGAGTAGCAATGTCAGACTGACCAACAATAACCAGCACCGGAACATCAATACCCAATAGCGTTTGGGTCTCATCGAACTTCAACATTGCCAGCGTGCCTCTTGCCAGTACGCCGGGAGAAGCCATCAATCCTAAGCGTGTTGCAAAGTCAAGTTGTCCCCGGGTCTCCCGCCCAGTAAATCCAGATAGTTCTGTTGTCAGGTGCATTGAACCATTAAGGTAGCTCAGTCCACTGATTAGCCAAGCCAAGGGAGATAAGGCGATTGTTAGATACAGCAACGGTTCAATCAACGGTTTCTGCAACGCAGTGAGCATTCGGTTGAGAATTGCAGTCTTAAGCGGATTCGTGTAGGTTGTATCGGCCAAGATTAGCCCAGCCACTCGTCGTTCCAAATGCTCTGGAAACAGGCGGCAAAAGGTGAGCAAGATCATGCCACCCATACTATGACCCAACAGAAGGGCAGGTTGATCTCCGGCTAAAGACAGCACCGCTTCGAGATCACGAGCATATTTCTCGATCGAATAGTCGCGATTTTTTGGTTTAGTAGATTTGCCTAATCCTGGGAGATCCCACACAATCAGGTGAAAATGATCTGCAAGTTGTTGCTTGGCGTAGTACCAGACGGTGCTGTTAGGTCCCCAGCCGTGGGTCAAAATCAGCGGTGGTGCATCCGGTGAGCCGTAAAACTCAACGTGAATTTCGCTGCCATCGGGACGTGAGATCCGTTGTGCCCTATGACTGCGCTGCATGTTGGGTTCATCCTGACCAAAGCGCCGCAGTAAAAGGGTGATGGGCAAAAAACCCACACACGACCAGATGACCAGTGCCCATCCCAAAATTAACCAAGCGCGGTCAAGCAAGTCTTGCTCGTACCACTCGTGAAGTATGTAGATGCCGCTACCCAGCAGGGCGATCGAAATCAGTCCTGCAATCCATCGAAATAGAAAATCAAGCGGCGTAAACACCATGTGTCAAAACCTTTAGAGAGGATAAATAGCCGGTTTTGACTATATACGTGAAACCGAGATATTCACAACATCCAAAGGTTGGAAATAGAGCAGTATTTTACTTGATATAGATTCCTTAAATTAGTTTGAGATCGCCGAAGTGTTCGAGCTATTGAGGGATCTGTTTAGTTGGTGTTAACGGTTTATTTCTTTTTCGTTGCGATCGCCATTTTCACACCATCAATTTTGCGGACTTGATCCATCACCGCAACAACTTGACCATGACCCACTTTCTCATCCGCATGAATCACCACAACAGGTTGCTGATTTGCTTGCACTAGTGTTCTCACACCCGTTTCAAGTTGCTCTAATTGGATCGGTTTGCGATTTAGTGCAACTTGACCGTCAGGCTGAATACTCACCGCAATTCGGGTCTGCTGCTGGCTTTTTGCAGTTGCGGCTTGCGGAAGATTGAGCGGGAGTCCTTCCGATCGCGTCAGAAACAACGTTGACATAATAAAGAATGTCAGAATCGAAAAGACCACATCGAGCATTGGAGTAACGTTTAACTCAAGGGGATAGTCTTGTTCTTCAGGCGCACGCATAAAGGGTATAGGGTATGAGGTAGGGTTTGGACAATAGATGAGCAGAAACTGCTGGAGCAACTTTTATCAATAGCTAGGCTTAATAGCTAGACTGTCCGCCATTTGACGCGAGGTGACGGATTGCTGCGGATAGTTGATTGATCAAAGACTGATCGGCACTGCGATCCTCCACAGTCTGGTTTCGCCAATCGCAGCGCTTGCGGTATACAAGTTCCAGTTGCCCGCCGTACTCTTGAATCAATGCCATTTGTCGCTGATACAAGTTTCTAAAAATGCTGGCAAACAAGAGACATACCACCGCGACCACCATCCCCGCCGCTGTCGTAATCAGGGCTTCACTAATTCCCGCCGAAACGCCTGCGGTCGCCGTTCCACCAATGTCACCAATATTTAGCGAACCAAAGGCAGTGATTAGTCCTGTGATTGTTCCGAGCAATCCGAGCAATGGCGCTAAGCCAACGAACATTTCGAGAATGCTACCAAATCGCTTCATCACTGGAATTTCTGCCTGTAGCTCACTTTCCATAGCAAGGCGAAACTCCTCAGGTGAGGGATTTTCTAAGGCGAAGGCAGCTGAGAAAATGCGTGCGATCGGTAAATCAATATTGCGCTTGACTTTCTCTTCTACAAGTTCAGGCTGATGTCGGTATAACTCAACCAATTCTTTGGCAAAGCGGGGCTGCCGCTTGACAACTCTTGACCAAAATCGAATTCGTTCAGCAATCAAAGCCGTGGCGATAACCAAAAAGCCAAAAAGAATGAGAACAACCAACTGCCCACTTAGGGGCATTTTTAACAAAGATTCTAGCATGAGTTTGCTCCAGCAGCGATTTGGCACAACAGAAAAATGGAGGTAGCAAATAGGAGCATCACATAATGCAACTGCTTCTCAATATAGACTCCTCAAGTGAGCGTAAATCTAGCGGTCATCCCTGTCAAGAGTTTACTCACAAATAACAAACATAAGTACGGGCTGAACAACACTCTTTTGCTCCCTAAAACTCAATCAGATCGGCCTTTTTAATCACTTATACAAAAATCTAAGCATCAAAATTTGAGCAACAGCTTGTGCAAAATGATCTATTGACAGGGATCATCGACTGAACTAATCTGACAAGGAGGAAAATGTCAACTGCAACTATTTATCAATAGCTCATGAGTTTCTCCAAAATCGCCTCTGAGCAGCGGGAGAAAGAGTCCGCCCTGCTAAAAAAATTCCTGTCACGCGGATTTCCGGGTGCGATCGCGCTGCACATTGTGCTACTCGCTCTCTTTGCGTTTGCGTGGCGTCCGTTGCCAGAAGTGGCTGAGGCGCAGGATGAGATTGAAATTATCGCTGACGATCAACCGATCGAGGAACCGCTGGATGCTCCGGTGGGTGAAGATGCAGGCGGCAGTGGAGGCGGCGACGAGCAGTTCTCCTTGTTTAATCCAAATCCTGCTCCGCCGCCTACTAGTGATTCTATTGAGGTTGCAGTTGCTCCAGTAGTCCCTCTTGACCCGATTGAGACACCTCCACCCGTCGAAGAGCCGGAGGTCGTTGAAGAAACCCCTACTCCTACACCAACTCCCACTCCTACACCGACTCCCACTCCCACTCCAAGCCCTAGTCCGACTCCCACTCCCAGCCCTAGTCCAACTCCTAGCCCTTCACCAAGTCCATTTCCGACTTCAACGCCTTATCCTGATGCGCCGCCGAGTCCAAGTCCTTCACCGACTCCTCAAGCCGCGACCCCTTCACCAAGTCCTTCACCGACCTCAGTTGCAGCCGCTCCCGGTGCTCAAGGTACTGCCGATAATCAGCAGAACCAGAATAGTACTGCTGGCAGTGCGAATCAGCCTGGAAATCAGAACGGCGCAGGTCAAAATGGAAATACTGCGAGCGGAACTAGCACAGGTAGTGGGAATGGCATTGGAAATGGTGTTGGAAACGGTACTGGAGACGGAATCGGTAATAGTGGCACCGGAAATGGTGTTGGAAACGGAAACGGTAGCGGTACTGGAAATGGAACTGGAGCAGGGCAACAAGGTCGAAAACCGGATGCGCCCGAACCGCAATCTTCTCCTGTAGCAATTCGGCAAGCTCCGCCACGAGAGGATTCCGATCCACCGCGATCGGGCAAGAAGAAGCCCAAATGTAAAGACAACTGTAGTTTAGATGAATATTTGGGGGCAGAAGGATCGGCTCGGTTTGATTTTGATGTTGATAAAGACGGCAAGCCAACAAACATTCGGTTGAGAACATCGAGCGGCAATGCAGAGGTCGATCGTAAAGCGCAAGAAGCGATCGAACGTCGTCGGTATGAAGCCTCGGAAAATGGCTATCAAGGACAGCGCATTCGCGTAACTTCAGAGATGGAAAACTCTGATTTCCAGCGCCAAAATGCTGAACGCCGTCGCACCGAAGAAGCGCAACGGGCAGAGCGGGATGCCCAACGGGCTGCACAGGAGCGCTTAGAGCAAGAGCGGCTTCAACGTGAGGCGCAGGAGAGCCGTCCACCTGCCGCCGCTTCGCAACCAACTACACCCCCGGCATCGGCTCCGCCCGCAGAATCGACTACACCTCCATCTGTGGCACCGCCCGTCGAAGCGCCTCCTGTGGAGCCTCCTCCAGAAGCACCACCCGCCGAAGCGCCCCCTGTGGAAGCACCGCCCCCTGCGGAACCACCTGTGGAGCCTCCTCCAGAAGCACCGCCCGTCGAAGCACCTCCTGTGGAGCCTCCTCCAGAAGCACCACCCGCCGAAGCACCTCCTGTGGAAGCACCGCCCCCTGCGGAACCACCACCGGCAGAACCCCCTGTAGAAGCACCACCTACAGGTCAATAGGGCTGCATTCTAAATTAGCGAGCAGTTTCTTTTGAGTTGCGTTTAGCACTAAACGCAACTCCAACATGGATTCACTGACAATAGACTCATTGACAAGGGGATGATCCAAGGAAAACGCAAAAACTAGCGGCTCCTGTAACAATCTTGATGTCTAAATATTGATGTCTAAAATATCTGGGCGATTAGCAGAAGCATGAACAAGTTTATCAATACAGATTTATCAGTATTCAGTGTCTCTATTCATTAATGCTTGTATTCGTCTTCGCATTGGCATTTTATCTAACGTGACCGACATATCTAGGTAGCGATCGCTAAAGTGTTAGATCGGTTCAGAAAGCAGAAAATTGTTAAGTACAAGTTGAAACCCCAGTTTTGAGTTTCTGAGAACGTTCGATTTTGCTCGCTTCCGTGCAGCAAAATTTCGAGTGTTATTTAACCTTGTTTAACCGTTCTAGACGAAGCTGATGTTCTCGGCTAAATAACACTTGAAACGTTAGCAATATAACGCCGATCGTTCCTAGCGCAGTGCCAGAGGCAATCATAAAGATGATGACAATCTGATAGCGGACAGCATCGATCGGACTTGCTCCTGCTAAAATCTGCCCTGTCATCATTCCTGGTAAACTGACCAATCCCATCACCAGCATCGAATTAATGGTCGGAATCATCCCCGTCCGCAGCGCTTCTTGAATCCGCTTGTGGGCTGCCTCCCATCGGGTTGCGCCCAATGCCAAAAACGCTTCGATCTGATCCCGGCGGCTCGCCAAGTCTTCAGTAAAGCGATCGAGCGCCAGAGAAATGCCTGTGAGAGCATTTCCTAACACCATGCCCAGAAGGGGAATCACATACTGAGGGTCGTACCAAGGTTCGACACGAATAATGCCACTCACTGCCAGCCCGGTCACCAGAAACGAGGAGGTTAGAATTGAGAAAAAGCTATTCCAGTAGATGCGTCTAAATCGTCTTCGAGTCCGATCGACCGCAGAGGCACCCGCCATGGCTGTCATTGCCAGCGCAACTAGCAAGACCCATAGCGGATTGCGGAGCGTGAAAACCCACTCTAGGACATATCCCACAAGCAAAAGTTGAACGATCATCCGCACTGAAGCGATCGCTAAACGACGCTCAAGCCCTAATTGGAGAACAACAGACAGAATCACGTTAATCAAAATCAACGCCGCTGCTAAAGCGAGTTGTCCGTTGTTGATCTGAATGTAGCTCTGCTCCATCACCCTCCTCCATTCAAGGTAATTTGACGATCGGTGATCCGTTGAATCTGAGTCGGATCGTGACTCGTCCAAAGATAAGCTCTTTGTAAATTCTCAGCCCGCCAAGCTTGCACCAATGCTTCGAGTCGTCGAGCGGTCTCAATATCCAGCGAAGCTGTTGGCTCATCGAGTAGAAGAATGCGCGGCGAAAGCTGTAAGGCTCGTAAAAAGGCAACAATTTGAGCTTCTCCGCCTGAAAGGACTGCGCTAGGGCGCTGCAAAAAATCTGCTGTCCGTCCTAAGAGCTTGAGATAATGCAAAATTTGGTTGCGATCGTAAGTGCGATCGCGATGAATCGCCAATCGATACACCTGCTGAAGATTCTCTTCAACGGTTCCTTCTGTGAGTGCAGGGCGTTGGTGAAGATAAATCACCTGCGATCGATAGCGTGGCATAAACTGACGCTCCATCGGTTGCCCATCGAAGATAATGCGTCCTGCCTGAATTGGGTCAAGACCTGCTAGCGCCCGCAGTAATAGGCTTTTGCCAGCCCCTGAAGGCCCTACAACAGCGATGCGATCGCCTTGGAAAGCATCAAAACTAATACCCTGCCAGATCCATTGTCCCTGCAATTGTCGGCTTAAGCTGACGGCTGAAAGGAGAGAGCCATGAGCAAGCCCCGCTTGAGTAGCTCTCTGTTTAATTGGCTCAGTTGTCACTGGCATCTCCTTTGTCAAAACCCTATTTTGTCAACAACCCTATCGATATTCAGTCTAGGTCGTCAGTTTCGTTTTGTTGAAGTTGCATCATGGTCGGGTAGAGTGCGTTCTACCTGACGCACGCTGGAGAACGCATATCCGCCTAAGCCGACTAGAATGAGTCCTAACGAGGTGATGATATACAGGAGAGCTACTCCTGCACCCTTTCCAGTGCCAACGATGCCACCCAAAATAGATGTTAGATCGTTGCTAGTCATCATTGCAGGCTCAAACACTCGATCGGCAAACGGTCCAGCAATCAGCAGCGCGATCGCAGAAACGAGTTGTAAAATCAGCGATCGAGCCGCGAGAACCCGTCCCTGGACATCGGGGTTCACCTTTGCTATCCAGATGGCTTGTTCAGAACTGGTAAGCAGCGGGAAATTCAGCGAAGAACAGAATTGAGCAGGGAACCAGACCGACGGCATCCGAGCCAGACCAAAAATCGTTTTGCTCAAGCCTGCCCCGATCATTCCTAAAAGCACACCGTGAATGCGACGTTTTGGGCCTCCCCAGACACTTAAAATCAATGCTCCAGTTACCCCACCCAACCCTGCTGCAGACGCGATCGTGCCGAGTATCCGGGCATCATTTCCGGTGCGTGCCAGAATTAGAGGGGCGTAGACGGCACCTCCTACATCATGAGCAAACCAAAATAGAGACATTAAGATAACCATCACTCGTAAGCCAGGACGCACAACAATGTAGCGAAAACCAAAAACAAGTTGATGCCAGATTGTGGTCGCCGTTTGGTGGTCTTTCTGGCTGAGTTCGAGTTGAGGAATCCGCATTGGCAGGACTGTTGCCAACGCAATGACGAAAGCGATCAGGTCAATGATGGCAATCCCTCCTAGCCCGATCGCGGCGTAGAGCCCACCCGCCAAAGCTGGCGCGAGAATAATTGCTCCATAATGAATCGAGGCATTGAGGCTGCTCGCACGTCCATACTGATGCTTAGGAACTAGCAGAGCGATCGAAGCGGAGTGAGCAAGCGTCTGAATTTCGATAAAAATTCCTTCGATCGCGCCCAGTGCATAGATATGCCAAAGTTGTAACTGGTGAGTGAGAAACAGACACAGAATCGTCAGCGTCGAGAGCGCCGCCATAGTATCCCCGATCAGCAGCAGCCATTTGCGATTCCAACGGTCTATAATCAGGCCGGCAAAAAACATGACGAAGATGCTAGGCAGGGCGGAAAAGAATCCCACTAGTGCCAGTGCGGTTGCTTGTCCTGTGAGTTCCCATGCCCAAATCTGAATCGCAAAACTGGTCATGCGGCTACCAAAGGTAGAAACAAGCTGACCTAGCCAGATGATAAGAAAAGTACGCATGTTGGTGTAATGGCTAAGATTCAGTCTCTACCTTAGGCAGCAGTGCTTTAGCGGGCAGCAAAAGCTCTTGAACTTGCTTCAGAATCAGTTCAGCCGCGATCGGTCCTTCGATGCGGCTCCAAAGTTGGTAATCAACAAAGTGAACTCGTTTGGCTTGACTCGCAGGCAGCGACTGAAGAATGGGATTGTTTCTCCATTCTTTCTGAACTTGCTCTACGTTACTATTGCCACTTGCCATCACAATAATGGTGTCAGCATTGATTTGAGGCAAGGCTTCTAGAGAAATGTTAATTTCGCCAGAATTCGTCGGTCTCGGTATCACAAGCTGAAAACCAAGATCTTTGAGCAATCCACCTGCATATGTGGTATCGGTAAAGATTTCGATCTGATTTGTTGCTGAAACCGCTAGTAAAAGGAGCTTCGAGGTTTGGGTAATTGGTTTTAGTTTATCTCGAGCGATCGCCATTCGCTGCTGATGCTGCTCGATCTCGCGTTGAGCTTGAGCCTCTCGATTCATCGCCTTGCCCAACTTCAAAAGGCCGTCTTGCCAACGCTCTTGGCTAGATGGCTCTAAGGGCAGAGTGGGCGCAATCTTTGCAAGCGGCAGATAGAGAGAGGGTTCGATCCGTCCTAAGATCAAATCAGGCTTTAGTTTCAGAATGGCTTCTAGAGAAGGAGTTTGCCATGTGCCAACATGAATTGGAGGTCGGGTGAGGCGATCGCCGAGATACTTAACCTGTACCGTTGGCTCTCCTGACTTTGGAGAACCGACTAAGGCGCGTTTGTCTTCTGCATAGCCTACGGGTTGTATTCCTAGCGTTAGGAGCAGATCTAGCGCATGGGGATCAAGCGCAACAACACGCTGAGCTTGTTCACAGATTCTCGTGACTCCCGATCGGTGTTGGATACTTCGACAAGATGCCTCTGAGCCAACGGACGAGGTATCTACGCTTTTCCGAGAAGCCGGATTACCACAGCCTGCGATCGAGAAGAGTGTCAGAGTTGCGAGCAAGAGCAACTTGTTAGAAACTTGTGCATAAAGCCAGTCTTTCTTGATCCCCGGAGCCGTTGGTGCCACTACTTGTTCTCCACTGCTACTGCTTTTTCTGCTCGACTAAATGCTGAAAGAGATCATCCAACACGTGGTTTGCTCCGATCATCCCCCATCCGGCAACCCAAATATAATTATCTACTTCATACACTTTGTTTTCTTTAACAGGCTTCAACTGTGACCACAGTGGATGTTGCTTAAACTGCGTTAGGTTTGATTCGTTGTGATCTCCCAAGAGCAAGAAAATGGCATCCCCGTCCATTTGAGGAATTAGCTCTAAAGACATGCGTTCCCACAGTTTGTCTTTATTTTGAGCAGGAGGACGTGGCAAACCTACATCTTGCAAAATCAGTCCGCTAAAGGACTGTTTCATATAGATACGAACGTTATTTTGCCAGAAATTAACAACCGAGATTTGGGGTCGGCGATCGCCCATCGATTTCCTGAAAGTTTGCACTCGTTGTTCGTAGTTTTGCAACAGCTTTTCTGCTTCTGGAGTTTTACCCAACGCTTCCGCTTCTTTTTTCAGCCATGTTTTCCATAAACGGTTGTCGTCGGTTTGAACAAAAACCGTCGGCGCAATTCGAGATAGTTTGTCGTAAACCTCTTTGCCATCCCAAGTTGTCCCCAAAATCAGATCTGGCTTTAGCAGAAGGATTTTTTCCAGATTGGGTTGGCTATAAGTCCCGACATTCTCAATGCCTTGAGTTTGATTAGCGAGATAGTCGATGAACTTACCATTGTCGAGCGTGACTGCCCCAACTGGTTTGACTCCCAAAGCTAAAACATTATCAAGATTGCTCAGTACAACCACTCGTTTCGGATTGGGCGGAACACAGGTTTGGCCCATACCATGTTCTACGGTTCGGCAGGATGTTGATGCAGCGGGGGCGCTAGGCTTATTGCTATTCGTCGAATTGCAGGCTGACAACAGCAGAACTGTGAGGGGAATGAGTAGCGATCGTTTGACTACATCCATAGCGACTGAAATCCCCTCGCCCTTATTGAGGGGGGCAGGGGAGATCGAGTATTGTGGATTGGTTGACAGAGAGCCGCTTAACCACGATCGCAGAAGTGTTCGCATCCGATTTGATACCTTCAACGTATGTCTGAGTAAGAGAGCCTAACGAGATCTTCAGCGGTGTATTGAGACATGGTGTAAGTGTCTGTGCTGCCACAGCTACCCCGCAAATGCAAAGCTTTGCTGACATTCTCAACGACATCCGCTTGATAAGTTTCTAGGTTTTGATTGAGTGTTGCAAAGGTAATCTCAACTCGATTGCGGCTTTCGTCTTCATTGTGATCGATGACTCGACCCATCACTTGATAGTTAAACCAATTCCAGCCGTGTTTCAGGAGCAATTCTCGCTCTACAACTTGCGCTGCCCAAGGGAGAATGCCCCAGCCTCGGTAAACTTGGTTGAAGCATTGGATGTCGCCGCTTTGGGTCAGAATTGCCGTTAGCGATTCTTGGTCTAGCCTGCCGTAATATCTACCATCAGGAAACGCGATCGCAGTCGGCGCAAAGCGATGTCCGCCAATGTGACTGGCTTGCCAAATTCGCACTTCTGGATCGAGTGCCAAGCGAGCAACGGTCGCGATCGCTTGACGATAAAACGAGTGACCATACTTCGCACAGCATTTATCATGGCTGCCATGCGTGCAAACGAGAATGTCTCTAGTTTGAGTTTCTACAGGTTCATGGCTCAAGCGATCGCTAAACAAGTAATCGGTTACAAGCGGTGCTACTGCTTCAAGGCTTGAAACCTGAAACTCTTGCTTGCTGTACCCTCGTGACAGCCCCTCTTGCTGACGAAAAATCAGTACGCTGGTATGGTGCTCTTGCTTCGGTCGATCGCGGTAAATCAGCAAAGGTCTGATAGACCGTTTATCTTGCTTGAGTTCTTGAACCAGGGTTCGCAAATTGGCTGGAATGCCTTTGGAAGCAAAGGCATTCGCTGACCACAGTGGAGGGCATTCTACAAGAATGTAGATTTGAGCAGCTACAGCAGAGCCGATCAGGTCTTCACCCGCCTCCTGGGACTCCTCGGTGCAAAAGAAACTGTCTACCATTGGAGCACATCCCTAAAATTCAACCGAGAGAGAACCGACCACTGTAAAAGGCGAACCTGGATACACTAGGGTTCCCTGAGCTTCGTAGTATCGAGTGCCGAAGAGATTTTTGAAGTTGAGCGCAGCTCGGTAGTTATCTCGTCGATAAAAGATGGTAGCATCGCCTCTCACAAATGAAGGCAACTCAATGCTGTTTGGCAATTCGGCTTCGCGATCGCCCACAAAGTAAAGACCTCCACCAAACCCTAGCCCTTTCAGGCTGCCGCTCTGAATTTCATAGGTTGTCCACAAACTCGCGCTGTGTTGAGGTGCGTTGACCAATCTGCTGCCTACAGCGAGGCTGCCAGCATCTCCTTCCACAAAGGCCTCGTTTTCACTCACAAAGGCCTCGTTGTACCCATACGAGGCAATCACATTCCAGCCAGGAGCGAGTCTTCCGACCACATCTAGCTCAACCCCTCGGCTTTTGATTTCACCCACCGCGATCGAGAAATCAATATCGTTGGGATCAGTCGTGGCAACGTTGGTTTTCGTAATGCTGTAAGCCGCTAGGGTTGCAGAGAGCCTGCCATCAAAGAGTTCGCCTTTAACCCCGATTTCATACTGTGTGCCTTTTTCAGGCTCTAGCAGATCTCCACTGCTCGTGGTAGCGAGAACATTCGGTTTAAACGATCGGCTAAAACTGGCATACAGCGAAACGGGTTCGATCGGTTGATAAACAAGACCAACGCGGGGAGAGAAGGCAGTGTAGTTACGGCTAGAAGTCGTATCTGTCAATCTATCTTCATTCTCAAAATCAATCAAATCGAGACGACCGCCAACGAGAAGTTTGAGATTGGGTGATAAGGCAATTTGATCTTGTAAATAGATACCTAGCGTGTCGCTACGTCGATCATTATCAAATACAGTACCGAGATCAGTCGGAATCGGAGAACCGTAAACTGGATTGAAGATGTTAATTGGAGTAAACTCGGTACGCCGCAACACAGCATCATAAGTATTTCGGCTCAATTCAAATCCTGCTAACAATTCATGCTTAACAGACCCGGTATTGAAGTTACTAATCAGGTCTGTTTGTAGCCCGTAATCCTCAGCTTTCTCCTCAGAAACGGTGTATCTGCGTCGTAACGTTTCACGATCTTCGTTCAGCCGAAAATTGCGGGCTTGAGCATTGGAACGATCGGCATCAAAAATTTGCGCCGTAAATGCACTCCGCAACCGCAAGTTTGGATTGAACCGATGCTCTACAGTCAAGCTAGGTTTGTTACCCGTCAAGCGATAACGATCGCTAGGTTCTCCTAAAAAGCGGCCAATCGGCAGTCTAAAAATCTCGGGTACAGCAGGAAAGCCACGATCGAAGGTGCGGTCTACATTGACGTATTCATACTCCAACGTCAAGTTCGTCGCCTCACCGAGCTTAAACGTCAAGACTGGAGCCGCAACAAACACTTCACTGTTAACAAAATCGCGGAAACTTCCTGAGTTTTCGTAGGCAACATTTAAGCGATACAACACTGACTTATCTGGAGTCAGCGGACCCGAAAAATCAATCGATGGGCGGTAGAAGCTGTAGCTACCGATCGCCAACTCACCCGCGTAAAAGGGATTGCTCAACGGTTGTTTCGTAACGTAGTTCACCACGCCACCCGGCTCAAACTGTCCATACAGTACCGAAGCTGGACCTTTGAGCACTTCGATCCGCTCGATATTGGCGGGATCAGTAAATGTGAGAAATCCATCGTCTCTAAATCCGTTTCTCAGGTTGCTAGACGCCGCCAAACCGCGAATCGTGTAGTTATCAGTTGAGCCACCGTAACCTTGCAAGACCGTCACACCACTGACGTTGCGAACCGCTTCCCCAATCCGAGTGACTTGCTGATCCTGAATCACTTGCTGGGGCACAACTTGAATGGACTGAGGAATGTCTCGCAGGGGTGTATCTGTTCTGGTTGCAGTTGTGGCACGAGGAGCACGATATCCTGTTTCTCCATCGCCTGTGACAACAACCTCTTCCTCATCGGCAGATTCTTCCTCAGACGGATCTGATGCTCGATCGGCAGGTGCAGATGGATTGGCCCGAGCGACCTCTTCCTCATCGGCAGATGACTCAGGTTGGTTAGACTGAGTTGGCGAGTTACCGTTTGTCTGAGCTGGGTTAGGGGTTGATTCAGAAGGGGGCAGGGGTGTTGTGGCAGCTGTCGCTGGGGCAGCAACACTTAGAACCAGTCTTGGCGTGTTCTCAACAACTTGGGCAGACGGCAGCCCGGCTTTGCCTGCGATCGTGACTCGCACCGTGTTCGCCCCCAAGGGCGTTACCGTGATACTAGAGATCGTGTCAGTTGGGTTATCTTGGCGAAACGTTTTGCCCTCCAGCAATTGCGCGTTAGCAATGTCTGTAATCAGCGTTTGACCATAGCGGGTTGTAAAGACTTGAAGTGGCCGGCTGCTTGTGCTCTCTAAAACTAGTTCAATCCCCTTAGATGTTGGCTTGACCTGCACAGCTGTGATTTGTGTAACCTCAGCCCAAGCTGGCTGAGCCATCAGGATCGATGCTAGACCTACAACGCCTAAACAAGTAACGCCTAAACAAGTAAATGACTGCGCTTTCAACATCTCTCCTCACACGAAAACATTGGAATGGGATAACAATTGAGCATAAAAATTGAGCATGACTAAACAGCCTCCACGGGACGAACGTTAGAGGCAAAGCCACAAGTTGCGCAAAGCTCAACTCCAAAGGAATCACAACTTTAAACGCGAAAGCTTTTTATTAGTTGCTTGAACAATTCTGCTAATTGGGTCAAGCAGATGACATAACTTATCATTAAGCAGTGAAGTGGTTCCTCTGTCAACCGTGTTCTATTGAGGATGTTAACTTCTTGCTCCATCGATAAAACCAATCAGGTTTCGTGCTACTAGAGTCTTTGAGGATCTGATCTGCTAATTTTGCTTCGATCCACGTTCCAATCGCTAAACGATTTGCTGTGAACCTGGCTACTTGAAAGTTTGTTTCAACTCTACTTGCAATGTAGCAACTGACCGTTTAATCTTATTGAGAAAACCTCTCAGCTTATTCAACCCGTGTTTAATTCTGTTGCCAGGCTTGCGCCCTTGGCTCGTAGTCACAATTATTTCTTGCAAACCCATTTCTTGCAAACCCGCTAGGAGATGAAGAGAGTGGTCAAACCATCCTCATTAATCAGAGAAAAGGCGCGATCTCCTCAGAAGGTTATAGGGAGATCGCAGGCTTTACTCGTGGTAGGACTTGCGTTATGTTTGCTAGTTCTCTTCATCTGTTTGATGACGAGTATTACCTTTGGGGCAGCAGAGATTCACCCAAATACTGTCTTTGCTGCTTTGACAGCGTTTGATGGTTCGGCGGAGCATTTGATCATCCAAACGGTAAGAGTTCCACGATCGCTGATTGCGTTGATGGTCGGGGCAACGTCAGCAGTTGCTGGAACCATTCTGCAAGGACTCACTCGCAATCCTCTAGCTTCACCCGATGTTTTGGGCATCAACAGTGGTGCATCATTTGCAATGGTGGTAGTTTTATCTCTCCTGGGTAGTGTCTCTGCTCCGGTTTATGTCGGATGTGCCTTTCTCGGTGCAGGTCTAACCACGATCGCAGTCTATATGTTGGGATCTTTAGGTCGAAGCGGCATGACTCCGTTGAAGCTTGTGTTAGCGGGGTCTGCTCTAACTTATCTCCTCTCTTCACTCACGACAAGCATTCTGATTCTCGATCAAGAAACGCTGGATGAAATTCGTTTTTGGTTAGCGGGATCAGTGGCAGGACGAGATGTGAGCTTATTTTTGCAGGTGCTTCCTTGCATGGTTGTTGGTTTACTCATGGCGTTTGCCATGGGTAAACCGTTAACAACGTTAGCGTTAGGTGAAGATGTCGCAACGGGGTTAGGACTGAAAACAGGGTGGGTAAAAGTGACCGCAATAGTTGTAGTGGTGCTATTGGCAGGCAGTGCTGTCGCGATCGCAGGACCCATTTCGTTTATTGGGCTGATTGTTCCGCACGTTGCTCGGTTTTTGATCGGTACTGATTATCGTTGGCTGCTTCCCTATTCTGCCTGTCTCGGTGGCATTCTTTTACTGCTAGCAGATATTGGTGCTCGTTTAATCCTCAAACCTCAAGAGCTTCCGGTTGGGATTATGACCAGTCTTTTAGGGGCACCATTCTTTATTTATTTAGCGCGATCGCGGGTAAAACGATGAATCATTGGATAACTGTTCGATCTCGGCAGATTTCGTTTCGCATTGATCGGCGTGTTCCCATTGTTTTAATCGTATTGGGACTCATTAGCTTCGCGATCGTGATTCTAAGTTTAGGACAAGGTGAATATCCCATTTCGCCTATTAATGTATTAAAGACATTATTAAAACTTGAGACAGACAACGCAGATTACGATTTTATTATTTACACGTTGCGGTTGCCTCGTGCATTGATTGCTTTTCTGGTTGGAGTTGGATTTGCAATTTCTGGAGCAATCTTACAAGGAATAACGCGCAATCCACTTGCAGCCCCAGATGTAATTGGCATTAATGGAGGCGCGAGCGTAGTTGCTGTTAGCCTAATCGTGTTGTTTCCATCTGCTCCAGGATTTGTGCTCCCGATTGCGGCATTTGCAGGAGCACTTGTGGCTGCAATTTTAATTTACCTACTTGCATGGAATGGAGGAAGTTCACCGATTCGCTTAATTTTAATCGGTATAGGCATCATGGCTTTAACCAATGCTGTTACTTCAGTTATGCTCACGTTTGGACAGATCAATAGCGTTAGCCAAGCGTGGATTTGGATAACGGGAAGCGTCTACGGACGCAGTTGGGAGCATCTCTTGCCGCTTTTGCCCTGGCTCATCGTCTTGATTCCATTGGCGCTGTTGCTGTCTCGCGATTTGAATGTTTTGCATTTAGGAGACGATGTTGCGCGGGGAGTAGGGAGCCGAGTCGAATGGCAGCGTATCGTATTGTTAATTACAAGTGTTGCACTAACGGGTGCTTCGGTAGCAACAGCAGGCACCGTTGGATTTGTTGGACTGATGGCTCCTCATCTGGCTCGGCAATTAGTCGGAGCTGGTTATGAAGGATTATTGCCAACGGCTGCCCTTATGGGCGGCATGATCACGGTTCTAGCTGATTTGCTTGGGCGGACGCTGTTCGCTCCAACTGAGCTACCCTGTGGTGTGATTACCGCAACGATCGGCGCACCCTACTTTCTTTATTTGCTATACCAAAATCGTCATCAATGAATGTAGAAAATTCTTTAGCAACCGCAGCAGCTCTCTCGCAGAGAATTGCGCTCACCACTCGTAAGCTCACTCTAGCCTACGATGGCACGTCTATCATTTCAGACCTAGATCTGGCAATCCCTGCTGGAAAAATCACCGTTCTTGTTGGATCAAACGGGTGTGGTAAGTCTACGCTACTGCGCGGTTTAGCTCGGTTGCTTAAACCCCGTCATGGCACCGTTTACCTCGACAGTGCTTCTATCTTTAAGCTGTCTACCAAAGACGTTGCAAAACGGCTCGGTATTTTGCCCCAAGGACCCGTTGCTCCTGAAGGTTTGACGGTTCGAGAATTGGTAGCACAGGGACGCTATCCGCATCAAAACTGGCTGCAACAGTGGTCAAAAGAAGATGAGTGGATGGTCGAGCAAGCCTTGTCGATTACTGACATGATTGAGCTAGCCGATCGCTCGCTTGATACTCTTTCTGGAGGTCAGCGCCAACGAGCTTGGATCGCCATGTCACTGGCACAAAACACCGACATTCTCTTGCTCGATGAACCAACTACATTTCTTGATTTAGCGCATCAAATCGAAGTTCTAGATTTGCTCTACGATTTGAATCAAACTCAAGGACGAACGATCGTAATGGTGCTGCACGACTTGAATCAAGCTTGTCGGTACGCCGATTGTTTGGTGGCGATCGCGCAAGGACAGGTTGTAGCTCAGGGAGAACCTGCCCAGATCATGACGGAAGCGTTAGTGCGAGAGGTGTTTGGGCTAGAGAGCCGAATTATTCAAGATCCGGTTGTCGGAACACCACTCTGCATTCCTGTCGGTCGGCGTCGATAAGTTGGCAATAGCTCAAAATACCTGACGGGACACTAGATGCGCTTCGATTTCTTGTCGCGATCGCCAAACAGGACGTAACTGTTTTTGGATCGCGAATGGTAACTGATCGGTTTGATGAGGTGAATTAGGCTGAGTCGAGTTGCCATAGGTGTTAAGCACCTTAGCTTTCACTGGGTTAGAAAACTCCACGACTGCAATGAATGAGTCGCCACCAATGTTTGTAAATTGTCCATCTTCACCAGGTACAAACCAAAGATTACGAAAGATTCCCAAGGGATCTTCTGCACCATCTGCGGGCAAATTCTTCCCTGCGTGTTGAATCCGAAAGACTTTGCCCCATGGAAGATCGAGAGAACCGTAGTCTGCCTCGATCTTCTGAGCAACGGCTGTCAAGGCAGCGATCGCTGTTTCAGGATCAGCGATGCCATTGGGTGTGCTCAATGGTGAATCTGGATGCCAGGATGTTGCAAAAAAGTTGGGCAAGTCAAGCTCTTGTACCCAAGCTGCAAACAGGACTGCGCCTCGGCTTTCTGGCTCTGTGTGCCGATCCCAATTGGCTAATACTTCCGCCGATCGACGAGTTAATTCATCTTCCTGCTGTTGTGCTAGCAGAATCAGATCATCCAACAAACGATCTGCTAGCTCTGAACGAGTTGAATATTTCAACTCCATGACATCCTCAAATGAAAGTTTGTCATTTTCTTGCAGCATACGGGCTGAGCGTTGCGCTCGAAAATTCATTGAGCCGTTCGGAGCGATATATGCTGGATAATTTGTGGGATGCAGTGGCGCAGGAAATGTGGTCGTCCAAGGCGGATCGTTCGCGTTTTGCAACCAACCGCTAGTGGGATCAACCACTTTAGGAAGATCGCGGTAGGGATGAGTTTTTGACCACAGTGTTGCGGAGGTATTGCCAGGAATCAACTCTTTCCAGGATTTGAAGTCTCCGTGAGAACGAATCGGAACTTGAGCGTTAAATAAATGCATAATGTGCCCAGCACGATCGGCATACAGCACCGTAAACATTGGAATTTGCAACCGTTTCAGCGCAGCCTCAAACCGAGATAGATTATTGGCGCGTGCCATCTTCCACCACTGCTCCAAGGCTCTCGGTTGATCTAGTCCAACGACTCGAATCGCGATCGCTCGACCATCTGGCTTATGTATCACTGGACCATGAATCGAGTGTTGGACTGGAAAAGATTTCTCCTGAATGGTTCCATCGCTTTGTTTAATTTTCAGAGTTTGCTGCTTGGTTTTAAAGGCGCAAATTCTGTTATTCCAGCGATAGCCACCTTCGGCTAGTTCTAGTTCATAAGCAGTCCAACCAGTGTGAGTATTGACGGTGTGAGTCCAGCCCAAAGAATTGTTAAAGGCGATTTCCAAAACAGGTGTACCGACCAACGCGGCTCCGTAAGCATCAATTCCAGGAGCAGTTAGTTGAGCTTCGTACCAGAGAAACAAGTCAGACCAGTATAAGTGTGGATTTGCGAGCAGCATAGCATTGCCACTTTTGGAATGAGATGGCGCGATCGCCCAGCCATTAGAACCAGGTACATGCTCGCTCGCGACTTCCTCTGTTTGCTGCTCGATGATTCCTGCAACTTTTTCAGGATTCACCACAAACGTGAAATTGAGCACCCGTTGAGTATGCGCTAGAACATCGACTGCGGTGACTGGCAGCACGATTTTGACGGCATCCTCGATCGCTTCAGGATGCTGTTGAGCATAGGCGTTAATTCCATCAGCGAAAGCATCAAGATAGCGACGAAATCTGGGAGTTTGCGCTGCATACCATCGCTGAGCGCGGGCTAGAACATCCATCGTTCGCGTCCACTGATCCGATTCTAAGTAGTCCTCTCCCCAATATTCTGCTGCTCGTCCTCTGGCTTGACCATAAAGACGCAGCAGCAAGTTGCCATGACTGTGCATCTGTGCCCAACCAAAGGCATGAAATAAACCCTTTGAATTTTGCGCGTAGATGTGGGGAACGCCATAAGTATCCCACAGTAATTCGGTCTGCTCGATCGCATGTTTGTTGAGATCAGCGATCGGGACGAATACAGAATCGAGTACAGCTAGGCAACTTGAGAGTAGGCGACTCCGAAGATGAGGCGGCTTAAATCGTATAAATGACATAAACGTAGCTCAAATGGTGAACTCGAATGCTACACAAAACAGGAAAACTAATTTTTTGCAGAGCAATAACACGACAGATTTAAACCCCGTGAGTCATTGGCTTGGAACGAGTGCTAACTTGCTGCTGCTCGTGCGCATTACAACATGAATCTAGATAACAAATTTTTTGGCATTGATTCAATCAATGCCGAACTTAAATGAGAACTCCACTCATTATTAGGTGGGATAAATACTGTTATTGTCAAGCTTATCAAGATTGATATGTGTGAGTTGTTCTTGTTGAAGTTTTGCTGATCATCCTCGTCTAATGAGTCGGATGTTATTGAAATTTCTGTCTACCGCTCTTAACCGATATGTCTTTGTGAGTAGAGCAACCTGAAATGCATTGCTCTGTTAGTTCAACTTAACCCATCTGTTTATTGATAACTATTCTCTATTAATTACCAGTAAATTTAGCAAATCTCTTAACTCTTGTTGAGAATAACTAGCATCTGTTGTATTTTTGGTTAGTCACTACTTTTGCAGTGTCATCACAGTGCAACTCTGCTCTAATGCTGGTGAGCAATTATGTGGAGATTAGCAGCCAGTACAACTAGTTGACTGCATCGTTTAGCCATGAAGTTTAAGCAGAAACGCTTCAAAGCAGATGCCCTCATAGCAAGTAGGGCTAATCTTCTGATGTAGCAGCGCGCGATCGCTACTATATGCACGAGCAAACTGCTTCAAATTTGATATCAGATTTGACAACTATTTCTTACCGATAGCCAGATTGGCTGCTTCTAAAGTTCTGGGTTCATCAAGCAGGAAGACTTTAATGTTCGCCCCTCATCATCACTTTCTCAAACAACCTCTCGATCGCTGTACATTGGTTGACCTTGTGCGTCACAGAGCGATGCATCAGCCCGGGCAAACAGCGTATCGCTTTCTAGGTGATGGAGAAACCGAGTCTGCCAGCCTCACGTATCAAGAATTAGATCGGCGTAGTCGAGCTATTGCAGCGCAACTGCAAGCATTCAATTTGTGGGGCGAACGAGCTTTACTGCTCTATCCACCAGGATTAGATTACATTTCTGCTTTCTTTGGATGTTCGTATGCTGGCGTGATTGCGGTTCCAGCGTATCCTCCGCACAATCAGCGCAACACCCCTAGAATTCAGGCAGTTGTTGCAGACGCTAACGCCACGATCGCGCTAACGACCAGCACTATCCAAGACCGCACTCAGTCTCTACTTGCAGACAAAACAGAATTAGATAACATTCAATGGCTAGCAACCGATACTTTAGACGATCGCCTTGCTAAAGATTGGCAAACCCCCGCGATCGTGGCAGACAGTTTGGCGTTTCTGCAATACACCTCTGGATCAACAGGAACGCCGAAGGGAGTGATGTTGAGTCATGGCAATCTGTTGCACAATGCTGCCATCACCTACCACTGCATGGAGCATTCTGACACGAGCCAGTTTGTTTCTTGGTTGCCGGTCTACCACGACATGGGATTAATTGGTGGAGTCTTACAGCCACTCTATGGTGGGTTTCCTTGTACGTTGATGTCGCCTGCTTCGTTTCTTCAGCGTCCTTATCGTTGGCTGCAAGCAATTTCCCGCTACGGGGGAACAACTAGCGGAGGTCCCAACTTCGCCTATGAGTTGTGCGTTGATAAGATTACACCCGAACAGCGGAAAACTCTCGATTTAAGCAGTTGGAGTGTGGCATTCAACGGGGCTGAGCCGATTCGTCAGTCTACGTTAGAACGGTTTGCAGCTACTTTTGCAGAATGTGGGTTTCGACCTGAAGCCTTCTATCCCTGCTATGGGTTAGCCGAAGCTAGCTTAATGGTGACAGGTAGCAGTAAAGCCGATCGACCAATTAGCAAACCCGTAGATGCAGCCGCATTAGAGCAAAACTACATTCAAAACCTTGCTGTAGATGCTGTAGCTGAAAGTCAGGTAGCCTCGTATGTGTTGGTCGGTAGTGGTCAGGCTGTTCCCGAACAGCAAATCGTGATTGCTCACCCTGAAAGCGGCGCTCGCTGCGCTGACAATGAGATTGGAGAGATTTGGGTATCAGGTCCGAGTGTCGGTCAAGGCTACTGGAATCGTCCTGATAAGACATTTAGCACGTTTCAAGCCTATCTATCCGATACCCACGAGGGTCCCTTTCTAAGAACTGGCGATTTAGGCTTTTTGCATCAAGGGGAGTTATTTGTTACCGGACGAGCTAAAGATTTAATCATCATTCGCGGACGTAATCTTTATCCACAAGATCTTGAACTTACGGCAGAACAAAGTCATCCTGCGTTGAGGGCAGGTAGTAGTGCGGCGTTTGCCGTTGAAGTTGATGCCGAAGAACGATTGGTTGTGGTGCAAGAGGTCGAGTTTCGCCAAAAGCCAGATGTAGCAGACGTGACGGCAGCAATTCGTCAAGCGATCGCAGAAGCGTACGAGGTACAAGCCTACGGTGTTGTGCTGATCAAGCCAGGAACCATTCCGAAAACTTCGAGTGGTAAAATTCAGCGTCGGGCTTGTCGATCGGAGTTTCTTGCAGGCAAGTTACAAGTATTGGGAAGCAGCATTCTGGAAGCAACTGAGGTGGAGCGCGATGATCGTCGTCTCAGCCGTGAAGCTCTACTGGCAACGTCTTTAGAAGCCCGTCAAACCCAATTAGAAACGTATCTTCAGCACCAAGTTACCCGTATCTTAAAGGCGGCTTCTTCTCCTGATCCTCACCAACCGCTAGCTGCTTGGGGATTGGATTCTCTCAAGATTGTTGAACTTAAAAATCAAGTTGAGACAGATTTAGAAATTGAGATCGGGTTTACCTGTTTCTTTAGTGGTGCAAGCATTGCTCAATTCGCACAGCAGATTCTCGCGCAACTTGAAACTGCCTCACCAGTGTTGCCGTTAGAATCAATCTCGCGCGATCGCAACTTACCGCTATCCTTTGCACAGGAGCGACTGTGGTTTTTAGATCAGTTAGAACCGGGCAATCCCTTCTATAACCTGGCAGCAACAATTCGATTGGTAGGACATCTTGATATTGCAGCCCTCCACCAAAGCCTGAATGCACTGATTGAACGACACGAGATCTTACGCACCCGATTTGTCAGTGTGGATGGTCAGCCAACACAGATCGTTTCGACGATGCGTGTTGATCTGCCCATCCTTGATTTGAGCAATGTTTCACCCACAGCACAAGAATCGGAAGTCCGGCGATTGTCTTTAGAGCAGGCACAATCGTCGTTTGATCTTCAGCAGGGTTCTTTGTTACGTGCTCAACTGGTGTCCTTGCGTGAGCATGAGCATGTTCTATTACTATGTGCTCACCACATCATTTTTGATGGTTGGTCAACCAACATATTTCTCCAAGAACTTGCATCTTTTTACCAAACATTTCTCGCTCAAAAATCCTCACTCCTTCCCGCTTTACCGATTCAATATGCTGACTTTGCAACTTGGCAGCGTCAGTGGTTGCAGGGAGAGATTTTAGACGCTCAACTCACTTATTGGAAACGGCAGCTTGCAGGCAGTTTACCTGTTCTCAATCTGCCAACTGATTTTCCCCGTCTGCCGATGCAGACGTTCCACGGGGCGCGACGATCGTTTGTTCTATCTCAGCTATTGCACCAAGCACTGCTCAAACTGAGTCAGCAGGAAGGCACAACATTGTTCATGACATTGTTAGCTGCATTCAAGACATTGCTGCATCGCTACACTGGGCAGGAAGATATTTTAGTTGGAACACCGATCGCGAATCGGAATCGGGCTGAGCTAGAAGACCTAATTGGCTTCTTTGTGAACACGTTGGTACTGCGAACTGATCTGACAAGCAATCCTTCTTTCCGGGAGTTGTTGAGCCGAGTTCGACACGTTGCATTAGAAGCCTACGCACATCAGGATCTGCCGTTTGAGAAGCTAGTAGAAGAACTACAGCCAGAGCGCGATTTAAGCTATTCACCGTTATTCCAGGTTTCTTTTGTTCTGCAAACTGCTTTAACTCAAACTCTGTCACTACCCGATCTGACGCTGAGCTTGAACGAGGTCGATACAGAAGTTGCAAAATTTGATCTCACGTTGTTTGTAGAGGAAACGGCTGAGGGACTCATCGGCACGCTGGAATATAACACTGATTTGTTCCAGACGAGTACGATCGATCGTTTCATCGAGCATTTTCAAACTTTACTAGAAGGCATTGTCGCGAATCCTAATCAACGGCTGTCTGATTTACCCTTATTGTCTTCTACTGAACGGCACCAACTGTTAGTTGAGTGGAATCAAACTCAGACAGACTATCCTCATGATCAATGCATTCATCAGCAGTTTGAGGCACAGGTTGCACAAACACCTGATGCAATTGCGATCGTATTTGCAGAGCAGCAACTAACTTATCGAGAATTAAATCAACGGGCAAATCAGGTTGCTCATTATCTGCAAAAGCTAGGTGTCAAGCCGGAAGTTCCAGTCGGGATTTGCGTCGATCGCTCTCCTGAAATGATCATTGGTCTACTCGGCATCCTCAAAGCTGGAGGAGCCTATGTGCCGCTTGATCCAAGCTATCCTCAAGCACGTTTGGCATTCATGCTGAGCGATACACAGGTGCCTGTTGTGCTGACGCGATCGCCGTTGTTAGAGCAATTACCTGAAATTCAAGCAACATTCCTCTGTTTGGATACAGATTGGGAAATCATTGCTCAAGAGACTAATCAAAATCCTGTGTCTTCAGCCACGCCTGATAACTTGGCTTACCTGATGTACACATCCGGTTCTACTGGGCAACCCAAAGGAGTCAGCATTGTTCATCGGGGAGCCGTGCGGTTAGTTCAAAACAACCATTACGCAAACTTAACTGCCGAAGAAGTGTTTCTTCAGCTAGCGCCGATCGCGTTTGATGCTTCGACGTTTGAGATTTGGGGCAGTTTGCTTAATGGAGCGCGGTTAGTGCTGATGCCTCCTGGCGTTCCTTCGCTGCGCGAGTTGGGGCAGGCAATTCGACAGCACCAGATTACAACTCTGTGGCTGACGGCAGGGCTATTTCACCAAATGGTCGATGAGCAGCTAGAGGACTTAAAACCACTACGGCAACTGTTAGCGGGGGGTGACGTTTTATCGGTTTCTCATGTGCAGAAGTTATTGCAAGCTTCACCAGAATTACGGCTGATTAATGGATATGGACCTACTGAAAATACGACATTCACCTGCTGCTACTCAATCGTAGACCCCGACCCAATGGGAGCAACTGTGGCAATCGGACGTCCGATCTCCAATACGCAAGTTTATCTCCTGGATGATCAGTTACAGCCTGTCCCGATCGGGATTCCCGGAGAACTTTATATTGGTGGAGATGGACTAGCACGTGGTTATTTCAATCGTCCAGAGCTAACGGCTGAGCGATTTATTTCCAATCCGTTTCAGGGAGAACATGATAGCCCGACGCTATACAGAACTGGAGATTTGGCGCGTTATCGATCGGATGGCAACATTGAGTTTTTAGGTCGCCTAGATGACCAGGTAAAACTGCGAGGATTTCGCATTGAACTGGGTGAAATTGAGGCGGTACTCAGTCACCATCCAGCGGTACAAACGACCGTTGTAGTGGTTCGGAAGGACGAGCACGGCAAGCAGAATTTAGTCGCGTATGTGGTGCCACACCAGTCATTCGCACCTGCAACTGCCGATCTCCGTTCTTTCTTGCAGACAAAACTGCCGGAGTACATAATTCCATCGCACTTTGTCTGTTTAGAAGCGTTGCCTCTCACTCCAAATGGCAAAGTAGACCGTCGTGCCCTACCTGCACCAGACACGCTAGAACGACAAACCGCTTTTGTTGCGCCTCGCACTGCTGTAGAGCAACAGTTAGCTGAAATTTGGGCAAACGTGTTGGGGCTGCAACACGTTGGAATTCAGAACAACTTCTTTGAGTTGGGAGGGCACTCGCTGCTGGCAACACAACTCATTGCCAGAATACGAGATGTGCTGCAAGTGGAACTGCCGTTACGCTGTTTATTCCAAACCCCGACGATCGCCAGCCTAGCAAATACCATTGCTCAAACAAAATTGCTGGAACCTCAACCCCTCAACAATCTACCCACGATCGCGCCTGATATCAGCCAACGCTACCAGCCCTTCCCCTTGAATGAAATGCAGCAAGCTTACTGGCTAGGCAGAACGAGCATTTTTGAAATGGGAAATGTCGCAATTCATGGTTACGTCGAGATTGAGAGCGACGAGCTAGACCTGGAACGGTTTAATCTGGCATGGCAGCGATTAGTAGAACGCCACGATATGCTGAGAGCGATCGTGCTACCAGATGGACACCAGCAAATTTTGCAGCAGGTGCCGACTTATCAAATTCCAGTGCTGGATTTGCGGGGACAAGAAACAGGGCAAGTAGAGTCACAACTACAAGCCATTCGAGAGGAACTCTCCCATCAAGTATTACCACTCGATCGATTTCCCTTGTTTGATCTGCGGGCGTCTCGGCTAAGCGATCGTCGAATTCGGCTGCACATCAGCATGGATGCCATTTGTTTAGATGGCTGGAGCTATCAAATTCTGTTCCGGGATTTGATGCAGCTTTATCGAAATCCAGATGCCGCATTGATGCCCCTAGAACTTTCTTTTCGGGATTATGTATTGGCAGTGCTGGATCTGCAAAACACTCCCATCTATCAACAATCTTTGCAGTATTGGCGCGATCGACTAGCAACGTTACCTCCTGCGCCAGAGCTACCGCTAGCCAAGGCTCCAAGTTCGCTCACGCAACCCCGCTTCAAGCGTTGGAGTGCTACTTTAGCTCCTGAACTTTGGCAACGGTTAAAGGCTCGCTCCAGGCGAGCTGGACTGTCTCCCACAGGCGTTCTGTTAGCGGTCTACGCCGAGGTTCTAACGACTTGGAGTAAGAGTCCACGCTTCACGCTCAACGTCCCGCGCTTCAATCGATTGCCGCTCCATCCGCAGGTGAATGACCTAATTGGTGAGTTTGCCTCGTTTACCCTGCTAGAGGTTGATCACACTCATCCCGCGTCCTTTGAGGTTCGCGCACAACGATTGCAGGCGCAACTTTGGCAAGATTTAGAGCATCCTTATGTTAGTGGTGTGCGCGTGTTGCGGGAACTAGCTCAAGCTCACGGCAAGACTACAGGAATCCCCATGCCGATCGTGTTCACAACCTATCCACAGAACACCCCTGGAGAAACTAATTCCTCGATCGCTACTCTGATTCAAGAACTGGGAGACATTGTTTATATCCTCGGACAAACTCCCCAAGTTTGGATTGATAGTCAGTTTAGTGAGGCAGAGGGCGCATTGTGTTTGAACTGGGATGCGGTCGAAGAACTCTTCCCAGTAGGTATGTTAGACGATATGTTTGCTGCCTATTGTAGGTTGCTGCAACGGCTTGCAACCGAAGAGACAACATGGCAGGAAACTAACCAACAATTATTGCCTCCAGCTCAGCAAGCGCAGCAGAGTGCGTTTCGTGCCAACCAAGCTCCCGTTCCAGACAAGCTGTTGCAGACGCTGTTTGCCGAGCAAGTTGCCCAGCGTCCTCAACAGGTTGCTGTGATTACGTCCGATTGCACTCTCACTTACGAGGAATTGTTCCAGCGATCGAATCAGGTAGGACATCGGTTGCGCCAATTAGGAGTGCGTCCAAATCAGCTTGTGGCGATCGTGATGGATAAAGGCTGGGAGCAAATTTTAGCAGTGATGGGTATTCTCAATGCTGGATCTGCTTATTTACCCATTGATCCAGAATTACCGCAAGAACGCCTTCACTACGTTTTAGAGAATGCTGAAGCTGAGATTGTGTTAACGCAATCGTGGTTACGCGAACGATTACAACTACCACCAACAATTCAATCTATTTGCATTGATACTAATGAATTGATCAATGAACCAGTAATACCACTTGAACCTGTACAGCAACTCGATGATCTCGCCTATGTAATTTACACCTCTGGCTCAACAGGATTGCCTAAGGGCGTGATGATCGCCCATCGAGGTGTCGTAAATGCGATCGCTCAGACGAATCAGCATTTCCAAATTTGCAATCGCGATCGCGTCTTGGCGCTAACCGCGCTGTATCACGATATGTCGGTCTATGACATCTTCGGCACGTTAGCCGCAGGTGGAACCCTCGTGATCCCGGATGCAGCACTCCGGCGTGATCCGGCACATTGGTCAGAGTTAATGATGCGTGAACAGGTGACCCTCTGGAACTCGGTTCCTGCCATGATGGAGATGCTGTTAGAGTATGCTGCCGAACGTCCCGAAGTGCTTCCTGCAAGTTTGCGGTGGGCATTTTTAGGCGGCGACTGGATTTCTGTGACGTTGCCCGATCGTCTCAAAGCGTTGGTTCCAGAAGCGCAGGTCGTTAGTGTCGGAGGACCCACCGAGACTACTCTGTGGAACATCTGGTATGCGGTCGAAGTCGTTGATCCCAACTGGAAAAGTATCCCCTACGGCAAACCGATCGCGAATACCCAGTACTACATTTTGAACAAAGCCTTAGAAGATTGCCCCGTCTGGATTCCCGGTGAAATGTACTGTGCGGGGGTGGGTTTAGCACAAGGCTACTGGCGCAATCTAGACAAGACACAGGAGAGTTTTATCCAGCATCCGGTGACGGGCGTACGCTTGTATCGCACCGGGGATTTAGGGCGCTATTTACCAGATGGCAACATCGAGTTTTTAGGCAGAGACGACTTCCGACTCAAGATTCGTGGACAACGGATTGAGGCAGGAGAAATCGAAGCGGTTCTCAATCAACATCCAATGGTGCGATCAAGCGTCGTGATGGCAGTGGGTGAACAGCCTAACCGTCAGAGTCTAGCTGCATACGTTATTACAGCACCAGAAGCGACTCCCACTGTAGAAGAACTGCGTCAATTTCTGAGTCAGAAATTGCCAGAATATATGGTGCCTTCTGCATTCGTGATGTTGGATGCACTGCCCCTAACACCCAACGGCAAAGTCGATCGGCGATCGTTAGCCGCACTCCTCTTATCCAATCTCGATGTCATCGCATCTCAAAGAAACTTTGTGGCTCCCCAGACTGCTTTAGAAAAGGTGCTAGCAGGAATTTGGGCAGACGTGTTGCAACTAGAGCAAGTTGGCGTTCACGACAATTTCTTTCTTGATTTGGGCGGCAACTCTTTACTCGCAACCCAAGTGGTGTCAGCCGTGCGGGATACTCTACAAGTCAATCTAGGCTTGCGTTGCTTGTTTGACTCACCCACGATCGCAGAGCAAGCAGCGGATTTACTCAAAGATTCTGTTCAAGCAAAGCAAGTCGAGCAAACCGCTCAACTGTTGTTAACAATTTCCGAGCTTTCTGATCACGAAGTTGAGACTCTGCTCGAAGAAAAGCGATCGTACCTTCAAGTTGGTGTTTGAGGAGGGTAATCTATGAGTTCCTTTAAACTTTCTGCTCAAAAGCGAGCGTTGCTAGAGGTGTTGCTGCGCGAACAAGGGATGACAGCCTCGTCACAAGGCATTCCTGTCCGACCTGCCAGTGATACGGCTCCGCTCTCCTTTGCTCAACAGCGTTTGTGGTTTTTAGATCAGTTTGAACCCGGAAAACCGTTCTACAATCTCCCAGCGGCGGTTCGCCTACAAGGACACCTGAATGTAGCTGTTCTGGAACAGAGTTTTAATGCTATTGTTGAGCGTCATGAAGCATTGCGAACCACATTTAAGCAGGTGGAAGGGCAACCTGTTCAGGTCATAGCAAAAAGCTGGTCGGAGACAAATGCTCCTGCTAGTTCTGCTGTCTTCATAGTGTTAATCGATTTGCAAGAGTTGCCCGTAGCTACACGAGAAGTGGAGGTACAGCAATTCGCCCTCAAAGAAGCTCAGCAAGCGTTTGATCTAGAACATGGCCCGTTGCTGCGGACGACGATACTGCAACTGGATGCAACGGAGTATGTACTACTCCTCACAATGCACCATATTGTTGCGGATGGTTGGTCGATCGGTGTGATGATCCGGGAATTAGCTGCGTTCTATCAAGCGTTCTCAACTGGACAGACTCCTAACCTGCCTGACCTGCCTATTCAATATGCTGACTTTGCAGTTTGGCAGCAGAAACAGACAGACATGCTAGAAACGCAGCTTGCCTACTGGAAACAGAAGCTTCAGAGTGCCCCTCCGCTTTTAGAACTTCCCGCCGATCGACTTCGCCCACCAGAGCAGACGTTTCACGGCGCAACTCAGTCTTTGTTGCTACCCAAGTCATTAAGCGAAGCGCTAAAAGACCTCAGCCATCGAGAAAACGCAACGCTGTTCATGACGCTGTTGGCAGCATTCAAAATTTTGTTGTATCGCTACACAAATCAAATCGATTTAGTAATCGGAACCACGATCGCGAACCGCAATCGGGCTGAAGTTGAAGGGTTAATTGGTATTTTCATCAATACGTTAATTTTACGGACTGATCTTTCGGACAATCCTAGTTTTCGCACTTTGCTGGAACGAGTGCAACAGGTGACTTTAGAAGCATACGCTCATCAGGATTTGCCGTTTGAGAAACTGGTGGAAGAACTGCAACCCGATCGTAGCCTCAGCTATAATCCGCTGTTTCAAGTGATGTTCCAACTTCGCAATGCGCCAATGCCAGATTTGGAACTACTGGGTGTAACCCTTAGCGTGCTACCAATTGAAACTCACACCACTCAATTTGATTTGAGCCTAGACGTGACAGAAGTGGCAGATGGGCTACAAGTGCTGATGGAATACAGTACAGATTTGTTCGATGACAGCACCATCACTCGAATGTTAGGGCATTTTCAAACCCTGCTGACTGGAATTGTGGCGAATGCGAATCAATCTGTATCTAGTCTTCCATTACTAACAGCAGCAGAACACCAACAATTACTGGAATGGAATCAAACACAGATTGATTATTGCTTAGAGCAATGCGTTCATCAACAGTTTGAAGCGCAGGTAGAACGAACACCAGACGCGATTGCGGTTATCTTTCAAGACCAACAACTCACTTATCGAGAACTGAATCAGCGTGCCAATCAGCTTGCTCATTATCTACAAACATTGGGAGTGGGGGCAGATGATTTAGTAGGAATCTGTGTCGATCGCTCCCTCGACATGATCGTTGGCATTCTCGGCATTCTGAAAGCGGGAGGTGCCTACGTGCCTTTAGATCCGGCTTACCCTGCAAATCGTTTGGCATTTATGCTAACGGATGCTCAAGTTTCGGTGTTGTTAACTCAAAACCATCTGCACCATTGCCTTCCCGCTACGGATGCCACCGTGTTGTGTTTAGATACAGATTGGCAACGCATCGCTCAGGAGCCTCAAACCAATCCGGTTAGTTGTTCAACCCCAAACCAGTTGGTCTATGTCATCTACACATCAGGTTCAACAGGGCAGCCCAAGGGTGTGATGATCGAGCATCGATCGCTTGTCAATTACACTCAAGCTGCGGTAGAAAATTGGCAATTGACGCGTAATGATCGCGTTGTGCAATTTGCCTCTTTCAGCTTCGATACGAGTGCTGAAGAAATCTTTCCCTGTCTGACTGGTGGCGCAACTCTAGTGTTACGAAGCAACGCTCTATCAGGGTGGATGGTTGAGTTTTTGCAAGCCTGTCAGGACTGGAATATCACCGTGTTAGATTTGCCAACTGCCTACTGGCATGAACTCACAACTAGTTTGGAGCGCGATCGCTTAGCGCTGCCGTCTTCTGTTCGTCTGGTGATCATTGGAGGCGAAAAAGCACAGATCGATCGCTTCGCGCTTTGGCAAAAGCATGTGAAGAGTTCTGTACGGCTTCTGAATACTTACGGTCCAACGGAAGCCACGATCGTCTCGACGCAGTGGGAGTTCACTGAGAATTCAACGCACTCAGCGTTACCGATCGGTTCAGCGATTCCTAATGCTCAGGCTTATGTGTTGGATCAGTTCTTGCAGCTTGTGCCCGTTGGGGTGCCGGGTGAATTGCACATTGGGGGCGTCGGTCTTGCGAGAGGCTATCGCAACCATCCAGATCTCACTCGTGAAAAGTTTATCGCCAACCCCTTTAGCTCTGATCCAGAAGCACGACTCTACAAAACAGGAGACTGGGTACGCTACCGCGCTGACGGTAATCTAGAGTACCTGGGACGCATTGATGATCAAGTTAAAATTCGCGGATTTCGGATCGAACTGGGTGAGATTGAACTAGCGCTAAATAGCCACGCAAAGGTGCAGACTGCCGTGGTGCTGTTGCGAGAAGACATGCCTGGACAAAAGCGGCTGGTCGCGTACCTTGTACTAGAGCTAGAGCAAATTCTTGATCTCAGCGAACTCCGGCACTTTTTGAAAGAAAAATTGCCGGAATACATGGTGCCTGCAATTTTTGTTGTGTTGGATACTCTGCCTCTGACTGCCAACGGCAAGATTGACTGTCGATCGCTCCCCCTTCCAGACCAAACTCGCCCCGAACTGCCCACCGCTTCCGCTCCCTCGACTCAGGCTGAACAGCAGCTTGTGAAAATTTGGTCAGAAGTGCTAGGACTTGAGCAAGTTGGCATTCATGAGAACTTCTTTGAATTGGGCGGAGATTCAATTCTTAGTATCCAAATCATTGCTAAAGCAAACCAGGTCGGGCTGAGAATCACTCCTAAGCAGCTTTTCCAGCATCAGACGATCGCGGAATTAGCAGCCGTTGTTCACGCAAATCAATCTACTCAAGCGGAACAAGGTGTAGTAACCGGACTAGTTCCTCTTACTCCGATTCAACACTGGTTCTTTGAGCAAGACTTTGCAGAACCGCACCACTGGAATCAGGCAGTATTGCTAGAAGTGGGTGAAACGTTAGACTCTTCGTTGGTGGAACGGGTGATGCAACATTTACTGGTGCATCATGACGCTTTGCGTTTAAGATTTACCCGTGATGCGTCAGGGTGGCAGCAGCGCAATGTTGAGCCAGATGACGTTGTTCCTTTCAGCTATATCGATCTGTCAACGCTGCCGATCGACCAGCAACTCTGCACACTAGAAGCAACGGTGACAGAATTTCAGGCAAGTTTGAATCTCTCTGAAGGATCTTTGTTGCGAGTTGCACTTTTCAAGTTAGGCGAAAACCAACCGGATCGATTGTTGATTGTGGTTCATCATTTAGCAATTGATAGCGTTTCATGGCGAATTTTGCTGGAAGATTTTGAAACCGCATACCAGCAGCTTTATCGAGGCGAGACCCTTCAACTTCCTGCAAAAACCACTTCATACAAGCAATGGGCAGAACGGTTAAACCAGTATGCGCCATCAGTGGCAGCAGAACTCGATGATTGGTTGACCGCTCTGCAACGTCCGACTGCTCAACTCCCCGTCGATTATCCTGACGCAGCAAACACGATCGCCATGTCTCGTACCTTCGGGGTTGCCCTCAGCACCGCAGAAACTCAAGCGCTTCTACACGAAATTCCTAAAACCTACCGCACCCAAATCAATGAAGTATTGCTGACCGCTCTAGTGCAGGCAGTTGCGCCGTGGACAGGCTCACCCACTTTACTAATAGACTTAGAAGGACACGGACGAGAAGAAATTTTTGCCGATGTTGATTTATCCCGCACGATCGGTTGGTTTACCACGCAGTTTCCGGTCTGTTTGCATTTAGAAGAAACAGCAACTCTCGGTCAGGCGCTCAACGCTGTGAAAGAACAGCTTCGATCGCTCCCCAATCGCGGTATTGGTTACGGCATTCTGCGCTATCTCAGCGGCGATCGCCAGATTGTTGAACAACTGCAAGCTTTACCAACCGCAGATATCAGCTTCAACTATCTCGGTCAGTTTGACCAAGTTCTCCTGGAGGGAAGATTGTTTCGGTTATCCCAAGCGTCTAGTGGCTTAGCCTTTAGCCCCAAAGGACATCGTAGCCATTTGCTTGAAATCAACGGTTTTGTTTCAGGTGAACAATTGCGCTTGAACTGGACGTATAGCGAAGCCTTACACCAACGTTCTACAGTCGAAGGCTTGGCACAGAGATTTATCGACGCTCTACGATCGCTGATTGCTCACAACCCATCTGAAGATGCGATCAACTATACTCCCTCTGATTTTTCAGATTTCCAGTGGAGTCAATGGAGCCAGACTGATTTGAACGATATTCTGACTGCAATTGGAGACGCTTGAAATGGGCAACCGCAATCTCGAAGACTTCTATCCACTTTCACCAACGCAACAAGGCATTCTCTTTCATACTCTGTGTGCACCTCGATCGGGGATGTACTATGAGCAGTTAAGCTGTACGCTGAATGGCAAGCTAGATACAAAATTGTTCCAACAGGCATGGCAAGCTTTGTGCGATCGTCATCCGATCTTACGCACCGCTTTTGTCTGGGAAGGAATTAAGGAACCTGTGCAAGTCGTGCATCGACAGGTGAAACTACCTTGGCGAGAACTGGACTGGCAGGCATTTTCTCCTCGTGAGCAGCAAGAACAGTTAGAACACTTCCTCAAAACCGACCAAGAACAGGGATTTGACCTCACTCAAGCTCCCTTGATGCGATTTGCGCTGATTCGTCTAGATCAGCAGAGTTACCGCTTTGTCTGGAGCCATCACCATATTTTGCTCGATGGTTGGTCTACTCCATTGCTGCTCAAGGAAGTCTTTGCAGATTACCAAGCCCTTTGCCAAGGGCAATCCTCATCCTTGCCTCGTCCCCGTCCCTACCGGGATTACATTGCTTGGATACAGCAGCAAGATTTATCCAAGGCTAGAGCATTCTGGCAGCAACGGCTTCAAGGCTTCTCAACACCGACGACGATCGAGCAAGTGCTTCTAAAGAAAGTTGCAACTGATCCAGATGCAGCCGATGCTCAAGTCAGCTACGACGAACAGCATATTCAGCTATTAACTGCTAAGACTAGGGCTCTCCAGTCGTTTGCTCGTCAGCACCAACTAACGCTAAATACTCTGGTGCAGGGAGCTTGGGCGCTACTCCTAAGCCGCTATAGTAGCGAGGATGATGTTGTGTTTGGTGCAGCGGTTTCTGGTCGTCCGCCCACCCTGGCAGGCTCTGAGGCAATGGTTGGGCTATTCATCAACACTTTGCCTGTCCGAGTGCAGGTACAGGCAGCAGAGAATTTGTTGCCTTGGCTTCAACAACTCCAGGCGCAACAGGTCGAAGCACGTCAGTATGAGTACAGTCCCTTGGTAGAAGTGCAGGGCTGGAGTGATGTGCCGCGCGGCTTGCCTCTATTTGAAAGTGTGGTGGTGTTTGAGAACTATCCGATCAATGCTGCTCTACAAACGCAAACGGATCTGGAAATTCGAGATATTCGTGCCTTTGAAAAAACAAATTATCCCCTAACGCTAATCGCATTTCCCGGTTCAGAATTGGGGCTGAAAGTTCTGTACGACAGTCAACGCTTTGCCTCAGCCGCGATCGCTCGTATGTTAGGGCATCTCCAGACTCTTCTCGAAGGAATGATTTCTCATCCAAATCAATGCTTGTCTGGCTTGCCGATCTTAACCGAAGCAGAACAGCACCAGTTGGCGGAATGGAATAATACACAAGTTGAGTATCCCAATCAGTGTGTTCATCAACGATTTGAAGCACAGGTAGAACGTACACCTGATGCCGTTGCGTTAGTGTATGGCGATGAACAATTTACCTATCGAGAATTAAATCAACGCTCTAATCAACTGGCTCATTATTTACAAACTCTGGGAGTTACTTCAGAAGTTTTGGTGGGTGTTTGTTTAGAACGATCTCCAGAAATGGTCATGGCGCTTTTAGGCATTCTCAAGGCTGGAGGAGCTTATGTACCTTTAGATCCAGCCTATCCACAAGAGCGTCTGTCATTCATGATGAACGATGCTCAAATGGCTGTTTTGCTGACGCGATCATACTTAGCAGACACCCTACCTGAACATTCAGCAAAACTAGTGTGCCTTGATACAGACTGGGACAAAATTCGCCAAGCGAGCCAACAGAATCTCACTGAAAATATTACAGCAGATCAGTTGGCATACGTGCTATACACCTCCGGCTCAACCGGAACGCCCAAAGGAGCAATGGGGCTGCACCGAGGCACGGTAAATCGTTTGCACTGGAATCCCTATCCCTTCACATCGGATGACGTTTGTTGCCAAAAAACTTCTCTAAACTTTGTCGATTCTGTCTGGGAAATCTTCGCTCCTTTGCTGCACGGGCTTCGCTCTGTGATTTTGCCAGATTCAGCCGTAAAAGACCCGCTGCAATTTGTGCAAATGCTTGCTGAACAGCAGGTGACACGTCTAGTGTTGGTTCCCTCGCTGCTGCGCGTCTTGTTAGAAACGATTCCAGATCTACACGATCGCTTGCCTAAGTTAAAATATTGGGTCAGCAGTGGTGAAGCCTTGACGATCGAGCTTTGTCAGCGCTTTCGCCAGCAGGTGCCGCATTGTATCTTAATTAACTTATACGGCTCATCAGAGGTTGCTGCTGATGTGACTTGGCATGACACGAGTATTAATCACTTGTCTGATTTCATTCCCATTGGTCGAGCGATCGCGAATACTCAAATTTATATTCTCGATCGTCATTTGCAACCTGTTCCTATTGGTGTACCTGGAGAGCTTCATATTGCTGGCGCAGGTCTAGCACGAGGATATTGGAACCGTCCAGAACTTACGGCTGAAAAATTTATTTCTAACCCGTTCCAGATTCAGAAGGAGCAATCGAGGCTTTATAAAACGGGAGATTTGGGATGTTTCTTACCTGATGGAGAAATTAAATTCCTGGGACGATCGGATCATCAAGTAAAGCTGCGCGGAATTCGCATTGAGACGAGAGAGATCGAGTCTTGGATCGATCAGCATCCCTCGGTTCAGGAAAGCGTTGTGATTGCGTGGGAAGATTCTCCCGGCAATTCTCACTTGATTGCTTATGTAGTTCCCCGCCTAGAACAACAGCAATCAGTTGAGCCTCTTAACGACGTGTTGCGGAATTTCTTAAGCGAGAAGTTACCAGAGTACATGGTGCCGATCTCGTTTATTTTGCTGGAGGCACTGCCACTGACCCCCAACGGCAAAATTGATCGTCGTGCCTTGCCTGCTCCAGAAACGCACCAGCGGGCATCAACCAACTCGTTTGTGCCGCCACAAACCCCGATCGAAGTAGAACTGGCAAACATTTGGGCGACCGTATTGGGGTTAGAGCAAGTAAGCATTGAAGATAACTTCTTCAACTTAGGAGGACATTCTCTTCTGGCGATGCAGCTTATATCCCGTGTGTGTAAACAGTTTGAGGTAGAGTTAAGTTTACCTGACTTCTTTGCTGCTGCTACCATTCGCGAATTGGCGGAAACGATCGAGGATGCCATTCTTGCTCAGTCCAATCCAGCCGATCTCGATCGACTGTTAGACCAACTAGAGGCAACGGATGAAACAGCAACAGCACAGAGCATTTTGACGTCATAATCCCAACTCTCAGCCCTTCCTAAATCAAGGAGTATTTCGGGTGCAAAATCTGCGTGATGATATCCAATTCGCCGAACCCTCTAATCGCCTGATAGACGTAATGGCACTGTTTTCTCGTTCAGAAACCACTTTGTTAACTGAGCAAGAATTGGAAACTCGCGTTGACGCGATCGTTCAAGCGTTTGTCAATGCCAAAACCATCAGTACAGACATTGATTTAGCGACGATCGCGGATCAGTTTACAGACAGTCAAATTCCACTGACTGCTTGTAACGTGGATCAGTATTTCAATGAACTAACCTCCAGCGTTATTTCCCACTCGATTCATACTTCCTCACCACAATTTATTGGTCATATGACCACTGCTTTGCCTTACTTTGTGCGTCCTTTGGGGAAGCTCATGACGGCGATGAATCAGAATGTTGTCAAAGTGGAAACAGCTAAAACGTTCAGCTTCTATGAGCGTCAAGCTCTAGCAATGTTGCACCGATTAATTTACGGTTGTTCAGACGATTTCTACAGTCAACACATCCAAGCGAGTGAAAGTACGCTGGGCATTCTGACGACCGGGGGTACATTGGCAAACATCACGGCGCTGTGGTGCGCTCGGAATGTCGCGCTCAAGCCTCAAGCTGGTTTTGCGGGAGTGGAACAAGAGGGATTATTGGCTGCACTAGAGTTCTATGGCTACAAAGGCGCAGTGATCATTGGTTCTAGCTTGATGCACTACTCGTTTGAGAAAGCAGCAGGACTGCTGGGAATTGGCGATCGTCATCTGCTCAAAATTCCGGTTGATCACAATCACCGCATGAATTTACAAGCGCTACGGAAAACGATTGCCGAGTGTCGCGATCGTAAGCAACTCATTTTGGCAATTGTTGGCATCGCAGGCAGCACGGAGTCTGGCAGTATTGATCCGTTGGCAGAAATAGCCGCGATCGCGCGGGAAGCCAAGGTTCACTTTCATGTGGATGCCGCTTGGGGCGGTCCGGTGCTATTTTCCGAACAACACGCTCATAAGCTAGCTGGTATTGAAGATGCCGATTCCGTCACGATTGACGGGCACAAGCAACTCTATTTGCCAATGGGAATTGGTATGGTGCTTTTGCGCAATCCTCACCTCGCTGCACTAATTGAAAAAAATGCTAGCTACACGGTTCGGAAAGACTCGATCGACTTGGGTAAGCGCTCGATCGAAGGCTCTCGTCCCGGCATGATTTTATTTCTGCAAGCCGCTTTGAAGCTGATCGGTCAGCAGGGATATGCTGTACTGATCGATGCTGGAATTCAGAAGACGCAATATCTGGCAAATCAAATTCGTCAGCGCCCAGAATTTGAACTCTTGCTAGAACCCGAAATGAATCTGCTGCTGTACCGCTATATTCCAAAACCATTTCGGCAGAAGTTAACGACCAAAACACTGACGGAAGTGGATCAGCGATCGATTAATGACTTTAACGAACTGCTGCAAAATGCTCAGCGTCAAGCGGGCAAAACCTTTATCTCCCGCACGACCTTATCTACCAGTATCTACGGGCAACAACAAGCGATCGTGGCGCTACGAGCCGTGATTGTTAACCCCCTGAGTACGGAAGCAGACATTGATGCAGTTCTCGCCGATCAGCTCCAGACTGCTGCTCAATTACCTGTGGTTGTTCCCCCCGATCAGATGAGCTTGGAGGTTACTTGTGACTGCTACTAACCGTGCAGAGCGCCTTAAACAACTTTCGCCACAAAAACGATTACTCCTGTTGCAAGCACTGCGACAACAGACCGCGAATGCTGAAACGACAACAACGATTTCGCGCCGCACTCCGTTCAGTCCTGCTCCGCTCTCGCTCGCTCAGCAACGCTTGTGGTTCCTCGCTCAGTTGGCTCCTGGCAATCCTTCTTACAACATTTCAGCAGCGGTGCGACTCCAGGGGCGCTTAGATGTAGCAGCTTTAGAACGTAGTTTCAATGAAGTAGTGCGACGGCATGAAGCACTACGCACTACTTTTGCAACCCTAAACGGTGAACCTGTACAGGTTATTACTCCTACGCTTTCTTTCAAGCTCGCTGTTGTGAACTTGCAGAAACTACCGGAGCCGGATCGACAAGCAGAAGTAGAGCGATCGACGATTTCAGAAGCGCAATATCCTTTTGATCTAACGGCAGAACTACTCCTTCGGGTGACGTTGCTTCAACTGAGTGAAACCGAGTCTGTAGCACTACTGACGGTGCATCACATTATCTCCGATGGCTGGTCGATCGCAGTCCTGGTGCAAGAAGTCGCAACGCTTTACCCAGCGTTTTGTGAGAACAAGTCATCTCCTCTTGCAGACTTACCAATTCAATTTGCCGATTTCGCGGTTTGGCAACAACACTCTGATCAAATTGCAAAGTTAAAGAACCAGTTGCATTACTGGAAACAACAGTTGTCAGGTGCAGCATTGCTTCCCCCATTACCCACTGATCGCCCTCGATCTACCGCACCGACCTTTCGGGGAGCACAGCGATCGTTTCTGTTGCCTCTCGCTTTAACTGACGCTCTAAAAGCGCTGAGTCAGCAAGCAGAAGCTACCTTGTTTATGACGCTTTTAACTGCATTTCAGTCCTTGCTGTACTGCTATACCCAGCAGAACGATATTTTGGTAGGAACGCCGATCGCCAATCGTAATCTGCCTGAACTAGAGAACTTGATTGGCTGCTTTGTGAATACTCTAGTGCTAAGAACGCGACTTGATGCTGATTTCAGCTTTCGAGATGTGTTAGCGCGATCGTGTCAGGTTACTTTAGAAGCCTTTGCTCATGCTGATGTTCCGTTTGAGAAATTAGTGGAGGAATTGCAACCTCAGCGAAGTCTGAGCTACAATCCGCTATTTCAGGTTTGGTTTGCTTTGCACAACACGCCCTTGCCCAGCTTAGAGCTACCCGGACTTTCTATCAGTCCACTGGCGATCGAGAGCGGCACGACCCGACATGATTTGAGCCTACACCTGTGGGAAACGCCATCTGGATTGCAGGGAACATGGGAGTATAAAACCGACTTATTTGATGCGGCGACCTGCGATCGATTGATCCAACATTTCACAGCTTTTCTGAACAAAATTGTCGCTGAACCTGATATCCAATTGAGTGAATTAGCCGCGATGTTCGCCGAAGCCGAAAAACAGTATCGGCTTCAGTACGAACACGATATAAAAGCAGCAAACTTAAACAAACTCAAGTTCATGCGACGCAAAGCACAAAGTACATTGTCTGACTAATCGAGGACTAGCAATGGCTATTTCAGAGTTTCAAAATTCCAACCTAAAAAAACTAGGGATGGCTAGCCGTAAAGCTGTTAGTCTCTCATCTGAAACATTAATCAAAACGAGTTATTTTCAATCAAAACATATGCTTCCTTTAATTGTTGAGCCAGCGATCGGAGGTCTAAATTTAACAGCCTGGTCTCAGCAGCATCAAACTTGGATTGAAACTCGATTATTGCAGCATGGAGGCATTTTATTCCGAGGTTTTCAAGTTGCAGGAGCAACAGAATTTGAGCAGTTTATACAAGCAAATTATGGAGAATTGCTGAACTACACTTTTCAATCAACTCCTCGCAGTCAAGTAAGCGGAAAGATTTATACCTCAACAGAATATCCTGCGGATCAAGTCATTCCGTTACACAATGAGATGTCTTATACACGAACTTACCCGCTTAAAATTGCTTTCTGTTGTTTGCAAAAAGCAAATCAGGGCGGAGAAACAACGATCGCTGACAGCCGAAAAGTTTTTCAAAAAATCGATTCCACCATTCGGGAAACATTTATTCAAAAAAAGGTAATGTATGTGCGGAATTATGGAGGCAATATTGATCTACCCTGGCAGACTGTTTTTAATACTCAGAACAAGTCTGAAGTAGAAAATTACTGCCGAAAAACAGGAATTGAGTTTGAGTGGAAAGCCAAGGATGGATTGAGAACACGACAAGTTTGTCAAGCGATCGCTCAACACCCTAAAACGTTAGAAACAGTGTGGTTTAATCAAGCTCATTTATTCCATATTTCTAGTCTAGAACCTACCGTTCGCAATGAGCTTTTAGCCACCTTCAAACCAGAAGATTTGCCTCGTAATGTTTACTACGGTGATGGCTCTTCGATCGAAGATTCGGTTTTAGAAACAATTCGTCAGGTTTATCAGCAAGAAACCATCCTATTTCCTTGGCAAGAAGGAGATGTTCTTCTACTTGACAATTTATTGTCTAGCCACGGGCGCACCCCTTTTTCAGGTTCACGCAAGGTCGTTGTGGGTATGGCTAAAGCATCTACACAGCAGGAGGTTTAGGTAGAAATGAAAGATTTACAAACAGGAATTAGCGAAGGATTTCAACTTTCTCCCCAGCAAAAATGGGTATGGCGATCGCAGCAGCTTGATCCTACTTTTCCTTATCGAGTTCAAGGGTCGATTTTGATTGAGGGTCATCTCAATTTAGACCTTTTCAAGCAAGCTTTTCAATGTGTGGTCGATCGTCATGAAATTCTGCGTACTCGGTTTGTTTGTCTAATGGGAATGACAATCCCGCTGCAAATCATCCAAAATGCAAATCAATTTTCGATCGTTGAACACGATCTGAGCCATTTATCACCTTCCGAGCAACTAATTCAGATTGAATCAAAATGGCATGAAATAGGCCAACAATCTTTCGATTTCGAGCAAGGACTAATTGGATTTTCATCTCTCATTACGTTGTCTTCAGCCCGACACATTTTGTTGATCAATCTATCTGCATTGAATGCGGACAGTTCAACATTGGTGAACTTATTACAAGGCGTCTGTGATACTTATTCAGAATGTTTAGAAGACAAATCAACGCGAGATCCATTGCAATATGCCGATATTGCCCAATGGCAAACTGAGTTATTAGAATCAGACGAGTCTCAGGCTGGAAAGGTATTCTGGCAGAAGCTAAAATTCAATACTTCAGACATTCCTAAATTGCCTTTAGAACAGAAAGAAGCTTCGCAACACAGTTTTAATCCTCAGTGTTTGAGTTTAGAAATCAGCAAGCCACTAGAGCAAAAAATCATCGCACTGTCGCAATCTGAGAATGTGCCAGTTTCAACGATTCTTCTAGCGTGTTGGAAAACACTCATTTGGAGGTTTAATCACCAATCTCATCTTGTGATTGGAATTGCCGTCAATGGAAGAAATTATGAAGAGCTAATAACAGCGTTTGGGCTGTTATCTAAGACAATTCCATTAGCAACTAATTTTGCGACTGAGCTAGAGTTTAGTCAGGTATTGCAGCAAGTTCATCAATCTGTTCAAGACGCTAAGCAGTGGCAGGAATATTTTGAGTGGAAAGACGTAATTCAAACCGAAGATGCTCAAGAAATAGAATTTCTTCCGATTAGTTTTGATTTTCAAGAATTACCTAAAAAACGTTGTCAGAATAATTTGGCATTTTCCATTCAAAAACTGTGCAGCTATATCGATCGATTCAACCTAAAACTCTTCTGTACTCAACAAAATGATTCTCTAAACGTAGAGTTTCACTATGATGCTAATGCATTCAACGAAACTGATATTCAGCGTTTATCAGAGCATTTCGCCTCTCTGCTAGAAAGCGCTGTTACTCATCCAAAAAACTCGATCGCTCAGTTAAATTTATTAAACGATCGTCACCGTCATCAACTGTTAGTTGAATTCAATCAAACTCAAGCTAATTTTGTACCTTACCAGTGTGTACATCAGCGATTTGAAGCACAGGCAGAACAAACGCCTGATCAGATTGCTATTGTCTTTGAAGATCAACGGCTCACTTACCGTGAACTTAACTGCCGCGCTAATCAGCTTGCTCATTATTTGCAAAAGCTGGGCGTAAACTCAGAAGTTGTGGTTGGGATTTGCTGCGATCGCTCTCTCGATTCGATTGTTGCCCTACTCGGTATCCTCAAAGCTGGAGGTGCTTACTTACCTCTTGATCCCGCAATGCCAACAGAGCGTCGCACACGCGTGTTGCAAGACGCTAAAGCAACTGTGTTACTGACCCAACAATCTTTGGTAAATCAATTTGGAAACTTCACACAGCCGATTGTTTGCCTAGATCGTGATTTCGACTTGATTACTCAGGAGAGTTCACAAAATTGTATTAGTCAAACCACAAGCGAAAATTTGGCTTACGTTATCTACACATCGGGTTCTACAGGTGCTCCTAAAGGCGTCGCGATCGAGCATCGACAACTGCTGAACTACTTAGACGGGATTCTGCACCAACTAGCGTTACCCAAAGGTGCCCATTTTGCGATGGTTTCTACTTTCGCTGCCGACTTGGGAAATACAGCTATCTTTCCGGCGCTGTGTACTGGAGGCTGTTTGCATATAATTTCTCAGCAACGATCGATTGATCCAGAAGTGCTAGCGCAGTATTGCTGCAATCATTCCATTGACTGTCTCAAAATTGTTCCCTCTCATTTGTCTGCACTGTTAAGTTGTACTTATCCAGAAGCAATTTTGCCGCGTCAACGCCTAATTTTAGGAGGCGAAGCGTTGAGTTGGGACTTGGTGAAAACAGTGCAGGAGTTGGCACCCGATTGCCGCATCTTTAACCATTACGGACCGACTGAAGCCACGATCGGGGTTCTGACCTATGAAGTAAAACTAGACCAACCTACCCATATTTCTAAAACTGTTCCTTTAGGTCGTCCCCTTGCCAACACCCAGATTTACATTCTGGATGCCGAGCTTCAACCTGTCCCTGTTGGTGCTGTGGGAGAGCTATACATCGGGGGTAACAGTCTAGCGCGAGGCTATCTTAACCAACCGAAACTGACGGCAGAAAAATTCATTCCTCATCCCTTCATGTCTGGTACAGAAGCGCGTCTCTATAGAACCGGAGATCTAGCCCGCTACTTACCCGATGGAAATATTGAATTCTTAGGGCGAATCGATCATCAGGTGAAGATTCGGGGATTCCGTATTGAACTTGGCGAAATTGAAGCCGTACTAAAGCAGCATTCGATCGTAAAAGAAGCAGTGGTTGCTGTCAAAGAAGATACGAGTGGTGAGTTGCGTTTGGTTGCCTATGTACTACCTCATGAGCAGGAGATGCTAGACAAATGCGAGTTGCATCGTTGGCTGAGTGAGAAACTGCCAGAGTATATGATGCCATCTGCATTTGTGATGCTGAAAACCTTGCCATTAACGGCGAATGGTAAGCTCGATCGCCAAGCACTGCCAGTCCCCGATTTTACTCACACAACCTTAGAAAATTTTGTTGCTCCCCGCAATCCGATCGAGCAAACCTTAGCTGATATTTGGGCAGAAGTTCTCAAATTGGATCAAGTTGGTATTTACGACAACTTTTTTGAGTTGGGTGGGCATTCACTACTGGCAACTCAAGTTGTTTCTAGACTGCGGCAAACCTTTCAAGTAGAGTTGCCTCTTCATCACTTATTTGAGGCAACGACAATAGCTGATTTAGCAGTTGTAATTGTCCAAAAGCTAACAGAGCAAACAGATGAAACAATGCTAGCGCAAATGCTAGCAGAACTAGAAGAACTGTCAGAAGAAGACGCCCAAACTGTTTTGGTGCAAGGAGTGCAGTCATGAGTCAATTGAGTGGGCGTATTGCGGGGCTATCTCCGGCTAAACGAGAATTATTGCTGCAAAAGCTAAACCAGAAAAAAGATAATACAGGTGTTTCTATTCGTCCACTCAGCCGCGAAACCAACACCTTTCCGTTGTCGTTTGCTCAGCAGCGCTTGTGGTTTATCGATCAGCTCGATCCGGGCAATCCAACGTACCAAATTCCAGCGATCGTGCGACTGACAGGCAAGTTAGATGTTGCTGCATTAGAGCAAAGTTTCAATGCACTAGTGCAACGACACGAAATATTACGAACAACGTTTATTACGATCGATGGGCAACCCGTTCAAAATATTGCTCCAACACTAAAATTAACGATTCCAGTCACCGATTTACAATCGCACCCTGAACCTGAACAGGAAGTACAGCGATTGGCGATCGTCGAAGCGCAAACTTCCTTTGATTTGGCTCAAGCACCGCTGCTACGAGTTCAATTACTGCATCTGAACAGTTCTGCTTATGTCTTGCTGTTCACCCTACACCACATCATTTGCGATGGCTGGTCGATGGGAATTTTTCTGCAAGAATTGGCATCTTTGTATCAAGCGATCGTGACTAGAAAGCCTGCATCGTTGCCTGACTTGCCAATTCAGTATGCTGATTTTGCCGCTTGGCAGCAGCAGTGGCTACAAGGAGAGGTACTCGAAACACATCTTGACTACTGGAAACAGCAGCTTTCGGGAGAGCTTCCGATTCTGAACTTGCCGACCGATCGACCTCGATCTGCTGTGCAAACTTATCGGGGTGGCGTGGTCAATTTTGTCTTGCCACAACCCCTGATTGCGGCTCTAACGCAACTCAGCCAGCAGCAAGGCGCAACCTTGTTTATGACGCTTCTCGCTGCTTTCAAAGTTCTACTTTATTGCTACACCGGGCAGGAAGACATTCTTGTAGGGTCTGCGATCGCTAACCGCAACCGCGCCGAAACTGAGAGTCTGATTGGATTGTTCGCCAATACCCTAGTCCTGAGGTCAGATTTATCCCGCAATCCTACCTTTCGCGAATTGTTGCAACGAGTGCGGACAGCGACGCTAGGAGCTTATAACCATCAAGATCTTCCTTTCGAGAAGCTCGTCGAAACTCTGCAACCCGAGCGCGATCTGAGCCGCAATCCTTTATTTCAGGTGTTGTTTGCTCTGCGCAACATCCAGATGCCTACCTTGGAACTACCCGAACTGATGCTGAGCAGTCAGGACTTAGAGCGCACTACGTCTCGGTTTGATCTGTCTCTGAATCTGTGGGAGTCACCCGAAGGTTTGAGCGGCGCATTTGAGTATAGCCAAGACTTGTTTGATGTCGGCACTGTGCCGCGAATGGTTGGGCATTTCCAAACTTTGCTAGAAGGAATTGTTGCTGACCCCGATCGCTCGATCGTAACCTTGCCTCTGCTAACCCAATCAGAACAGCAACAATTGGTAGAGTGGAACCCGCCTTCAATTAAAAATCTACCGAAACACTGTCTGCATCACTTGTTTGAAGCACAAGCAGCAAAATCACCAGAGGCAATTGCCGTTGTCTATGAAAACCAACAACTCACCTACCGAGAACTGAATACACGTGCGAATCAACTTGCACGTCATTTGCAAAAGTTGGGTGTCGCTCCAGATGTTTTGGTGGGCATCTGTGTGGAAAGATCGCTCGAAATGCTGATCGGTCTGCTTGGCATTCTCAAGGCGGGTGGTGCTTATGTGCCTTTAGATCCGTCCTATCCTCAAGCAAGACTGACATTTATGCTGGAAGACTCACATATTCCAGTTCTCGTGACCCAGCACAACTTGTTAGAGAAGCTTCAACCCCAGGCGGCGCAGGTGGTCTGTTTGGATACCGATTGGGAGACGATTGCGATCGCCTCACAGGAAAACCTGGATAGTGGCGTTACAGACAGACATCTGGCTTACACCATTTACACATCAGGCTCTACTGGCAAACCCAAAGGTGTGCAAATTGAACATCGGGCACTGACTAATTTCTTGCACTCCATGCGTCAGGAGCCAGGTTTAACCGCTGATGATGTGCTGCTTGCCGTAACGACGATCTCCTTTGACATTGCGGCGCTGGAACTGTACCTTCCATTAATCGTTGGCGCTCGCGTGGTGTTAGTCAGCCGTGACGTTGCCTCAAATGCAGCCCAACTTTCTAGAACTCTTCAGCAATCTAATGTCACTGTCATGCAGGCAACACCAGCAACTTGGCAACTGTTGTTAGCGGCAGGATGGCAGGGTGATCGACGATTGAAACTGCTCTGCGGCGGCGAAGCCCTACCTAGAGAATTGGCAAACCAACTGCTCAAGAGATGTCAGTCTCTCTGGAACATGTATGGACCAACGGAAACCACCATCTGGTCAGCCATTCATCCAGTAGAGCCTGGAGATGGTTCAGTGGTTGTGGGGCGAGCGATCGCCAACACCCAAATTTATATCTTGAACCAGCATTCCCATCGTGACAGAAACGTCTTTAACCCTGTCCCTGTTGGTGTGCCCGGAGAGGTTTACATCGGTGGGGAGGGTTTAGCACGTGGCTACTTAAATCGCCCAGACTTGACGGCTGAGCGCTTCATCTCTTTCCAAATTGACAACTCCAAATCAATTCGTCTCTACAGAGCAGGGGATCTGGGTCGTTACCGATCTGATGGCACGATCGAGGTGATTGAACGAATTGATCATCAAGTCAAGATTCGAGGTTTCCGAATTGAGCTAGGTGAGATTGAGACTGTATTGGAACAGCATCCAGAGATCAAACAAGCTGTTGTCATCGCACGAGAGGACAATCCGGGTAATCAGCGTCTCGTGGCTTATGTGGTTCCAACTTCAGTAGTTGAGTGCCAAGCGACACCTCTGATTCCAAATCTACGTTGCTTCCTAAAGGCGAAGTTGCCACATTATATGGTGCCTGCGGCGTTTGTGCTTCTAGACGTGCTTCCCCTTAACGCGAATGGCAAGCTCGATCGCCGCGCTCTGCCTGCACCCAATATTAGTTCTGATCTAGAAAGCAATTTCGTTGCTCCTCGCACTGCTATTGAGGCAACAATCGCTGACATTTGGACAGAAGTGCTCAATCTCTCTCAACCTCCATCAGTTCAGGCTAACTTCTTTGAATTGGGCGGGCATTCTCTGTTAGCAACGCAAGTTGTTTCTCGCCTGCGAACGACCTTTCAAGTTGAGTTACCCCTTCGTCGTTTGTTTGAGGCACCAACGATCGCAGACTTAGCTATCGCCATTTCTGATATTGCACAAAGCTCAGAAGCTCCGATTGAGCGAGTTTCACAGTCAGCAGATTTACCCCTTTCGTTTGCTCAAGAACGGCTGTGGTTCTTGGATCAACTCAAACCCGGCGATCCAGCGTATAACATTCCCGCAGCAGTCCGGCTACAGGGTGTTTTGAATGTAACCGCGCTGGAGCAAAGTCTCAACACGATCGTGCAACGGCATGCCGTCCTGCGAACCAGCTTTGTAATACGAGGCGGACAACCCATTCAAGCGATCGCAGAAACAGTGTCGTTACCGTTGCCTATCGTAGATTTGCAAAATCTGAAAGGGACTGAGCAAGAGCAGCGCATTCAACAATTAGCAATGCAAGAGGCTCAGACTTCGTTTGATCTCGCTCAAGCTCCCTTGCTGCGTGTCACCTTGCTCCAACTTGGTGAAACCGAATACGTCGTGTTGTTTACGATGCATCACATCATCTCCGATCGCTGGTCGATGGGGGTACTAATTCGAGAACTGACGACGCTGTACTCCGCCTATTGCACAGGTAAGTCGATCGTCCTGCCCGAACTGCCAATCCAGTATTCAGACTTTGCTGTTTGGCAGCGACAGCACTTACAAGGTGAAGTGTTAGACCAGCAGTTGAGCTACTGGCAACAGCAGTTAGGTGGTAAACTTCCGGTCTTACGGCTCCAGACTGAGCAATCCTCTGGTCAATCAGCTTGTTCAACTGGTCAAAGCGAAACTCACTCGTTTGTTCTGTCTCCCACTGTTTCTGAAGCCCTAAATCGTTTGAGTCGTGAAACAGGCGCGACTTTGTTCATGACGCTGCTGGCAGCCCTCAAAACCCTGCTTTACCGCTATACCGGGCAGGAAGATGTGGTGGTTGGAACCGATGTTGCCAATCGCAATCGGGCTGAAACAGAAGCTTTGATTGGATTTTTCATCAATATTTTGGTCTTACGAACCAGTTTGCAGGGCAATCCCAGTTTTCGAGAGTTGTTAGATCGGGTGCGAGAGGTCGCCTTGGGAGCCTATGCTCACCAAGATTTACCCTTCAGTAAAATCGTCGAGCATCTGCAACCAGAGCGTCACCTCAACCAAACGCCTCTGTTTCAGGTGTTGTTTGTTCTACAAAATGCACCGATGCCTCCTTTGGAGTTACCAGGGCTGACCCTAACTCCGCTAGAAGCTGAGAATCATGCTTCCAAGTTTGATCTGGTGCTGTTTATGGTAGAAACCCCTGAGGGATTGGCTGGCACTTGGAAATACAATCGGGAGTTTTGCGATCAAGCCACTCTCACCCGGTTCTCCAAGCACTTTGAAACCCTTCTAGATAGCATTGTGACTCAACCCGACAGCCGCCTCAACACTTTAGAAATGCTGACTGAAACTGAAAAAATCGCAAAAATGGCTGAACAAAAACAACGGGAAGCATCAAATCGGCAAAAATTCAACTTTGTCAAGCCTAAAGCAGTGAGCCTACCGACAACCGAATTTGTCAAAACTGAAGAGCTACAACCCGGACAATCTCTGCCGCTCCTCGTTCAACCCAATGTTGGAGAGCTTGATTTGGTGGACTGGGCAAAATCCAACCGAGCCTGGATCGAAACTCAGTTATTCAAACACGGGGGACTACTGTTCCGAGGTTTCAACACTCACTGTGTGCAGGATTTTGAGAACTTTGCTCAAGCAATTTGTCCAGAATTATTTGGCGAATATGGGGATCTTCCTCGCGAAGGTGTGGGTGGCAAAGTCTACAGTTCTACGCCATATCCAGCCGACAAAGCGATTCTGTTTCATAACGAAAGCTCTCACATGCATCGTTATCCCCTCAAAATCTGGTTTTTCTGTGTTCAGCCAGCCCAGCAGGGCGGAGAAACCCCGATCGTCGATTGTCGTAAGCTCTACCAATTGCTCAATCCGAAGCTGAGAGAAAAATTTGCCCAACAACAACTGATGTATGTTCGCAACTACACTGATGGTCTAGATGTGAGTTGGCAAGATTTCTTTCACACGAGCGATCGTGCTGTTGTTGAGCAATACTGTCATCAGCATGGCATTGAGTTTGAATGGACAGACCACGGTTTAAGAACTCGCGAGGTGCGGCAAGCTATTGCTCAACATCCTAAAACTGGGGACTGGGTATTCTTCAATCAAATCCAGTTGCACCACATTGCTTATCTCGATCGCTCGGTTCGCGATTCTCTTTTGGCTTTATTTGGAGAAGCCAATCTACCCCGCCATGTTTACTACGGCGATGCTACCCCAATTGAAGATTCAGTGATTGAAGAAATTAGTGCATTGTATCAACAAGCTACGATCGCATTTCCCTGGCAAGCAGGCGATGTGTTGATGCTAGACAACATGCTGACCGCCCACGGGCGCAACCCCTATGTAGGACCACGCAAGATTGTCGTGGCAATGGGAGAACTCATCAGTAATCCATCGATCGCGTTATCCAAAACCGCAGTGTGAGAGAGGTTAAAATCATGCAAGTTCAAGAAAGAGTGATCAACGGTTTTCACCTGTCTCCGCAGCAGAAAAGGCTTTGGGGATTGCAGCAAGATAACCCTACTTATCGAGTGCAGTGTGCCATTCGGCTAGAAGGGTTGCTTCAGATTGAGACGTTAAAGGCGGCGTTGGTGCAGGTCTGCGATCGTCATGAAATTCTTCGCACCACATTTCAACGTCCGGCAGGTATTAAAACACCGCTTCAGGTGATTGCAGAAACTAGCACATTTGACTGGCAACAAGTCGATTTGCAGGGCTACGACGCAGAGCAACAAACCCAGCAAATCGAGACTTTGTTTCAACAAGAGCAACTTATCCCGTTCAATTGGCAACATTCGCTACTGCGTGGTTCGCTTCTTGTCTTATCTCAGCAGCAGCACATTTTGCTCCTGAGTCTACCGGCGCTTTGTGCTGACAGTTGGAGCATTCCACGACTAGTTGAAGCAGTGTGTCAGTCATACAAAGCATGTCTGCAAGGAACAGAACTACAGGATGAGGTAGTGCAGTATGTTCAATTTGCTGAATGGCGAAATCAACTTTTAGAAGAGGACACAGAGGAGCAGACCTATTGGCAGAAGCATAAATTTTCCTCTTTAACGGCGTTGAGGCTGCCGTTTGAGAAAAAGTCGCGAACAAACTCGCCAAATTTTGTGATCGACTCTTTAGAGTGGCAGATTCAACCTGAAATTGTTGCTAAGATTTCAGCTCTTGCCAAATCAACGGATACTACACCTTCTAGTTTCTTGTTGGCATGTTGGCAAATTCTACTGTCGCGCTTTGTTGGACAGCCGGACTTGACGATCGGTGTTGCTATGAATGGGCGCAAATATGAGGAGCTAGAAACGACGATCGGGCTACTAGCCCAATATCTGCCGCTCTCTTGTTCTTTAGAAAATCTTTCTTTTAAGGAACTGTTGCAACAAACTCATGCTTCTATCCAGGAAGTCGAGCAATGGCAGGAGTATTTTACCTGGGATAATTGGGCAGAAAGCGCTCAGCTAGGACAATTGTCCTTTGGGTTCGACTTTCAGCAGCAGACCACTCGATTTTCAGCAGGTGAGGTTTCCTTTAAGCTTGATAAACAGTTTGCTTACACCGATTGCTTCAAACTCAAACTCTCCTGCATTCAACGCGAAGAAATGCTAATCGCTACCGCTGACTATGATGTGAACCTGTTTGATGCAGAAGATATTCATCGTTTAATTGAGCATTTTCAAATACTAGCGGCTAGCGCGATCGCTGCTCCTGAAACATCCATTGATCGGCTAGAAATTCTCAGCGATTGTGCTCATCATCAACTATTAGTTGAGTTCAACCAAACTCAGACTAATTTTCCCAAAGACCAATGCATTCACCAATTATTTGAGGCACAGGTAGAACGCACTCCTGATCAAGTTGCGTTAGTGTTTGAAGATCAGCAACTAACCTACGCAGAACTGAATGCTCGTGCCAATCAACTTGCCCACTACTTACAAACCTTAGGCATTCAGCCTGATGAATTAGTCGGCATTTATCTTGATCGCTCATTAGATACGATCATCAGTCTACTTGGCATTCTCAAAGCAGGAGCCGCCTATCTACCGCTAGATCCTGCTTTGCCGCTTGAAGCCTTAGCTAGCAGAGTGGAGGATGCTCGACCGATCGCGTTGCTAACACAAGAAAGATTGCTTGAGTCAGTTCAATCTGGTTTAGGCTCCACTCTCCAGATTATCTGCTTGGATCAAGACCAGAATAAGATTGCTCAACATAGCACCTCCAATCTTCCCAACACCGCTACTCCTGAAAATCTAATTTATGTAATTTACACCTCAGGTTCTACGGGTCAGCCCAAGGGAGTTGCAGTTGAGCATCGGAATTTACTCAATTACCTCTACGGGATTCTGGGGCGGTTGTCTTTGTCGGCAGGTGCGCACTTTGCCACTGTCTCTACACTTGCGGCTGATTTAGGCAACACAGCTATCTTTCCAGCGCTGTGTACAGGAGGATGTTTGCATGTGGTATCGAGCGATCGTATCTCTGACCCTCAAGCCTTGGCTGACTACTGTCATCGTCACCCAATTGACTGTCTCAAGATTGTTCCTTCTCATTTGCAAGCGCTGTTGATCTCTCCTCAGACAGCAGCAATTCTGCCCCGTCAATGTCTTGTTTTAGGAGGCGAAGCTGCCAGTTGGGAACTGATCAAAACCATTCAGAAATACGCACCTAACTGTCAAATCCTCAACCATTATGGACCGACTGAAGCAACCGTGGGAGTTCTGACTTATGCTGTCCCTCAAGGTCAGGATGAACCTGAGACTTCGATCGTTCCTCTAGGGCGAGCGATTGCCAACACTCAAATCTATCTCCTCGATTCACACCAGCAACCTGTCCCGATCGGTGTTAAGGGTGAACTATACATTGGAGGAGACTCGCTCACGCGGGGATATCTCGATCGTCCTGACCTCACGCAAGAAAAGTTCATTTCCAATCCATTCAATCCTCAACCAGGAGCACGTTTATATAAAACCGGAGACTTTGCTCGTTACCTCCCGGATGGAACGGTTGACTTCCTCGGTCGCACAGACAACCAAGTCAAGATCAGAGGTTATCGAATTGAGCTAGAAGAAATTGAGGCAGTGTTGCAGCAATGTGTTGAAATCAAGCAAGTTGTGGTCACTCAATATCAGGATGCAACTTCAAACAAACGTTTGGTTGCTTACATCGTGTCTCAGCCAGGATGCTCTCCTAGCACAACAGAATTACGCCATTTCATGCAGCAGAAATTGCCAGAATACATGGTGCCTTCCGCCTTTGTGTTTCTGAAGTCTCTGCCCTTGACTCAGAACGGCAAAGTCGATCGTCAAGCCTTACCCGCACCCCAGCAAGAACAGAGCAGCTCAGCAACAACTTTTGTGGCTCCTCGAACACCAATTGAGGCAGTTCTGGCGGATATTTGGGCAGATCTGTTAAAAGTGAGTCGTATCGGCATTCACGACAGCTTTTTCGAGTTGGGTGGACATTCGCTATTAATGACCCAACTCTTAGTTCGAGTTCGAGAGACATTTCAAGTCGATCTCCCTCTGAGTCGTTTATTTGTCACGCCGACTGTAGCAGGACTAGCGAAGCAAATTGAGTATAGTCGTTTAGGAGAAAATGGAGATGCGATCGTTCCTAAGGTCGATCTGGTTGCAGAAGCGACGCTAGATCCTGCTATTCGTCCAACGACTCCATTTACTTGGGCTACAACAAAACCCACTCGAATTTTCCTAACCGGAGCAACGGGTTTCTTAGGTGCCTTCTTGCTCTGCGAACTGCTAGAACAAACCTCAGCCGATATCTATTGTCTAATTCGTTCCACAAACCTTGAATCTGCTCAAAAGAAGCTCCGAAAGAACCTAGAAACCTATTTACTTTGGCAGGAATCGTTTGCTTCTCGCATTATTCCTGTCGTTGGTGAACTCGCTCAACCTCTCCTAGGACTTTCTAAACTTCAGTTTCAGGAGTTGGCGAGTCAAATCGATGTGATTTATCACAATGGGGCACTGGTTAACTTTACCTATCCTTATGCTGCTCTCAAACTCACCAATGTATCAGGAACTCAGGAGGTATTGAGATTAGCAAGTCAAGTGAAAGTTAAGCCTGTGCATTTTATCTCCACAACCAACGCAGTTTCTCCGAAACAGGGGATGGGAGTGCGGGTGATGTACGAATCGGATTTTCTAGATCCTGATGAGGTCATTGAGACAGGATACGCTCAAAGCAAATGGGTTGCGGAACAGTTAGTTCTGGCAGCCCGCGATCGCGGCTTGCCAATCTGCATTTACCGTCCTGGACGCATTGCCTGGGATAGCAGAACTGGTATAGGCAGCACTGGTGACAACACCTTTAGAATGATCAAAGGTTGCATTCAACTAGGCAGCGTTCCGCAACGTGATGTTTCAGTCAACTTAATTCCCGCTGATTTTGCTAGCAAAGCGATCGTGCAGCTATCCCAACAGGAAAAAGCTTTAGGTAAAACTTTTCATCTTGTTAACCCAAATCCTGCGTCTTGGAGCGAGGTGATTGGATGGGTACGATCGCTAGGCTATCCCCTGCAAGAAATACCTGATGAACAATGGCGTGAGCAATTGCGCGAAGTTGCTGGACAAGATCCAAATCATGCGCTGCATCCTCTCGTCCCGTTTCTGGCACAATCTGAACAAGAATCATCAGAACAAACATCCAATGCTGATGTATCGTTACAGTTTGACTGCCAAAACACCTTGGATAGTCTAGTGCTGGCATCCTTGAGTTGCCCGTCTGTTGATGCCGACTTAGTGCATCCTTACTTCTCATACCTCATCACCCAAGGACTACTCGAAGCGCCCACAGAATCCTGTAATTCGTTGACGTAGCGATCGCGGCTTCTGCAGAGGGTCTCGAAGCGGTTTGCCAAAATTGGCAAACCGCTCTTGGTTCAAGGATCAGCAAAGACTAGCAAAGTGACCGAGTTATCCGGCACTACAATCCCCTTCTGAACGGCATTCCAGCCAATTGCTTTCTTGGCATAACCAGAAGCAGACAACTCATACCGTTCAACGCTCAATCGCTTTGGTCTATAGCTACCAAAATTCGTTTTAATTGGTTGTGATTTTGAGGAGTGATTCACAATTAAATAAGACCTGTGATGCAATGCCTGATTCTTTACTGCAAACGTAGTGATATCTTTCTCATTGTTAGTTACACTCCGAACCCGATCTCCAATTAAAAACCGATTGATTAACTGAAAAAACCGCCCACTTAAGCGCAACTTATTTTGATCATCTGTTTTGCCGTAAACTCCATCTTTCTCGTTCCAAGCAAGGGTTGCTGTCGCACCTTTAGAAAGCGCTCGGATCATGGACAGCGCATCGAAGACAACACCTTTATGATTCGTCATGCGCGGATCACGCGTTTCCCACGTCCAGCTGATGTTGTACTCTCCTAGGATGACTGGAATGGATCGATTTGGAATTGCAGTCTTTACCGCTTGAACCATCGTTTCGGTTCGCGACGCGATCGATCGCGTGGCTTCGTAAATTTCTGAGTCGGGTGTTGAAGCACTTCCGGTCGCATAGAAGTGATAGGTAAAAAAGTCGAGATGATTAGCGGTTCCTTTAATAAAGGGAACATAAAACGGCTGCAAATCTGACCGCTCGATCGCAGGTGCGCCAACCTGAATGGTCGGATCAACTTTTTTCATCGCGATCGCGGCTTTAGTATAAATTGCAATGAGTTCATTCAAACGATCGGGCTTTGCATCATCTTTTAAGCTGCCCCATCCCCCCCCATTCCGAAACTGAGAAAAATAGGTATTGTCCTTCTCATTGGTGATCTCCCAATACTTCACGCCAAAGCGCGACTCTCGATTCACTAGACGAACCAAGTCAGCGCACAGCTGAGCAAAGCGATCAAACTGATTGGCGTCTAGAAAGCCATCTTGATCGGCGTCCATCCAATCCGCCCAAGTCGGAATGTTGATCATCCGCTGGGGTTGCTGCTTGCCAAAAGTAGAGAAGGAAGCGGCCAACGCACTTTTTACCTTACGGGCATCCCAGGTTTTGCGATCGCGATCGATCAAACCATCCGGGGTACTCGAATCCTGCATCGCACCACCATTGTGAAAGCGAATCAGCCCCGGATTCATAAACGCCAGATTTTTGCGATAGGCTTGATTTTGCGTCCGAAAGCCTTGAAAGGCATTTAGTCCAAAGGCTGATCGCGGCACTGTTCCTTGAACAGCATTCCAGTCCACCGTAGCCGTAGTTGCACCATCACGACTCCCGTCTAATTGAGCGATCGCGATCGAACACAGCACCAGTAGACCGATAGCTGTAAGAACTAGACTGCGTTTCCACTCCATTGATCACCAAGCCAATGATGGTAGCGTTGTGTTGTGTGAGTTGCTCAATGCTTTCGTTAACGGCATTACGAGCGCTCACGCCAGGATAGACGGTAAATAGCACATTAGGAACCACTGCCGCAATCAAAGCCGTTTCACTCGTTGAACTAGCTGGAGAACTATCGATCAAAACATAATCGTAGTCATGATTAGCTTCAGCCGCTGCTAAATACTGCTGAAATCGACCCCGCTTCAAAATATCTACAACTTTTTTGCCGAGCTTGGGCTGAGTGGGAGCTAAATCTAAATTTGGTTCAACTTGAACAATTTGCCTGTCGGTTGCGAAATCCCGCATACATCCTAAACGTCCGCTCAGGTCTGCCTTTCGAAAATCAGCATCCACCATCAGCACCCGAAATCCGAGATCTGCCAGAGCTTCTGCAAGTTGTAAGGTTACGGTTGTCTTGCCTTCGCCCATCACAGCACTTGTAATCAGAATCCGGCGGTCGCGCAATGGCTGTAGACTAATGGCGGATGCCAATCGCTGAAACGGGACTTCTGATGCCCCGCTGACATCTAGGTCTTGGCTCAACCCTCGATCTGACTGACTGTTCAAGCGATCGCTCAACTGTTTGTCCCGTGGAATTCGACCCACAACCGAGAATTTGAACGATTGCAAATCTTTGGGAGTGAGCAACGGATTGCGAGATTCTAGCAACAGAATTAGGGCAATGCTGCCGACGATCGCGGCAAGAGTGGCGTTAATTGCCACGAGCGATCGCTTTGGACTCGATGGTTTTGCATCCACGCTGGGCGCATTTAGCACCTGAACATTGGGATAAGCACCAAAGGCATCAATATTAGATTGCTGAACTTGCGCTACTAGTCCTTTATACACGCCTTCTGCTACCTCTGCCTGACGCTGTAACTCCCCGAGCCGAGCCTGCTGAGCGGGAAGTGCAGTCAGGGAATTTCTCAGGGTTTGAATCTTTTGTTGCAGTTGAGCCGCTTGCTGGCGCTGACCCCGCGCCTCACTTTCTGCCAACACCAATGCTTGAATTAATTCTCCGCGTCCTTCTGCACCGCTAGTAATACTGGGATCGCCCTTCACTTGCCCGCCTGACACTTGACCCACATACCGCTCAATCTGCTGACGAAGTTTTGCTCGTTCGTCCAGCGTTCTTTGCACAACAGGATTATTGTTAGTAAAGGTTGATCTCTGTTTCGCAAGGGTTGCTTCAACTTGCGCTAATTGATTTCGCAAATATTTGTAGTCCTCGTTCTGATCGAGACCCACCGATTGTACAGCTTGATCAGGCGACAGCCGCAACCGTGCAGAGAGCGTCTTCGCGCGTTCTTGACTAGACCGTGCTTGCGCGGCTGCCTCTGCCTGTGATGCTTCAAGCTGATTGATTGTTCCGAGAGTGCCTTTTGTTTGCTCTTCGCTGTTGACTAGTCCTGTCGATCGCTTAAATTGTGCCAACGCGCTTTGGGTTTTTGCCAAGTTACGTCGCGCTTCCTCCAGTTGTTTCTGGCTGAATTTTCCTCGTGCGTCATTGTTAGCGCTGCGTAATTGATCCAACCGTTGCTGATAGGCCTTCAAAAGTGCACTCGTTCGCTGAGTTGCAACTTCAGGACTCGAACCCGCTACCGATAGTTGCAGAATGCTCGTCTGCTCAACTGGCGTCACCTCGAAGAAACCGCCATAATTGCGGGGTTTGGTGGCCTGATCGCGTTCAGGATCACTTGCCCATGCCTGCGTTAACAATGCATCACTGGTTAAGATCTCTTGCTGTATCTTAAGAGGATTGACTTGTGTGGAAAAACTGGGATCATTGTTGCGATAGGAGCCAAGGGTACCTAGATCCGCATCGAGATCACCACCGTTTGACGAAGGCAGAATTAGCTGAGCACTAGCAGTCCAAACTTTGGGGGAGGTTAAAATTACGCCCCACGCTCCAAGGAACACTAGAAGATTGAAACCCAGCAGAGCTTTCCAGTGCCTTGAAACAGTGACGGCTACTTTTTTTTTCATAACCACGCTTGGGTATCGTTAAACTTTCAAATTTTCAGCTGACTGCTATTCTAAGCAAGCAGATTCACACTTAGCTACATAAATAGGCATAGATAGCAGGGGCACACACTGTGTGTTAACAATGTTAGAAATAACCTGCCTTTCTCATCTACCGATCGACTGATTTTCCTCGACTAATTTTTAAGCTTAAGTAAGTCTGTAAGAAGGACTTGAAAAATCAAGATGCTCAATCTTCCATCTATTAGACCCGACTTTCTTTCAATTAGCACCCAGGATGTTATTCTATCGCGTTCTGAACGGATAGTTTATTGGACAATCGTTCTGACTCCAGTTTGGTGGCTGATGGGAATCCAGCCGCTTTTCTATCCACTCGTTGTCAGTGGATTACTAGCGACTCATTTTAGTATTGATAAAGTGATTCAGAAGCCACTTCCCGCGTGTGCCTGGGCTTGGTTAGCCATGTCGATCACCATGATGTGGACAGCCATTCTAGGTATCAACGAAATGGGATTTAATCTTCAGACCGCTGCTGCCGCTGCCGTCACTTTTATCAAGAGTTACTTTCTCATTTTTGCCTGTCTTGCATTGCCTTTCTGGAGCCATGTTCGCGTTCAAGTTGTCACAAGAGCGGTTGCTTGGATGGCATCGGGCTTTTTAGTCACGATCGCAATTGAAATCGCGATGCTGGTTCTCAAGATTGGCAGCAACGGCTACCTTCCTCCTCTTGCACGTCTGCTGCCTGGAGATAAAGGCAGTTTGCGAGTGATGTTTGCAAATTACTCACCCTTCTTGGGTATTCCGCTGCCCAGATCAGTCCTTTACACCCCTGACCCGCCTATCTTGGGGTTGTGTGCTGTCTTGTGCTTTCTAATCTGTCTAGGTGAAACCAATCGACGGCTACGGAACTTAGCGTTGGCGGGTTCCATAGGTGCCTTGATTGTGAGTGCCAGCCGAAGCGCTTGGGTTGGCCTTCCGGTAGCTCTGCTTGTTAGTGTTTGCTTTCAAAGCGGGTTGTTTCGCCAAATCTCACTTTGGCTCACCTCCTTAGTCCTCCTAGTCTGCAGTACCTTGCAAATACCGATCGTAGGATTGATTCAGAAGCCTATTGAAGAATTTAATCAAGCTCGTGCAGATTCTTCAGCAGAACGGGCACTGGTGGTGCAGAAAACCCTTGAAGCATGGCAAGAGTCGCCCTGGATTGGCTGGGGTGTGATCCGGGGGCGAGCGCATCTGTATGAGGATTCCTACATTGGACTCGGCTCTTTCTCTACGTACGCTGCAGTTCTTTACTTACATGGCATTGTTGGGTTCATTGTCTTCGTTGTTGCCCTGTTATTGACACTTTTCTCTGTATATACTCCAGCCGTTCGAGGCAACTCATTTTGTATATGGGCGTTTGCTTGCCTAGTTACCCTCTACATCAGCTGCAACGCCACTCCATTGAGTTGGATGGCAGTCAATATTTGGTTCTTTTTTGCCTGGTTAGGTGCTGTACTCAGTGAAGCACGACCCCAGCAGCCCCGTCTGACCAGTTGGGATCAGATATCTGGGCAGAGTTAATTAATTTGCTCGAACGTGCAGCTATACCTTCATCTAGCAGCCAGATTCACAATTTGAATTGAATCTGCCCCCCACAGAACTTGTGTCAGGGGAGAAACCGCTAATGTCATGCGTCTGCAATACCAACCATAAGCGATAAATTCATCAGGGGCATTTGGGGCGGGAAAAAAGTTAGTTCCATAGATTCCCGATCTTTCACTACCCTTGACAACGGGTGTTTGACTGACGGGCTTAAAGGGACCAGTGATGCGATCGGAGACGTACCAGTACAGAGACGAATCTGTGATTTGGCTGCGATCGACGGTCTGCAGCCACTTAGGATTTAACCAAGTTGTCCAGCAAGAAAAGAATAGATGATACTGACCGTTCCTATAGATAACTTGAGGGCGTTCCATTTCATAGAAAGGTGACTCTTGGGTTCCTTCAACCGTCGGTGTCGCCACAGGCGGCAGAAGTTCATAAGGGCCATCGATTTGGTCTGCCACTGCTAGACCCACACATCCTCTAAACGTTCCGTAACCGCCTTCTTTTAGGTATGCACAGATAAACATGTAGTAGCGGCCAGTCTCATGATCCTTCACAACGTATGGGTCGCGCCATTGGTAATGGTCATACTCACACTTACCCAGGCTCCGCTTATACTGACCGTACCAGCGATGGTTAGCGTCTGGTTTGACTAATTCATTGGGGCTTCGCTGCCAGTTCACACCATCTACAGAGGTTGCTAAACCAATTCCCTCGTTCATAATGTCGTCACCCTGCCCAGCTGCCGAATAGAAAAGGTAGTAAACGCCGTTTTCTTTAAGGGCGCAACCAGCCAACATTCTTCCAGCTTCCCAGGAGGTTTCAGGGTTCACTTCCAGCACGACTCCAATGTCCTGCCACCGTTCCAAGTCGGTTGAAATTGCCCCACAAATTTTGCCTTCTAGCCACCAAGGGCCCGATTTGCTTGAGCCTAATAGATAGAAAAGACGGTAGATATCGCCATCCTTCAGAATCCAAGGATCCCAACTAGGATGGCTATTCCACAATGAGAATAGTGTTCCCAACGCCTTCGATCTGCCTTTTGGCAATTGACCGACCAACTGTGCTGTTGTTTGATAGAGCGTGCTGTTAAATCTCATGTTGTTTTCACCCTAATTTGCCCTAACCTAATTTGATAGATGGGGTATGCATACCCCGGCTTGATGCTCGGCAAAACCTAAAGCATCTAAATATTGCTGCGTGCAGGTTTCCAAAGTGAACTGGGTTAACCAGTGGGGATCAATGTTCTGAATTGGATTAGATAACACTTCAACGATCGCCTCGGCGATCGCGTCACTGTCACCCACTGGAACGAGCGAGCCGTACCGTCCATTTGCCAGGATTTCAGCAGGGCCGCTCTCACAGTTGGTAGAAATAACAGGCGTACCAATTGCCATTGCTTCAATCAACACATTTCCCAGCCCTTCCCAAGCAGAAGATAGAACAAACGCAGCCGAGTTCGCCATGTAAGCATAGGGATTTTGCACAAAACCAGGGAGCACAACATCGTCTGTTAAGCCAAGTTCTGCGATGAGATTTTGCAAGCGATCGCGCTCTGGCCCATCTCCTAAAATCATCAGCCGGGCCGGGCGAATCCGCCGCACTTGAGCAAATGCACGAATCAACGTGGAAAAGTCTTTTTGTGGATATAATCTTCCAACACCCAAAATTACGGGAGGCTGCCCATCATCAAACCAGGGATGATCCACTGGCAGCTTTGCAAGCGTTAATAGTTCAGGTAATACAACAGGATTATAAATAACTTTAATTTGATTGATATCTATGCCTATGACATTGGCCAAATCATTAGCAACACCTTGGGAAACAGCAACAATGCCTTCTGCCCACGGATAAAACAATCGAGCTGCAAATGGACTCAATCTCACAGACAGTTGGTTAATCTGTTCGGCTTCTAAAGAGAGCGTATTATGTTCCGAGACGATAACGCGAGTGGGAACGTTTGCAAGCCGTTTGGCGCATAGTGCAATTTCACACGGATAATGCAGGGCCGATAAAAGTGTTTTGGGACGGGCACGACGCAAGTAATTCACCAGCTTAGGCAAACTAGAGGGTATCCAATCTGCCCCTAGATCGACAATCTGAACATCAGGTGGAACGTCTTCCAGATAAGGTCCTGCAACGCGGGCAAGCACCAAATCGACTCTTAAACCCCGCTTGATAAAACCACGGGCTAAATTGAGCATGACTCGCTCGGTTCCGCCACCATACAGTCCTCGCAGAAAAATCGCGATGTCTGGAGAGTTTCCTTGCGAATCAGAGGGCTTAGGCTGCGATCGTACATTCAAACCTTTTGCAATCGTCATGATCCTATAGATTTAAGTCTTTAAGAAATTATAAGTCTCTAAAAAATTAGCGCAACGAGGGCAAAAGCGAGGGTTCAGGGTGCTGTTCAACCAACTGCTTCATCAAACTCGTAATTGCGCCGTAGTTTCGCCGACCATCAAACTGTTCTTCGGCAATGCGGCGACTTGCGATCGCCATAGCACGATGTTTCGAGGCATCATTGATTAACTCATTCACAGCAGCTGCCAACGCCCTACTATCTGAGCAAGGCACGAGCAATCCATTAATTCCATGCTGGACTTGTTCGCTGATTGCGCCCACATCGGTCGAAACAATAGGTAATCCTGACGCCATGGCTTCTAGAATGACGTTGGGATAGCAGTCAGCCAGCGTTGGAAACACAAACATATCTGCATTTGCGTATAGGCCTTTTAGATCAGAACTATTTGGTGGTAATCCTTGATGAACGTGTACCCGCTCCATGCCTGCTAAATCCCGGCAAAGTGTCTCATCTTTGGTCACGATGTCTAGTATACAGTTGTGATCCAATCCGCTCCGAAAGGCTTCGAGCAGGGTTTGTCCCCCCTTGCGGGTAAAATCCCCGCCTACAAATAGCAACCGTGCAGGGTCGGAAACCGAACGTTGCTCCCGATCAAAATTCCATTGTGCTAAATCAAGTCCTGGCGAAATCACAGTGACCTTCTCTGCCGGAACGCCATAATCGTGAACAATTGACTCTTTTACCCACTGACAGAACGCTACGATAGCAGTCGCCGCATGAAAAGTTTTTCGATTCCACAGAAATTTTTGTTGGTCTAACCAAGATTGCCCCGCTGCATGATGGCTATATCCGGCTCCTACCGTGTCATAGTTGAACGGCGTTGCATCGGTTGAGATCACGGTTGGAATGTGACGCATAAATGGCATTGCCAGTAGTGCGAGCGTTTGAGTGTGCAGGAATAGAGCATCGAAGGAGTGCGATCGCAGTGCCCGACGAATAGCATCACGAGTCCGCAAACTGCTTTTGAGCGACCAGTTTGATCGAACGACGGGGAGATGTTCCCATAGATCATTGCTCTCTGCATCGATGGGTAGCCAGGTTGGATGAATCGACGGGTCTTGTGACACCCAATACTTTAAATTCTGACCGTGAGTAACATGTCCAAGCATTTGTTCGATAACAAAACCAAAATTAAACATGATGTCCAGTCTTCACCATTACTAAATTAATTTAACAATCACTAATCACTTTGTTCATATCCGCTTTGTTGCGGTATTAATGCCTGAGACGGTCTAGTCAGCAATAGTGTCCGCTATGGTTTTAGCTATGATATTCCAGCTCAGTTTAGTTTTCACTTTAAGTCGTGCCGCCTGTGACATTGCTACTAATACAGAAGGATTAGTTAAAAGATGAATCATATTATCTGCTAATAGAGCAGCCGTAGGTTGGTTGATTACAATTCCATCTACTTTGTGATCAACAATTTCAGGCATTCCATCTCGATTTGAAACAACACAAGGAACGCCGTAGTTCATTGCTTCCATCAAGAAAGTCGGAAAGGGGTCGCAGTAGGCAGGAGCAACAACTAAATCTGTTCCTAAAAACAGATCACTAATTTCTGAACGAGACGCGATGTATCCTAGATTGTTAATACCAGCTTCTTCAATCGGCAGCTTTTTGCCAATAATGACTAGCTTCGCTTCGGGAATCACTTGTCTCACCTTTCTAAAGGCAGCCAACACGATGTCTCCACCTTTTCGCTCAAAATCTGAGCCATTAAAAAGAATTTGTCGGCTGCCAAAAGTTTTTCCTCCTGTATAAGGCTCCTGAAAATCACCTGAGGAGCCAACAACAGTTACTTTTTGAGGAGCTATTCCGTAATCTTGAATAAGCGATGTTTTAACGACATGACTCATGCTAAAAATATGCTTTGCTCTTGCATAGGCTAAACGCTCACACCCAAACCATGCCTCGCGAGCATGATCACTTAAAAAGGTTGCCCAGTCGGACCAGTTCTTTTCGGCTAGAGCGGTTGTGTAATCAAGGAACATTATGTAAGGAATATCGCAAGTCTTCCAAAAGGGGCTATAGGTACCAAATAGCTGAAAAACAAGATCCGGTTGCTCACTGAGTTGCTGAATGTCCCGTTCAGCTCGCCGAGATTTGAGTACAAACGCCGCTCTGTTCTTCTGAAACACTGCGTTTGCTTTACTCAAAGAGCCTGCGCGAAGCGTTAACAGGCCTTTCAGCACTGTTCTAGGTAAGTTCGCTTCATACCACTCATTTTTTCTAGGAGAAAAGCGTAGTTGAGCAAAATGATCAGATAAGGCTTTAAATAGAAACTGGTGACGATCAAGGAATAAAGGCTCACCTGTTACCAAAAGAGTTTTAGTCTCCATCGCTTTATGTTCCGGCCATAAAAATTACTCAAGCAAATAAAAACCTATTGAACACAGCTGATTGATCTAGGCTCATCGGCTTTCCCAAGAGTATCCGTGACATCCAGAGGCGTGAACCCCAAAGGACTCACGCAAAAGCCTTGGCTCAAATCGGTTAGGGCAGGATCGATGAGTTGAGGTAGTGATTCCCAAGCTGCCTGATCTCCATAGCGCTTTTGCAAATATCGGCTTGATTTCCAATTCATGAAATGCAGATACATGAGCTCCTCGCCCGATTCAACCGTCAATTTACCTTGATACCAAAACCATTTAGCTGGGTAGTGATAGCTGCCATCTATCCAGGGGTAATCTGATAAAATTGTGCTAAATCTTTCCTTAAAAAGATGATTGCGCTTGTAAGGGTCAAACATTCCCCAGATCCGACGCAGAGCGTTTGGAAGCCGCCTGCGTCCTAGTAATAACTTTGTGAAATAGCCTTCATCCATAGGCACATTAATGGGTTGGCTCATGAGATGCTGCCAGTCGGGTATTTGGCGAAATGCATTCAACCATTCCTGATCGTTCTTGATTAAGAAAAGATGACCAGAAACCCTGTCAGAGTGAGTAGATAATGTGTTGTGGACAAGAATCTCATCGTTGTAAAAAGCTCGGAGATTTCCATAAATTACATCAATATCGCTGAAACCAAAATAATCATAGCCGTCCAGATATTCTTCATGAATTACGCCATAAGCGGGTCTAAGATTACAAAGGGTATAAGAGGAATCTGTTTTGAAATTGATGCCCAATCGATCGGAAGCAAGTTGCTGATAGTCTTGAAAGCGAAGACTGACAAATCGAACATTGGGTGGTGCGGTTTCGGGCACAGGACAATCAGTAAAAAATAGCCAATCAATCGTTGAATTCCAACGACATGACTCTAAATACAACTCGAACCATTCTGGCCAGCGACCAAAATAAGGCATTAGAAAGATAATTTTTTTCTGCATGAGACTTGAAACAAAACAGTGTGAAAACAAGAATTAGACAGGAAGTAGTGAGAAGCTAACGACTAAACCGCAACTTGGCCAAACGATTCACTAGCTGATCGAGCACAGATTGATAGAGAAAAAAGTGCTTGGGCATGAGAATGCGGATACATACTAAATAAATTAGGAGAAATACGAATGGTCTCAGCAACAAAGGTAACGCAAACGAACTAGCAACTCCTGGAACACTCAGCAGAATAGGAATAAAGCAGGGGAGAAGAAACTTCTTCAACGGCCAGCCCAAGATTCTACAGCCGGTCAACCACCAGTAAATCGTCCAGAAAATTCCAAGTATCAGTGCCGCCGCTAGACTCACTCCAACGATGCCACCCTGACGAGCACCCACAACAAAGCTAAGAACCGCAATAGGAGCAATCTGGAGATTGACCCTAGCGTTTATGTCAGGGCGACCCTTGGCGACCAGCATAGAAAAGAGAAGTGAATTAATAACGCGAAAATACGCAAAAAATAATAATCCTGGGATCACTGTGCAAATCGGTATCCATTTAGAACCAAAGACGAATGTCACGACTTGTGGATCAAAAATTAGGAACATTAATGCATATAGAGGAGCTATGAAAAAAGCAGTTTGTTCAACCACTTGAGAGAGCGTATTCTTTTGCTGTTCATCGGTTGGCAATTGGGCAAAGACTGGCATCCCAAGCTGGCTAATGACGGAACTAAAAATGCTTGATGCTGCCATTGTTAATTGATAAGCAAGATTGTAGTAGCCAAGACTAGCGCTACCTAACAGCTTTCCTACTGTGAAGTTGTCGGTGTTGAAGTTGACATACAAGCCAAAACTTGAAAAGGTTGAGCCTAAGCAGAAGGACAAAACTTCAGAGCGGATCTCTGGATCAATTTGGAGCCGAAACCGATGGCCTGAGTAATGTCGCGTCAAGATACAACTAACCACCCAAGATGCTGTATCACCAACAACAAAAGACCAATAGCTCAGACCTAACATTGCAGCTCCGGCCGTGCAAAGCAATCGCGTCATAGAGCTGACTAAGCTGATGTTAGCGAGCGCTTGATACTGCATTTGCCGTGTCATCACGCCTGAATGTGCAGAGCTTGCTGACGACAACAGTAAATTAAATGCAAACGCAACCAAGATGCTAGATAGGGCTGGCTCATTAAAAAACATTGCCACAGCAGGAGCGGTTGCTGCCATTCCTAAACCGAGAAGTAGCCCAATTGATAGGCTAATAGTGTAGCTAGTGTCAATGTATTTGGGATTATCCGTCCCCTTATAAATAATGAAATTGCCTGCTGTATCTTGAATGAACAGCGTAAAAAAAGACCAGAAAACATAAGCGATCCCAATCACGCCAAAATCAGCAGGTTGCAGCAATCGTGCCAGAACTAGGCTGCTGAGAAATGCGAAAATGCGGGTGATAAACGTGGCGTAGGTAATCCACAACCCACTTTTAAGCAGTGAGACTGGCTTCATAGATTCTTACCTTGAACTGACTTTGCAAACCCTAGCGATCGCTCAATCAGTTGCTTCGAGACGGGCGCACCTTGTACTGCGAGCAGAGTGAGCAGCGAGCGGGGATCACGGGCAAAAATGGAGCGATCAGCTGACCAAGCTTGCCCGATAAACGCTTTGGCTTGGTCGGCATCGCCTGCGGTGAGGGACAGGCGAGCGAGCAAGCGATATAAATAGGCATAGGCCGTAGGCATCCACGGAGCAACCCGTTCTGGGGAGCGTTCATACGCCGATTGAAGAACTTGCTCATGCGATCGCTGCATTTGTGCCACATTAAAAGTTAACCCAGCCGCACGGACTCGGTAACTACACAAAGCGCGAGCAACTCGATGAAAGCGCCAGCGTTCCGTAGCGGCTATACGCAACCAAAAATCGATATCTTCAGAACTCCGCAAGGTTTCATCAAACTCGCCTACCTCATCGACTAACGCCCGTCGAAAAACAGCGTTAGACCCATGACCCACAAAGTTTTTACACAAAAGAGAGATGAGTGTATCCGGCAAAATGGGTTTGCCGCTCAATGACATCCAGCTCAAGCGACCATCTTCGCGAATGATGTTTGAGGCACTGTAGACCACCCCAATTTGTGGATCAGCATCAAGCTGTGCAACATGATTTGCCAGCTTATCGACTCCGTAAACATCATCGGCATCAAGCATTGCAATATAGTCTGTCTGAGCTTGGCGAATGCCGCAGTTTCGAGCCGAAGAAAGTCCGCCATTGGGCTTTGTTACGACCCGAAAGCGATCGTCTTGCTGACAGAACGATTGGGCTATTTCAGTAGTTCCATCGGTAGACCCATCATCTACAACAATCACCTCGAAAGCTTGAAAAGATTGCTGCATTAAAGAGCTTAAAGCCTCTTTAATGTAATGACGCACATTGTAGGTGGGAACCACAACAGTGACTTTAGGAGAAGTGCTCATGCCAAGACCTTTACACTGCTTTGAGTACACATCACTTGAGTACAGAACAATCAAACTGTGAGCTAAAGATTGTGAATGAAGTCTCGTAACAAGTTTCTTAACAATAGGAGATATTGCCGTAGAAACACCCTCTCCCCAAAGGTATAGAGGCAGCATCCTCACACTAACTTCATAATTCTGAAGCAAGAATGTTGGAGTGCGGCAATCGCTCAGAGACTAGATCTGACAATTAATTTGAGCGATCGCACTCAAATTCATCTTCAATTTTAGAACTGTGGAAGTAGCAAATTTCATCATAACTTTATAAAACAAAAGGAGAACCGTTGTAACAAACACAGATGCAAGCAGATACAGGCAGCAACCGTACGTGATACAAGTAGCTGTGACAAAAACATCAGTGTCACAAACAGAAATGACAACAGTAAGGTAAGCCTCTTTACATAGAATGTGTAATTCGTTTTACACACCACCTTCAAAGACCTCGATCATCAATATCTACACACATTAGACAAATGCGTAATTGGTAGGTGACTTGTATAGCCTTTGATAGATGTTGCATGTGAATTTACACCTAACACTATGTTTGTTTGTCTACATTAAGAAGGATGTCATTGTAATTTCGACGCTCTTATGATTTTCAACAAAACCAAACGCTCTAGGCGTTCACTAGAGAAGTAACACCAGGTGAGGTGGGTTTTGCTTCTTAAGCAAGTGTTAGGTGTCCAGTCTGAGCTCTTCGCATGTATGGTGTAGTCTTTCCCTAATTAGTTGGGCTGTTAGCAGAGTTTCGTTGACCACCCAAAATTCCAGATTTTGATTTCGCTTACAACTCTTTTTTTTTCGGATAGAACATCTTGGTCTAGCCGACAGGGCTTCAGTTGCATCTTGGATAAATTATGATGATTGTGCAAGCAGATTCACGCAAGTTGGAAAAGCATCAGTCGGAAACGCTTCGGAACCTAAACGTGTTCCTGCTAGGGCGACGCATTACCTGTATGACAGTTCCGGCGATCGTAGATGCTATTCACACTGCTTGTATCGAGGGCGACAAGCTAACCGTTGCAAATTACAATGTGCATAGCTTCAATCTCTCAATGCAAGTTCCTTGGTTCTACAATTTCCTTCAGAACGCTGACATTGCTCATTGTGACAGCATTGGTATTCTTAGTGCTATTCGCTTAATGGGGTTGAAATTACCATTACAGTATCGCGCCTCTTACAGCCTTCTCATGCCAGAACTGTTAGAGCATTGTAATCAAAATCGATTCTCAGTGTTTCTTTTAGGAGCGAAACCTGAATACTTACAGTCTGCGATCGCTCAGCTGCGAAATCAGTATCCCAATCTTGCGGTGGATGGGCATCACGGCTACTTTGATATGAGCGATCCCCACCAGAATCAGCGCGTGGTGCAACAGATCAACAGCTTCAAACCCAACATTTTAATTGTTGGAATGGGAATGCCAATTCAGGAGAGTTGGATTCAAAAGAATCGCCATCAGCTTGATGTCAATGTGATCATGCCAGGAGGCGCAATTATCGATCGCATGGCGGGGATCGTTCCTGATTGTCCTGCGGTGCTGTCCAACATTGGCTTGGAATGGTTTTATCGCCTTTGCCGTGAACCTAAACGATTAGCGGCTCGCTATCTGTTCGGCAATCCAGCTTTTGCGCTTCATCTTGCTTTAGCGAGAACCTATTCTAGTTCTTTGAAAGTTCAATTGATGAAACCTGTTACTCGAAAGTCTCGTCAACGTGGAGTTGAACCTGATTCCATAGATTTATCTCTTGAGAATTATCTCCTTGAGACTGGCCTAATTACTTCAAATCAGGTCGAAGTTGAATTAGGCTAAATGCGTTCTCATCCAATATCATCCATCATGCGAGTCTGTTATCTTATTCAAACCCACAAAGACCCAAATCAAATTCATCGACTCGTTCACACAATCAAGAAATCAAGCCCTGATGCTCTGATCATTATTAGTCATGACTTTACTAATTGCGATTTAAAGCAAACCTTGTTTGAAGATTTAACAAACGTCAAAATTCTTGCTTCACGGGGAGGGCGGGGAAACTTTGCGATCGTCCAAAGTTATTTGGACGCGATCGCATGGCTACTTGAGAGCAATCATGAGTTTGATTGGTTTATCAACCTGTCGGGACAAGATTATCCAATTCAACCGATCGCAGAGATTGAAGCATTTTTGTCCAGCACAAATTACGATGCATTCATTCATTACTTTGATGTCTTCTCCGATGAAAGCCCTTGGAAGAAAAGAGCAGGCTATACTCGCTACTGCTACAAATACAGAACGCTGACCAGTCCTTTGCCTGACTGGCAACAAGATCTTTTGAAGCCAGCTAAATTTTTGAATTATATTCAGCCCTTCTTCCGGGTGAATTTCGCATACGGTTTTACATTGGGATTAAGAACACGGGCTCCATTTACAACAGAATTTGGGTGTTATGGAGGTTCATTTCTAAGCACACTTTCTAGGAAATGTGTTGAATATATAGATAATTTTGTTAGAACAAATTCTACTGTCATTAACCATTATAAAACTGTCGAGATTCCTGATGAATCTCTGATCCAAACCATATTAGTCAACAGTCAGAAATTTAACTTGTGCAATGACTGCAAACGCTACTTTGATTTCTCACAAACCCACAATGGTCATCCTCGTACTTTAGGTGTGGATGATTTTCCACGCTTAAAGCACAGTCAAGCTCATTTTGCTCGAAAGTTTGATCTAAATAAAGATAGCAAAGTTCTTGATTTAATCGATTTGGCGTTGTTATAGGGTGTAGCATTTGCTGAAGTTTTAGAGAAATCTTTGTGGAAGTCTTATATCAACTATTTAGCTTTCAGCCAAAAGGGCGCTCCCTCGTTGGAAAGACGTAATTTTGCTCCTGCTTCTCTACGATCGCAGGTGTTTGCAAACGGCTCATGTGTGTTGCCTGGTAGCAGAAGAACAGCAAGCCAGGGCAAGCAAGGAGCAGTCATATAGGAGTTTTTGAATAGTGATGGACACGTTAACCCGTCCTCTGGCTGTCGTAACAGGTGCCTCTAAGGGCATTGGCTATGAACTCGCCAGACAGTTCGCTCAAAACGGTTTCGATCTTCTGATCACATCTACCGGAGCGAGCATCAATGAAGCGGCTCAGTCTTGCGAGAAGCTGGGTGCAAAAGTCGAGACAGTGCAGGCTGATCTCGCGACCTTTGATGGAGTTGAGACACTTTACAGTCGGATCAAGGCGACAGGGCGACCTGTGGACGCGATCGCAATCAATGCTGGGGTTGGAGTTGGTGGTGAGTTTGCCCGCGAGACAGATTTGCAGGACGAGCTTAATTTGATTAATTTGAACGTTGTGTCATCTGTTCACCTTGCGAAGCGAGTCGTGAAAGATATGGTCGAGCGCGGCAAGGGACGCATCCTGTTTACATCGTCGATCGCGGCTTTGCTACCTGGCCCGTTTGAAGCAGTTTATGCAGCCTCGAAAGCATTTTTGCGCTCTTTCTCGGAGGGGCTGCGAAACGAGCTGAAAGATACGGGCGTTACCGTTACAGCACTCATGCCCGGACCGACTGATACCGACTTCTTCCACCGCGCTGATATGGACGATACTGTAGTAGGTTCGAGCCAGAACGACGACCCAGCCGAGGTGGCAAAGCAGGGGTTTGAAGCGTTGATGGCGGGCAAAAACGAGATCATTGCAGGTTCACTGATGACAAAGATTCAGGGTGCTGTGAGTAAGGTCTTACCTGAACCTCTCCGGGCTGAACTGCACAGTAAACTGACTGAACCCGGATCGGCTAACAAGTAATCGGGGTTGCGATCGCTGAATTTAGGACTTACACAAAGGTTGCTTGTTGTTAAGTTGGCAACATTAGATCTAGTATTCGAAGCTGCCTCACTCTAGCCCTGTCCTACGGGAGAGGGAACAAGAGTCTATCTCTGTTAGTAGCAGCGCATTTGAATAACAGCAGAGGAGTGAAGCGTTGCTGAAAATGTTTATTATCAACTTTATAACCAACAAGGAACTGACTGTAGCAGCGCGATCGCTTCGTTTAGCATCTGGTATTTGTTAAGCTAAATCCTCCGTTATTGGGAGCAGGATCGGTTGCAAAACTGAGTGTTACCTCTTGCTTCTTATGCAGTAGCCTATGGAGATTGAACGCTTATGACTAGTTCTCTACGTCTACTCTCGCCTGTAACGCTGGGACCTTATAAATTGCCGAACCGGATTGTGATGGGACCGTTGACTCGTAATCGTGCGATTAACGTTTCGCGCTCCTCTGGAGAAACTGCAATTAACGTTCCGCACCAACTCAATGTGACTTACTACAGTCAGCGAGCTTCAGCCGGACTGATTATTTCAGAGGCCACCCAAGTTTCACCACAGGGGCAAGGCTATCCAATGACGCCTGGTATTCATTCGCCAGAGCAGATAGAAGGTTGGCGAGCCATTACCGATGCTGTTCACGAGCGGGGCGGTCACATGTTTCTTCAGCTTTGGCATGTGGGTCGAATCTCTCATCCTGATCTGCAACCCGGTGGTGCGTTGCCCGTGGCTCCAAGCGCGATCGCGCCAGAGGGTATGGCATCGACATTTGAGGGAGAGAAGCCTTTTGTCACACCTCGTGCCCTAGAAACTAACGAAATTCCAGGCATTGTTGAGCAATTTCGTCAGGGGGCTAAAAACGCGCTGGCGGCTGGGTTTGATGGAGTTGAAGTCCACAGCGCGAATGGGTATTTGCTGGATCAATTTCTTCAAGATGGCTCGAATCATCGCACAGATCAATACGGTGGCTCGATAGAGAACCGGGCACGACTGCTGATGGAAGTCTTAGAAGCCGTAACGCAGGTTTGGGGCGCAGATCGCGTGGGCGTGCGTCTCTCTCCTAGCGGTACGTTCAGCAACATGTCTGATTCCAACTCAGAAGCGCTGTTTACTTATGTGGTGAAAGCTCTGAACCAGTTTGGTCTGGCATACCTCCACCTTGTCGAGCCAAGAGTAGACGGCAATGTGACCTTGGAGGCGAATTCGACCCGCATGACATCGGGCTTCTTTCGCCCAATGTTTCACGGAACGTTGCTCTCAGCAGGCGGCTACGATCGCGACAGTGGAGAAGCGGTTTTGGCGGCGGGCGAGGCGGATTTGATCGTGTATGGGCGGTTGTTCATTGCCAACCCAGATTTGCCAGAGCGATTTGCCCAGAGTGCAGAGTTGAATGCTTGGGATCGCAACACATTCTACGGAGGTGGCGAGAAAGGCTATACCGATTATCCTGCTCTAGATCGCCAAACCGCTTGAGAATTTCAATCAGTCGAACGCCTGAAACCAGGGCTGATAAAACAGGTTTTCAAGGACTAAATGCACCAGGAGACACGTATGAAACAAAGAAAACTCGGCAATCAAGGATTAGTGGTCTCGGAACTGGGACTGGGCTGCATGGGCATGTCTGAGTTTTACGGCACTCCCGATGAGCCAGAAGCGATCGCGACCATTCAGCGGGCATTAGAGCTAGGCGTGACCTTCCTCGATACGGCTGATATGTATGGGGTCGGTCACAACGAGGAGCTAGTTGGCAAGGCGATTCAAAACCACCGAGATCAGGTGATCCTAGCGACCAAGTTTGGCAACGTGCGGGGTAACGACGGCAGCTTTCTGGGGGTAAACGGCAAGCCCGACTATGTTCGTTCTGCCTGTGAAGCCAGTCTAAAGCGGCTTGGTGTTGACGTGATCGATTTGTATTACCAGCATCGGGTTGATCCCGACACTCCGATCGAGGAAACCGTTGGAGCGATGGCGGAGTTGGTGCAAGAGGGGAAAGTTCGCTACCTGGGATTGTCGGAAGCGGCTCCAGAAACGATTCGTCGCGCCCAAGCGGTGCATCCTATTTCTGCTCTCCAGACGGAATATTCCCTCTGGAGCCGAGAGCCAGAAGCAGAAATTTTGCCGACTTGTCGGGAGTTGGGAATTGGTTTTGTGCCTTACAGCCCGTTGGGGCGTGGTTTTCTGACAGGCAAGATCAAAAGCCTCAAGGATCTAACGGAGGGAGATTACCGGGCTGAGCGTTATCCCCGCTTTCGAGCCGAGAACTTGCAGCACAATTTGGAACTGGTGGAGCAAGTTGAGCAGATGGCCTCCGCTAAAGGAATCAAAGCCGGACAGTTTGCTCTAGCCTGGGTGTTGGCTCAGGGAGAGGACATTGTGCCGATTCCTGGAACCAAGCGTCGCACGTATTTGGAAGAGAATATTGCAGCAACAGAGGTGACGTTGACTCAGGCAGAGTTGGAGCAGATCGGCAAGGCACTGCCGCCCGGAATTGCAGTGGGAGATCGCTACCCAGATATGAGTACCGTCAATCGATAGAGGTGAACGTCAGGGAAAACCGCATTCATTTGACTTCTGAAGCGGCTGGTTGAAGCTCAGAACGCGGAGATTGAACCAATTTGCTTGACATTCCAGGTTCTGAGCTTCATTTTTGAAGTAAAAAGCTCGACGTTCCGAGTTCTGGAGGCGAAGTTCCGGGTTCTGAGCTTGGAGTTCCGAGTTCGGAAGGCGAAGTTTCTCATTCTGAAGGCGAAGTTCCAGGTTTGGAAGGCGGAGCGGCGAGTTCCGAGGGCAAAGTTCCGAGTTCGGAAGGTGAAGTTTCGTGTTTGGAAGGCGGAGCGGCGAGTGCTGAGGGCAAAGGGCGAATTCAATTTGGCAGCGATCGCCACATTCTCGAACGTTTGCAGAGTTATGTATTCCTTAGCAACACCCATTCATGCCTGCCGACTGAAATGAAATTGCTGCTGACAGTTTTTCTGAAACTCAACTTGAGCAGGGCTTTTCAGTCCGCTTGCCCTTTTTTGCCCTAATGTCAGCTCGAACGCTTGTTTAATTGATGCCACACCACTTGGCTCAAAATGTGGAGTTGAAACAATGCGATCGAGGGTTTAAGCAAGTGCAGCACTTCCATGAAAGTACGATAGACCCGTGCGCGATCGACGATTAATTCCATCAGTTGATCCCAATACCAATTCGTAAACCAAGTAGCAGCGTTAATCGGTTTGCCCTGCACATTGCGGTAACGGTAGTCTGCACTCGTTGCAGCCATCCAAGCCTCGTGATGTGCTTTCGCCAACTGTTGTTGAAGGTGACGGGTGTGGGAGTTGAGGTCGTCGATCGAATGGTGCTGCAAGAATTGATCCAAAGTCACTGCTTCAAGTGCAGCAACGGTCATAGCTTGTCCATACGTGGGATTCAGTAAGCAAGCCGCATGTCCCACCACAATAAAATGAGCGGGTGAATGGGAGAGTTGATCGTAATGACGCAGGCGGTTTTCATTGCTGTAATAGGCATAAATCGGCGTCAGTGGTGTGCCTCGTTCAATCACCTCTGCCACAATTGGGGTCGGTAGACTGCGAGCAAAGGCTAAAAAGCCAGCCTCATCGGTAGGAGGATAATCGCGATCGCCACCAATCAAACTGACAATCCAACGAGTGTTGGGGGAACCAGAGCAACCCCTTTCGGGTAACTCGAAATCGCTCTCAATCGGAAAAATGACTCCACCTCGTTGTCGCTGGGGCGGGGCTGTTGGCACAAACAGTAGTTTCCAATCTACAGATAAATTTGCTGGAGGTTGGTAGACTCGGGCAACATAACCCACAAACGCATTGACTTCTGTCTCGTGTGGCGGCTCATATCCCACAGCTTTTAGCCACTGTGGCGCGTGGGACGCTTTACCGCTTGCATCCACAATCAGATCGGCATAGAGTTCCTCGGGTGATTGGGGGTTAGAATCCCCATGCCGGTGCAGCGATACCCCAACAATTTTTGTGTGTTCTGCATCCGTCAGCAATCCGGTAACGCTGGCTCCTTGCAGAAATTGCACGTTGGGAAATGCTGCTAATCGACGGCGAATTGCCCAATCTAATAAGTCCCGGCTACAGGTAAATAGCTGCAAATCTGAGGAACACCGAGTCGTCCATCCAGCGGAGGTCAGAAACGCGATTTCTTTCATACTGTCCATCGCGATCGCACCCTCCGCTACAAGTTCTGCTCGGAGTCCTGGGAAGAACTGTTCTAAAATTTGTTGTCCTCGCAGCATGAGGCTGTGCGGAAAGCGAGAGTGGGGTACTCCCTTACGAGGCGCAGGCAGATCTGCATAAAAATCACGTTCTACAATGGTGACGTGATCGAAATGGTTTGCTAAAGATCGACCTACTAACAGACCTGCCAAACTACCGCCAATGACTAAGGCACGCGTCTTGTGTTGCATCGGGACATCCCCTGAAAGGTTCAAGCAATCTGTTTAGCTTGCCCTATCTATAATGGATGATCTTAACCCTCCTTCCAAGGAGGCAACGGCACCCATTAAGGCACTCCTGATCGTCTGAAGCAAAGTACTTTGCTTCCACTTCCAATTTGCTGACAGGGTGCAGGAGTTCTACCCCTCAAGCCCTCAACCAGTCCTGATTTCACTCGGCGTTCCCGTAGCTATTCAATATCTCTAAAAGTATTACTGGTGGCGAATTGCGATCGTGTAAGAAGGTCGTTGCTGATCGCGTTGACTCTTAACTACACGAAAGTCGTGGTCAATATAGAGATGCTCAAGTTGAGGAGTTGCTAAGAAACTGGTGCCAACCTTTTTAGCCGTACTTTTGTCTAGGCTGCTCAAATCAGGTGCCTTTGGCACATCGACTTGACTCAGCTTGGATCTGACGACTTTAGTCAGCCAACTCCCTGCCTTTTCGGGAGTGAGCAGATTCCCTCTCCACCTGAAAGCCTGTTCAATGCCAACATTCTGGATGTACCACTGGCCATTCTGCACTGAAAATTTCTGCAACAACATAAAGTCGTAAGCCAGCAGAACGGCAGAAAGCGCTCGGAGAAAAGAGTGGCGTTGCCCCGGAGCATAGCGGGCAATATTGGCGTAGTAGCCATTGTCTTGAAAGATTTGATAGGACTGGTCTCGGACTCGTCCGGGCAAAATTTCAATGAATGGAATTGTAGACCAGACTGGAAGCCACACGCCTAGCGAAATCGCTACCTGCTCTTCAGCATTGGGAAATGGGTTGCGCTGACTTAATTCTGCAAACAGGGGTTCCAGCGTACTTTTGTAAAACTTTACTTTTTGACTTAAAGGCGCTCGATCATTGCCTTCAGCCAGCTTCAGAATCTCCTGTTTGAGGTCTTCTGTGCTTCTATGACTTAAATTGGGGAGCACTGTTCATTCTCCAAACGTCGCCTCTAGTCTTAGCGTAACGTACGCAGGCTCTGCCCTAAATAGGTCTTTAGCACATTTAATTGCGGGTTACGAACCGAGAAAGTGAATGCTTGCAATTGTCAAAATTAAGCGATCGCGCGGCTCGCGTCTACAATCAATCGCAATTGTCTCCGTTTGGTGAGTTTTTAGCGGATGCTGAGGGTGGTCTATCTTAAACTTAATCTCGCTCACCTACTTATCTCGCTCACCTATTTAGGCAGGCACAATCCTTCATGATCCGCTCGCATCATTTTTCTGCCATTTTGACGGCTACGGATAAAATTGTTACTATGCTACCCGCAGAATTGCTGGGTCTGCTAAAAATCGTTGTGCAAGGAGCAGGTCTAAATGCAGTGAGTGAAGCGTCTGCCGCGTTTGAGCCGCAAGGAGTATCGGTTGTACTGATTTTAGAAGAGTCCCATGTTGCACTACACGTTTGGACGGAATGCGGCAAAGTGACCGTTGATGTTCATGTTTGTGTTTACGTACAAGATAATTATTCAAAAGCGCAACATTTAACTCAACTACTCGATCAACGGCAGGGCTGTTTCATTGTGAGAAATGAAAAACTGGCTGCTTGATTCCCTCGTTCGACGTTCTTGAATTTTTTGAACCTTGCAAACGAGGACTTGGGACTTCCAGATATCTCCCGGTGACAATGAAACAACCCTGCCGCAAACGGGTAGGAATGCTGCCGCGAACTGGTCAGTGGTCCTCAACGTCTTCATTACCCTAGCTCGCACGTTGGGGTTCACTTCGATGGCTGCTGCCAAACGGCAGTTCGCCAATCAGTTGGACAAAGTTTTTCCTCTCCTACAATGAAACAATCCTGCCAGCATTTGCAGTTATGCGATAGTCCACCTTCAAGAGATCCTTTATTTTTGATATAAGCCAATGGCTTCCAATATTTCAGCTAATGCATGAGCTTCTGCAGGTTTGAGCAGGTAAAAATTAATGCCTAGTTCATAGGCACGGGGTAAATCGCGGTTTCCGTAAGCTGTCAAGGTGATGATCGGTAAGTCGCTGAATTGGGATTGCTGGCGTATCCATTTGAGCAGATCTAGACCCGACATGCCCGGCAGCCGCAGATCTAAAACAATTAAATTAGGTAGAGGAAATTGTGAGCGATCGCTGTAAGGTTCTTTGCCCTCAAGATAGGCAACCGCTGCTTGTCCTGTTTCAACAACGTGAAGAGAAAATTCTGAGCCAAGCTGATGAAATGCTCTCTCTAAAGGGAAGCGATCGGATGCCTCATCTTCTATAACCAGAACTGTTTTCTGCTGTAGCTCTTGTACTTGTGTCATCTTAATTTTCCTATAAAAATATAATCTGTCTTAACTAATCCTAGCTTTCGGTGGACGGTTGAAAAGAATCCAATAAAGACCGATAGTCCGCGCCATTTCTAGTAATTCAGCCGGACTCGGTGGCTTTGCCAAGTAAGAGTTGGCTCCAGCGGCGTAGGCTCGCTCGATGTCACTTTGTTGCTCAGACGAGGTTAAAACCACTACAGGCAAGTGTTTGATATCAGACTCATTTCTCAACCAGTTGAGGACATCGAATCCAGAGCGTCGGGGTAATTTAAGGTCAAGTAAGACAAGAACGGGCAGCGGGTAGCAATCCCGATCTTGATAGAGTTCTTGCCCGCTTAAGTAATGAATGGCTTGTTCTCCATCGCTTACAACTTGCATAGGAGTGGCTATGTTGGCTTTGCGAAATGCTCGCTGAATCCTAAACACATCATCCGGGTTGTCTTCTACGAGCAAAATTGTAGAGTTGTGCAGGCTATTCACGGTTTTACTGTCTGTAACTCCACCCAAAATCGGCTTCCTTGACCCAGTATGGATTCTACACCCGAGCGACCGCTCAGACGCTCTACACTTTTGCGGACAATGGCTAAACCAATTCCGGTACCAGGGTAAGCATCTCTAGCATGTAACCGCTCGAAGACTCCAAATATCTGCTGTTGATACTGTGGTTCAATTCCAATGCCGTTGTCCTCGACCCAAAGACGCACCCAGTGCGTCTTTTCTTCAGCCCAGATACAAATTTGTGGCTTACTTCCCACAACTGTAAATTTAGCGGCGTTAGACAGTAAGTTCACAACGGCTTGAACGAGGGTGGCATAATGCCCCATCACTCTAGGCAATGGTTCAGCCACGGCGATTTGGGCTTGTCGTTCTTTTAATACTGACTCTAGTTGCGCTTGAGCCTCTGCTATCACTTGTGTCAAGGAAACGGGTACAAGCTTAATCTCTTCTCGGCTCAGGTGGCTATAGGCTAGCAAGTCTTGGACAAGAGTATTCATCCGGTCAATACTTGCAATGACCTGATGAATATAGTCTTGCGCGACTTCATCTAATTGCGTTCCATAATCTTCAATCAGGGCTGACGCATATCCTTCAACTCCTCTCAGCGGTGCTCTGAGATCATGGGCAACCGTGTAAGAGAACGCTTCTAACTCTTCATTCGCTGCCTGCAAACGGGCAGTACGGTCTGCCACTCGCTGCTCTAGTTCGGCAGCATATTTTTGCAGTTGCGATCGTAACCTCGACTGTTGAATCGCAATGGCTAATTGAGCCGCTACTTCCCGAAAGACGTCCTGCTTCTGAGCATTGAACGCATCTACCGGCGTCGCAAACCAATGCAGATTACCGATCGAGTTTCCCTCTACGCGCAGAGGCACTGTCAGAAGGCTGTGATAACCTTTGGCTAATAATGCTTCTAGAGCAGGCGAACAATGAGCAAGGGTAGAAATGTCTTTGACATAGCAGAGAGAGTCACTGCATTCAAGCGAGTTTAGCGACCCTTGCTCGGTCATGAGGATGATCGCTCCAGCCAGCTCTGTATCGATCTCTTCCGCCAAGATCTGGGTTTCGGTCGTGTCATCAGACTTGAGCAGAATGACTGCGCCTTCCTTGTAGGCAGTAAGGCTTTTCAGCTTGGAAAGCGTCTCATGAGCCAACGATTCAATCGATTGAGCCGCTAAAATTGCCTGGTCAATCTCATGCAGAATTTTGAGGCGCTCAGCCGATCGTTGTACGGATTCAGTCTGTTCCTGAGCGACCTGTAAGGCGTGTTCGTAAATACGGGATACCGATCGAATTTGCTGCCAGATGAAATAGGCAAGGATGGCTCCAAGTACAGTAGCCAGCGTAATACTACTGCCGATTACCGTTTGAGTTGTACGTTGAACCGTTTTAGTTCGGCTATCTCGCAGTTGCTCCTCGGTTTGAATAAACTGGCTCATGTCCCGACGGATTGCGACCATGACTCGATTGCGCTTTTTTAAGTCTGCTATCGGTAGAGCCTCGTTATTCCGTTTGCCAGCAACCAACGTCGGAATATAGCTGCTCCACTGCTGATATTGCGTTTCAATCTGAATTAAACGTTGACTTTGAGAAGGATTGTCTGAAACCAGATTGACCAAAGTATCGAATGAAGGTTCGACCAGCACCTCTGCTTGTTGGTACGGCTCAAGCAGTTCGGGGTCACCTGTGAGAAAATATCCCCGCAGACCAGACTCTACCTCTGAAAATAGCTTTTCCACTCGGTTTGCTTGAGCAATGACCTGATCGGTGTGCTCGACCCACTGCATCACAATCAAAAGACGGCTGATCTGCCAAATGGACACCCCTGCCAGCAACAGCATGAGTGTGACTGGCAGAGCGATCGCCTGGATAAGGCGACGTTTGAATGATACTTGGGGAGTCGGAGTACTCAGCATATTGCCATTTTACTGATTCAACTTGCACAAACCCGACTGAAAAAGGGAGTAATTTACCAAACCTATTGAGATGGATATGACGATTCAGCATGTGATCGCGAGGTTCATGACGTAATACCCGGAAAAAGTAGTAACGTGCTGAAATTTCGGTACTGATTCACCAAGTTTGCTACGCCGCAAATTTTTTGCGGCAGAACCCCTCGCTACAACGAGGTTGATTTTACATCTTGTGGGGAAAACTGAGTATGTCGAGGCAGCCTAGCCACGACGTGTCCTAGATTAGTACTCTAATTCAGCGGCTTCTAAACGGGCGGCTTGACCACTGTCCCAGTTCCTAGCCTCCGCTCAAGTCCAACTGGAGCTACATCAATCCCCATATAGCCTATTCATCCATAACCTATTCATCAAGTTTGACCATTGTGGGCTAACTGTGCTTGTTAAGACACCTTTAGGAAAGTTTGGTGTATTGCAAGCACAGGAGACATAGCTTGTTTGCAGAACCGTTTGATGCAGAGTTGAAAGCGAATACATGATCACTCCCAAGAAGACACTCCTCGTTGGCATTACCTTCCTAGGTTTGCTGGGTACGCTGTACACCGCCTCATCAACGATTCTGAAGCGTCATGTGGGTGACGCAGAAGCTCAGAGCACGCGTCAGTCCATCAAAGGAGTTTTAAGTGTCTTTGCTCAAGCTCAAGCTGACGTTAGCGATCGTTTTGCTGACTCGTCTTCCTGGGATGACACGTACACCTTCATTGAAGATGGCAACCTCAACTACGTCAAATTAAATCCCCTCCCAGAAGCACTCGCAAATCTAAAGATAGATTTAGTGCTGCTCGTAAAGCCTTTAGGGCAAACTGTTTTGGGAACGCGAGGAGACGTGCTGCTTACCGATATTGACAGTCAACCGCTGTTGCTACGAGTCGATACTCCCCGCGAGATTTACCAAGGCAAGAAGAGCCTGAGCTATCACAGAATTTCCCTACTCGTCATCGGGCTAGTTGGCGGTGGGGTTATGCTTCTATTCGTGCAACGGTTAGCCTTATTCCTCTTGAAAAGCCGAGGAGCCGAGGCAGCACTACGACAACTCGAGAAAAAATATCATAGTATTTTTGAGAATGCGGTAACTGGGATCTTTCAAACCACCCCAGATGGGCGCTATCTCAGCGCTAATCCTGCTCTAGCCCAAATCTATGGGTATGAGTCACCTGAAGAACTGATAACCGCTTTGACAAACATCGAGCATCAGCTATATGTCGATCGCAATTGCCGTAAAGAATTTGTAACGGTGCTGCAGCAGCAGGATGCCATCACAAAGTTTGAGTCACAGGTCTATCGCAAAGATGGGAGCGTAATCTGGATTTTGGAGACGGCCCGAGTCGTGCGCGATCGTGACCACCAGGTGCTTTATTATGAGGGGTTTGTTTCAGATATTACTGACACTAAACTGATTGAAGCCGCATTGCGTGAAAGTGAAGAGCGTTATGCATTGGCCATTCAGGGCACACATGATGGACTGTGGGATTGGAATCTAGAACTGAACCGAATCTTTTTCTCATCCCGTTGGAAATCAATGCTGGGGTATGAAGACAGCGAAATTGCAAATAGTCCTTATGAATGGCTTGATCGAATTCATCTTGAGGATGCGTTAAAAGTGAACCAAGAGATCGCAGCTTGCATGGAGGAGGTCACGACGCAGTTTGAAAGTGAGCATCGTCTGCTGCACCGGGATGGACGTTATCTTTGGATGCTGAGCCGAGGGTTTATCGTCCGAGATGCAGAAGGCAAAGCATACCGCATGGTCGGTTCTCAGACAGACATTACTGAGCGTAAGCGAGCTGAAGAACAACTCTTGCATGATGCTTTGCACGATTCTCTGACAGGTTTAGCGAATCGCGTCTTGTTTATGGATCGGTTGGGGCACGCGATTCAGTTGTCCAAACGACATGAGAACTACTTCTTTGCTGTTCTGTTTATCGATTTAGACCGCTTTAAAGTGATCAACGACAGCTTGGGTCACATGGTTGGCGATCACCTCCTCGTGATAATTGCCGAACGATTGAGTCAATGCCTACGCGTTGGCGATACCTTCGCTCGTCTAGGCGGGGATGAGTTTGTTATTTTGTTGGATGATATCCGAAATGATGAGGATGCTACTGAAATCGCTGAGCGCGTGCAGCAGGCGCTAAAACACCCCTTTCAGCTTAATGGTCAGGAGATTTTTGTCACCGCCAGTACCGGCATTATTCTCAGCACAACACGCTATGAGCGACCGGAAGATCTACTGAGGGATGCTGATACAGCGATGTATCGTGCAAAAGCACTGGGGCGGGATCGGCAGCAGGTGTTCGATCCTTCAATGCACGATCATGCAGTAGCGTTGCTGCATATGGAGAATGATATGCGGCGCGCGCTCCAGAATCAGGAATTTCGGCTCTATTACCAGCCCATTGTGTCCATCAGAAATAACAGAATTAACGGATTTGAGGCATTGGTTCGATGGCAACATCCCAAACGGGGGTTGATTGCGCCCTCGGAGTTTATCCCGATCGCAGAAGAGACTGGACTAATTATTCCACTGGGTTGGTGGGTTATGCGAGAAGCCTGCCGTCAAATGCGAGAATGGCAGATTCAGTTTCCGATGAATCCACCTCTTACCATCAGTGTCAATGTTTCTAGCAGACAGTTTGCTCAACCCGATTTAGTGGATCAAGTTCAGCAAATCTTACAGGAAACTGGGTTTAGCGCTCAGTGCTTAAAGCTGGAGATTACGGAGAGCACGGTGATGGAAAATGCTGATGCTGCGGTCGCGATGCTTCACAAATTGAGAGATTTAGGCATTCATCTCTCGATCGATGATTTCGGGACAGGGTATTCATCTTTAGGCTATTTGCACCGCTTTCCAGTGGATACTCTCAAAATCGATCGATCCTTCATCACCAATGTAGAAGACGACCATGAAAAAATGGAAATTATTCGTACAGTGGTTACCCTTGCCTGGAATTTAGGCCTGGATGTTGTGGCTGAGGGAGTGGAGACGAAGAGACAATTAGCCCAACTTAAAGCTTTAAAGTGTGACAATGGGCAGGGCTACATTTTCTCTCGTCCAATGGATCAAGCGGCGGCAGCCGCTCTCCTTTCAGAGAAACGCAACCTCACGAGTTGTGTTGCCAAGACGTTGTCGTGACAAACAATTTGCCTCACAATAAAACAACGCTATAAATGCCGCGATCGCGGTTGTCCTCGGCATTGCTTTGTCGTGAAGTATTCCTACCGGGGCTACTTGGTAGATGTAAAACAGGCATTGCTTTGTCGTGAAGTATTCCTACCGGGGCTACTTGGTAGATGTAAAACAACAAATTGTAGATATGGCGATGAATGGCAATCGCATCCGAGATATGGCATGAGTGCTGAAGATGAACCCGACAATGTTCATCAACCACAATTGTTCATCAACTACAATTATTCATCAATCACTATGAAGTTGGGCGAGCAATTTAACTATATTGTCCTCACGTCTAGAACATCACCAGATTAGCCCCATATCTAAAACATCACCAGGTTTAGATTGCTAAATTAGATTGATCAAAAGGCATGACTTCTTAACTTAGCCTGCAGATATTTAACTGTGCTGTTCTCGCCTCGATCATTCACTAACTAGGCAACGACGTATCATTAAACCTAAGTAAATGATGAGCGTTGAGGATTGGACAGTTAGAAATGAAAGAAAAATCGATGGCTCTGGTACTGCAAGCTGGAGTTGTGCTGAGCCTAGGACTGTTGCCCGTTGCATTGTGCCCAAAGCCCGCTGCTAGTGCAGAGCGGCTGACTTTTTCCTATGCACCCCTCGAATTTTATGTTTCTGTAGACGATTTAGCAACGTTTGCAAACGAGGGAACTGTAACAAGTGAATTTGCCTTTATTGCTCGTCGCTTGAGTTCGACCCAATTAGCAGAACTCCGCCAAGCCTTACAGCAACGGTTGAATTACAGCCCAGTAGTTGTCTCTCGTGCGGCTTATACACAAATGGTCGAAACGCTCATTCAACGATTGGGCACGGTTATCCTCAGCGATCGCCAAAGCAATGGATTTCATGCCATTCGAGCAGCGGTAATTTTGGCCGCCGCCGATCGAACAAATGGGTTAACCTTGATCAACGTGATGCGGCACTTTCCCAACCGAGAGATTCGCGTAGACATCAGGGCAGTGCTTCAGTTCACCAAAGAATTTACTGAGCGATCGCGCTACAGAGACAGGGTTGTGAGCGCGATCGCTCAACAAGCAGATCGAGAAGCGGCGGCCCAAGCCTCGGTCGATTTTTCTCGCTTGTCAGACTTGCGCCAACCAGGTCTGAGCAAGGTGACCAAGAAAACATTGACATTCACGATCAATGAGAGCCGACCTACACCGCTAGGCATAAGGAAGCCCTACCCACTCTTGGTTGACTTCTACCTCCCTGAAAACAGTGCTCAGCCTGCTCCTCTTGTTGTCTATTCTCATGGTTTTGGGGCAAAGCGGTTCAACAACGAATATGTCGCCCGCCATCTTGCATCCCACGGAATTGCAGTTGCGCTTCCTGAACACATGGGTAGCAACTTAGAATATCGCCGGGCGTTTCTAGAAGGGCAACTGAGTGATGTGATTAGCCCGATTGAGTTCATCAGCCGGGCATCAGATATTACCTATTTACTGGATGAACTAGAGCGTTTGGTAACAACTGATGCAGACTGGAAGGCAAGACTCGATTTACAAAAGGTTGGCGTAATGGGAGCTTCCTTTGGTGGCACAACTGCACTCTCGATCGCGGGGGCAGAAATCAATCAGGCGCAGTTGAAAACAGAATGTCAACCTGAAACCTTTTTATTCAGCGCGTCTTTGCCGCTTCAGTGTTATGCAAAATCGTTGTCCTCCACCCAGAAAAGCCTCCGCGACCCACGGGTGAAAGCAGTGCTGGCGGCATACCCACTGACAAGTGCGATTTATGGAGAAGAAGGGATGGGAAAAGTGGCAATTCCTACCCTGATTGTATCGGGGAGCCATGATATTTTGATGAGTCCTGCGATCGACGACCAAATTCACCCGTTTGCGTGGGTAAACACATCCCAGAAATATCTGGCGGTGCTGGTTCCGGGGACTCATTACTCAAGTAGCGAGGATCAGTACATCGATAAACTACCAGACTTTATGCGTGGCCCAAGCCCCGCCACAGGTCGGGATTATCTTAGAGCGTTAAGTGCCGCGTTTTTTCAGGTGCATTTGAACGATCGCAAAGCCTATCTACCGTACTTAAACCAGGCGTATGCCAAAACAATTACCCAGCCCGATCTACGTCTTAGCATCATTCAATCCCTACCTTTAACAACCTGCAACCACGATCGCTTTAATCGATCAGTAAGGCACTGTGTTCAGGAAGCGCAGTCTGAAAGAAAACCCTAAGAGCAAATTGATTAGAACCTTGCCTATCCCTGTTCTGCCGGGCTTTGTGATCTTGTAGTTTCTTGTCTGTGTGCTTTCTTGTGTGATTGTTTAAGGGATAAATAATGGAAATTCAATCAACGCCTCGCAGCAGTATGAAGGAATTAACTCCTGTTAATGTTCAGCATTTCTTGCATCAAGACAAACCAGTTTGGAATGCGATCGCATTTCTTTATACCATTGGAAGCTACATAGGTGGAATTGCGCTAGTTCTTCAGAGTAACGGCTGGCTCAATGCTGTAGGCGTTTTGTTCCTGATGCACAGCCTGATCATCTCTGCCTATTTAACTCATGAACTAATGCACGGAACGATTTTTGACAGCATGAAGTGGAATGCGATCGCGGGCAATATCATGCTGTGGCTGAATGGTGGTTGCTATGCTCGCTTTCAAGACTTAACAAAGCTACATATAGATCACCATATTGCTCGCGTTGATTTTTGCCAATTTGATCTAGCGGCATTCTTAAATGCTCTACCCGCGTTTATACGGCTGCCATTACTAGCGTTGGAATGGATGTATATTCCTGCATTGGCATTTTTGCCACGATTTCAAGCGATTTCTGCCCCTTTCCGAATTCATGGGCGCAAGTATGAACGAACGCGAGTTTTATTAACGTTGATAACGCGAGTTGCGTTATTCATAACGTTAGGATTAGTATCTCTAAAAGCATTGCTGTTATATTTTCTAGCCTACATTGGTATGATTACGGTACTCCGATTTGTAGATGCTTTCCAGCATACTTATGAGGTTTTTCCTATTGGAACTTCGCTGCCAAAACGTGATCGCGCTCATGAACAGACAAATACGTTCTCGAATCTGGTTTCTCAGCGCTATTGGTGGTTAAATTTGTTGTTGCTCAATTTTGGCTATCACAATGCTCACCACGCCTTAATGAAGTGCCCCTGGCATCGCTTGCACGAACTCGATCGCGAACTCTATTCTGGCAACGAGGTGCATTACATCACCTTGCCTCAACTGTTGCGAAACTACCATCGCTTCCGGGTACAGCGCATTTTTTCAGGACAAGGAACAGTTATTGACGAGCAAGGAAACCCTAATTTAGAGACATTCTACGGTGGAATTGAAGTTTCTTTTTTAGTGTTACCATCCTGAGGTTACTCAATTAGCTGCTTGGAGGATTGCTAATCCTTTGGAGCAACAGCTTGGAGCAACAGCTTGGAGCAACAGTCGATGCTGTCCAAATTCAGTGTTCAACTTGTCTCTACTAATTCATCTCTATCAATCCATCTCTGAACGCGGCACTTATGAACAAGTCATTCAAACGCAATCAGTTCACCCGAAGACAAGCGCTTTGGTTTGCCACCAGCGCGATCGCGAGCGTCGGGTTGCATGCCTGTCGTTCTTCTACCTCTTCAAGCACGGCCTCGTCTTCTAATGCTTCTACGACTGCCCTGACCTTGGGCCTTAATACTTGGATTGGTTTCACTCCTCTATACATTGCTCTAGCGAAGGGATTCTTCAAAGACTCAGGGCTAGATTTGAAACTGCAAGTCCTTGAATCTACCTTCGCTGGATTTCCAGCGTTTTTGTCAAGAAAGCTAGACGGACTTGCTCTGGTGTCCTCAGAGGCCATCACCTTGGCTGCTAAAGGAGGAGAGTTCAAAATTGTGGCGGTTGGAGATACCTCTGTCGGTGCAGATGTTGTTTTAGCACGCAACAGTGTTGCCAGCATTCAGGACTTTAAGGGCAAAAAAATTGGTGCGGAACTCGGCGGAATTGGACATTTCTTCGTGCTGCAAGTTTTAGCGGAAGCGGGCTTGAGTGAGAACGACGTGACGATCGTGAATGTTCTTCCCGATGCAGCGGCGGCAGCGTTCCAGAAGGGCGATCTTGACATTGCCTACTCGTTTTCTCCATTTAGCGATCAGGCACTGAAAGCACAGAAAGATGGACGAGTGATCTACAGTTCCAAGCAGAAGCCAACCGCGATCGCAGATTTGTATATTTTCAGCAATCAGGTGATCCAGTCCAATCCAAACGCAGTGGCGGCGTTTACTGAAGGTCATTTCAAAGGCGTGGAATTTCTCAAAGCCAATCCTCAAGAAGGGTTGGCGATTATGTCAAAGCAACTCAACGTGACGCCAGATGAGCTAGCGCAGCAACTTCAAGGCATTCAAATTCCTAATCTGGCAACGAATCTAACCATGCTAGAAAATTCCAATAGCGATGCGTCGTTATTGAAACCACTGACCAATTTAGCGACATTTCTCAAGAATCAAAACAAGGTTCCAACCGTTCCTGATATGTCTAAATTTGTCGATCCGCAATTTGTCACAGCGTTGAGCGCAAAAGCGAAATGAGTTCTAGTATGCTAATTCAAACTCATCAACATCCGTTTGCGATCGCGCTTGATCGCACTGCTCTACTGGTGATCGATCTGCAAAATGATTTTTGTCATCCCGACGGATTTTGCAGTAGTGTCATGGGCGCTGATATTGCACCCCTTCGCAACATCATTCCCCGAGTTCAAGCCGTGATCGATTGGGCAAGACAGCATGGAGTGTTAGTGATTTACACGAGAGAGAGCCATAAGCCTGATCTTTCAGATGCAGCACCATCCAAAAAACTGCGCTACGAGAATGCAGGCTACCCGCTCGGTGCTCCTGGAAAATTAGGACGATTTTTGATTCAAGGAGAGCGAGGATGCGCTTTAATTGACGAGTTGCAGCCCTTAGAGACAGAAGTGCAACTCGATAAACCTGCTCACTCGGCGTTTGTTTCAACGGCTCTTGAAGCGGTTCTTCGTCAGCACAACATTACTCATTTGCTGTTTACAGGAGTTACCACAGAATGCTGTGTTTTGGGAAGCTATCGACACGCCAGTGATTTAGGATTTTATGGCTTGTTGTTAGAAGATTGTTGCGCGGCTTTGAGTCTCCAGGAGCATCAAGCGGCAATCGACGTATTGCTGGGCGAAAATGGGGCGATCGGTTGGGTCACGTCCTCCGATCGCGTGCTGGCGTTGTAAGTAAACAACTACTTTCTGATTAATTTTAGGATTGCGAATGTCAAGAAATTGACATTCGCTTGAATCTTAGCGGAATTAATCTCAGTTAACATATCGCATAATGCTGGCATCAGCGCTATAAGAATTGCGTTAGGATCTTTTGGTTAACCGTAAAGACTGCTTTTATCAATCGATCATGAGAGGTTGCGAGAATGAAGAAAAAGCGCGTCAGTCAATGCTGGTTTTCTACTCAGAAAATCAATGACTCACTCTATTTGATCACCGAACCCCATTACTACTGGTGGAATCGAGCTAACCTTTGGTTGATCAAAGGACGCGATCGCGATCTGTTAATTGACACAGGATTAGGAGTATCTAGCTTACGCCAGCATATTGCATCTCTGATTGACAAACCGTTATTAGCGATCGCATCTCACATTCATTTTGATCATGCTGGTGGAATGCACGAGTTTGAGCATCGCGCCATTCACGCCGCAGAAGCCGATGCTTTGCGAGCCGGAGACGACTACGAAGCGCTATGCTCCTCTGCACAAGGCTTTGTTTTGGAGGAGCATTTTGATCAGTTGCCGACTCCTGAATTTACTGTTGAGCAATACACGCTTCGAGGAGCAGAACCCACCCAAATTTTACAAGAAGGCGATGTGCTGGATTTAGGCGATCGCGCATTTAACGTGCTGCATTTACCAGGACACTCTCCTGGATGTATTGGATTATATGACTCGCAATCTCAAGACTTGTTTTCCGGTGATGTGATTTACGATGGCGATTTATTAGACGAACTTCATTGCAGCCACATTTCCACTTACATTGCAAGTTATGAACGCTTGCAAAATCTTTCCATTGAAACTGTGTATCCAGGGCATTACCAAATCTTTGGTAAAGAACGCTATCAGCAAATTATTGTTGAGTATCTAGAGGCAAGAAGAACACCCGGTTGTCCCTCCGATCGCATCTCGAAAGCCACGTTGCAAAATGGGTTTCCTGCTGTTCGCCCATAACGTTTTATTTGGAGTAGATGACGTTAGCTTACTCGCGTAGTGAATGTAAGATTTGTCGTTTGATTTCGACAAATTCAGCCGATAACTTTAGGTCTAACTCACGGTGTTCTGGCAAATCCACCGGAACCTCTAGCTTTATTCGTCCTGGACTCGTACTCATAACATAGACTCGCTGCGACAGAAAGATAGCTTCTTCTACATCGTGAGTAATCATTAGAACGGTGACATGGGTTTGCTCCCAAAGTTCCAGCAAAAATTGCTGCATCTGCTCTTTGGTTTGAGCATCCAACGCTCCAAAGGGTTCATCCATCAACAAAACGGCTGGCTCATTGGCTAACGCCCGCGCGATCGCAACTCGCTGCTTCATGCCACCCGAAAGCTGTTTTGGATAGGATTTGGCAAACGGCGTCAGACCGACCACATTGAGATAGTGATCAATGCGATCGCGCTGTTCAGTCTTGGGCATTTTGCGAAGCTGCAACCCAAACGCAATATTTTGAGAAACGGTCAGCCAAGGAAAAAGCGTGTAGTTTTGAAACACCATGCCGCGATCGGAGCCAGGGCCAGTCACGGCTCGTCCATCGACCAACACACTTCCCGATGAAGGATGTGCCAGCCCCGCCACAATGTTGAGCAACGTTGATTTACCACACCCGGATACCCCTACCAAACACACAAATTCTCGTGGAAAAATCTGGAAATTGATATCTTCTAGCACGAGTATTGATCTGTCTTGAGCCGGAAAGGACTTGAACAAGCCCCGAATCTCAAGCTTAGGATCTAGCGTCACATTGGCTTCGATGGGGTGCTGAGTGTGATCCCGTGACTTCTGAGAGCGGGTATTCAGCATGACAAGGTTCCAAGATTGAGCAATGAAGTTAGCATTACCTTACCAGTTAAATGGAGAAATGGATGCGTCACGATCCTTGGAGCTTGGCGGGAGCCAATCGCGTCATAGAGTCAATTTAGCTATAAGACTAGTTTGCCCTGTAGAAATGAAGCGGGGAACAATTATAGTGTGTAGAACAGATTTGAGCGTGTAGAACAGATTTGAGTGTGTAGAACTACTTAAATTGCCTAATTTCTTCATAGAGGACGACCCCAATGCCTGATGTGAGCCTCAGTTCAACGAATTCTCCTGATCGTCAATATTGTTATTTAAAGCCTTCTGTTTTCTGGAGCATTCGCCAGGGTTTCTCGCGTCGGTTAGCCGCCTTAATCTTCACGATTTCGCTTGCTGTTCCGCTTTTGCTATGGGCGATCGTCAGCTATGCCAAGCTCGTGCCGCCCATGTTCTTGCCTACTCCAACAACGGTGGTGCAGTCTGGAATTGACATGTTCGTGAACAACAATTTGATGGCAGATGTGATCGTGAGTTGTAGCCGGGTGCTAGCTGGCTTTTTGGCCGCCGCGATCGTAGGGGTACCTATGGGCATTGCAATGGGCACGTTTTACAGTATGAATAGTCTGTTTGCGCCGCTTGTGGGAGCCGTTCGATACATGCCCATTACAGCATTTGTGCCCTTGATTGTAATTTGGGTTGGGTTGGGTGAAGAATCCAAAATCTTAATCATTACGCTTGGGATTGTGTTGTACAACGCGATTATGGTTGCTGATGCGGTTAAATTTATTCCCAGCGATATGATCAACGTGGCGTACACGCTGGGTGCAACTCGACGAGATGTTTTGTTCAAAGTTATTGTTCCAGCAACGTTTCCTAGTGTGTTAGATACGCTACGCGTTAACATTTCTGGTGCGTGGAACTATCTTGTGATTGCCGAATTGGTTGCAGCTCAAAGTGGTTTGGGGTTCAGAATTATTCAAGCCCAACGATTTTTGCAAACTGAGAAAGTATTGTTTTGCATTTTGCTAATTGGGGCCATTGGACTGGCGATCGATTACGGTTTAAAGGGGTTGTTCTTAGTTCTCACACCTTGGGCAGATCAAACTCGACATTAAGAAGCGTGATATTGCAGAACAGCAGTATGCATTGAGGTTGATTCAAATGCAATGGCCTGAATCTCCCGAAGCAAATTTTGAAATAGCGCTAGGCGACATCGAACAAGAGGGCACCGAACAAGAGAGCATAGATCAAGATGTTTAATCGGTTTTTGTTTACCCTTCAATCGTGTATTCCATGACCTATTCAGATCCCACCTCAACGCTCACACCTCCCATTGCTCCAAGGCATCCTCACGTTCACAGCCTGCATGGCGATGAACGGGTAGACGATTATTTCTGGTTGCGCGATCGCGACAACCCGGAAGTGATTGCCTATCTCGAAGCTGAAAATGCTTACACAGAGGCAATGATGCAGCCCGCCCAAGCGCTGCAAGAGACGTTGTACCACGAGATGCTGTCGCGCATTCAGGAAGATGACTTATCGGTTCCTTACCGTCGAGGCGAATTTTATTACTACACGCGCACCGAAACTGGGAAAGCCTACCCAATTCACTGCCGCAAACCAGGTTCGCTCGATGCGCCTGAAGAAGTGCTGCTTGACCAAAATCAACTTGCTAAGGGAGCCGAGTATTTTAGTTTAGGGGTGTTTGCAGTCAGCCCAAATCATCAAATTTTGGCGTATGCGATCGATACCACAGGTGCAGAACGCTACACCTTGTTTTTTCTCGATTTAGCAACTCGTCAACTCTATTCAGAAAGCATTCCCGACACCTATGTTTCGTTTGCTTGGGGCAACGATAATCAAACGGTGTTCTATACGCAGGTAGACGCTGCTCAGCGTCCGTACAAGCTGTTTCGGCATTCGCTGGGTCAGCCTGTTAGTGATGATCCGCTAGTGTTTCATGAACCCGATGAGGCGTATTTTCTAGGCATCGACAAGACCCGGAGTGAGGCCTATTTGCTGCTGAATTTGGGCAGTAAGATCACCTCTGAAGTGCATTATTTAGATGCCAACAATCCAACGGGAGCGTTTCAGGTGATTTGTCCCCGGACGACGGGCATCGAGTATGAGGTTGAGCATCACACCGATGCTTTTTATATCGTTACCAATGAAGAGGCGCTCAACTTCAAACTGATGAAAGTGCCGGTTGCGAATCCCAGTCGTGAGAACTGGCAAACGGTGATTGAGCATCAAGAAGATGTGTTTTTGATGGGCGTGAGCGCGTTTATCGATCATTTGGTGATTTACGAGCGCGAAGCCGGATTACCCAAAGTGCGTGTTCGCAAGCTTTCCGCCGACGAAGAACACACGGTTTCTTTTCCAGAAGCAACCTATGAGGTGTCAGAATCGGTGAATCCAGAGTTCAACACTCACACGCTGCGGTTTGGCTACACGTCGCTGGTAACGCCCTTTTCAATCTTCGACTACGATCTCGATGCGCGATCGCGGGAGTTAAAGAAAGAAACGCCTGTGCTAGGCGGATACGATCGCGCTCACTATCACAGCGAACGACTCCAAGCCACTGCACCTGATGGCACCGCCGTTCCGCTGTCCATTGTCTACAAAGTTGGCGTTGAGCGGACTGGACAAAATCCCGTGTTGCTAACGGGTTACGGTTCGTATGGCTTCAGCTACCCAGATTCGTTTTCGGCGACGCGCCTATCACTGCTCGATCGCGGCGTGGTGTTAGCGATCGCGCATGTGAGAGGCGGGTCAGAACTCGGACGTAAGTGGTACGAAGACGGCAAGTTTTTACACAAGCAGAACACGTTTAGCGACTTTATTGCCTGTGCTGAGACGCTGATTCAGCAGGGTTGGACGGATTCGGAACATTTAGCAATTTCGGGCGGAAGTGCAGGTGGATTGTTGGTTGGGGCTGTGATCAATCAACGCCCGGAGTTATTTCGAGCCGCGATCGCGCAAGTGCCGTTTGTGGATGTGGTGACAACCATTTTAGATACTTCGCTGCCGCTCTCAGCGACCGAGTGGGAAGAATGGGGCAACCCAAACGACAAACAGTTTTACGACTACATGAAGGCGTACTCTCCCTACGATAATGTCACGGCGCAAGCCTATCCTGCTCTGCTCGTCACGGCAGGGTTGAACGATCCCCGTGTGTCGTACTGGGAACCTGCAAAATGGACAGCAAAACTGCGATTTGTGCGAGCAACTCCAACTCAATCAGAGTCAGATCATCCCGTACTGCTACTCAAAACAAATATGGGAGCCGGACATGGAGGCGCTTCTGGGCGGTACGATCGCCTTAAAGAAGTTGCTTTTGAGTATGCCTTTCTGTTACATCAGTGGGACATGACAAATTAGACAGGACTTACGCAAGGCAAGTCGTTGCAGATTTTGCATTCATGGGTCATTACCAATAACGTTTCTTTTGTGACGAACCGGGTGCCTTTCGTGACGAACCGGGTGCCTTTCATGACGAATCGGATTTCTTTCGTGATGAACTGGGTGCCTTTCGTGACCAACAACGTTTCTGTCGTAACGAATCGGGTTCGTGTTTTTAAGTTCAGGTTCAGCGTCGTGACGATACCCAGTGCGTAAGCCCTGTTAGACTTCTTACAAAAGTCTTCTGCTCTCAATCATCCATCGCTGCACCTTGGCGCATCCGGCTCAAGAAAGTGCGGAGGCGATCGCTCTGCGGATTTCGCAAGACTTCACGAGCGACGCCTGATTCAGCAACACGGCCTTGATCGAGAAACATGACTCGATGCGCCACTTCACGAGCAAACTGAATTTCGTGAGTCACAACCACCATCGTCATCCCGTTTTCAGCCAGGTTTTGCATCACCTCTAGCACTTCGCCCACCAGTTCCGGATCGAGGGCGCTCGTGGGTTCGTCAAACAGCATCACCTTGGGTTCCATGCAGAGACTGCGAGCGATCGCGACGCGCTGTTTCTGTCCGCCCGAAAGCTGCTCTGGATACACCTCGGCTTTGTCTGCCAAGCCGACTTGGTTGAGGTAAAACCGCGCTCGTTCCTGGCTTTGCGATCGTGACTGACCCAATACTTGCTGAGGAGCCAACGTTAAATTGTCCAACACACTGAGATGAGGAAACAGATTAAACTGCTGAAACACCATGCCGACTTGCGATCGCAACTGACGCAATTGTTTAGAGCTAAGGTGGACGTGAGAAAGATTCAGATCGTTGATGATAATTTCACCGCGATCAATCGTCTCTAACCGATTGAGACAGCGCAGCAGCGTACTTTTACCACATCCAGAAGACCCAATGACCGCAAACACTTCACCGCGATCAACATAGCCACTAATCCCCCGCAGGACTTTCAGGGAACCAAAGTTTTTCTCAACTTGCTCAAATACGATCGCGCGCGAGGGATTCATGATCACGTTAAGGATATAGAACTTCAGACATTGCGATCAGGGAGAATAGATCATTCTTAAGCAAATACTTTCTGCTTTACCTCCCCACTAGTAGAGATTTCACTCATGATTCAGCTTCGGGCAAAAAGAATTCTGCGATCGCTGCTGCTTGGTTTGGTCTGCTTTCTCCTGATCTCTAGTGCAGTCAAATCTCAGGATAAACCTGTTTTAACGGTTGCGGTAGAGCCTGTTTTTCCACCGTTTGAATTCAAAGCCTCCAACGGCGATTTTCAAGGCTTTGATGTGGATCTAATCCGAGCGGTGGGGGAAGCGGGCGGGTTCGGCGTCAAGTTTCAAAGTATCCCGTTTGATGGCATCATTCCCGCTTTGCAAGCCGGAACCGCAGATGCCGCCGTCGCGGCGATGACGATTACCGAAGCGCGATCGCAAGCCGTTGCGTTTTCACGACCTTACTTTAAAGCGGGACTCGCGATCGCTGTTCGTGACGGAACGACGGGAGTTACCAAGCTCGATGATTTGAAAGGGAAAGCGATCGCGGTGCAGATCGGCACAACCGGAGCGAAAGCTGCCAGCGCGGTTCCTGGAGCCAAAGTTCGCACGTTTGATGCTGCTGTCTTAGCTCTTCAGGAATTAAAAAATGGCAATGTGGATGCCGTCGTCAACGACTCGCCTGTAACGCTATATGCGATTAAGACAGGCAATCTCCAAGGAATCAAGATTGTCGGTCAACTGCTGACCGAAGAGTTTTATGGCATTCCGCTACCGCTCAATTCCCCAAACTTGCAGCGCGTGAATGGGGGGCTCACGACTATTCTGCAAAACGGGACTTACGCCCAGATCTATCAAAAATGGTTTAACGCTCAGCCTCCTCAATTGCCAGAATCTGCGTTTGGAACCGCTCAAACTGCTCAGAAGACACCGATAGGATCGCTTAGTGTCATTCTCAACGCACTCCCCACCCTGCTGAAAGGCGCACTGATTACGCTACAACTCGCCGCCGTCTCGGTGTTCTTTGGATTGATCGGCGGTTCGCTGATCGGCATTGCCCGATTGTCTGCCCTCGCACCCGTCCGGTGGGCAGCAAGAGCCTATATTGACTTCTTTCGAGGCACGCCGCTTCTCGTGCAAATTCTGATGATTTATTTTGGCTTTCCAGCGCTCTTGCAATCTGCGGGCTTGAATTTCACCTTTAATCAATTTGCCGCCGCGATCGTTGCCCTGAGCTGCAATAGTGCTGCTTACATTGCCGAGATTGTGCGGGGAGGCATTCAGTCGATCGAGGTCGGACAGTCGGAGGCGGCTCAATCGTTGGGATTAGATTCGGTGCAAGCCCTCCGGCACGTTGTTCTGCCTCAAGCGTTTCGACGGATGTTGCCGCCGCTTGGCAACACGTTTATCACGCTACTGAAAGACACAAGTTTAGTGACTATCATTGGGTATGCAGAGCTGCTCCGAGAGGGCCAACTGATTATTGCCGAAAACTATCGCCCTTTTGAACTCTATGCAGTGGTGGCGCTGGTGTACTTGGCGTTAACGCTGCTTTCTTCTCAGGGGTTCAGCTATTTAGAACGAGCCATGAACCCGGTCAATCGCTCCTCTAGCAGAACCCAGAAAAGATCTTTGCAGAGTGAATCGCCACGAGCGGAGCGCTAATCGAGTGATGTTCGATGCCAGAATTTCTTGTTGGTCAACTGGCTCTGTACCATGATGTGTGTACCATGATGAGTTAGGCAACTTACATCCAGCAGGAACCACCAGCATGACCGCCGTTACTCCTAACTCACCCTCCACCGCGCCTGCGTTTTGCGAAGGTATTCAATATTTCAGCGACAGTGTTCCAGGGTTTGAGACGTATGGCAAGACCAGCGCGATCGCAGAAGGCAAACGCGCGATCGCAGATCCGAGCGATCCAACCGCCGCTTATCAAACGCTTCTAACGGCTGACGCGCTGCGCTATCTCGTGGTGCAAATGACCGCTAGCAAAGCCTCTGGTCACCCCGGCGGATTCGCCAGTCAAGCCGAAGCTTATGCTGCGTTTGTGATGCTGGGTTACAAGAACATCCTGACAGAAGTGGGACATCACGCGCCCGGATTCTATTGCGCCATGTTTTTGGATCGCTCACTTGAAGATATGGGCATCGAAACGGTGCAGCAATTGCGCGATCGCTTCCGCGAAAAGCACGGGCTACTCGGACACCTCTCCGGGTTTATTCCAGGCATTCTCTCCCCTGCCGGGCCGTTAGGACAGGGACAACACTTCGCGATGTCCGCCGCATTCTTACATCGCGATACGTTGTTTCCGTTTACCGTCGGCGATGGCGGCTTGGGCGAACCCTACATCATGAGTTCGATGGCGCACTTCAACACGGCGTTTCCGGAAGTCACGAACTTTTTGCCCATTCTAGTTTGGAACGGCTATTCGCAAGAGCATCACAGCATGGTGTCGCTCAAATCCAATGAAGAAATGATCGCCTACTGGAAGGGCAATGGATTTGAAAACGTGGTGTTAGTTGATGCCAAGGAGTTTGACGATCAAAATCAACCTGGAGCCTATGCCGATAGCACCCTCTTTCCGCTAGAGCAACGCATTAACTTTGCCAAAGCAGTCATCACGGCGGCAGATAAAGCGGCAAAATCTGCTCTAGGCGGAATGCTGACGGTCTTCATTCTCAAGCAACTCAAAGGAGCAGGCGTGCATGCGCGAGGCTCGAAGTCTCACAATTTGTATGCGCATCACAAGTTAGACCATGACGACATTGTGGCAGCGCTGCAAAACCTATCGCTTACTCCAGAAGCGTGGGCGCTGGTGCGATCGAACTGTGAACGGGCGGGCGGCGGCCCAGCCAGTAAAATCGTTGTGACCGAATCGGTGCTGCCGTTGCCAGAATTAGGTCAGTTGCCGATGGAAGAATATGAGGTGGGCGGTGACGCAAAGGTTTCGACCACTGCAATGGGGCAATTAGTCGGACATGTAGGAAAGCACGATCGCAATTTCCTCGTCACCAATGCCGATGGCAACGAAGCCTCCGGAATTGCCAATATCAACCAAGCGCTCAAAATTATTCACCCCACCGAAGACGCGCTTTACTTCCAGTCCCCTAAGGGTCAGGTGTATGAGCCGCTGAGTGAAGATGCGTGCGCCGGGCTTGCTGCCGGACTTGCCCTCATGGGATCTCGAACGCTGTGGTGTTCATACGAATCGTTCGCGATCAATGGCTTACCCATTTGGCAAACCGTCACCCAAGCGATGGCAGAACTACGTCGCCCCACCCCTTCGACCATTACGCTGTTTACCGCAGGCGCGTTAGAACAAGGGCGCAACGGCTGGACGCATCAACGCCCTGAAATCGAAGCCTACTTTGCTGCCATGATGCGAAACGGCAACGTCTTTCCGCTTTTTCCGCCCGATGCGAACAGCATTCAAGCCTGCTACGAGTGGGCACTAACGACGAAAAACAAGGGCATTGTGATTACCTCTAGTAAGTCGCCGTTGCCGATTCGGACGACGTTTGGACAGACCAGACAAGCCTTGAAAGAGGGCGCGATCGTGCTGCAAGAGTTAGCAGGTTCACTGCCTCAAACGATCGTACTAGCAGTCGTTGGAGATCTAATCCTATCCTCGGTTTTTGAAGCGGCATCTAATCTACAGGAGCAAGGTTATTCTGTCCGAGTCGTGTCAGTAGTCAACCCGCGTCGGCTCTACCGCGCTCATGATGTTGCCTGGGAAATCTGCTCTGAGCCAGACGGCGAGTTTATCGATGATGCCACCTTTGAGCAGTTGTTTGGCGGCGATGTGCTAATTGGCATTGCTGGGGGCGTAAGCGGAATGCTGGAGCCAATTATGCTGCGAAGCACAGCAAAGCGAGATACCTTTGCCTGGAAGCGGGGAGAAACAACCGCCACTCCAAGCGAGCTACTGGCGGTCAACGGGATTACAGCGGATGCGATCGCACAACGGGCAGTTCAACTCGCGCAGTAACCTTCAATTAAGCCAGATCAGTAAGAGCCTTGATCTGGCTTAATGTCTATCAACGATATCTCTACGATCAAGATTGAGTGCAATCTCAAAAGCTTTATTCCTTGTCTAGAAACTTCTAATAGAGCGATTGAGATATCAAAAATCTTTATAAATACGTCAGAATACAGAAAGTAGATCCTAATTTAGGCGGCTTCATCGAATGGCATTATCAGACGATCGCAAGAAACGTATCATGGAGCATCTTGGTCGTAGCACCAACGACTTCTCACAAGCGAAGCCAGTCCGCTCTCCTGAGCGAACTCAGCGCATTTTGGATCATATTAAGCGAACTAAGGGTCAGGTCTAATCGCGATTCGCGCAAAGCATCACTCTGAATCACGGCTGATGACGAGCGCAATCCTTTAGATAGAGTTTGAACCTTGTGCTGATTGCAGCAATAAAAAAGCAGGGAAAGAACTTCTTTCCCTGCTTTTTAGTTTAAAGGCTTGTGTTCTCTAACTAAATTGGAGAACTACTTGCTGCCTGCCATCTGAGCCGCAACTTCTGCGGCAAAATCAGACTCTTCCTTCTCAATGCCTTCACCCAATACAAACCGAACAAAGCGGCGAATCCGAATGTTTTCACCAAGCTGAGCGACGTGCTGCTTCACCAACTCATCAACCGTGATATTCGGGTCTTTGATGTATTGCTGATCAACTAAGCTCATTTGCTTGAGGCGCTTATCAATCCGACCTTGAACAATCTTTTCTTTGACATTATCCGGTTTGCCTGCCAAATCGTCCTTGCCCATCTCGATCGCTTTCTCTTTCTCAGCAATCTCTGACGGAATGTCCTCAATTCTGACGTACTCAACCTCAGTACTCGCCGCAATCTGCATTGCAATGCTGCGGACTAATTCTTGAAACGCCTCGTTGCGAGCTACAAAGTCGGTTTGGCAGTTAACTTCTACCAGAACTCCAATTCGTCCACCAATGTGAATGTAGCTGCCAACTAGGCCCTCTGCGGCAGTCTTACCCGCTTTCTTGTCTGCCGAGGCAATGCCTTTTTTACGCAGCCAATCGACTGACTTCTGCATGTCCCCACCGTTTTCAGCGAGGGCTTTTTTGCAGTCCATCATGCCTGCGCCAGTCTTATCGCGCAGTTGCTTTACGTCCTTTGCTGAAATGTCTGCCATATTACTTTTCCAGTGCTTTCAATTGCTAGTTGCTTGGAGTAGCTAAAACAGACACCGCTCTAGCTACTCCCCTCAAGTCCTTATGCGGTTGCTCCTTCGCTTTCAGGTTCCGCTTCGGTTTCATCGTAGTCGTACTCATCTTCAGCGCCTTCGTAATCTTCGTAGTCATCCTCTGCTTCGAGTTGACCATGACGACCTTCGTAGATGGCATCTGCCAACCGACCGACAATCAGCTTAATTGAGCGGATCGCATCATCATTAGCAGGGATGGGAATATCCACAACATCGGGGTCGCAGTTGGTGTCAAGCAACGCCACGATCGGAATGTTCAGCTTGAGACATTCTTGAACTGCATTATATTCCCGGCGTTGGTCAACCATGATGATCACGTCGGGGATTTTACGCATTAGTTTAATACCGCCCAGATATTTCTGAAGCTTCTCTAACTCACGCCGTAAGACTGCCGCTTCTTTTTTAGGCAATAAATCTAATCCACCCGTTTCTTCGCGGCGCTCTAAGTCCTTAAGGCGATCAACGCGGGTTTTGATCGTTGTCCAATTGGTCAGCATTCCACCGAGCCAACGCTGGTTCACGTAGTATGCACCACAACGAGAGGCTTCTTGAGCAATGATGCCTGCGGCTTGCCGTTTGGTTCCAATAAATAGAAACTTTTTCCCTTGTTCGGATGCGGTACGCACGTAGTTGTAGGCATTGTCCATTAACTGAGCGGTTTGCACCAAGTCAATGATGTGAACGCCATTGCGGGCGGTAAAGATGTAGGGATTCATCTTGGGGTTCCATCTCCGGGTCTGATGCCCAAAGTGAACGCCTGACTCAAGCAATTGAGCTAATGAAACAACTGGCATTGTGTATTTCCTTATTCGGGTTCATCCTCAATCCAGAAGTAGTTTAGAAAGTAAGGATAAGAGGGTTAGGGGATCAAATCCGTGCCGCCCACTGACCACTGGCTACTATCCAACCACCCGAAATCCTGGATGTGTGAATTTGACAACTTATCTAAGGTAACACAAGACCTTTATCCTTGAGTTATCCAATCTGTTAGAGAAGACGCCTTGAGACTATCCGAAACACGCTCTAATTCTAAACAAGCCCGACGATATCCTTGGCAGAAAGTGAGGTATTGGCGGGTCGTGCACTTGGTGGTAATGCCGATCGCACTTCTTTTGTTGCTTACTCGTCATGTATCCGCCGTTTCAAGTCCGATTAGTTCGACCGGAGTAGCGGTTGCGATTCCTTCGGAGTTACGCCTGGTGCTAATGGTAATGCTCGGAATCATGCTCACAGGCTTTTTTGTGATGCGATTTTCTAAGGAGAGCGTGAGGCGGTTACCCTTCTCATCCTTGATTATTTTATTAGTGATTCACATTTTGTTTGGCTGGTTGCTGAGCGTTTACAGCGCATTCTGGTGGATCTGGCTTGGAGTCATCGTGGGGTGCGGAGCGATCGCGACCGTGCTATCGATCGATTTAGGAATGCTTGGGCTGCGAGTGTTAATTTTGGCAGGCGTTACCGCGATCGTAAGTCTAGTTGCCAACGCATCGATAAGGCAAACTGCAACGCCGATTGCGTTGGGCTTGGCGATTGCTGGGTGTTGGTTATGGGCGGTGGGCGGCGCAAGATTTCGGATGGAGTCGAATGGGGTGGAGCGATCGCAGGTCGGTTGGACAATTGTATTGGTGTGTTGGGAGGGCCTATGGTTAGGGTGGCTACTGAATACAGTTCTTGAGTCAAATTGGAAATTGATCAATCAGGTTTTGACCTTATTGAGTTTAAGTCCGTGAACCTAAAAGACGGCTTATTCAGAATCTCCGAGTTCTTGATACGCTATTTCTTACGTCCACCTAACTTACCAGCCTTTCTCGATCGCTTAGATAGGTTCAGGCTACCGTTTGATTAAGCGTCACGAGAACTTTAGCGGAACCGTCAGGCACAGGTTGATCTTGCTCCATTCGTATACTTTGGCATACCGTCTGACTGACACAACTGCTCAACTTTAAGGTGCTTGTAGAGCGCTTCTTTCTTTAGTTTCAATTTCTCTAGCCTGAACAGCACTTAGCTCAAGCCTTTCCAAAGTTTTTGATTCCTCTACTGGAAGAAATAACTGAGGCTCTAGATCAGTAGAAGGCTTTGCATCGAATGCTGAATGATCGCGTTCTAGCTTGATATCGCCCTTCGCCTCTACTGCCCCAGGAGGTATAGTCGTCTGCCGTTTCTTTAGAGGCATAAATGGGAGTTGCGGCTGAGCCAAAGCCTGCGATCGCTGCATTGCAGCCTCAGACGGGAGGACTGGTTGGTTTCGAAGCGGCAATTTAGGTTCTACAGGAGTCTTGAGCTGCCAATCCCGATCTTCGCGATCCGCTTGAATCTGCTGCACCAATACCGCATATTTTTGCTTTGCCCAGTAGTCGCTCTTGATCTGCTGCAACTGATGCGCCGTTTGAAACGCTCGCCCCCACTGCCTTTCTTCCATTTGACGGGTAGCTTGTTGGGTAATCGTTGCTGCTGTTTCTTCCGTCGCCTTCCAATGCGCTATGCGATCGCGAGCTTGAGTGTAAATGGACGAACGTTCAGTGATTAGTTGTGCGATCCGAATCGCTTCCTTTAAATTTCCCGCTTGAAATTCGGCTTCTCCTAACGCGAGTAGCTGTTCGTGCCAAGACTCCACCAACTCCTGTCCAACACTGTGTAACGGCTCCTCAGGCGAAATGTCTCCTACCTGTTGAATGGCTGCTGCTAACCCTGAAGGTGACTGTTGATTTGCCTTGTTTTGGGCGCAGTGCAATCGCGCTGTCAGAAATGAGTGCTCATCCACTGTTTCACAATGAAAGGTCGGTAGCGTCGTTAGGACTTTAACGGCCATTAACGCAGTCCCCCAGAGTACTGCAACTAGTCCCGTCAGCAGGAGCCATGCCCGATTCCGCTTCATGTTCCGTACTTCCAGTTTTTGCAAAATTCAAGATTGAAGGTTTGAGGGAAGATGCCGTTTGCAACACACGTTAGGCGCGACAAACTTAGAGTGCTTGCTTACAAGGGGAGATGCGATGAACGTCGAAGAGAACTGTTGTGGGGCAAGACGAATTGACGCAAAAATTAGATTGGCAGCAGATGCTGTAGCAGGTCAATGTATTGGGCGGACAACCTGCTATGCTTTGACCTCACTCAAATGACATGACCTTACTCAAACAATTCTTCGCGGCTCTGAGGGCACTGCACTTTGCGCTAATTGTGCTTGTTTAACAGGAACTTCAATCCAAAATTCAGTGCCTTCCCCAGCTTTAGAATCACATTTGAAGACGCCACCATGTTTTTCAACCACAATTTCATGACTAATCGAAAGTCCCATACCCGTTCCTCTACCAATTGGTTTTGTTGTGAAGAAGGGTTCAAAAATTTGCGCTTTTACCTCCGGTGGAATGCCTAATCCATCATCTTTAATACGGATGACAACGCGGTCTTCGCTCAGGCATCCTGTGCTAATCCAAATGATCGGTGCGCGATCGAGACCTTCTTTGATTGCGTCTTCTAATGCATCGATCGCATTACTGAGAACATTCATAAACACTTGATTTAGCTGGCTGGCATAGCACTCGACCAACGGTAAATTGCCGTACTGTTTCTCTAGCTTAATACCGCAATAATCGCCATCTGCTTTGAGCCGATGTTTTAGAATCAGTAACGTACTATCAATGCCTTCGTGAATATCAACAGGTCTGACCTCTGATTGGTCGAGGCGCGAGAAATTTCGCAGCGACAGCACAATCTGACGAATACGATCGGTTCCAATCTCCATTGAAGCAACAGTTTTAGGCAAATCTTCAACCAAAAACTCTAAATCAATCTCTTCAATGTGTTCCAAAACATCAGACGCCGGATTTGAGTAGCAAGCTTGATAGGTCTGAATCAAAGCGAGTAAGTCATCAATATAGCGTTTGACGTGATTGAGATTGCCAGCAATGAAATTAACAGGATTATTAATCTCGTGAGCAACACCGGCTACAAGCTGACCCAAACTAGACATTTTCTCAGTTTGAATGAGTTGACCTTGAGTTTTCTTTAACGTTTGAAGCGTGAGGGCTAACTGCTCAGTTTGAAGTTGAGTCTTAGCTAATAAATCAGCCTGTTCTAATCCAATTCCGAGTTGACTGGCAACTTGGGTGACAAACTGAATTTCACTCGGTTGCCATTGACGTGGCTTGTCGCATTGATGAACGCACAGCAGCCCCCACAATTCACCCCCTTTAATAAACGGTGCAACAATATTCGCTTTAATAGAAAATTGATCGAGAATAGCAACGTGGCAGTCTTTGAGACCTGAATTGTGAATATCTGCGATCGCGCTCACTCGTCCCTGTTGATAGGAAACGGCATAGTGTTTACTAAAACACTGATCTTGAATTTTATTTGACAATGCAGCAGGAAATCCAGGTAAAACGTCTTCAGCAACAACTTCTCCAATGTTAAACTTAGATTCTATATCAAAGCAGTAAACGATTACGCGATCAGCATTAAGTGACTGACGCAATTCCTGAGTTACTGTTGCAAAGATTGTTTGAAAATCAAGTGACTTGCGAATTTTAGCAACGACTTCAAACAGAATTCGCTGCTGTTCGGTCGCTTGTTGCAGTTGAGCTGTCCGCTCCTCGACTTGAATTTCCAAACTAGAATTTAACATTTGCAATTGCTGATGCGTTTCATACTGCTGAATCGCGGTCGCAAATTGTTGTCCTAATGCTTGAGCTAACTCCAACTCACTAGGTGCCCATTCGGCTGACTGTCCGCGTTTTGTTTCTTTCCACACATCAAAGGACTGGCGTGGCAACGTCTGTCGTTCGTCTGTCGAAACCTGTCCTGCCCAAAAGATTTCTGCTTCTACTTCATCTCGAAACACACTCAAGTAGCCCAGCAACCGGTGACGATATCGCAAGGGCATCATTAACAGCCCGCGAATTTTAGTAGGGCGAAACGCAGGCTGTAAATTTCGTAAACTAGGCTCTTTGTATAAATCAGCGATCGCCCAAATCGAATCCTCTGTCCCCTTAAAATACTCTTGCCATACACTATATTGCTCCATCAAGGGATAGGGCGCATTTTCTGATGTAATAGGCTGAACCCCGGTTTGATAAAGTCTCAAGTAGCGGCTAGGCGAATGGGTGACTTTGATCTCCTTTGCTTCAAACGCATCTGCATGCAACCACAAGCGCCCTCCCGAACCACCAAACGCTGAAACGGCTGCCTCTAGAGCCGCTTGCGGTTGAATCGTAGCGAAAGAATGAAGCAATTGGTTGATGTGATTGATTGATGCTTCTCGGTGAGCTTGCTCGCGGGCTTGGGTGGTCAGCATCGACTGCGCGATCGCAACCGAAAGCAAATCAACCACCTGCTGTACGGTTTGTACATCCGGCTCCAAAATTTCTCTTGGTTCTGCATGGTGAGAGACGAGCAGACCCCACAAATAATCGTGATGCAAAATCGGAACGACAAGAGATGACTTCACTCCCATTGCCGTCAAGTACTCAACATGACATGAATCAACGGCACGGTAGCGAATCTGCTCGTAATTCACCTCATTGCCAGCTTTGCATTCAACGCTTTGACCAATCTTGTGATTGGTAACATCTACAATTGAGCGTGCCCGCGCCTTAATGAAAAGCTCTCGCGCCGATGGCGGAATATCATCGGCAGGAAAATGTAGCCCCAGCAGTGATGGTAGGCGCTCCGATCGCAACCATTCGGCAGACACCTGACCAGTTCCGTCAGGATGAAACCGATAAATTTTCACCCGATCGGTACTCAGAAAAACTCCGATCTCGGCCACTGCTGCATTTAGAATGCTGCTAAGTTCGTCAGAGCGGCGCAGGCGATCGGTGATTCGACTTAGCAAGGCATCAGCGCTAGTCGGAGCGCTTGTAACTTCCTCGTATTCAAGGCTCATTGAATTATTTCCCACACATACAAACAGTGAGAGACGGCGTCGAGCGTTTAGCTAATGTCTCTAGGTTGAGTATGGGCAGTATCAGGAAAAAATTCACAAGGAGATCTAAAGAAGATTATCTGTTGCCTTGCCAGAGAGGGTCTTACGATCGCGAGGACGAAAATCTGAGCAATTTACCGCGTCTTTAGTCAGCGCAAGATGAGGACTGACCGCGCACTTCACATAGGGATTATTGTGAAAAAAACTACACTTTTTGCAGGGAAGCTGAGCTGTTGGTGGCAAAGAATTCCGTTTTCTTTGATTCAGCTTCCACGTATCAGAAATTACACAAACCAGTGTTGCCCAGATTGCCACAAATCCGATGGGAACCAACAGAAGGGCCGCGTCATAGGTGACTGCATTTGAAGATGAATCAGAAATCTCTGGAGGTGTATCTCCTACAGAGGTTTGGGCATACAGCGCGTGGGATGCGGGCGGCAAGAAGTTTGACTCAGAAGACTGCATGAGACATCTCAACTAAAAGGACAATAGACGCAGTAGCTTCTGCCTCACAGGGAAACACACTGAAGGTTCTGTGTGGGCTGATTGATCTTTAATTTTAGCGATCGCATAGTCAAATTATCTCTGTCAGGGGAGTTGGCTTCCTCGTTATCTGGGTATATCTACAGAGGGAATCGAGTTGCCTCGGAACGTGCGTTCAATTTGTTGTAACGGATGTGAATACAACTAATGATCGGTAGCATGGGTCAGAGCTAAATCACAACGAACTCGAAGGGTGTTGAAAAAATACAGTTGGAGAGTTCTAGGGTGAGTTTAGTTAACCTTGATGTCAGTTAAACCGATGTCAATTCGACCGTTAAGATCAGTGAAACCGTTCAGTCAAAACAGATGTGGAGGATGAATTATGCTCAAACGTGCTCTGATTGGGGGTTGCGTCATGGCGCTTGGACTAGTGGGCACGCTGCCTGCTAGCGCTCAGAAGGCTCCTGCCCCTGCTCCTCAGACCGCTCCTGCTACGTCTGTCAGTTCAGCAGATATGCAGAAATTTGCAAACGCGGTGAAGGAAATTTTAACGATTAGCAAAGCGTCAGAAACGGCAGCAGGGCAAGCCATTCGAGGAGAAGGTTTGACCGAGCAGCGCTTTGATGAGATCTACAAGTCTCAAAATGAGCCAAAGCAGAAGCCAGCAACGGCTGTCCAGCCGAAAGAACGCCAAAGCTACGATCGCGCGATCGCGAAATTAGTTAAGATCCAACAGGACAACGAAACTAAAGCATCGAAAGCGGTTCAGAATCAAGGCTTGAATCCTCAGCAGTTCGGTCAGATTTTTCAAGCTGTCAGAAACGATCCAAAGTTGCGCCAACAAGTTCAACAGATGATTCGGAGTAAATAGAGCAGCTTTCACCTTTAATTGGGTTGTGGGGTGGGCAAAATGACCACCCCTTTGTTTTTCTCTGCGTTTATAAATTATAAAGTTGCGTCTAAAGAGTTTTATCGATGGAGCTTTTTTGCGACGGCTCTCACTCGGGCACATCAAAACTATGTACCATTAACGCCCCCTAGAAAGATATTTCTCTAAAAACGGTAGAATTCCCTCAGCTAACTGTTCTGGATACTCCTCGTGTAAGCCTAATGAACCAGGCATTCTGTGAACTTGCACGCTAGAAAAATGCGCCAAAATTTCTACTTCCTGACGAGATTTCGGCGGCATGTCTTCCCCAACTACCATCATGACAGGCACTAGAAGAGGCTGAAACCAGTTAAACCAATCTTCTCGCTTTTTCACCAGATCCAATCCTCCGGTTACAAAAGCAGCTGGACCAAATCGCGCTCCATTGGCTTGAGTGACCTGCCACTTACGCTCAATAAAATCTGGGGTCAGGTTCTTTTCCTCAACAAAAACGTGACGGCGATACATTGATTTGAGAAAGTCAGGTTTGGTCGTGAGGGAGTACAAGAATTGACCTAAGATGGGCACATTGATCAACCGTTGCACCAAGCGATACGCCCAACGGCGATTTCCTATCATCTTGTTCATCATGGTAGGCAAAGGTCCGCGCCAAGTTGGAGCGACAAGCACGACCCATTTCCAGGGAATCGGTTGCCGCTGTGCTAGTTGCATAACATAGCCGGCGGCATGTCCAGCCGCAATTACAACGACTGGCTCTTGGAATATAGTTCTTACAAAGTCTCGTAGACAAGCTTCTAGTACAACCGGAGTGTACGAGATCGCAGGACGAGACGATTCTCCAAATCCTATCCAATCGAGCACAAAAACCTGATATTTATGAGCCAACTGCTCCGCTAAGCCTCTCATTTCAAGTCGGCTAGATACTGTACTCAAGGATGGCAGCAGCAGAATGGGCTTTCCTTCGCCCAACACCTCATAGACTGTTGTGACTGGCTTTCCTTTCCAACTCCAGTGGTGTTCGTGAATGCTGCCGCCAATACTAAATGGAGAGAATTCGGCGGCAGAAGTATTGCTCATGGATCTATCCTCGTCGGCGAGTCACAACGTCGAAATCCTATTTTCCAACAAAAAGGGTAGCCTGCAGCATTCGGCTACAGACTACCCACCACGCACGGAGGTGAAAATGAGTAGAAAAGCTTATTCAGCCGCTTTGTTCTGGCGACGGCGACGCACTACTAAACCAGCTGCACTTAGACCTAGAAGAGACAGCGTAACCGAAGGCTCAGGAACTCTCTGACCTGTCAGATCCCTAAAGTTTTTCTCGCCAATGTCAACGACAAAAACGGTATCGTTAAAGTCGCGATCGGAGTTTTCGTTCTTGCCGCCCGATGCATTTTTAGCACCATAGAGGTCTTCAAAGCCGATCAAGAGATAGCGCTTGTCTACTGCGTAAGCGACAGCATGCTGCAACCCGTCAGCGTTCATTCCGGTCTGGGTGCCGAAAATATTGGCATTGGTGCCTCGGTTAGCACCGTCTGCTCGCAGGAAGAAATCTAGCTGAGAACCGCCTTTGATGTTCCCTACACTGACGCTATCGCCAAGCTTTAATTTCCCGCCGCTAGAACCCATAACGCAGCCTGAACCTGCGGCATTAGAACAAGAAAGATCATTAAACAGCATTCCAGCGGTGTTTGTCTTCCCGGTTGAGGTGAAGGCAAGCTGGTTACGATAGCCTGCCCCTTCATTGATGAAGCTTACTGTCACGTTGTGGTCGTACTTCAGAAATAACTTGGTTGGATCGAGCAAATACTGACCGCTGTTAGGAATTTCAATACTCTCTTTCTGCACGTATTTTTGGTATGGTGCATCGTCAAAACCAGACTGTGCTTTGCTAGAGATGGTAGGCTGTGTCCAGGAGCTATTCCAAGTGAAGGCAGACGCAGATGAAGTGTTAGAAAGTGTACCAGCGATCGTGGCAGTGGCCATTACCAAACCGGTTAAAAGTTGCGTTTTCATGGACGGTAAAGATTTAAGGTGAAGTGCAGCTAACTCTATCAACAGCGCTCTTAGAGTAATTCCTCTAAACCAGTGGTTCTACAAAGCGCAATGTAACTTCTATCACTTCTAACAGATTCTTCTACTCAACCGCCAGTCCTGAGAGCGGCTTTGCCCGACTCTTTATTGCAAATTGCTTTAAGTGCTGGATGTACCGTAATTTCAATGCTGCTAGTCCCCAATCTCGTGGAGAAGAAGGCTCCTATTCTAAGTAGCATCGCTGGGAAAACAGGTTGATATAACCGTATACACAAATATGCTTAGTAAAGTTTTGAACAAGCTACGAAGGGATCACTGGTTTAACGAGCAACAAGTACATAGAAAACGCTTCCTTCCGGAACTCAACACAAATTATTAATGGCGCTGCCAAACACGAGAACTGCCGTAGAGCATCCTACGCTTGACGACAAATTTTTTGACAAATTGAGGAGTATCGCCACGATGCCCTAACACGATTACAACATCGTCTTTTGTCAGAACCGTGGACTGAGGAGGGTGAGTTAGCGTTGTCCCATCGGTACGACGAATCGCAACAATAATAAATGTGCCTTTGCTGCGGACTTCGATGTCTCCAATCGTTGCTCCGACCATCGGAGAGTTTGGCGCGATCGCAACTTCATCAACCTGAATGTCTAGCTGTGCAAGTAATTCATTTAATGTCATTTGACCATCATCTTGATTAAAGAGGTCTAGGGTTGCGGGATGAGTAATCATATGCGCCATTCGCAGCCCACTAATCGTGGCGGGGAGTACAACTTGATCGGCTCCAGCTAATCGAAGTTTTTTCTCAGTAGACGGCAGTTCACCACGCGCCAGAATCATCAGGTTTGGATTGAGTTCACGGGCAGTGAGCGTGATGAATACATTAGTAGCGTCATCCGGTAAAACGGTTGCCAATACTTTGGCGCGATCGATACCCACGGCATACAGCACCGTTTCATCGGTAGCATTCCCCAGCCGCACAAGATAGCCCATCTCTTCTGCTTTTTCGAGCCGTTCAGGGTTAGTGTCAATCACAATAAAGGGAATTTTGGCCTCCATCAGTTGGCGCGACAAAATCTGACCCATGCGACCAAACCCACAGATGATAACGTGATTCCTTGAGGTCTCGATGGTACGTGTCATGCGTCTTGTTCCCAATACTTGATTAATTTCGCCCTCGGTGATCATCTGTACGAAGCCGCCTACGAGGTAAATGGTTGAAGATGTGCCTCCAACGATCACGAGCATGGTGAAGATTTTGAGCGCCGGTGTATCGATGGGGCGGACTTCACCATAGCCAACGCCAAACGTGGTAATCACAACCATGTAGAGCGCGTCTAGTAGTGACCAACCTGCAAGCCTATAGCCTGTAACGGCAATGATAACGGTAGCAATTAAGAAAAGTGCGCCCGTCAGGATGCGTTTGAGTGGTGCTTGCATAGTCGAGTTTCTAGAGCTTCGGAAGTCGCTCAGCCTGTGATTTAAATGTTTCAAAACTTACGCAAATATGTAAGCTCTATTTATATAAAGTATAGTGATGTCTCGGAAAACTCCCGTATCTAAGGGAACTTCTTGAATCAGTCTGGGCAGAAGTCGGTGCATGGAATCCATGTCTACTCGTACTGGACTCCAAGAGATGATCAGCATGACAAAACGGCGATTGGCTTTGCCAATCGCCAGAGGATTGCTCATTACCAATTTCTGCGACGATCGCGACAAGACGGAGCAGCGCATTCTAGAAGCCTAAATCCGCTTTTGCGGCTTGGGCCGCTTGAAGGACTTTCTCATCGGGCAATTCTTCCCAAGCCGTATCGCCAATTTCGGCGTAGAACGTTTCGTCGTAGGGGCGAGTGCGGATGACCACAGGCATGGGAACCGCATGACCTAGAATTAGGGCTTGCTGTTTGGAGTCGAGTTTGGATAACACCGATCGCAAACTCTGCCCGCCGGAAACGCCTGTAAAGATGGCTTCAATGTCTTTCTCATCGTTGAGCAGAGCAGTAATGCGAGTTCCGATTTGAGACATGACTTCATTATCGATCCCTGATGGACGCTGATCGACGACCAACAGAGTCACAAAGTACTTTCTCATTTCCCGCGCGATCGTACCAAAAATAGTTTGCCCCACAGTAGATGGATCGAGGAATCGATGGGCTTCTTCGATTGTGACTACCAATTGCTGCGGACGGTCTTTGATGTCTTTAGTTTGCAAAAAATACTCTGCTTTCCGCACGTAAGCTTGGTGAATTCGGCGGGCAATAATATTTGTCGCCAGCATATACGACAGCATGTTTGACTGAGAACCAAACTCAATCACCACATGCTTTCCACTTTCGATGGCCTCTAGAATCTGACTGACGTAATTATGAGGACAACTGCTGCGAATATATTTGAGGTCATCCAACCGATTCAGTTTGCGCTGTAATGCCATGATGGAAGACTTGCTGCCCATCTTAGTTTCACAAAATTCTTGAATTTCGCCGTTACTCATCGTCAGTAGGCGATTAATCCACGATTTACCAAATTCGTTTCGTAGAATAACAGCGTTTTCTAAACTCGCTTCCGAAAGATTCAGTTCGCCGCGCACTAGCATCAAATCTTCGACATCGATTTGGTCGTAGCTCACGTATAGTTCTTGAGCATCTCGAACGCCTCTGCGTTTGGTCGATTCCGGATCGAGGGTAAAAATTTGAACTTGTCCCGGAAACAATTGACGCAAGCCTTTGACTGTGCTGAACTGTTTGCCTTCGCGAGCTGCCTCCCAGCCGTATTCGGAGTGCATATCAAAAATGAGATTGACGGCGGCTTGTTTGCGAACAATGCCAGCGAGGAGCAAGCGTGTCAAAAAGGATTTTCCGGTTCCAGATTTACCAAAAACGCCGTTACTGCGTTCGACAAAGCGATCGAGGTCTAGACAAACCGGAACTTCCATATCAATCGGTTGCCCGATCGCAAAGTTGCGTCGGTGGGGGTCGTCTTCCCAGCCAAACACCGCGCGAAAGTCACGTTCACTGGCGTCAAACACCTGACTAAAGTGGCTTGGAATCGTCTTAACGGGAAGCAATTCTATGGCTTCACCAGTGTTGGACTCGAACGATGCTAACTTTGAGGTCTTCTTCTTTCCATTCGTCGCTGGCTTTACCTCTGTTCCCTCTTGAGGCGTGAACATCAGCATCGGCGAAAGTTCGATCGTGCCGTAAGTACCACTGCCTGCCAGTACTTCTTGTAGAAAGAAATTGTTCGGTTCGGGAGGATTTGCCAGAATGCGTTGACTTGCAGTGCCGAGCGATACGTCCGTCAACATGCAGAAGAAGCGCGATCGCACTCCCTGAACTACCAAAAACTTACCAACTCGCATTTCTTCGACGGACACATCAGGATGAAGCCGTACCTCCAAACCTTTGCTTAACGACCCTTGAATGACTGACCCTAATGGCTTATCCATAATCTAATGTGTAGTTTGGAATGCGTAATTATGAGGTGTTGTTTAGAAGGTACGTGTTGATCTTAAAACATGTTGGGTCAGATGTACTAAAAACGCCAATCTCAAATCGTTTCTGTTTTGCTTTCTACATTAAAAATTGTGCTATACGTGCCTTGTGAAAAATAAGCTGTCTGACAATGAATTCGTTCAACCCGTTCATAAACCTAACAACATTTTTAAGCCAGAGACTTCCCATCGAACAATCTTGGCTACTGTTTCTTCAGTTTGGTTTGGTTGGAGCGATATTTACGGTTCTTCTTCTACCCATTAAAACTCGACTAAATCTTAAGTCTCGAAAAGTTCAGATTGGTTTCGTGATCGCTGCATTCGCTCCAATTCTAAATTATTTGTGTTTCGTTATTACTTATCTTGCTTCTCCTACATTTGCTGATCCGGCTGAAGCGAATGTTGCATCTGTATCTTGGCTCTTTCAAACCGGACATCCGCTCTATCCTGCCCTTGATGCCGCAGAGCGTTATATCAATAATTACGGTTCATCTTTATATATTATTCAAGGGCTATTTCTTAACGTACTTCAACCCAGCTTCTTTAGTGTAAAACTTGCAGGTTGTTTAGCAGGAATATTGAGCTTATTTGTTAGCTTTCTACTGTTTAAACAACGCCTAAACTTTAGTTTGGCAATTTTAGGATGTGGATTGACTAGCTTATGGTTTCTCGCTCTAACCTCGGCAACAGGACTTGTAACATCCTCATTTTGGGTGAGACCTGATTCGCTGCTGCTGCTTTGCACAACGGTGGGACTATTTTTAGCGGCTTATGGAAACAAATGGGGCGCTCTTATAGGAAGCGCGATCGCACTCGGCATCAGCACTAATCTCAAAATTACAGCGCTGCTTCATTTCTTACCGATTTACGTGTTGCTACTCCAACGCTTCGGACTTGGTTATACCTTTGTTTCGTTCATCGGATCTGGAGCCGTGGCGCTTGCTCCCTTTATGCTCTGCTCAAATGTCTCACTCACTAATTATTTAATCTGGCTGCGTCAAGTCGGACACAAAGGGATCAACCCCGAACAGGTGACGAAGAACTTATTGTGGATGGGATATATCAGTGTACCAACTGCGATCGCGGCGTTGCAACTGCTCTGCACAAATGCACAATACTTCCAACAATGGCTCTGGCAGCACGGAGCATATTTGCTTGTTCTTATTCCTTGTATTGGAGTGACTGCGATCGCGGGTGCAACGCGTGGAGCATTGGAAAATAATATGCTTCCGTTTGTTCCACTATTCATTTATTTATTAAGCGATTTGATTGAGAAGAGTTCGCAGCCCCATGAGCGCAGCCATAAGCAATGGGTTAAATTTGTGACTTTCCTTAGTATCAGTGCTGCATTGGCATTTATAGTATCAATTTCTCTCACTGTATATTCAACTGAAGTGCCGTTATTGCGATTGGTGAATGGAACGAGTAATCCTTTGGAGCTTGGCAAAGCCAATCGCGTTGTGCAAGACCTTAAGCGGGTTATGCAAGTCTATGGAAAAAGTGAGGCTAATGATAATGGAATTGCGATGGGGTATGGATCAAGTTACCCTCTAGCGGCTTACCGACCTATGTTAGTGTTTGCAAACAATCCTTATTTGTTAGATTCTGCATCACTAATGGAAATGCAAGCATCAGGACTCAACAATACACCTGAGAATACGCTGAACGCTATTAGAACATGCCGAATTCAAAGCTGGTTAATTCCTAAAAATGAAAAACCCTTCGAGGTTTACAGCTACTATCCCCCGCTTCAAAAGCTATTTAGCGATCAATTTAAACAAGAATTCAGACAACAATATGAACGGCGAGAGCAAACCGAATTCTATGATGTTTGGGTTTGCAAAAATCAATCGTAGAAACGTTACTTGGAATGCTTCTACGATTGATAAAAATTGTTTGTCGTTATTGTTTAGTCAATATTGATTGACGTTGGAGCAGAGCCACTAGAACTCGAATAACCTGTATTAGCAAACGTCTTACGGAAGTCAGTGTAAAGCTTATCGCGCCATGTGAAGAATGGCTCAAACGTTCCCACATCAGCAATTCCAGGAACACCTTGATCTTTTAGCCCCTGGGGAATATCTAGATAAGGACCCTTCGGGAATTTGATGTACATCGTCAAACCCGCCACCGCAAAATCTGCCAATGTCGGCTCGTCGCCCACGAGATAAGGCTGTTCCTGCAAAATAAAACACAGCGCCGTTAGACTATGTTTCAGTTCGGCCTCAGCCTGTTTGACCGCATCGGGTCCCATTCCGACGCCAAGACCGAGAACACTAAAAAAGTCGCTTGGAATGGAGCCAACCACGGTCTTAAGAATATCCGGGGTGGAATTGGGAAGAACGGCAGTGCGGAAATTTTGATTTTTGCCAATCGCACCAATCAGGGCCTTACGAGCATTTAGCCCGATCGATTCGTCTGCCCACTGCTCCATCTGTAAACACAAGCCCCTTTGCTTAAGATCAGAGGGAATAAGGGGCTTCTCAGGATATTTCCGATCGAGGTATTCTGCGATCGCAGTTGAATCTGCAATGATTTCGCTACCATCTTTTAGCACCGGAACCTGACGCTGACCTGACATCTGAAATAACTCAATCTGCCCAATACCAGGAGTGACATTAATCTTTCGATATTCCAACCCTTTGTAATCCAGAATCAGCCGGATCTTTTCGACATAGTGCGATAGTTCAAACTGATATAACTCAATCATTATGAGCCTCCAAGTACAGATTGCAAGAGAGTAACTAGCTTTCAGCCTAAGTCTAGATTAACCAAATAACATCAAGCTAGAGTTAAATTTTAGAACCTGTTAAGCGCAATCCAACTGAAGAGAGAGAGCAATTGATTCCAAAGACAGAGAATCTTCCTACTTGTAGCTCTTACTCTTAAACAGTAACAAAAATTACATTTCACTTATTACATACCAAGAATTTTGGAGCGTCCGATGAATTCATTTAATCTGAAACAAGCTATTGCTCTGTTAGGAGCAGCAAGTGCTTCTGCATTATTAGGTCTGCCTGTTTTAGCACAGTCCTCAGGAAGCCCCACTCTCAGTCCTAATCAGTCTGTTCCTAACGAAGCCCCTTCTAATCGCACTCCCGCGAATGGAACGTCGGATCGGTGTGCAGGTTATGTCAATGGCGGGATTGGCGGACCTGTGAGCGGCTCCTCAACGACTGGAGATAATTCTTCTACACCGCAATCGACTCAAGCTAATAGCACTGGTGCGGCTGTTGGCGATGGTCCGAAAGGGACGACAGGACGCCAAGTAACGACGTCTATTGATGCTCAAACTTCTTCAAGTCAGCAGTCTAACAATACGTCGAATAACACGTCGAATTCTATGGCTTCCGGCTCGACGGATGGTTCAACAAGAGGCGAGTACAGACAGTTTTCGGGTGACAATCCCAGTGCGGCTGTTGCGTATCGGGCAAATGGTGTTGCTGGAACCTCAGGGCGCGAAATAAGCGCCAATATTGACGCCAACCTAAGGCGCGATCGCAACTCAGGTTCGATGAGTAACTCAATGAGAAGTACTTCAATGAGCAACTCAATGATGGGCAACTCAATGAGAAGTGCTTCGGCAGGCAACTCGATGCAAGGTGAGTATAGACAGTTCTCTGGAGATAATCCTAGTGCAGCTGTTGCGTATCGGGCGAACGGTCCTGCTGGAACCTCAGGGCGTGAAGCATCGCTGAACATTGATGCGAATCTGCGACGCAATCAGAACTCAGGTTCGATGAACACTTCGATGAACAACTCAATGAACAACAGTTCTATGATGAACAATAGTTCTACGATGAACAACAGTTCTATGTCTAATAATTCGACGACCTCTAATCAGGCTGCTGCACCGATCCCAACGGAATGCTTGCCCCGGTAGTACCTTAGAGAAATAAGACCCTGACAGCGAGCGGGGAGATGAATCGTTTTGGTTCATCTCCCCGCATTTAATGGGTAGCAGATAATTATTAGTAGCGGATTCGTGGATCAATGTAAGCGTTGATGATGTCGATCGCGATACTTGCGATCGCAACGATCGCTGCAAAGAAAACAACAATTCCTTGAACGGTTGGATAATCCCGTTGAGCAATGGCGCGGTAGAGCCGATTAGCAAGTCCGGGCCAAGAAAATGTCACTTCTGTAAGAATGGCGCCGCCCAACATTGCAGCAAGCGTTAATCCTAAAATCGTAATGACCGGAATCAATGCGTTCTTTAACGCATGATTGATCAATATTTTTGATTCAGGAATTCCTCTCGCTCTCGCCGCTTCAACATATTCTGCTTGCAGAGTCTGTCTCAAATTAACCCGAACAATTCGCTCAAAAATTCCACTAATCAGAACGCCTAATGTAATGGCTGGAAGCGCCAAATAGTACAGTGCAGTAAAAAATCCAGCAATGTTTCCACTCAGCAAGCTATCGATCGTATACAGTCCTGTCAGTCCTTCAGGTGCAGAAACGGTCACCGGAAACCTAGTCCCTAAAGGGAACCAACCCAACTGCACTGAGAAAACTAACTGTAGCAGCATTCCAAACCAAAACATCGGAATAGAATAGGTCACGATTCCGAATAGCCGTCCCCCTGCATCGAGCCGCGTATTAGGGCGCGAGGCAGAAATAGCGCCAACGGTAATTCCCACAATCAGCGCGATCGCCATACTGACGATCGCGAGTTCAACCGTCGCTGGAAAGAACTTGGTAATAATTTCCCAAACGCTCTGCCCTTGCGTTGTCAGCGATTTACCCAAGTCGAAACGCAGCAGCGATCCCATGTAGTCGAAATACTGAAATAGCAGTGATTTATTTAATCCCAACTGCTCGCGCAAGGCATCTTTTGCCGCTTGAGGGGCGCGAGGACCTAAGAGAGCGTCGATCGGGTCTCCAGGTGTCGCTCTGAGCAACAAGAACACCAGTGTGGTGATCAGCCACAGCATCAGCGGAGCCAGCATCAGGCGCGTCAAAATATAGTAACGGAGGGAGCTTGAACGAGACATAAGCGCACGAGAAGTTTTTTAGAAATCGGTTAGACGGCTGAAGAAGGGTACGGTTCCCCATCCTTTTAAGGTTGATCTAGATTGAAACCTACATCTTTTCATAAAATCTCAGCTTTTTTGATTTGGCTGTAAGTGATGCGATCGCGACCTCTGTGGGCATTACTGAAGGGTAGGAGACAAGATCCGCGTAGGCGTAAAGTCAGAGCAGTCCGATGGGCAATACTCCAGGTTAGTTTTGCTCATCTTACAGGACAAAACGGTCGGCACACCTCATAAACTGATGCTGAGATAGACATGAGTACAACGTCAGACAATCAGAGCAACTATCCGGCTGACGCAAGGGGCATGCAGTCGCTACCAAAGGAGGCTAAACCGCCTGAGCATGGGGCACAGAGCAATTCTGTCGAAACTGAATTGGAAAACAGTTCTATTTCGCAACGCTCTGACCTTGAACAAAAGGCTCAACCCTCGCAAGAAATTCTCTATCAATTCTTACTAGAGATTGTTAAAAAATGGCCTCCTGAAGAAGTTTTATTAGAGTTTAAGCGGCTCTTTTTCTGTCAGGTTGGCTCGACAAGTTCACACACAGTTCAGGCAGTATACGAGCTTGTTCTTAAGAACGACGAAACGGAGTTTAGAAATACGCTAAAGCGCTGTTGTTACATTCTAGTAAACAACTGGGATGCAGCACGCCATTACAAGTCAATTCAAGACTTGGTTCAACTTTTCACGGCTTCTACGCTTCAACAGCAAACGATTTCTCCAACCTTAAGACGGTTAAAGGCCTGGGTTACCAATTTTAGTCAAAGTAAAGATTACGAGGATTTAAAGTTATTTGCTTCAAGATATGATGAGCAGCAAAATACTCAGAAACGTTGGACAAATCGATATGTATCATATCTATTAGTTCCTCAATTTGTTGATCCACAGAATCCAGTTGAGCAACGAGAAGCAGCAAGAGCATTAGCAAAACGTCTAAAAGAGCGATTTAAGTTTGATTTAGCAATGTATATTGTTAAGTCTCAAACGGCAAGAAGTCCTGAAAAAGTTCCTAAAAATCCTACCGAATTAGGTGAAAATGCTCTGCTCTTAATAAAAACAATTGTTGCCAAGCGAGGACGATTTAGCTATGCTAATTTGGCAAATATTTTTCTTAAACAAACTCAGTACTTAAGCTATCAAGAGTTTAAAAAAAGCCTACAGAAGTACCTAATTTTTTCAACCGAAAAAAGCGCATTTGCAGAAGCATTACAAAGTAGATTGGCAGAGAAACTCAGTGCACTTTATTCAGACTATGATGAAGAATTAATTAATGACGCGTTAATTCTTAGAACGTGCAATCGAATTATTGAATACCTTACCACTGAAAATAAGCAAGACCCATCTTCACTCTTTATTCTTTTGCTTTCTCCAGGCAATCCGATGACCTTGGTGATTTTGCTTCTCAAGCTTATTCTAATTTGTAGAAATTCTCGAAATCACCTTGAAGCAAGGGTTGCGGAACTAATTCGATACTACGAAGACTATCCAGAAGAGGAGTGTCGATGGATTGTCAATTTTCTAGAGATCTTCAATGTGACGTTCACCATCTATGCAGAAAACGTTCATTACAATTTGGTTAAGATGGATGAGTCAGATCCATCAGTTCAGACAGATCTAGCGTTAGATGATTACCGAATTTTTGCACAAACGAAGTCAATTCCTGTTCTAGAAAGTTCTGTTCTAGAAAGTTCTGTTCTAGAAAGTAATAACGAGTGCGAATAAATCGTAAGTTCTTCTAAGGCAGTTATTATTGATGAACTTTATTATTATTGATGAACTTTAAGAGAAACCTAAAACAATCAGTAGCTCAAACGATTCTATTCTGAACTCAACGTAAGAATGCTAAAGTTGCCGTCTTTCGTCGATGATCACGAGTCCTGCTCCAAGGGTTTCGGCTAATGTATTAACTAAACGGTAAAGGGCAACTGTGCTTAGAACTTGGGCAGGTGGGAAATGTTGTCCTAAGATTGCGATCGCAGTTACTTCAAAAATTCCAACTCCTCCAGGCAAACCCGGAATGATGAACCCCATCAGCCACGCCCAGGTAAACGAGCCAACGAGAAGCGGAAACTGGTCTACTCTAGCAGGCGCGATCGCGAGGAACGTAGCGATAAATCCGAGCGATCGTAGGAGCAGAAATCCGACTTCTCCTAATAATGGCAATATAGGGTAGCGTCGAATCCGAGTTGGAGCAGAATTGAGCGAGGTTTTTTTAAGCTTTGCCACTTGTTGGAGCAAGACGTTTAGAACCCGTGGATGCACCACGCTCAGAGTTCCGATCAAAAGGACAACTTGCACAAGGGGCGCAAATCTATGAATATCGAGTTGCGAGAAACTAACCAGCCCCACAGTAGAAGCGGCAGCAACCATCAGCAGAGGCTCTAGCAAGACACTCAACGTCGCAACTTCTACCGCGATGCCCGTTTTCTTAGCCGCCGAAACTCGTCCATAGAAATGCCAGACATTTCCAGGCAAATATTTAGCAAGATTCGTTTTGAGATAAACCTGTACTCCCCACGCACCGCTCACAGGTTGCCTCAGTTCCTGCAAAATCCACGTCCAGACATAGCCAGTGAACATGTGAGCAAATAGTGTAATCCCGGTTGCGATCGCTAAACTCGCCCAGCCAGCTCTTTCAATCCGAATTTGAGCAACTTCTTGCCAATGATTGTGTAATGTTCTTGTTAAGAAATACAACACTGCGCCAATAATTAGCCAGCGTATTCCGGTCTTGAATCGAGGTTGACTGACCCAAGCGAGCCGCGATCGCAGATCTTTCATAGCGTCCCATCAGGTTTGCTCCGATCTAACCTTAAGTCACAAAGGCAACCTTTTACAGCAGGCTATGCCCTCCTCGGGACTCCGCAAACCGAACTTCTCTAAAGCTTGGAAAACCGGTTGCCGCCGTTTCGATGTCGTTAAACTCTGTCCGAAGTTAGAATCTCTCTACCCACCATCCTTCAGAGAATGGAACCTACGTTAGAGGCGTACCTTGTCTCTGGCTTTGTACTGTTGATACGCGAATGACAACTGACGCAAATCAGGTTTCGGCTTCTAGGCTGTTTGAGCCTACTAAGTTGGAGCCAAATTTTCCTTGAAAGGGGAATTTGACCCGTCACTGTCTATGTGGAAGTTTTAAGCCCAATTACTAAGGCTTAAATTAGCAGGAGTAGCGTATGCAAAGACTAGCAGAATTCTTGAAAAAACTAAGAGTAGGACAGTTCTTAGTAACTGTTTTCGCAGGATTTATCTTGCTATTAAACACGGCTTGTAGCAATGAAACTGCTCAGGGCGCACGTCCAAACAATCTGCCTGTTCAGATGGGGGGCAACAACAACCCTCACACCAAGAATGGGGACGGATATACAAATTACAAAATGTCTACTGATCCTAAAGTAAACGGTAAGCCTCAATCGAACTTGCTTTCCGATCGCGTGATTGCAAGTACCTCGATTAAGAGTAACTCTTCAGATTTACTTTATCCGGGAGATCGAACCTCTGAAGCTAGCAATCCAGATATTGGCTACAGAACCCCGAAAAACTTGTCAGATTTGCCAAACGACAAGCAACCTATGCTTGAGCGCAGCAATCCTGATGCAAAAATTTTAGAGCGAGTTAATGAAGCCTTCAAAGATGCCTCTACATTTTTGGAGAAGACGGCAGAGGAAGGTTCCGCTCGTCCTGAAGCAAAGGCAAATCCAGCAATCGGTCAGTAAACCGCTATCACTTGAAATTACACGGAGAATCTTATGAGCAAAATCATGTCTTTCATCAAATCCATTCGTCTGACACAAGTTCTAACCGCCTTTCTGATGGGCGCGGTGTTACTCTTCAACACAGCTTGTAGCGGTCCAGCACAGGCAAAAATGTCTAATTCGGTCAAAACACCTTCTGGCGATGGTGGCCCTAATCCTGCTGGGCAAAACCAGCCCTACGAAGGCGGCATGAACAACTTCACCGATGCAGCCCCTTCGGGAAAAGCGGTTGAGGGCACCGAGGGCCGGGTACAGCAGCTGATTGACAACGCTGATGCTATGAAGGCAAAGAGCCCGAAAGACTACGCGGAGAAGGTTTGGGACAATGGCCGTGGCCCAGAACGGGCGCAAGAGGTGGGAGACAAGCTGAAAGGACGCTTTCTTGATGATGGTAAGGATGAACTCAAAGCCACTGGCGATCGCGTTGTCGGAAGCGGTGAGCGTGCGGTTGAGAAAGCACAGGAATTGGGCGATCGCATCAGCAAGGGTGCTAGCGATGTGAAAGACAATGTAGTGGGCGCAGGAGACACGGTTTCTACTAGCTCAAGACGCACTGGCGAAGGCATTAAGGGCAAGGCAGCAGACTAATTAGTAGGCAGTCTACAGTCCAGTAGGTAGTAATCTACAGTTGACCATTCGTCTGATAGCAAGACATGCTAAGAGACTTGGCAAGGCGATTTCTGTTAGGCAACATGGATTAATGCACAGTCTGTAGAAGTGAATATCCAGGTAGTTAAGCCAGATGTGATATCTGGCTTTTTTCGTGAGCAATTTTAGCGCAGCAACCGACCGTTCGCTTTGGTTAATGATGCTGCACAAATTTTATGTATCTTTTGGGGTAATTGACACACCATTAAAATAGGATTATATTTACAATTAATCCGCCAATAAAGCTGATTTTTCATCCAAGGTTTATATCATCATGATGCAACATCCACAGCATTGAAAGGGTGCAGACGATGTGAGGAACGGTTAGAAAAACTGAATGCAAGCTCGATTTATATTGAGTCTATTTCAGAGCGCTCTTATGCTTGCTAACGATTAGTTCATCGTGAAACCTAACTAAATCTTCACGGAGGAACGAATGAAAGCTCCCAATTTCCTAAATTTGTTCAAGCGTTTTCGCTCAAAGCAACCTCAGAATTCTCTAGAATTTGCAACTCTATCCGTAGCAGTATCGCAATACCGCCTGCGGGACGATATCGGCACCGTGTCAAAGACGATTCACCCTCAGCAGCCGGGTCGCGTGGAGTACCGAGCTACCTGGTGGGATGCCGTCTGCCCCCATGACATCGTATTGCCCGCCGGAACCCAAGTGCGAGTCATCGAAACGATCAACATCACTTTGGTAGTTGAGCCAGTTTCGCTTAATGGTTTGACGAATGCTTCAGACGTAGCCTAATTGTTGTAGGAGAATCTTATGGAAAACCGCAGGTTCACTAGGGGTTCAAATCGAAGGTCTGATTCTACAGGTTGCTTCTGCTCGCAGTGGGTAAAGTCTCGGTGGGCAACGCCTTGCTCTAAGCCGCATCCGCGCGATCGCATTTCCATCCAACACTTGCTGCGCCGTCAGCCTAAGATGACTCGTCAGCAGATCGCACGCTCCTTCGGCGCCTCGTCTATCCTCTTCGTTCAGCTTGCCCAAACCAGCAAAGACGGAGAAGAGGTTCCCAACTCAGATTTTTGTAGTAGGATGATCGAGCCTTAAATCCCCTTTTGCCTGCACTAAGCTAGATTGCCAGCTTGGTGCAGGCTTCATTGTTCTATCGTACTGCTGGAAACAGGGTTCTATCTAAGTTCTAACCCACAAACAAGACTAAGCAAGAGATATAATAATTATGTAGATTCTGTGTAGTTCTGTCTACTAACAGATACAAATTTTGAACTTCAAAGTAGAGTTGTATGGAAGATCAAGGACAGGCATTACACCTAGCAGAATAATTGCTCAATAATGCTCGAATTGATTCTTGTCAGAGTTTGTGCCAAACGCCAGTCGTAGTCAGATCCCCCCTACTGCCCTGGTTTCATGCCTCAAATTCAATGAATCGGGAAATGCCTGGGAACGCATAGTCGAGACGAAAAAGGATAGTTATGGCGGATAACAAAAACGCTTCTGTGGCAAACCATAAAACTAAGCCGCATGTTGCATCCAAGGTCAGAAAGCGTCTAAATCTTGACCTCTCTGAAGAAGCATATACGTTACTTCAAGAACTGGCGGAAGCTGAGGATAAGAACATGGCGGAGGTGCTGCGAACTGGTCTAGCTCTTTACGGCATTGCCCACGAAGAGAAGCTAAAAGGTCGGAGCCTTGGGGTTGTGCAAGACGATCGCGTGATCAAAGAGATCGTCATTACTTAATTTTCAGTACTTACATTTTCAGTATGTTAGACACCTTGTTAGACAATTTCTCAATCTCGTTCAGGCTCATCTTTCTAACTTCAGCTTTCCAGATCCAACCTTTCTAAATCCACTTGTAATTTCAGGACGGTGATTAACTTCAGCGAACCTATCGAGATGGTTAGAGCAATCTAACCCACGGAGTTGATCCTGTGGAATGAGGAGTCACTTTCCTGAAATTACGGATAGGTTGAGGTGTTATGGCTTTGTCCACTGGAGAGTATCTTAATCGGCACAACATTGATGAGATGGCAATTCAAATTGCGCCAATGGCGTCAGCTGAGGCTGATCACCATGCCCATTTAGCCCAGTCCTCGGTTCAATCGACTGAGAACTACCTAAATCGGCGCGGAATTGGAAGAGCGGATTTTGTAGCCGATGAAGCGCGGAGTCGGCTCAGATATGCGTTGAACGATCGCGTGATCGCGCTCTGGTCGTTGATTGTAGCGATGGCGATTAGCGCAAAGCGCAACTCCGCAAGAACCGCGCCGTTTTGGCTGATGGCGTTAGTGTCGTTGCCCGCCTTTGGTATCCGAGAAGCCTATTCAGAACCGATGGAGAATGCGCTTCTGGTGGCGCTAGTGTCTGGTTGTGCAGGACTCTGTTACGTCATCACTCGTAACTTGCTTCCACCCAGCAAAGGAGACTAGCGCCATTTCAAACATACTCGCTACAGACCCACGGGCACGGCACTGCCATGTCCCGACGCGAACCTATCGCATCCACAGGAATAAAATAGGCTGGCAATCTAAAGATCATTTCAGCCTCATTCCTCGTCTTCATCCTCTGGCTCGTCTTCATCACAGGAATCGGTTGGGTCAATCACAATTAGGTCAATCACGATGTCGTTGTGATTGATTTCAATTTGGTGGGCCCATAACCGCTCAAACAACTCTGCGTATTGATTCAACTGAGTGATGCTTTGGTGAATTCTAAAAAGTAAGTTTCTCACGATGTCTGGCTGAAGGCTTTCCTCATTTAATGCCTCGATGCACTGTTGGTAATCTCTAATTTCGTTCACGGCGCGATCGTAATTTTCGTCAAAGTTCACAATTCGCGTCCTAATGGCGCGAATCAGATCTGGTTGTGTCTGGCTATCTAGTTTCTCGGCAGTACGCTCTAACCGCCTGAGCAGATACTTCGATCGTTCTAGTAAATCTTCAAGGCACGACAAGCGATCGTCGAGATCAATTCTTGCTTCTTCGATGGCAACACTGGCTTCGGCCAGTTGACGCAGGGCACCTTGAGCGAAGAGAGATTGCTCTTGCGATCGCGCATAGCCTCGATCATCGCCAATCTGAGCATTTGTCCAATCCGTTTCGCTCGTCCAGAGTGCCCCTAGCAAATTTGCTGATTCTAAATTCGCGTCCTTGAGTCGGGTTCCAGTTAAGTTCGCTGATCGCAGATTCGCCCCTGCTAAGGTAGCTCCACTGAAGTTGCTGTAAATCAGGTAGGCTCGATTTAAATTTGCGCTCGTTAAATTTGCCGATTCTAGGTTGGCATAGAGCAAGTTTGCTCCTCCTAAACGAGCATGGCTTAAATCAGCGCGATGAAGTTGTGCTCCGCTCAGAAAAGCACGGCTGAGATCCGCCTCTTGCAGATTTGCTTCGCTTAGATCAGCGTCATTCAAATTGGTTCGTCGCAGTAGCGCTTGACTCAAATCGGTATAGGTTAGATTCGCTCCTGCTAGTTTTGCTCCGCCAAAATGCACTTCTCTTAAGGTGGCGCGATACAAATTTGCCTCGCTTAAATTGGCACTGTTGAGTCTGGCTTTGGTGAGGTTGGCTCGGCTCAAGTTTACGGCGGTTAAATTTGCTCGACTAAGAGATGCATTGGGCAGATCAGCACCCCTAAGGTCAGCCCCTGCTAAATCAGCGCCCTCTAGTTTAGCTTGGCTCAAATTGGCTTTATGCAATCTGGCAAAGCTGAGATGTGCGCCGTGTAGTTCAGCTTGACTGAGGGTTGCAAAACTCAGATCCGAACTTCTGAGCTTGGCGCGACGTAACCCTGCGTTGCTCAAGTCTGCCCTTCTCAGGTTGGCGCGGCTAAGATACGCACCGTGTAAGGTTGCATTTTGCAAATTCGCATTTTCTAAACAGGCAGATTCTAAGTTCGCCCCCATTAGCAGCGTATTAAATAGATCTGCGTCATTCAGGTGCGATCGATTGAGATTTGCTTCGGTTAGACTCGCTCTTTGTAAAACTGCCTTCTTGAGACTCGCCTCTCTCAGAAAGGCGTTTGCCATCATCGCTAGGCTTAAATCTGCTTCCTCAAGCACAGCGTGGTTTAAACTTGTGAGCCGCATTGAAGCTTCACAAAGCGTCGCCTGACGAAGACTCGCGTGGTCGAGTTTGACATGATTGAGACTCGCTCTTTGAAGTGAGGCGCGATCGAGGACAGCGTAGTCCATCACCGCATGGTCGAGTTTGGCTTGGTCTAAGTTGGCGTCGCTCAAATCGGCGTGAGAAAGGCAAGAGCGTTGAAGAGAGGCTTCCTGGAGATTCGCTCGGAGCAATTTTGCATTGGTAAGAGTTGCTCCTTTGAGATTTGCCCGTTCTAAATTGGCATCGCTCAGATTTGCGTCCTGAAGATCAGTGCCGCTTAAGTCAGCATCAGTGAGATCGACTCCCTGTAAGTTTTGGCCTCGTAAGGTTTGTCTAGAGTAGTTGCCGCCCGGTTGGAAGTTGCACATGTTCTTCTACGTTGCCACACGGTTGAGTCGGAGAAAAGCGCCCTCACAGGATTTGGCAAAGTGGAGCGATCATCACTCATCATCGGATTATCTCTTATTGGGGTGAAGTAGCCGTATTTTGAAGTATCACTGCGATCGGCCAGTAAACCCACGGAAAGAATTCTTAAGAATCGGTTTTGTTGACGAAAAAAGTGCGTAGATTTAACAGGGCGTGCCACTCTGAAGTAGATTTGAGAGCGGCAAAGTTCTGCAAAATAACTTAGTAACCGTGTAACGATGAGCCTTATTTGCTTGATGTTCTAAACATTTACTGAGGCTGCTGACCATACCAGTTCTGCAACGCCAAGCGATGCACTTCTCGCCACGCTAACCCGTGCTGACGGGCGATCGCAGCACAGTCTTCATATTCCGGTTGAACATTGATGATTGCACCTTCTCTTGACGCCACTTTGATCTTCACTTGTCCATACTCAGTTTCCACAAGCTGAAACGCTCGATCCAGCATCGATCTCACCTGGGTAGAATGCCGAATTCCTAGAGTGCTTGTTTCTCGGAACAAAACTGTTTCGCACGCCCGAACCGTTTCTGGTGGACAAAGAACGGTCAGTAGAATTCCGGGACGGGACTTTTTCATACCGATCGCTTGTGTAAAGACATCGACGGCTCCTGCCTGGAAGAGGACATCGAACAAGTAACCGATCGCCTGAGGGTTGAGATCGTCGATTTGAGTTTCGAGAGCGGTGATCAGAGGAAGGGATGAGGGATGAGGGGGGTCTTCGACCCGCTTCGCGAGGAGGGATGAGGGGGAGAATCGAGCAATGGGCGTTTGGGTTTCTGAGGGAGAGGACTCTCCGATCCAGAGGCGGAGGATGTTTGGTAGGGGAAGATCGAGAGAGCCTGCACCGAGACCGACTTTCTGTAAGGTCATGTTGGGAGGTGCGCCGAATTGTGTGGCGAGCGTGGTTGCGATCGCGGCTCCGGTTGGAGTCACGAGTTCTCGCTCAATGCCGTTGCTGTAAACAGGCACTTGGCGCAGTTCCCACAGCTTCAGCACGGCTGGAACGGGAACGGGTAAACGCCCGTGAGCCGCGCGAATTGTGCCGCCTCCCGTGGGCAAGGCCGAACAGTAGAAGGTTTCAAGGTCGAGCCAATCCAACCCCAAACAGGTGCCGACTACATCCACGATCGCATCTACTGCTCCCACTTCATGAAAATGCACTTGCTTGGGTGCAATCCCATGCACGGCTCCTTCCGCTGCGGCGAGTTGGCGAAAAATCGCTAGACTCCACTTCTCCGCTCTCGTAGGTAACTGGGCTGCGCGAATCATCTGTTCAATGTCGGGCAAGTGTCGCTGCTTAGAATGAGAATGATGCGGGGCGTTTGATAGGTGAGCGCTCTGTGAGGCAGAATGGTGAGGGGAATCGTCACTCAAGTCCACATGTAGCTTGGTTGCCCGTTGTCCATTGCGCTGCACGCTTTCTGTCCACAGCTTGTATTCACCCGCAATGCCCAAAGGATCAAGGTGCTGAGTCAGGTAGTCTAATGGAACGCCAACATCAATTAATGCACCCAGGCACATATCGCCTGCAATTCCCGTCGGACACTCAAGGTAAGCGACTTTACTCATCGTTGTGACACCATTACAAGCTAGAAGAACTGGCACAGGCTAGAAAAACTGACACAGGCTAGAAAAATTGGAGCCCTTCCGGTTTCACCCTATATCCTATTTCAACAATCAGCTATGGCGACTACCTACAAGATTCATCCTGACACTCCACAAGCTCGTAGCGTTGATCAAATTGTCGATGCCTTGCGGAGTGGAGCGACCGTACTTTATCCGACCGATACGGTCTATGCGATCGGCTGCGATCTCAACTCAAAGTCTGGCGTGGAGCGGGTGCGAAAGCTCAAACAGATGTCTAATGACAAGCCCCTAACGTTCCTCTGTCCCTCACTTTCAGACATCGCTCAGTATGCCGTGGTGACTGATCAGGCCTATCGTATAATGCGGAGCTTGATTCCGGGTCCCTATACTTTTTTGCTGCCAGCAACGAAATTAGTTCCGAAGCTGGTCATGAATCCGAAGCGCAAGACGACTGGTATTCGCGTTCCCGATAGTGCTGTGTGTCAGGCCTTGCTATCGGCAATGGGAAATCCTTTGATTTCAACGTCTGCCCACGTTCCAGTAGACGATGAGACCATTCCAGTGAAAGTACGCGATCCAGAAAACCTGTCGTTAGCCGAATTATTTGACAGTATGAATCGCTTGGTAGACGTTATTGTAGATACCGGAGAAGAACCGTCCTATACAGTATCCACAATTCTTGATCTGACGGGCGACGAGCCAGCGATGGTGCGGAAAGGTCTAGGATGGCAAGCAGCTTCCGAGTGGGCAAGCGTTGCCTGAACACCTTGAGCTGCCACCTGAATAACTGTCCACTTAATGAAATGTAATTGAAGGTATTATTTATTACTTAGTTAGGCGATCGCTAGGTCTACATTCCTTACCCTAGCTAACGACAAAACGGTTTTAACCGTCTGCCCTCAGTTGAAACGATCTCCTTCGGTTGGGAACTTTTCCAACCACCTCAAAAACTGACATATGCCCAGCTAACCTTTCCCGAAGCTATACGGCAATGACATGTAGACACTCATGTGCACTACCAAGTCCAGGTCGAACCTATGAACGCGAAATCTATTAAAGATTCTAAGCGGCTAACCGTTACTCCCTTAGAAAATGATAATTGGGATCCTAGTCACGTTGGTGTAACGGCCCACTCTGTAGAACTCAATTCTACTGAGCGCTTGGTCAACCTGCTAGCAGCCGAACTGGAATCTGAACTGACCGTGGCGGGCAAGGCAGTGCATGCCGTTGCCGACCGGATTGCAACAGAAGTAGAGCGAATTTGTGCAAAGAGCGATCGCATTCAGCATTCGGGCGAGGTTGGATCGTGGCGGTTAACGCTAGCGCGGTATCGGCTGCAAAAGTGCGTTCACTACTATCGATTAGGGTCGCGTCAGGGTCGGGTTGAGCTTCACAGCAGTCTCAGTACGATGGTGTACCGGCCGATCGCGCCCGCTCACTTGCAACTGAGCTTTCAAGCGCGGTACAGCTTGATCGAAGACTTCCTCCAAGGCTTTTACACCGAATCGCTGCGAGCGTTTCGCCGGGAAAATCAGTTAGCCGAAACCTATCAGCCTCGGACTCGGCTAGAACTGGCAGAATATATGGCCTTCACTGAGCAATACGGCAAGCGTCGCATTACCCTGCCCACTCAGCACAGCCAACAGCTTGTGATTCTACGGGCGCAGCGCTTTGCTAGTCGTCAGCCTCAAGAAATTGCAGTCGATATTGAAACGGCAATGGAAACCGCCAAAGGTGACGAAGCTGATACCTATGGACGGTCTCCAGTGCTGCAAATGATTCGAGAGCAGATGGTCGCCGATAAAGATGATTCGTCGGAATCGGGATTGCGCGATCGCGTCATTGCCGAACTAATGCAATATCTCGGATCTCAAGGGCAGCAAGACTGTGTAGACTATCTCACGCTCAAGCTCAAAGATCTGTCTGTGCCGGAGATCGATGACATCCTAAATTTGACACCCCGGCAACGCGATTATCTGCAACAGCGTTTTAAATATCACGTTGAAAAGTTCACGACCTCTGGCAATTGGAAAGTCGTTCACGAATGGCTTGGAGCTGATTTAGACCAAAACTTTGGACTCTCCACTCAGCAGTGGGACCTCTTCTTAGGAACTCTTTCGGTCGATCAGCAACAGCTTCTGCAACTCAAGCAAGCCAAAGCCGATGATCAAGAGATCATGCAAACACTAAGGCTGACGGCAAAGCAACTTCAGAAACGCTGGTCAGCCCTGTTGGATATAGCGCGGCAGGTTCGGAACCAAGCTAAATAGCAACAATAGGGAAGGGATACTTTTGAGCCGCTTTAAGTGCTTAGAGCAAATTGTCCTAGCGATTTAAGCGATGTACCGCCGCATGTACGACGAACTGTCTTTTGACGGCAGAATCCTTTTGCACAAATGATATTCGTGTCACCAAGATTGCCTAACCCTTGACCTGGCAGGCAATTCTAAATTGAAGTAGACACTGTGCTGAAACAAAATCTTAATCTCAAACTAACGTTAGGGGCCGCAAGTACTGCGTTCCTGGGCATTAATCCAGTATTCGCTGAAGTTCTTTCTGTTAAAGCAACTGAAGTAGAAGATGTCGCCGTTACTGTTAACGATTGGAGCAATGCTAAGCGCAACACTTTAGAACTTAGAAAAGCGAATCGTAGCTTAAATTCTATTATTAATGCCCTACCCAATGAGTTCAGCATTGAGCAGAACTCAACACCAGTACTGCGAATCCGCAATCTTGAGCCAAAAACTGAGGCTAAATTACTGATTGAAACGGGGGTTAACGTATCTCAAGCGAAGTTAGCTCAGGTTTCAACTCCTTCAATCGTGACTCAAGCAATTTCTGATGAATCACTGCCTGAAGAAGAATCAGCACCTGAAGAAGAGGTTGTCGTTGAAGGAAAACGTCAAAAGCCAACGTCTAGCCCAGTGTATAGAATCCAGTCAGATGAGATTCGCAAGCAGGGAGCAGACAGCGCCGCAGAAATTTTACGCGGTCTACCAGGATTTGCGATCAATGATGTCGGCTATGGCGCAGATATTCATACTGGAACGTTCTACCGGGGCGCATCGATCAATCAGTCCGTGTTCTTGCTCAATGGCAGACCGATCGGGACGAACGTCAATACCTATCACGGTGCAACCGATCTAAACGGCATTCCTGCAGGTGCGATCGAGCAAGTCGAACTGTCGAGCGGAACCAGCGCCACGCTCTACGGTTCAGAAGCGGTAGGCGGTGTGGTCAACATTATCACCAAAAAAGGGAGCGGCACGCCGAAATTGAATGGACTTGCACAATTCGGCTCCTATGGCTTATCCAACTATCGAGGCAATTTTACAGGCTCGTCAGGCAAGGTAAACTACATTCTTAGCTACGAACGATTTCAGGCAGACAACGACTATCGAGTGCCTGTTGGGGCAGCCAATCGCGGGGCAGATGGACGGCTGTTTAACGGCGACACAAAGCTTGAGAATTACTATGGCAGCTTTGGCTTAGACCTCAACTCGCGTAACACGTTGAGCTTGGATGTTTCGGCAATTACCAGTCGAAGAGGACTGCTTTATTTTGGATTTCCGCTTCAGCGCGATCGCTTGAATCACGACAAGCTAAATGCTGGCTTAACCTGGCGATCTCAGCTAGGGAGCAGCAACGATTCAACCTTAACGACAACGTTATCGTTTAATCAAGACAAATTTAATACGTCAGGTCCTGCCCAAGGACGATTCTTTCGCACTGGAGACCTCGATTCTCGTGCCTTGAACGCCAGAGTTGAACATAATTGGCAAACCAGTAGAACCAACAATCTTCGGTGGGGGATTGATCTACAGAATGCGTTTCTCACAGGAGAACTGTCTAGTACTGTGCCTCAATTTTCGAGATTGAATGGTGAGATTGAGCGCGATCGCTTCCAAGCGTCTCTATTTGCGCTCAATACTTGGCAAATCACCAACAATTTACAGGCTGAAGTTGGACTGCGGCAAAACTTCACCAGTGATTTCGGAAGTTATCTTAACCCCAGTGTGGGCGCACGATGGGCGATTTCTCCGAATGTTGCGGTGCGTGGCAGTGTCGTATCGGTGCATCGCAATCCAGGGCTCGATCAACTTTACCTGTTTGACACCGTGCATAATTGGTTGCCCAATCCAGACTTAGACCCTGAAACGGGTGCATCTTGGTCAGCCGGAGTCGATGTTCAACTTTCCTCGCGGTTAACCGGGCAATTAACCTATTTTGGCAGTCGATTAAGCGATCGCTTAGGCATCCAATCGGGACGTTGGGCGAATATTGGACTCGTGAATACAAACGGATTGGAAGCGGCCGTACGCTGGCAAGTCTCGCCGCAGTGGTCAACGTTTGTGAACTACACCTACACCGATGCCAAGATTGGAAGTGGTGCTGAAAAAGGATTGCAGTTAAGCTCAATCCCTTACTCTGGTGCCCAGCTAGGCGTTGGCTATGCCTCGAATGGATGGGAAGTGAATTTATATGCCAGCTACTTTAGCGGGGCACGGCGAGCAATTTTTCTAAACCCAGGAGACGATAGTCGCGAGTTCTCTCCGGGCTGGATTAACTTAGATTTTGGAGTCCGGATTCCGATTACAAACCAGTTAGGATTCACGCTGCTGCTTGAGAACCTTGCCGATCGCACGTATGAAAAATCAAATCGAATCTATCAACCTGGACTGACTTACCGCCTTGGAGTACAGTCGAGTTTTTGAAGCTCCAGAAGTGGAGAAGCCAGAGTAAAGGAAAAGAGCAGGCGATAGTGCTCAAGTTGCGATCCCTCAGTTGGCGCTCAATGATATTAATTTAATGTCATTGAATTAATGTCAACGAAGAACAGGGCGATTTTAAGTGCGTCTGTCAACGCGCCTTAGAAATCATGCAAATCTGAATTGATACCCCTTCTGTGGGTACTCTAACCCTGACTAGCTTCCTTACTGGCATGACTTATGCAGAGCATTCCTACCGCCATTCCATTTGTCGATTTGACGCCGCAACACCAACCCATTCAAGCGCAGATCGATCGCGCTATTCGCACGGTCATGGAGCGAGGCGATTATGTTTTAGGACAAGCGGTTGTGGAATTTGAGCAGGCCTTCGCCGCCGCCTGCGGAGCCTCATTTGGAGTAGGAGTCGCTTGTGGAACGGATGCGATCGCGCTCGGTTTGCAAGCTTGCGGAATTGGCAATGGTGATGAAGTTATTCTACCGGCGAATACATTTGTTGCCACTTTAATTGGCGTTTTAAGAACAGGCGCAATTCCTATATTAGTCGATTGCGATCCGAAGACCGCATTGCTCGATTTAGTGGCGGCAGAAAACGTAATCACACCCAGAACTCGCGCAATCGTGCCTGTGCATCTCTACGGTCAAATGGTATCGCCGACCTTGTTACGAGATTTAGCAAATACGTACGGTTTGCTAATTTTTGAAGATGCAGCGCAGGCACATTTAGCTCAGCGAGAAGGATACAAAGCAGGTTCAGTCGGCATGGCCGCCGCCTTTAGTTTTTATCCGAGTAAGAATTTGGGGGCGTTGGGTGATGGTGGCATGGTCGTCACTCAAGACGAGGCGATCGCCACAAAACTCCGGTCTCTGCGAAATTATGGCGCACCCCGCAAATATTTTCACACCGATTACGGCACAAACAGTCGATTGGATTCGATGCAAGCGGCTGTTCTGGGTGTCAAACTGCCGTACCTAAATGAGTGGAACCGCGATCGCCGCCAAATCGCCGAGCAATACAACGCACTTCTGAAACCGCTCCACTCCAAAGGATTGTTGCCGATTCAAAACCAGAGCGGCAAAGGTCATGTCTATCATCTCTATGTGCTTCGAGCGTTTCAGAATACACTGCTGGGTGAGACCCCCTGCCAGATTAATCGAGACGCGCTGCAAGCTCATCTAGACACCCAAGGAATTCAAACCGGAATTCACTATCCGTTGCCCTGCCATCTCCAGCCTGCCTTTAAGAACTTGGGCTACCGCGTCGGAGACTTCCCGATCGCAGAAGCCCTTTGTCAAGAAATTATTTCTTTACCCATGTATCCGGGTCTTACTGAGGAACATGTGATACAAGTGATGGGCGCGATTGAGGAAGCTCTCGCCACACCATCTGCAATCCAACTCTCGGCCTAACGCCATGCGAACTGCCCGGCTCTCTCTTATCGAACGCTATTGGAGTGATGTTGCTCTACTCGGCTTGCTAACGCTAATGTATGCTCCCCTACTGGTTCACTGGTATGACGGTTGGCTGCGAAAATCTATCAGCATTGAACACGAGTACTTTAGCCATGGGTTGATTGGGCTGCCGTTTGCTGCATACATCGCCTGGACACACCGCCGACGATGGCAACGGCTCGATTCGCCTCAAGACGTTCTACATCGAATGACAGCCCGCCCAAAGCAGCGCCAAGAATTTGCAGGGGCAACCCTGTCAGGCGCAGTATTTCTACTGATGGCTGGAGTTTTATATCTCAGTGGATTACCTGATCCGGTCAATATCTCATTTCCTGTGCTGCTTACTGGACTGTGCTTATGGCTCAAAGGCATACCCGGTCTGAAGCTGCAATCGTTTCCACTGCTACTCGTCTTTTTGGCAACACCAAACGAAATTCCTTATCTGATTACACCTTATACCCTGCCGCTACAAGCCTTCATTGCGGGAAGCGCAGGATTCGTTCTGGCTCAACTGGGAATGGATGTGACCGTGCAAAACATCTATCTATTAGTTGGAGGCAAGCTCGTAGAGGTAGCGCCTTATTGTGCTGGACTGAAGATGCTGTTTACCAGTTTATATGTGGCGTTGATGTTGTTGTATTGGACAGATAACTTGCGGGTGCGCCCCATTGTTATTTCTTTTTTGACCGCCACGATCGCAATTAGCATTCTCGCAAATATCGTCCGAAATACCCTGCTAGCGTACTTTCATGGCACGAGCCAAGCCGCTGCTTTTCATTGGTTACACGATGGCTGGGGCGGCGATGGCTACTCGGCGATCATGCTGGGTTTACTAGTGGTGGTGATTCGTCACCTCGAAGCGTTCTTCGCGCCAGCCGTAACTCAAGACTTGCCTTAAATTTTGCCCCTATCTGAGTTTGCCTCATGCACCTGTCTTTGCCCAAGCTCAAGCAGCTTTCCCTCACCAAGTTAAGTCTTCTCCTGTTGCTGGTTGTCCTCGTCTGCTGGGGGGCAATTCCAGGCTACTTATCGGGCGGCAACTGGCGTTGGACATCGCCGCCAAGAGTCACAGTTCTCAAGCAACTCAAGCAGCTTAGACAAGATGGGCTGACGTTGACGGAGTGGCAAACTGATGATCAGCGCGTTGCAATTATTGGGGAGCATCGCTGGCTGCAACAAACGATTAGCGAGAAGCGCAACCCAGACAGAGCGATTGATAGCTCTCAAACAAACAGTTCTCCAACAAATAGCTCTCCAACAAAAGCAACCATATTTCTGTTTCCGCAGAATGGGCCGTTAGATCAGCCTGCCGTAGAATGGACTGATCTCGATGGCGTCCAAGGCTGGAAAACTGATTCTACCCGAACCGCAGAATTTATCACCTCCAAATCGCCTGCTCAAGTCACCGCCCGCTTTTTTCGAGCGTGGACTGACAGACAAACCTATGCAGTGCTGCAATGGTATGCCTGGTCAGGGGGAGGGCATCCCATGCCGAGCCATTGGTTTGTGGCGGATCGTATGGCGCAATGGAGCGATCGTCGCGTGCCTTGGGTGGCGGTGAGCCTGTTAATGCCCATCGAACCCTTAGACGACATTGAGAAATCTTGGTCGAAACTGGAGTCATTAGCTCAGACTGTGCAAATTACCTTGATGGAAGGTGCTTTAAAAGAGAACGCTGGGTGAGCGAATTTGTGATCCACCCGTAGAATGAAGGGCAGACTTCATCAAAAACAACACAAATTTTGATACTGAGATCCCTGAAACCAATGGGGTCAGTGTGAATAATCTTGCTTAAATGGGTATTTACTGAGTATCGGTGAGATCCATCGTGATATTAGCCCGCCCGTCTTCTCGTTATGTCTTTAGCTTCTCGACTGACTGCTTTCTGTTTAATCGGTACTCATTCTGTCGCAGCGACGTTGCCACTTGGGATGCTGGCTTGGCTTACCAACTCAGCATGGGCTGATTCTGCATCCAGTCAAACTTTAATGAGTCAGACTCCGATGCCTCCTGTGCTCAACCCGGCGGATCCAATTGTGCCAGAGCGCAACACCGACCCAACCGTGCTTCCTCAGCGTCCGACGTCTTTAGATCTCGTTGAGCAAGCCCGGCAACGACTCCGGGAGCGGGGTGAACTTCCAGCGCCGATGCCAACTCCAAGCACACCAAGCCGTGTAGTTGTGCCGCCTACACCGTCTGTACCTGTACCGCCTGTCCCTGTTGTACCTGCACCGACTGTACCTGTACCGACCATGCCTGCTGTCGTTACGCCTGTTCCACCCACCAATGCGCTCCCGACTCAAGCCTTTGAGCCATACCGCTTGGGCGGAGGTGACACCATTTCAGTCGTGGTTCAACGATTCTCCGATTTGAATTTCCAAGCCACGATCGATCAGGAAGGAAATATCACCGCTCCGCTGCTCGGGCGTCTGTCGCTGCAGGGATTGACGATCGAACAAGCCCAGGAGAGAGTCCGGCAAGGACTCGATCGCTATGTGATCGATCCGATCGTGTATCTGGCGCTGAGTAATCCTCGCCCGGTCTTAGTCACCCTGACTGGCGAAGTCACTCGTCCGGGGCTATACCCGCTTCAACTGCCGCGCATCAGTTCGGCATTGTTGCTTGCAGGAGGTGCAACCTCAACCGCCGACTTGCGAGCCGTTCGAGTCAAACGCAGTTTGCAGGATGGTTCGACCCTGGAAGAAAAACTTGATTTGATCACCCCCTTGAAAGATGGGTCTGCGTTGCCCGATTTGCGGCTGCAAGATGGGGATGTTGTCGTGATTCCAAAGATTGAGCAGAGTGCGGCTCAGGAGTACGATCGCGACTTGGTCGCTCGCTCGACCTTAGTAAAACCTCAAATTACAGTCAGGGTTCTGAGTTATGCCAGTAGCGGTTTAGGAAATGTGACGCTTCCCAATGGCAGCACGTTTCTAGACGCGCTATCTGCGGCGCGCCCCAACCCCGATCGCATCGATTTTCGCAGAGTTGCCCTGATCCGCTTTGATCCGGTGAAGAAAAAGGCTGTGTCTCGTGACATTAATGCAAAAAATGTTCTTATGGGCGACCTGACGCAGAATGTTGTCTTAGAAGATAATGATGTGATTGTGATTGGTCGCAACTTGGTCGGCAAGATCACATACGCGCTCAATACCTTCACTCAACCCTTTCGAGACGTGCTGGGATTCCTGCTGTTCTTCCGGGAATTGCGAAGCGGTGCGGCGAATCTGTTTGGTCCGAATAACAGTGATAACGATAACGATTGATAGTCTTCTCTAACTCGACGGGCTTCTACCTATGTCTCCTCCCATCATCAAGCGCTACTTTCTCGCTGTTAACCGTTATAAATGGGTCATTCCTGCCGGGGTTGCAGTGGGACTGGGGGCAGCCGGGGTAATCGCCATTCAGCCTGAAGCGCCGCCTAGCTATCTTGCCGAAGCCTCGCTTGTCTCCAATGCGCCGCCGATCGCGTTTTCGACCATTGGTACAGAAGTGCGGCAACCTGTCGAGACGTTTACAGCAGAAACGCTGTTGCCGAGAGAGTTGATCGAAGCGATCGCAAAAGAGGTCGGACTTCAGCCCAAAGAACTGAACAGCAATATTGCGGTCAAAATTGGCGCAGGCGGTGACAAAGCAAAGGACGGCGGTGGGAAGGCACAGATCGATGTGACGTACAAAGACAGAGATCAGCAACGCGCCGTTAGCGTCATTGGGCAAGTGACGCAGCGAATTGTCGAGCAGAGTCGGTCGAATAATTCGGCGCGATTGCGATCGGTGATTGACTCGATCCAGCAACGGTTGCCAACGGTGAAAAGCGAGCTGACGACAACTGAGAACGCTTTGGAGAATTTTGATCGATCGCAAGGACCTCAAATTCTGGCCGCGCAGGATGGCAGCATCATCAAATCCATCACAGGGAGCCAGCAGCAGGCGAGAGATTTGCAACTCCAGTTAGACGGCGTGAATACGCAGATTCGCAGCTTACAGACCAAACTGGGACTCGACCCCAACCAAGCGTACGTCTCGTCTGCCTTAAGTGCCGACCCGATCATTGCGGCTCTGCGTGCCCAAATTCAGCAAGTTGAGTCGCAAATGGCGGTTTTAGGCAAGGATTTGCGCTCTGAGCATCCTCAAATGGTGACGCTGCGAAAACAGCAAGAAGCGTTTAACGAAGAACTGAGGAGACGAGCTGCTGAAGTGATAGGGGGTAACGGTTCTGCCGCGCCACTGATCGGCAATGTGCGTCAAGATAGTAGCCTTGATCCAGCTAGACAGCAGTTAGCTAACACGCTAGTTAACCTCAAAACTCAACAAGAAACGCTTCAGCAACAGCTAATTTCAACGGCGCGATCGCAGCAAGAGCTTCGACAGGAATTCTCTAGCATTCCTAACAAGCAGATGGAGCGGGTTCGCCTTGAAGATCAGGTGAGGCTCAAAAAGAGCTTGTATGATCAGATGCAGCAAAAGCTTGTCGATGCCAGAGCGGCAGAGGCCGAGACCGTCAGTAGCTTGAGCTTAGCGAAAAATCCATCCGTAGCTCCTGCCAGTCTCAAGGCTCCAAAAAGTATCCCCATCACGCTGGGCATCGGCGGTGTTGTCGGGTTGGTTGTTGGGGCGGGTCTTGTCTTCTTACTCGATACTCTAGAAGGCACGTTCTACACGGAAGAAGACTTGCGCGAGGCCATTCGACAGCAAGATGTGCCCATTTTGGGCGTTCTGCCCCGCGTGAAATCATTTATTCCCGGCAGTTCCCCAGTCTTGGCTCAGCCCAATTCGCCGTACTTTGAATACTATGAGCGGTTTCGGAGTAATCTGCGGTTGAGCGATGTGAAAGCGCCGCGAGTCGTGATGGTTATCAGTACGGTCGATGGAGAAGGGAAGACCGTCACGGCGTATAATCTGGCGATCGCATCTGCTCGCGCGGGTAAACGCACCTTACTGGTTGAAGCCGACCTGCGATCGGGGTCAGCATCTCACTACGTCCATCTATCGCCTGATCCCGATAGTCAAGTTGAGCCGCTTCGATTCTTAGGACAAATTAGCAACTGTATTCGTCTTGCGCCCGATGTGGAGAACCTTTATGTTGTGCCGAGTCCAGGTCCGCAGCAGCAATCTGCGTCGATTGTAGAATCGAGCGAAATGCGACGATTACTTGAAGACGCACGGGGACGCTTCGACCTGGTGATTCTCGATTCTCCAGCGCTCAGTAAGTGCAATGACGCGCTCCTGCTCGAACCCTTGACAGACGGCATGATTCTCGTGACCCGTCCGGGCGTGACGCAGCAAAGCTTGCTCGAAACGGCAATCGATCAACTGAATGAATCGGATAATTTACGGCTGCTTGGAGCTGTCACAAATGGAGCCGACATTCAGTTGCCGCGATCGGTCGAGGATGCGATGCTGGCTGAAGCACAGGAAATGCTTTCAACCGAGGGTGTTGCTTCAAGTCACCAAGGCGTTCCAACACCCCATTTAAACTAAAGCACCATCAACTGCTAGTAATTTATTCTAAAATTAGCTTCCCTCTTAAGATAGAGCCTTGCTACCCTTCGATTGGCGTAGTCTACTGAGGTCTGATTGGAAGCTGATCGGCGGAATCGAGTTTCTATTTTTGAAAAAGAGGATATTCTGTCGTCTCCCATCCATCCCAGTTCTCGCTACTGCTTGTATGGTTAATTTGCCTTTCCGCGATCGCGTGATGTCTCTTAACCCAAACCGCAGCCTCAAAGCTCGCTTGGGAGTAGCAACGGGTGGCATTGTGATTTTGCTGTGTTTGCTGCTAAGTTGGAGCGTGGGCAACACAACTCAAGAGCGGCTCCAAGCCACACAGGGAGAAGCTTTGGCAGAACTCGCCTCTCAGATGGCAGACAAGCTTGATCGGGGCATGTTTGAGCGGTATCGCGAAATTCAAATTCTCGCTGCCTTGCCGTCGATTCGGAACCCTAACGCTCTAGTTGCAGAACAGCGATCGCTGCTGAATCAGACCCAGCAGACCTATCCAGACTATGCTTGGATCGGCATCACAAACAAGCGAGGAATCGTTACTGCCAGTACGCAGGGCATTTTAGAGGGGGTTGATGCATCGTCTAAAGACTGGTTTCGCAAAGCACAAGTCCGTCCGTTTGTGGGAGATGTGCATCGCGCCAAGTTGCTAGAGCCAATCTTACAGCGTCCGAATCAAGAACCACTTCGATTTTTAGATTTAGCGGCTCCTCTTAAGGATGAACAAGGGAACTTGCAAGGGGTCATTGCCGCCCACCTCAACTGGGAGTGGGCAGAAGAGATTCAGAAGTCCCTGCTCGAACCTATAGGACACAAGCGACAAGTTGAAATCTTGATTCTCGATCCTCAAGGTACTGTGCTGCTAGGAGATCCTTCTCAACAAGGGAAGAGACTAACGTTGCCCAGTGTACAAACGGCACAGCACAATCAGAATTATGCGATCGAAGCGTGGCCAGATGGAGAATTTATTACCGGAGTGGCAGAAAGCCGAGGCTATCGCAGCTATCCGGGCTTAGGTTGGCGCGTGCTAGTGCGTCAAGATGCAGATGTTGCGCTTGCCCCCGCGCGATCGCTACAACGCCAAATTCTTGGCTTAGGAAGTTTATTTGGGATTGGATTTGCGCTTTTAAGCTGGCTTAGCGCCAGCCAAATTGTGAATCCTTTGCTCAAGATTACCGCGATCGCCGATCAGCGTCGGCAAGGATCGCATGTCGAAATTCCCATCGTCAAAGGTCAGGATGAATTAGCTAAACTATCCCAGTCGTTGCGCTACCTTGTGACCAGTTTAGAAGAGCAGCAAGCGGCGCTGAGTGAGAGCGAAATGCGCTTTCGCCAAATGGCAGAGACAATTCACAGCGTCTTTTGGCTGTTTGATCCGCACGCTCACCAGTTGCTTTACGTGAGTCCTGCCTACGAAAAGGTTTGGGGGCGCTCTAGGGCGAGTGTACTGAGCGACTTTAGCTCCTGGATTGAGACCATTTATCCCGATGATCGCGATCGCGTCAAGACGGCTCCCACAAGATGCCTCGCTAGGGGCAGTATGGATGAAGAATACCGCGTGATTCGTCCTGACGGATCGATTCGATGGGTGCGCGATCGCGGCTTTGTGGTGCGCGGTGAAAACGGACAACCCGATCGACTAGCAGGAGTTGCGGAAGACATTACCGTTGCAAAGCAGCGTGAAGTAGAACGCAAACTGGCAGAACAAGAACGCGAACAGTTATTAGAGCGAGAACAATCGGCACGAGCCGACGCAGAAACTGCCAACCGCATCAAAGATGAATTCTTGGCAATTCTATCGCACGAACTCCGCACACCGCTCAATCCAATTCTAGGCTGGTCAAAACTGTTGCAAAGCGGTAGGCTCAACTTGGACAAAACTCAAGAAGCCCTCAAGACGATCGAGCGCAACGCCACGCTTCAAGTGCAGCTCATCGACGATTTGCTTGACGTGTCCCGAATTCTTAGAGGCAAGTTAAGCCTGGACATCAAGGCGGTTGATCTTCGCACCGTCATTACAGCCGCGATCGACACCAGCAAACTAGCAGCAGAAGCCAAAGCGATCGCTGTTGAAACCAACCTGCCAACAGAGACAATAACGGTAATGGGCGATTCGAGCCGATTGCAGCAAATTGTCTGGAATTTGTTGTCCAACGCGGTGAAGTTTACGCCGAGCGGTGGGCAGGTAACAATTGATTTAGACAAAGTAGGAACTCACGCCCAGATTCAAGTAACCGACACGGGTAAAGGCATCAGTGCTGATTTTTTGCCCTATGTGTTTGAGCGATTCCAGCAAGAAGATGGCACTACGACTCGAAAATTTGGTGGACTGGGATTGGGACTGGCAATCGCGCGTCAACTCGTTGAACTCCACGGCGGCGCGATCGCGGTCAGTAGTCCGGGCGAAGATCAGGGCGCAACCTTTACCGTCAAGATTCCACTAGGGGTCAATGCCATTCCCGCTGATGTCTCGAAAGAAACGGTTTCCGCGAATTTGACAGGCACTCGCGTTCTCGTCGTGGATGATGATTCCGACTCTCGTGAATTGGTGCAATTTGCCTTGATGCAAGAAGGCGCAACGGTAATCGCCGTTACATCAGGAGCCGCCGCAATTCGCACCTTTCACTCAGAAGAACCCGCAACTGGTTCTCAGCCTGTTCCCGATATCCTTCTAAGTGACATCGGTATGCCAGACATGGACGGGTATACCCTGATTCGTCAGATTCGCAGCCTGCCCCCCAATCATGGCGGAACCATTCCGGCGATCGCCCTCACCGCCTATGCTGGGGAACTCGATCAGCAACGCGCGATCGCGGCGGGCTTTCAGCGCCATATCGCAAAGCCAATCGATCCCGATACACTGATAGAAGCGATCGCGCTTTTAATGAAGCCAATAGGCTCAGTTAGTAACAGGATCAGTTAATAATTGGCTGGCTTATCCAACTGACTCGACCCAAAACCGCCCTGAAACAGCAGGTTTGCTTTGAGCTATGACACGACAAGATACAACAGCAGAGCAAGATTTACCCAGTAATCAACCTCCTCTGAGTGTAGAGGAGCCGCTCAACGCTGAGTATTACAAACGCCAACTCGAAGCGGTTTGTAACAATGCTACCCTTGCTCTCTTTATCATGGATGAGCAGCAGCAGTGCATTTACATGAATGCGGCGGCAGAGCAACTGACGGGGTTTCGGCTGGCTGAAGTAAAGGGGCAGGCGCTCCACAATGTCATTCATCATACTCATCCAGATGGGCGTCCCTATGCGTTAGAAGACTGTCCAATTGATCAAGCATTTCCGCAGAACAATCAGGAGCAAGGAGAAGAAGTTTTCGTTCACAAAGATGGAAGCTTTTATCCGGTTGCTTACACAGCTAGTCCGATTCGAGAAGGCAATGGTGTTGTTGGCACCATTATTGAAGTTCGCGACATCACTCAAGACAAGTTAAATGAGCAGGCGCGAGCAGAGCTTGATCGGGCGAAGACCACTTTTTTCAGCAACATTAGCCATGAGCTTCGCACGCCTCTAACCTTGGTGCTGGGTGAAGCAGAGGAAGCGTTAGCAGATGCTGAGGAACCGCTTTCTCCCCGGCAGCGCGATCGCCTTGAAGTGATGCAGCGCAATGGTCAACGGTTGCTCAAGCTTGTCAATACGCTGCTTGATGTCTCTCGCCTCGAATCAGGACGCACGCAAGCGACCTATGAACCAACGGATCTGGCGATGTATACAACTGAGCTTGCCAGTGTATTTCGCTCTACGATCGAGCGTGCCGGATTGCAGCTTGTAGTCGATTGCCCTCCCTTACCTGAAGCGATTTACGTCGATCGCGAGATGTGGGAGAAAATCATCTTCAATCTATTGTCTAATGCGTTTAAGTTTACGTTTCATGGCTGGATTACTGTTCGATTGAGATGGCTAGACGATCGGGTTGAACTAGCTGTTGCCGATACGGGTATTGGCATTCCTAGCGAAGAATTACCGCATCTATTTGAGCGCTTTCACCGTGTTAGAGGTGCAGAAGGACGCAGTTTTGAAGGCTCTGGGATTGGCTTATCGCTGGTGCAAGAACTCGTGCAACTCCATGCTGGCACAATCGACGTGACTAGCGTTCTCGGTCAAGGCAGTTGCTTTACCGTTTCGATTCCGACTGGAACGACGCATGTACCGATTCATCAACGAGAAATCGGTCATAACGTCGCGATTAGCGCAGAGCGCAACACAGACGGAACTGTGAGAACGAGTCCCTTCTTGGCAGAAGCGCTAAGCTGGCTGCTGACTGACCATGAAGCCGAGGAGATCCAGGAGGTCAAGGCGGCTGAGCCTGGGGCTCGGATTCTGCTCGCAGATGACAATGCTGATATGCGCGAGTATATCAAGCGGCTATTGGGCCGGAAGTATGACGTTCAAACCGTGGCAGATGGCACTTCAGCGCTCAATGCGGTGCGATCGCTAGGAGAATCGCATCTTCCTGATCTCGTCCTAACCGATGTGATGATGCCCGGACTCGACGGGTTTGAACTCCTGCGATCGCTCAGATCTGATCCGAAAACGCAAAATATTCCGATCATCTTGCTCTCAGCACGAGCCGGAGAAGAATCGCGCCTCGAAGGACTTGCAGCGGGAGCCGATGATTATCTGATCAAGCCCTTTTCAGGCAGAGAACTGGTTGCCCGGGTAGAATCGAGTCTCAAACTTGCTCAACAACGGCAACGCTCTCGCTCGCGAGAGCACGCCCTGCGAACGGAAGCCAAAACCGCAGAAGCAAATCTGCAAGAGGTGTTGTCTACGCTACGCGACGGTTTTTTTGTGTTGGATCATAACTGGCGCTATCTTTACGTTAATGATCGTCAACTCGAAATTATTGGAATGCAGCGCGAAGCGGTCATTGGCAAAAACATTTGGGATTTCTTTCCCGATTTCGTTGGCACTGAGTTCTACGATCACCTGCATCACGTGATGCGCGAACAAACGCCCGTACAGTTCGAGTATCACTACATGGCTTGGAATCGCTGGTTTGAAAATCGTGTCTATCCAACGCCAAATGGAATTTCAATTTTATGTGCTGAGATTAGCGATCGCAAGCAAGCCGAAGCGGCATTGCGCGAGAGCGAAGAGCGTTACCGAATTTTAGCTGAATCGATTCCGCAACTTGTTTGGATCACAAATGTTGAAGGACAGAATGAGTATGTAAATCAGCAATTTTGCAACTATACAGGGCTGAATATGGAACAAATGCTGGGCTTAGATTGGCTCGACATTATTCATCCCGATGATGCAGAACGAACTCGTGAGCGGTGGCTAAAATCAGTCAACGAAGGCGCATTCTACGAAATTGAGTATCGGTTTCGACGAGCAGACGGTGTCTACCGTTGGTTTTTAGGGCAAGGAACTCCTTTAAAGAATGAACAGGGTCAAATCACGCGATGGTTTGGAACCTGTACTGACATTGAGCAACAAAAGCAGGTGGAACAAGAGCGATCGCTGGTGCTGCAACAGGAACAAGCCGCCCGCGAAGCTGCTGAGCAAGCCAATCGAATTAAAGATGAATTCCTCGCTGTGGTGTCTCACGAACTCCGGACGCCGATGAATCCGATTCTCGGTTGGTCGCGATTGCTGCAACAGGGCAAACTGAAAGGCGAACGAGCGATGGACGCGATCGCCACGATCGAACGCAACGCCAAACTTCAGGTGCAGCTGATTGATGATCTGCTCGACATTTCTCGAATTTTACGCGGCAAAATGAGCCTTGAGATCGCGCCTGTTGATCTAGGTATGGTCATTTCTAGCGCGATCGAAACGGTTCGATTAGCTGCTGAAGCGAAGTCTTTACTGATTCAAACAACGGGTGCTAAGCAGGGCGTGATGGTGAATGGAGATGCAGGACGCTTACAGCAAGTCGTGTGGAACCTCCTTTCCAATGCCGTCAAATTCACGCCCCAAGGCGGGCAGATTACCATTGACCTTTCTTCTGGCAAATCTCACGCTCAAATTCAAGTAACCGACACCGGAAAAGGGATCAGTCACCAGTTTTTGCCCCACGTGTTTGAGCATTTTCGCCAAGAAGATGGGGCAACGACTCGCAAGTTTGGCGGTTTAGGGTTGGGACTTGCGATCGTCCGACAAATTACTGAACTGCACGGTGGCGTGGTAGGAGTAGACAGCCTCGGTGAAGGACAGGGAGCCACCTTTACCGTCAAAGTTCCGCTGGCTACACATCAAGTTGAAGTGGCTCCCGCATCTGCATCTGAACCGAGCGCTAACTTAAGGGACGTTCAAATTTTAGTGGTAGAAGATGAAGCGGATTCGCGAGACATCCTCACGTTTATGTTGGAGCAAGAGCAAGCGATCGTCACGGCTGTATCTTCTGCCGCCGAAGCGCTCTACACGATTGAGCAATCAACTCCCGATCTCATTATTAGCGATATTGGAATGCCGGAGATGAATGGCTACCGACTGATGCAACTGCTGCGAGCAATGCCACGAGGAAAGACCATTCCCGCGATCGCACTAACAGCGTATGCAGCAGAGTACGACCAGCAGCAAGCCCTCAAGGCAGGCTTTCAGCAACACCTTGCCAAACCCATTGATCCCAATCAATTAGTGCAGGCCATTTTTCAAGAGCTTGGCAAATCTCACTCCTAGCGAAAAAGGGCTCTTAGCGAAAAAGGGTTTGCCCAAATGGTGAAGCAAGGATATCGCTCTGGAGTGTTCCTAACGTTACAAGTTCGTAAACTCGTGAACCGTGATAGCCAAGCAACATCAGCAACAGAAAAACTTGAATTTTAGATTGAGCTAGAAGCTTTACATAAAACATCTGAACCGGCTGATTTAGAATTAGTTCTAACAACAGATGAATTGTTGCAATTAGAAATGCTATAAATAACACTGGTGAAAATAAATGATAAGCGGTAGCTTGATTAAAATGTCCGTGCCCGATCGCGATAAATCCTCTGGTTAATCCCCAAGCGGGGCAAGGAATGCCAACCCAGTATTTTAGTGGACAGCTTAGAAATGAAATTCCCGGTTGCAATGTAAAACTACCAATAATTGGGGTGAGTGCGATCGCGCAATAGAAATATCGTTTCATCCGAGCCTGTTGAGATAACGGCATACTGCTAATTCGCCGATCATTCACCATTAAAACGTGAACACAGAAACCACCTATGGGATCTCCGATTTCTTCAAGGAAGCGGAGATTTTGCATAACGGGGAAATTCATCCTGAATCAAATTCCGCAGAAATGCAATCCATACCTTTCTGCGGAATTGTGTGATCACGTAGGATGCACAAACTTAGCGGCTTTAACTCAGTGAGATTCCTTTCGTGAGCCAGACGATCGCAGTAAATCTGGCGCAAAACAAACCAAATAAATGATGCCGGCTCCAATCTGCTGAATCACTAATAGCTCAACGGTTTTGAACAGGAAATTTGCGTCAGATGCAGAATAAGTTGCCAACGAGCCGCCTGCAAACAGGGCAAGCAGCAACGAGAAGATGACTTTTCTAGATTTAAGTTTCATCACGGCATTAGGCAAACGCAGCATAGCCAAACACGAAAAATGCACCAATTCCAGTCAAGCAGAGCAATAGCAGCCAAGGAGATTTGTCTAGCTTTTGAAACACCTTGACCCATGCCACGATCGACATCACAGCAGACACGATTCCTACGCAGGGAATAATGCTGAGAACCGTCCACAAAACGGCTCTTTCATCTCCCACTGTTTTAAATAGGACGTAGGTACTTAAAACCGGAATCCAGGCATACCAAGCATTCTCAGTCCCGCATTTCTGGAAGATTTTCCAGGTGCAAAATGAGAAAAAGACATATACGAACGCATAAAACACGAGCGTTCCGGCGGAGACACCTGCGCTAGCAGCGGAATCAGCAGAATCGCTCAATTGAGCTAATAGGGTTGGCATCAGACCCATGACCGGGTGAATGAGTGAAAGTTGCATAAGATTGGGCATCGTAGTTTTCTATATTTAGTAGCGATTTCTTCTACTAAATTGCTCGATCGTCAAATAACAGGATCAATGTAGGCGAATGCACCCTAGATGCATCAAGAACTTACAAATCTTAATTTGTGCGAAGTAGCGTTAGGATAAAAACCGAGCTTTAAGTACGAGTTTTCTCATTAAAAAGGTATATCCATCCATCTAATAGTCTTCATCTTGCAAAAAGTATTTAGATTGCGATCGCTTCTTTGATTCTATAGAGATTATTTTTCACATATTGGCAATGTAATTTCTATCACTTAAAGAGTTGATAATTGAATGCATTTGAATCTTGCTAAAGAGCAATGTAATCAACCATTTACCGCTTTAAGTTGGATGTAGCTCTTGAAATATTTAAGTGCCATACCTGAGAGACCTGAGGGTATTAAATTCGCAGTTTTTGGAGTAGAACGATGTCTAACGAGCACCCTAACCAGCACGATGATGAGTCCTTAGGAGTCGAACAGCTTCCTCAAGACGAATTGGATACCTCTCCTGGTGATGAGGATGTTCAAGCGACTCACCTTGACGTTAACGTTGCGGGAGTTGCTACAACACCTGCTGATTCAAGCAAGCAGCAGGACTCTAAGAGCTAACACTCCCAAGCCGACGAGTAGAACAACAAAAGTTAAGCCTTACTCGCACAGTCTTCAAGGCTCGCAAATTCAACTAGTGCGATCAAAGCGTAAAGGTAGCAAAGATGCACTTCGCTATCCTCACCCCTAGCAAGGTAGAGTCTGTACTTTTTGTCCTATTGTCCTATAATGAGACCTTCTCGTTCTGCCGAGTGGCTTTTTGATTAAGCGCAAAACGCTGCAAATACCACAAACCTTGAATCGAATTTTTATCATTAGAGGCATAGGAATTTAGCCTGTATGAATCAGTGCTTTGCAACAGTTGCGCGGGGACTAGAAGCGCTGGCAACTCAAGAACTAGAGCAGCTGGGCGCAAATTCCGTCGAGTCAGGTTTCTGTGGAGTTGCCTTTGAGGGCGATCGCGCCCTGCTCTACCGCGTTAACCTTTGGGCAAGACTGCCGTTCCGCATCTTAGTGAAGCTGCACGAATTTCCTTGCCATGATGCAGAAGATCTCTATCGCGGCATTCAAACAATCGATTGGTCGCAGTATCTCACGCCTGACCAAACGCTGGCAGTGAATGTCACTGGAAAACATGAACAGCTCAACCACACCCACTTCACTGCGCTTCAGGTCAAGAATGCGATCGTTGACCAGCAGCAAGAAGCGTTTGGAGATCGCTCGAACGTAGAAACGCAAGCGCCAGATGTGCGAATCAACGTTCATGTTGATCGGGATCATTGCACGGTTAGCCTCGACAGTTCTGGAGACAGCTTGCACCGCCGAGGCTACCGTCCTGCTGTGGGATCTGCGCCTTTAAAGGAATCTCTGGCGGCAGCGCTGATTCAGCTATCGGGCTGGCAACCAGAGCAAATGTTTTATGACCCGCTCTGTGGTTCTGGCACACTGCCCTTAGAAGCCAGCCTTAAGGCACTCAACATTGCGCCCGGACTGTTCCGCGATCGCTTTGGGTTTGAAACTTGGCTCGACTTTGACTCAGCTCTTCTAGAGCAGTTGATTCAAGAAGCAGAAGCCAGTAAGCGAGATCTTCTGCCAGCACCGATTTGGGGCAGCGATCGCAGCGAGGAAGTGATCCAGCAAGCGATCGCCAATGCCCAACGCTGCGGTGTACTAGATCACATCTGGTTTTCCTCGATGGATCTCTCTGATGTAGTAGCACCCGCAGACAGCGGCGTTCTGTTTTGCAATCCGCCCTACGGTGAGCGGCTGGGGCGAGACAGCGACCTAGGAGCATTTTACAAACTGCTGGGCGACATTCTGAAGCAGCGCTTCAAAGGCTGGACAGCTTTTGTGCTGAGTGGCAATAAGGAACTCTCGCAGTCGATCAGGCTAAAATCATCCCAGCGAATTGCGGTCTACAATGGAACGCTACCCTGTCAGTTAATGAAATATGAGCTGTACTAGAATAGGGACGCTGCTTTCATTGCTCGAAGAGCATTGAGAAGATTAGGTCATCAGGTTTCTCCACTCCACCCGAAACTATTCCTTCTTGCAAAAAATACAAGATGCTTCAGACTACGTTAGCCCTCTGCGGCTTCTGGGCTAACTAGCTTAGTTGCTCATGATCGCGGCGATCGCTAAGCCAAGCTCTGTAGGGGTTTACAAAGCAAAGTCCAAAGGGTCGCGCTAAGGAAAAATTAATGGTTTACATGGAACAGAGGGCACTTCAGATGGAGCAGAGAACGCACACAACTCACGATGGCACGACCGTTGTCATTCTTCAGCCATCGGGTCGCTTAGACATCACGACAGCGTGGCAATTTCGCCTCAAGCTACAAGATTGTATTGCCAAAGAGAGTAATCATATTGTCGTGAACTTGGGGCAGGTCAATTTTATTGATAGCTCTGGACTCACTTCTTTAGTTGCAGGAATGCGCGATGCAGATAAATTTAGAGGCAGTTTTCGCATTTGCGATGTGCATCCTGAAGCAAAGCTAGTGTTTGAAGTAACGATGATGGATTCGGTATTTGAAGTTTTTGAGACGGAAGAAGAAGCCTTAGAAGGCATATCGAGAAGTCTAGCAAGTTAGGTTTATTGAGAAGCAGTATTTTAGGCAGACGAGAGATTCTTCACGGCGTTATGGAATAGAATCTCTCGTCTGCCGTTTTTGTGGTGGGGGTTCTAAAGTTGGATTTGCTTGGTATACGTATAAGCTCCCATTAATGCTCCCCAGAGAGATTTTTCGGTGTCTGGCTCAATGCCTTTGTCATAACTCAGAAATTGATCTGAACGCGCTTCAAATCCTAGAGAAACTTGAATTGTTTTGCCTTGGTAGGCGAAACAGCATCGGGCATCGGTTGGAGGGGAACCAACGAAGCAATTATCGTGGTGCGTTACGTGAAGAACGCATCCAGGCAGAAGTTCAATTTGTTCTTCGGTGAGGCTTTGCAGCAATTCAGGATGCTGCCCTCCTGTTTTAACTGTGGAGGGATCTTTAAAGGCATAGTATTGAACCTTGAGATCAGAACCGTGAGCCTGCAACCGCATTAAACGCTGGCGATAAGGATTGTTGAGGTTAATCACATTGGCTTGTTCGGCAAATAGAGTAATACTGTCTTGGCTAAACAGAGAGACAGGACGATGCCACAGGCGGAGATGGACAAACCAAGCCGGATCAGCGATCGCTTGATCTCGATTCTCAAATTCACCGGCTAAATATTGAGCCAGAAGATTTAACGAAGACATAGGTTTAGACCGTGATTAAGCTAACGTTGAAACGGCTTACAATAAGCGCAGTATTGCTGAGCTATGCCGTACCACATTCCACCGCCGCCGATCGATCATCCTGAGTATCTCAAGCATCGGGACTGGATGCAACGCGCCTTAGAACTAGCAGAACGGGCAGGAGAACAAGGAGATGTGCCAGTCGGCGCGATCGTGGTGGATGCCCAAGGAACGTTAATTGCCGAGGCGCAAAATCGTCGAGAGCGAGATCGCGACCCCACGGCTCACGCTGAAATTTTAGCGCTCAGAGCTGCCGGACAAGTTCTTCAAAGCTGGCATCTGAACGACTGTACGCTTTACGTCACGTTGGAACCGTGCCCGATGTGCGCCGGTGCGGTTGTTCTATCGCGGCTGGGGCGCTTAGTCTACGGAGCCGACGACCTAAAGGCGGGAGCCATTCGGACAGTGCTAAATCTGCCGGATTGCCCCGCGTCAAATCATCGCGTTCCGGTGCTGAGTGGAATTTTAGAATCGGCTTGTCGCGAACAGCTTCAAACGTGGTTTGCTCGTCGCCGCTCATCGTCTCGCTAGGCAGTCTCGCACGAGTTGTGCCGTTCGCTCAGCGCTGTCAACCACAGCAAGCGAGGCGGCGCGATCTGCCATTTGCTCTAAGCGATTGGCTTTGCCAAGCTCTGTAGGGGTTCGCTGCGCGAAGTCCGTTGGATTGCGCTCTTTCAGAAGCGTCAAAACGGAGTTCTGAAGCATTTCTGGCGTTAGTTCCGATTGACGAAACAAAATAGCTGCTCCTGCGTTCGCAAAAACAGTGGCATTGTAGGTCTGGTGATCTTCTGCGGCGAACGGAAACGGAATCAGAATCGAAGGGGTGTGCGTCACGGCTAGCTCAGTTAGCGTTCCTGCTCCTGCTCGACTGATCGCTAGGTTTGCCCGATGAAACAGCGCTGCCATGTTGTTATAGAACGGCAGGGCTAGATACTGTGAATGGTGCAGCGTGTCTAGGTCTGGATCATTGTCGCCCGTGATATGGACTACCCACGCTCCCGCCTCAAACCAAGCTGGAGCAGACTGGCGCACAAGCTTGTTGAGTGCAACGGCTCCCTGACTGCCGCCAACTACTACAATGAGCGGAACCTGATCTGGAATTGATAGATCAAGCGAAGCAGATTCGAGGGCTGAGCGAAACTGCGATCGCACAGGCGTTCCAACACAAATCGTCTTTGCGTTCTTCAAATACTTTGCTGCCGCTTCAAAACCGAGGGCAACAGCCGTACACCACGGGGCGAATAGGCGAGTTACCTTTCCTGGAAGTGCGTTGGACTCGTGCAGAATGACAGGCAACCCCAGCGATCGTGCGGCAAATAGGGCAGGTCCAGAAATGTAACCTCCGGTTGTAAAGACGCCACTGAAGTGACCGTCCCGCAGTAACTTTCTCACCTTGAACACAGACCCCAGCAAGCCGAATAAGACTTTTAGCGTCCCCAGTCCCAGCTTTTGCTGAAAGCCTGCCACTTTGATTGTGTGCAACGGGTAGCGATCGCCTACCAGTTTTGTCTCTAAGCGATCTGGCACGCCGAGCCATTCGATTTGGTAATCGGAAAGCTGCTCAGCAGTTGAGATCGCAGGAAATAAATGCCCCCCCGTGCCACTTGCAGCAATTAGCAAACGAGGCGGAGGGGTAGGACGCATAGGGAATGGCTCAACAGTTGAAGATTGCACAGCTAAAACAAAAATCGAGCGTCAAAAATGATAGAGCAATCATACACTCTCCATAGGTTTTTCACGGATGCTAAGACTCAAATAGAACGGGTTTCTATCGGCTCAGCGCTCTTACCCCTCTCAAATACCGTTTCAAATACCGTTGGTTGCGTCTATAGCATCATTGTGGTGGTGTCATCGCTTCTGCTCAAAAAATCCGGTTCCTCCGCGCCATTCAGTGTATAGTTGACTGGAAGTCTACCTGTTTCAGACAGTTGCCCTATGCGCCACTTGACTTTGCCAGCCGCCCCCATTCGCTTAATGCTCGTTGCAAAGTCAGGATTAACGTCCTGGAAAGCTCTGTTTTTCCTGACGCTTGGAGTTGCGATCGCCCTGAACCAGTTGTCCCCCAGTCGAGCGACTGCCGCAACTCCACAAACTGCCCCCGCTCCTCTCAAACAAGTGCTGGCCCAAATCGATGCCGCCGCCACTAACAAGAATTTACAAGGTGTTCTTCAGTTTTACAGCCCTGCCTTTACCCACTCTGACGGGCTGACTCGTCAAACCCTAGAGCAATCCTTGACGGCATTGTGGAAGCAGTATCCTCAACTGACCTATCGAACAGAATTAAAATCTTGGCAACCGATCGCGTCTGGTGTCCAAGCAGAAACAGTGACCTATATTACCGGAAGCCAGATGGTGAACGGTCAGCAAATGAAGCTGAATGCGGCACTCGAAGCGCGTCATAAGATTGAGAATAATCAGATTGTCAGACAGGATGTGTTGGCAGAGAATAACCAAATTACATCCGGCGAGAATCCACCCTCAGTCAAAATCAATCTGCCCAATCAAGTCAAGCCCGGACAAGAATTTAGTTTTGACGCGATCGTGCAGGAGCCGCTAGAAAATGATTTGCTCTTGGGATCTGTGCTTGAGGAACCTGTGACGGCAAAAAGCTATGTCAAACCTTCAACGGTTGACCTAGAGCTACTGTCCTCTGGAGGCGTCTTCAAAGTAGGTCGTGCGCCAAATACACCCAGTTCTCAATGGATTTCGGCAGTTCTTGTGCGCCATGGTGGAATGACGATGGTGACTCAACGCCTGCGAGTTGTCGGTGCAAAGTAGTCAGCAGGCAAAGGACTTTTGCAAGTAGCCTAGAATTCTGTGAAGTTTAGAGAGAGGGTGATCGCCTTTTTGAAGGGCAATCACCCTTTTTAGGCTAAGCGCTAATCGTTGCCTTGTATATTGAATCCCGCGCGCTCACCATAGCGTTAACTAATTTATCCATCTCCTCGCGCGTGTGCAGCGCGTTGACGGTCATTCGGATTCTAGGTTTTGCAATGAACCAGATGGGAGAGACCCAGAGTCCATACGCTGTCAGTAGTTCCTGGGCAAATTCTTTCGGATTAAGTTCGGTTGGCAAAATCACGGGAACGACGTTAGTTTCGCCAATGGCCTCAAACCCTTGAGCCACGAGACGCGATCGCAGGTACTTTGTGTTCTCCTGCAAGCGGGTCACGAGTTCAGGATGCTCTTGCACCATCCGAATACTTTGCAGGGCAGCCGCCGCCAGAGGAGGAGCCAGAGAACATGTTCCAATCGACGTGGGAGAGCAGTTTAATAGCGGCTTCAATTCTGCCACTGGAGAACTGATGGCGGCCCCCACAGACGCGCCAAATTTAGAAAAAGTCGTCATAATGAGGGGCACTACGCCTTTGTCGATCGCATCTTGAGGCGTCAACCCGTAATGCTCATAGATGCCCCGCCCTGATGCCCCGATCGCGCCGCTGGCGTGAGCTTCATCCATCAGCAGAACGCTGTCGGGATAGTGCGACATCACATCGATCATCTCCGGTAGGGGCGCAAGATCGCCGTCCATTGAGAAGACCGCATCAGAGACGACCATAATTCGGTCACCCTCTTTGACGTAGCGCTTTAGCTTTCGCGCCAAATCTTCGACATCACAGTGACGGTAGGCTTTCACCCGGACTCGAGGGCTGTAACCAAACAGCTTGCCCGATCGCGTTCCGGCATTTGCCAGGGCCGACACAATACAGCCGTGATTGAGCACATCGGTCATGATCAGCGTTTCGCGGGTATGTTCAAACCCCGGAACTGGAATCGCAAGATGGCAAAACGCATCCATGAGTGCTTGCATTGCCATCCACGCATTGAGAAAAAGCTGAGTGTGGGGCAAATGCTTGAACCGCGATACTTCTTCTTCCAATTGACGGTGTAGGTCAACTCGACCGCTTAACACCGAGGTTGAACTGGTTGAAGTGCCGTATTGCAAGATAGCGTCGATCGCCGCTTGCTTGACCGATTCGTTTTGCGTTAGCCCCAACACATCATTGGTGCAAAAGGTGAGAACGGTGTGCCGTTTTCCCGTTTCTGCGTCTTCGATCTCGACAATATTTCCTTGACGGGCATGGCAAATATATTCATCAGGCTCTAGCCCGCTATCATACCAACGCCGCACGTACTCCTTAACAACTTGCACAGTTTGTTCCTCTCACCTGTTTGACGATCGCAATTCCGTAGGAAGCTGCGCTTTACGCATCTGAGTCACCAGTATATTTGGCTAATACAAAATTTCGCCATGTTGCATAAAGACGCTGATTCATAGTGGATAGGGATAAATGGTTTGGGATGAATAACAGCTTATCAGGGGGATGGCAGATGGGGGATAGCGAATAGGCAATTTTAAAGTGCAAAAGCGACAGGCTGACCAAATTCAGTCTTGCCTATCGCTGATCGTAAACTTTAATCGGTCATTCGTTTAAAGTTCGGCAACGGCTCGTTCTATGAGACGCCGCGCTAGAGTTTGCGTTCCCGTATGGGTATAGTATTTCACGGAAACGTCGAGGAATGCACCTACATAGTCCAGTTTGTCGGCAGAAACCTGAATGACTTGGCTGAGATGACTGAGAACGCTCTGCTGAGTGAGGTTACGAGAGCTAACAAAGTCGCCCATCCAGCCTTTTACGGAGTCGAAGCTTTGGGTAATAAAGCCCAACTGTCCGGCAGGATTGCCGCCCGGAATCAGATCGCTGACGCCTTTAAAGGTCTGATTTTTTTGGAGTTCATCCGGTGAGGTCTGAGTGATGCTCGCCATGCCTTTTTCGATAAAGCCGCCGCCGAGTGGAATCAGCCCGTCATAGCAGACGAGGGCTGCCATTCGCATCAGCGATTCGCCACCGTAGTCGCCCAGTGCGGCTAGAAAGTCACCGATGCTGTCTCCAGGAATGCCGTTAATTTGGCAGAAGGCGACAAGTTCGACCACGAGTTTAACGGCGAGGTCGAGACTTTGCGCTTTTTCTGGCTTGGGAGTGAGATTGCCCAAAAAGCCTAGAAATGAGATGTCTTGCCCAATTTTGTTTGCCAATGCCGCCGCACCGAGCGCTCCTGCCGCCGAGTCAACGGTGTTGTAGAGCCACATCGCTCGCTGATAGCCTTGAGAACTGTCGTTGTAGAGGTAAACGGCACGCTCCCCGATCGCTTGAATCATCGCGTCGTCGGTTTCACCTGTGACGGCACTAATTGTGTTTGTAAAGCCCGTCAAGTTTTGCCATTGTCCTGGCACGACGAAATCGAGGGCGTTGAGGGCTTTGACCGTCATCCCGTCTGTGGGAAGTTCGTCCACCAATTCGTAAATAGTTTTGCTCATGAAAAGCTCCTGTGCATGGTTTCACGACAGATCGTGAGGAAAGTTGATCCGTTGACGTATCAATCAGACTGCTTGAAATCCGGTTTAGGTTTTCAGTTTGGATAATCCTTTGAGGTCAAATTTAGAAATCCATTGCTCACGCTCGGCTTGACTGAAGTTAGGATCGCGCGCGAGGACTTTTACTTGATATTTGCCAACCAGCACACTCGTTTGGGTTTTGCCCATTGTGATGGCTGGGTAGCCTGCGATCGTTTGGGTGCTGTTTTCATACTTAGCGGCGGCAGCAGGCAGGCTGCTGGTGTCAGAGATCGACAGTTTTGCTACCTCTTTGCCATCTTTTTTAAGAGCCGCTTCACTAAAGCCTTTTTTCTCTTGGGTGTAAACTCGCTCGTAGCCTGCTCCTGGTTTCGGGAAGTACTTGTTGAATTGACTGCCTTGAGTGGCATCTTTAGCAACGGCAGTGACGCCGGGCTTGCTGCTGTCCTGTTGAGCCTGAGCAAAGCGATCGGGAGCTTGTGCCTGCTGACAGCCTGTAATCAGGAGAACAACGGTCAATAAAAGCCCAAGGAGACTGCGCTGCCAGTGTTTAAACATCGGTACTGAGTTTCTCATAGCGTTTACTTGGGAGAACGGTTGATTGAATATAGACGACTATCTGGTGTACATCAAATTTTCTTACCACAGCCACTGGCTAAGGAATGATTTTCACAAGAATATCTTCTGTACTGTAATGCGCTTCGTGCTTCGCGCAACTCCAAATAAACTGCGTCTTAGAAGAAATACAGTTTGTAAAAAAGAATTCGTACTCTCTAGTCCAGTCTACTGTCGAGTTGCTTCCTGAAGCGGCTTTACGCTCTCGCTTTGCTGTCGAAGGTATTGTTCATACTGACGCACAATCAAGCGCTGTACCGCTATGATCGCAGGATTCACTTCTACGTACCGTCGTTCAGGGTTTTTGAGATAGTGTTTCTGTTCGCTCTCAATCATCTCAATATCTTGATTTAAGAACCTCATAAATAATAGATGGAGAATTGCAGGCTGTAACAGAGGGCGTAATGAATTGAGCAACCATTTTGGAACGCGAACTTTTAGAAAAAACAATGCAAAGGAGCGGCTTTTTGTTTTACCAATGGGTAGGCGCATTAAATATAGCGATGAGACACCTTCGAGGGCGCTGGCGTAGTTGGGATAACGATAACTAATAGAAATGGTTTTAGTAGTCAGGCCGCCATCTTCGCTCAAGCCCAAAAACTTGGTGATCGCTCCTTTATAAGAGACGTTGTAGGCAGCCGTGACAGAATTCTCGGTTTCTTGAAGCTTTAGCAAGACCGGATCAAACCAGCCTTGGAGGTTTTGATGCAAATAGCCGTGAAACACGTCCATTGTGTTTTCGTTGCAGATGGAGAAATGCGCCTCGAACCTAGCCGTGATCGGAACCATGAGCCAATCGGGATTATCGTATTCAGGCATTTCAGGAATGGATTCACGTTCTGCTAAGGCTGGATCGCCTGGAAAAATCCACAGAATGCCGTATTTCTCTTGCACCGGATAGCTTCTCATCCGAGCGCAAGGTAGCTTTTGGTCTGAATTCCAGTAGGGGATGCTGATGCACTCGCCGTTGCCGTTGAACTCCCAGCCGTGGTAGCCACATGCGATCGCGTCTCCCTGCACTTTGCCTTTATCCATCGCGACGCCTTTGTGGGGGCAAACATTCTCAACGGCTTGCACTTGGTTTTTGCTATCTCGAAAGAGCGCGATCGGTTGCTCCCAGATCGTGATCGGCAAAATCTCTTGGGGCTTGAGGTCTTTTGCCCAAGCTACGGCATACCAGTAGTTTGGGTTAATTCCCACTTCTCGCACGGCATTGCGGACAGTCTGACCGATTAGCGTCGTCGCTAGTTCCATGTTCTTCTCCTTGGCTTGGTCTGAATCATAGCAAAGAGCGCTCGGGATAGGGAGAGAACGAGAAGCATTTTTTGATTCAAGCTGGCGCTATTTGATTCAGGTTTCCGGTATTTGATTGAAGGTAGGCGTTGTTTGATTCGAGGTAGGCGTTATTTAATTTCAGATACGCGTTTCTCGATTTGGCGTAGGCATTTCTCGATTCAGGCTTCCGTTATTCGATTTGTAGCGTTTGCTCGCGTGGAACATGGCGCTTGATCCATTGCTTGGCGATTGGAAACCACACCGCTTCGGGGGCCAGTTGTCGCAGGCTTAGGAACCGTTGTAGATTCCGTTTGCGACTCTCAAATAGAATCGGTTGAGGAAACCAGTGTTGCTAAGCGTTCAATTGTGACTCGCCGCTCTTTCTGCACCAGTTCGACCAAGATTTCCAGCATCACAAATTCAGTCTCGGACAGTTGAGATCGCAAACAGGTTTGATAGAATGACGGCAACAATTTCAATATCAGTGGAGTGAATCGTTTAGTTTCACTCCTTTTTGTCTGCTCTCGTCGCTGCGATGACCATCTGCTCGAGCAATTTATTTGCCGGTTAGAGTTGAACCCAACTTTGATTAAATCCCATGCTAACTATGAAAACCTGCGCTCCTACGGCGTCATAGCCGCTTAACGCTGTTCGGACTATTGATAGAAGAGGATTAAGCAGACCTCGCGAAGCTGTGAATAGTTGAAGCCTTCACTGCTGCCATGAAAGCTTAGCCATTAGAGATGTAATTGTTAACGATGGACAGATTGAGTTAAGCCCTTTAAGGTGAAATACAAGTTTAGTCGCCCTAGTGTCGAAATGTGCTATGACATTTAATTCCAAAACCTCAGATGTGAAAGTCCACTGTACGTTCTCAGGAGACTCTATTCACCCTTGGGAAACTGGCACAAGAGTATCGGAACTGCAAGTGTTGCTAAACGCTTGTGGATACTCTTTACGGGTTGACGGAGATTTTGGAAGTCTGACAGAAACTGCCATTAGAACATTTCAGCAACAACACGAGTTAAAAGTCGATGGAGTTGTTGGCACAATAACGTGGACAGCTTTAGAAGCAAACATCCGACCGGGAGCGCGAATGCTGAAACTCGGACACACCGGAGCAGATGTACGTGGGCTTCAAGAACTTCTGCACAATCACGGTTATTCTGTTCAAAAAGACGGCTGCTTTGATGCCACTACCGAACGTGCTGTCATGAGCTTTCAGCAAAAGTGCCAGTTAAAGAATGATGGTATTGTCAATGTTGCCACCTGGAATCAGTTACAGGAGTGCCCAACCTCTAATAGCTCAAAGTCTGGCAGATCAAAGTCTGCGACGCCTTTCCCAAATCTAAAAAAGCGGATTGACTCAGGCAAGTGGTGGTAGAAGATGCCGCTTGTCTAAGTCTAGGGTGTAATGACGTGTTGCCTTCGGAGTTGCGCTCTGCGTTAATCACTAGACTTATAAGCAATCCACCCACCAAAGTCAGACACATCAAGCCAGTTATATTTCTCCACGAGTTCACGCGGGTAAAGAAACGCAGTTGCAACGTCTCCATTTTCTAGAACAACATCAGCAGGATACATATGAGGCGGCTCATTTGCAGCAAGATGCTCAAACTGCTCGTGAGTGAGTTCATACACTTCTCCCGGAATCGAGATACCGCCTTCATCGACTTGGTAAATTGCTGGATGCCAACCGTTCTCAGCAGCATGGAGGCGATACAAAGGTTTTGTTTGAGTCGCTTCAATAAACGTAGCGTTGCCTAAGTTGCCGTGGTCTGGTTGACCGCGCAACGCTGATCCACAGATGAAAATGCGTTTAGCTGCTCTTGTCTGAGTCATACGGTTCTCCATCAATTATTGATTTGTCAATATTTAATTTAGTATCCAAACCGCCCTCACTCTAACCCTCTTCTACAGGAGAGGAAATAAAAGTTTGGCTCCCTTCTCTCGTGGGAGAAGGAGTAAGGGATAAGGGTAGCAGCAATCCCAATGATTTTTGCCGAGTTAATAATTAATGCGCTTGGACAGAACCCTAATCAGTTGTCTCGCTTCTAACGGCATAATTGGCGCAAAGCAAACGTCAATTACTGGGGTAGACAAGATTTGTAACTGGCGGTTCATCCTTGCATGACACAAACCGCTTTGGGTATTGCTCTAAATTTGACCTTGAATCTGATCATTCCTTTTCTGTCTCAGCTTCTATTGCTTCGAGCCGAACGGCATTTCGCTAGAGGCTGCCGTCACCAGCGGCGAAGCGAAACGATAAACCGCAAACTTTAGAAAGTGGAGAACCTAATGGCTCGTTTTCTGATTGGCACTATCCCGGTTATTGGACATGTTAGCCCTGCCGTACCGATCGTTCGTGAGCTAGTCAAGCGCGGACATGAGGTGTGTTGGTACACCGGGCAAGCGTTTCAATCAACTGTTGAGAAGATTGGAGCGCGGTTTGCCCCGATTCTCAGTTGGCTCGACTACTCGGATGTAAAGAACGTTCCTTCGTCCTTGATGGATCAGCGTGAAGCGGCTGAGGGAGTGCAACGGCTAAAATTTGATCTGAAGAATTTTTTTATCGATCCTGCATTAGGGCAAACCAAAGATCTTTCAGAGATTCTGGATCAGTTTCCAGCCGACGTCCTGATTGCCGATTCTATGTTTCTGGGAATCTCCTGGATAGCAGAACAAAAAGGGCTACCCTGGGCAGAGTTTGGTTCATCTGCTTTAGCCCTGAACAGCCGAAACACGGCTCCCTTTGGGCTGGGTCTTCCGCCCAGCAATAATCCATTCAGACGATTGCGGAATCAGGGGCTAAAGTGGTTCTTTGGACAAAAGGTGCTGCGGCATTTAAGAGCCTACACCAACGACTTGCGATCGCAACTCAACCTGCCCGCCTGCCCTGTCCATTACTTTGAAAAAATTTCCCCCTTCTTGTATCTGTCCCCCAGTGTTCCAGGCTTTGAGTATCCGCGCCGCGACTTACCTTCTCAAGTTCACTTTACTGGAGCGCTGCTGTCTCCGCTTCCGGCTGAGTTTACGCCTCCTGTCTGGTGGGGTGAACTTGCAGGCGACACACCCATCATTCATGTCACACAGGGCACGGTGACCACAAATGCAGCAGAGTTGCTAGTGCCAACGTTGCAGGCACTGGAACACGAAAATGTTTTAGTCGTGGCAACGACAGGCGGAGCGCCCGTTGACACCCTCAAACTGACTCACATTCCAGCGAACGCCAGAATTGAGCCATTCATTCCCCACGCTCATTTGCTGCCCCATGTAGATGTGATGGTCACGAATGGAGGGTACAACGGGGTGCAAATGGCTCTGGCAAATGGAGTTCCCTTGGTGGTTGCAGGGCAAACGGAGGAGAAACCGGAGGTTGCTGCGCGGGTGGAGTGGGCAAAGGTGGGAATTAATTTGAGAACGCGCACACCCTCGCCCAAACAGATTAAAAATGCGGTCAAAACGTTACTCGCCAATTCTAGCTATCGCACTCGCAGCGAGCAGTTTCAAACCGAAATGCAACAGTACAATGCACCTGCGATCGCGGCAACATTACTCGAACAATTAGCTACCACCAAGCAACCTGTATTGAGGTAAACCAGCTTTAGTCAACAAGCCCAGAGCGTGCTTTGGACACAAATAATGCTGTTCAAACTATGACGCTTGCTTTCGCCAACGCCGCTTTTCTTAACTCATTTTCAACAACTTCACCTCAAAGCTCGGAGCTTCAAGTTCAAAGCTCGGAGCTTCAAGCAGAAAGCACGGTAGCTCTGCTTCCCGTAGGGTTCGTCCAGGTTCAGAAGTTGGAGTTCCGAGCAAAAAGGTTGAAGTTCCGAGTTCAGAGGGCGAAGTGTCGAGCAAAAAGGCCGGAGTTCCAGGTTCAGAGGGCGGAGTTCCGAGTTCAGAGGCCGAAGTTCCGAGTTCAGAGGGTGAAGCTCCGAGTTCAGAGGCCGAAGCTCCGAGTTCAGAGGCCGGAGTCCCAAGCAAAAAGGTCGGAGTTCCGAGTTCAGAGGTCGGTAGCTGCGCTTCACAGGGTATCGCTCCATCAACTCTTCTAAGCGCGATAATGAGAGCAAGTAGAGGACTTCACAATGATTGCCACACCTCAACCTCAGAAGATGTCGATCGAGGAGTACCTGGACTGGGAACCTCGCCAAGAAACACGTTATGAATATGTGTACGGCGAAGTCATTGCCATGACAGGTGGAACCATCCCTCACAATGACATTGCAATTAATCTCTTGACACTCGTGCGATCGCAGGTTCGGGCTAAAGGTTGTCGGATCAACATGGCAGATGTCAAAGTTCAAGTCAATGCATCCGGTCTTTATTACTATCCAGATCTGGTTGTAAGTTGTGATCCTCGTGACCTCAACGCCTGCAAATCGATCCAGTACCCTAAGCTTATTGTCGAAGTTCTTTCCCCTGGCACAGAAGGCTACGATCGAGGCGATAAGTTCAAGTCTTATCGCAGTATGCCGACGTTGCAGGAATATGTGCTTGTAGACTCCGAAAAAGTCAGCGTCGAATGTTATCGTCGCGGTGAAGGTCGGATGTGGCTCTACACACCTTATTCGACGGATGACATCCTGACGCTAGAGAGCATTGCCTGGGAAGGCGCGATCAACTTACTTTATGAGGACGTACAGTTCTTTTCAGATTGAGCGGTGAGTTAGATCGTTTATCTTCATTGCGATTCAAAGTGAAAAACTCAAAGTGAAAAACTTCAAATTTAAAGGTCAGTCTGCTTCACGTTACAGGCAAGAGTGGCGAGAGGTCGCCTTCTTTGTATCCAGTGTGCAGTAAATGCCACTAAATGTTTAGTAGCATTGCATTCACTTGCATAGGACAGCCTCATGCTCACGCTCCCAAAACTAGAAATTGATCGCGATCGCCTCACTGCGAATATTGAGCGGCTCGCAAAAATTGGTCAGCAGCCGTCAGGAAGTATTTGTCGCCTTGCGTTTACGCCAGAAACCCTGCACGCTCGGGCTTTAATTCAGAGATGGATGGCTGAACTCGATATGCATGTGCGAATTGATGCGGCGGGAAACTTAATTGGAACGTATGCCGGAAAACATCCTGCACCATCGATAGCAACGGGTTCTCACATTGATACCGTCCCATCTGGTGGCAAGTACGATGGAACGTTAGGCGTTTTAGCAGGGCTTGAAGTCGTTCGGACACTGCACAAAAATAATGTGCGCTTGAATCATCCGCTCGAAGTGATTGTGTTTACCGATGAAGAAAGCACAATGATTGGCTCTCAAGCGATCGCTGGAACAGTTCTCTACGACGACATAGAACGCTACCATCTGTCGACGGGACAGACGATTCAAGCCGCCTTAGAGAGCCTCGGTGGAGATTGGGATCTGTTAGCAACGGCACGGCGCGATCGCACCACGCTCTGTGCCTTTGTCGAACTCCACGTCGAACAGGGGATTATTTTAGAACGCACGGGACATCAAATCGGGGTTGTTCAAGGTGTAGTTGGCATGGAGCGTCACAAGCTTAGGATCACGGGACAGGCAAACCACGCGGGTACAACCCCAATGGATATGCGTCAAGATGCCTTGATTGCCGCATCCAAACTTGTGCTGGCAGTGCAAACGATCGCTTTGGCGCTGCCCAGTCAGCCAGTCGCAACGGTGGGCTATCTTACCGTTTCGCCCAATGCCGTTAATATCGTTCCCGGAACGGTAGAACTCAACGTCGATATGCGCGATTTGTCGAAAGAGGTGCTCGATCGCATGATTGAGCAATTAGAAACTGAAGTTGCGACGATCGCAGCGGAGACAAACACTGAAATTGAGATGATGCCGCTGCTGTGTGTTGAGCCGACCCCGGCGGCTGAATTGGTACAGAGCGCGATCGCATCTGTTAGTCACCAGCTAGGACTAACCCATTGCTCGCTTCCAAGCCGCGCCGGGCACGATTCTCTAGAGGTTGGACGCATTACCGACATGGGCATGATCTTTGTGCCGAGTCAATCGGGGCTGAGCCACTCTGAAGCTGAATATACCTCACCCGAACAATGTGCCCAAGGTGCAAATGTGCTGCTTCACACCCTATTAGAGCTAGACGCAATCTATAGGCTCTAATTACAGCTCTAATCACAATTGCTTTTAGAAATCTTCTAAAAATAAAGTCCCTGTACTCTTGGCTAAGAGAATACAGAGACTATCGATCCCTTGTGCGAAAATCTATTTTTTGAATGAATTCCTGATAGCTTTAGCCTTGCATTCTGCTATTTATGCAAAAAGTCTTATGGGTTGTATCAGGTGCGTTGTATCAAGTGCTAGGCTTACTTCTGATTGACCGGATCAGCAATGTAACGGAATGTTGGCTCTGAATTCCAAGCCCCACGCTCATCTTTCTCACCATTAGAAGACAAATTGTAGTAAAGGTCTACGGTGTCATCAGGCTGAATATTGCCAAACATCGGATCAGTCAGTTTGCCCATTGAGTCCAAGGCTTTCATGAACATTTGAGTGTGGGAAATCTCGCGCGTCAGAAGATGAACAAGCGTTTTTTTCGTGCCTTCATCGGTTGCCAACTTAATGAGCGATTCATAGGTTTGGCGCGCTCCTGCTTCTGCTGCGATATTTGCTCTCAGGTCGCGCACAACATCGCCTCCCTCGTTCAGATAGGTTGCTGTCCAGGCAGTGCCTTGACTATCGAGAAAGTGAGGACCCATGCCCCGAACAGCAAACAAGCTGCTTTTGTAAGCCTCGGTTTGATCCACATTTTTGGTGTGAGATTCAATCAGTTTGCCGACCATTTCTAAATGTCCAAATTCCTCGATCGCAATGTCTTGGAGCATATCTCGAATGCCCGCATTCTCAACATGGAAAGACTGCACCCAATATTGTAGAGCAGCAGATAGCTCTCCTGTTGCTCCACCAAACTGCTCTAGAAGTAGCTGAGCAAAACGCGGATCTGGCTCACCAACATTGACGGCATGAATAGTTTCTTTTTTGTGAAAGAACATTGAAACCTTCCTTAACTAAATTTTTAGATCTTCTTGTCGTAACATTTTGCTGTAGCATTCGATGCCCTACAAACCTAGAGCGAAGACCTCTGAATTACATCAACTTAAGAGGGATCAACTAAGCTACCGGCCTCTATCTTTGGAATTAGAGCGCCAAAAGTTACAGGGTCAGCAAAACAGGGTCAATAAAACTCACGCTGAATCCTGTAGGTGAGGATATCCGAACCGCTCTATCGGTGAACCCTACTGATTACAATGGGAACGCAAGCCCTAACCTTCGTGCAAAATAGTGCTGAGGTTATTTGAGAACTGTGGATAAGCCGATGACGACCATTCTGGAACAAGGCAACATCTCGATTCATACTGAGAATATCTTTCCGATTATCAAAAAGTGGCTCTACTCAGACCACGAAATCTTTTTGCGTGAGCTAGTCTCAAATGCAGTCGATGCCATCCAGAAAATGAAGATGGTGGCGCGTTCTGGAGACTTCTCAGGCGAAATGGGTGAGCCCGAGATTGTGATTACGATCGACAAACCGAAACAAACGCTCTCCTTCTCAGACACCGGCATCGGCATGACCGCAGATGAGGTGAAGCAATACATTAACCAAGTTGCATTCTCTAGCGCTGAGGAGTTTGTTCAGAAATACCAAGCCAGTGGCGATCAGCAAATTATTGGTCACTTTGGGCTTGGCTTCTACTCGTCGTTTATGGTGGCAAAACACGTCGAGATTGATACGTTATCGTATAAAGAAGGCGCGCAACCTGTTAATTGGACATGTGATGGATCAACGGAGTTTCAGCTAACGGAATCGTCGCGTACAACGCAAGGTACAACAGTTAAACTAACTCTACAAGACGAAGAATTAGAATATCTTGAGCCGTACCGTATTCGGCAGTTAGTGAAAACATACTGCGATTTCATGCCGTTTCCGATCAAGCTTCAAGTCATTGAAAAAGAAGATGAAGCCGCGTCAGAGCCGGAACAAATTAACCGTCAGATTGCGCCGTGGAAGGAGTCGCCAAACAATCTCAGTCGAGAAGATTACCTTGAGTTTTATCGGTATCTGTATCCGTTCCAAGAAGAACCGTTGCTGTGGGTGCATCTCAACACGGATTATCCATTTGTGGTAAACGGCATTCTCTATTTTCCGAAACTTAAGCCTGATGTTGATGTGTCGAAAGGACAGATCAAACTGTTCTGCAACCAGGTGTTTGTCAGCGATAACTGTGAGGAAGTAATCCCGCAGTTCTTACTGCCGTTGCGGGGCGTGATTGATAGTTTAGATATTCCACTCAACGTCTCGCGGAGCTTCTTGCAGAACGATCGCACGGTTCGCAGAATTGCCGACTACATTGCGAAAAAGGTGGGCGATCGCTTAAAAGAACTCTATCGGGATAACCGGGAAGAATACATTCGTTGCTGGCAAGATCTAGGAACCTTTGTCAAATTTGGGTCGCTCAACGATGATAAATTCAAGAAACAAGTTGAAGAGATCATCATTTATCGTACAACCGCAAATCTGGCTGACAACGCTCCTAAAGTGGAAGTTCAAACGCAGGAAGGAGATGTTTGGCAGGACTCATCAGAAGGTCAGAGCAACACTGTCGATGGCAAATCTTACACCACTTTACAAGACTATCTTGAACGCAACAAAGAACGCCACGAGAATCGCGTGTTCTACTGCAACGATGAAGTCTCTCAAGCAACGTATGTTCAACTTCACACCAGTCAAGGCTTAGAAGTCCTATTTCTGGACTCCTTTATCGACAGCCATTTCGCCAGTTTCTTAGAGCGCGAGTACTCTCACGTCAAATTCTCCCGCGTAGATTCTGAGCTAGATGACACGCTGATTGACAAAGACAAAACTGAGGAAATCGTCGACCCAACTACGAATCAAACTCGTAGTGAGCAGATTAAAACGCTGTTTCAAAAAGCACTCAACAAGCCGAAACTGACGATTCGGACGGAGGCACTCAAGGGAGAAGACGCTGCCGCAACGCCGCCTGCTATGGTGCTGCTGCCCGAACAATTGCGCCGAATGCAAGAAATGACGGCCTTGATGCAACAGCAGGCCGTGCAATTTCCAGAGGAACACATTCTGTTGGTCAACACCTCGCATCCGATGATTCAAAACTTGATTAATCTAAGTCATGGAGCGATCGCAACACCGGATGGTCAGTCTCCCTCGGCGGAACTTGCAAACCTAATTTGTCACCATGTTTACGATCTGGCATTGATGGCACAAAAGGGATTTGACGCGGATGGCATGAAGTCGTTTGTTGAGCGATCGAATCAGGTCTTAACGAAGCTAACGGACAAAGCAGCAAGTTAAGCGTCACGATTGGATGCATTAGAAGGGGCGGGGCTTCTCGCCCTTTTTGAGTTGGTGCATATCAACCTGCTTAGCTGCGCCAGCGCAACACCTGTTCTCGTACCGGATTGTCAAACGAGCGACCTTCAGCGATCGCACGTGTAAACTCCGCTTTCAGTTGGTAGTACCAACGAGCTTGAGTATCAGCGTCTTTAATCAGCATCAAACTGGGGTTATACTTCAGCCCGTCCTGCTGTTTGATCACCATCTGCCGATCTTGATCTAAAAACCGTCGCACGAGTGGACGAAGAACCGGCAGCAGAACCTTAAACCACGGTAGCGTCGTGTAGAAAAGCGTTGTAACTTCGGTTGAGGTTTCTGTAATTGGCGTGATCGTCGTTAAATTGCAGACCGTGTGACGATCGCTGGTGATTTGCTCGATCCGCACTCCGGGAAGTTGGAAGGAAATTTCGACCGCAGGTTTGCGACCAATCAAGCGGTACAGAACCGTCTCCCGCTCTAGCTGATGCTTTCGCATCGTGAATCCGTAGGGCGATGGGTCAAAGGTTTTGACCTCTTCGGCTAAATTGGCATCGGCTCGCCACCACCACGATCGATGCACAAACGGCACATGCGCTGGATCCATTAGCCCCACGATCGCGTGATCCACAAAACACGGAAAATTCATCACTTCAACGGATTGGTAAGTTTCATGCCCAAATCCGGGAATGCGAGGAACGTCTAGCGCAATGGCATCACTATCACCCCGATGTGCAGAAGGCATGTAGATCCAGACATTGCCCTGCACTTCTTGCACGCTGTACGCACGCACTCCAAACTTATCTAAATTGAGGTGCTGATCCTCGGTCAAAGCTGGAATTAAGGTACAGCGCCCGGCCGCATCAAACCGCCAACCATGATAAGCGCACTCTACTTCATGCCCGTCAAATCGTCCGTAGCTGAGCGGAATAGCGCGATGCGGGCAGATATCGCGCAACGCAAATGCCTGACCCGCTAACGTGCGCCCAAACAGAATGGGTTCGCCCAGCAAAATCTTGGAGATGATTTTACCGGGTTTGAGTTGGTGCCCTGGCAACGCATAATACCAGATGTCTCGGAGGAAGGTGTTGGAATCAGCCATGCAGCAGTTGGTTCTTGCGGTGCGATTGACAAGGTGTAAGTAGTGCGGGCATCTAGCCTGCGATCGTTAGACATGAGCAAGATTTTGACAAAACGATTTGGGGTGAGATCGCAGGCTAGATACGCTCTAGCTTAAATCACTAACCCCACGTTCGCCTAATCTAGAAGATGACTGCACTCGTCTAATTGTTCGCTCGCGTCATCTCCATCAAAATTTTCTGAGCACTCTGTTCGGGCTGGTCGGTAGCGGGAGAACGCTGAACGTATCGTCCATCTGGTTGCAAGTCCCATGCTTGACGATTGTCTGCCAACAAAATACCCAGCATTTCTTGCAAATCCTGAGCGAGGATTGGATCTTCAACTGGAACAACCGCTTCGACCCGCCGATCGAGGTTGCGCGGCATCCAGTCGGCACTGCCGATCAACACAGCGGGATCAGCATCATTGTGGAAGTAAAATACACGAGAATGCTCTAGAAACCGTCCAACAATGCTCATGACGCGAATATTCTCACTCACGTCCTTAACGCCCGGACGCAAGCAGCAGATACCGCGAATGATCAGATCGATTTGCACGCCGGCTTGAGACGCCTCGTACAGCGCCACAATAATCTGAGAGTCAACCAGGGCGTTCATTTTGGCAACGATTCGCCCCTCTCGACCCTGGCGCTGATGATCAGTTTCACGATGAATAAACTCAATCATGCGATCGCGCAAATTCACTGGAGCCACCAACAGTTTCCGATAGGATTTCTGCCGCGAATATCCGGTCAAGAAGTTAAACAGATCCGTGGCATCCGCCCCTAGATCTTCTCGACAGCTAAACAATCCCAAATCGGTATAAATCCTGGCCGTTTTAGGGTTGTAATTGCCCGTGCCGACGTGAACATATCGCCGAATTCGCCCCTCTTCCCGTCGAACCACTAGCGTTAGCTTGGTGTGGGTCTTGAGCCCTACCAAACCATACACAACATGGACTCCAGCACTTTCAAGTTTTTTTGCCCAAGTAATATTGTTCTCTTCGTCAAAGCGGGCTTTCAGTTCTACTAAGGCAGCAACTTGCTTTCCATTGGCTGCTGCCGCAATCAGGGCTTGCAAAATCGGAGAATCGCCCGATGTGCGATACAGCGTCATCTTGATGGCTAATACCTCCGGATCGTAGGCGGCTTCCTCGATAAAACGCTGTACACTTCGTGAAAATGAATGATAAGGGTGATGAACTAGAATATCTTGTTTGCGAATGGTTCCAAAGAAGTTGTCGTCGTTCTCAAACGCCGCCTTCTCAATGTCAATGTCATTGGCTCGCCGTAACACAGCAGGCTTGATCGCTGTCCAAGGTGAATCTTTTAGCTCAGGCAACGGTAAATCAAGAAGCGACATGAGATCTTTGAGACAGAGAATTCCCTCAACGTCATATACATCAGTAGGAGCGAGGTCCATCTCTTGCATCAGCATCTCGCGGACGTGATCCGGCATCGAGGAATTAATTTCCATTCGCACGACAGACCCTCCGAAACGACGTTTTCGGAGTTCCTGCTCGATCGCTAACATTAGATCCTCGGCTTCATCTTCCTCGACATCTAAATCCGCGTTGCGAGTTATGCGGAACGGATGATATTCCTGGATATTCATGCCCGGAAAGAGTGGCTCCAAATTGTGAGCAATCACTTGCTCTAGTGGCACGCCTGCCCACACGGTCGCTCGACTTTTAGAGAGTGAGGTGGGTGTGACTTGAGTCTCGATCGGTAGTGAGATAAAGCGCGGCAGCATTCCAGGAACCTTAACTCTGGCAAAGAGTTCTTCCTCCGTCACACTGTCTTTAATAACAACCGCTAAGTTTAAACTGAGGTTTGAAATATAGGGAAACGGATGGCTCGGATCGATCGCTAGCGGCGTTAGCACCGGAAAAACTTGCTCTTGAAAATAGCTCTGTAAATATGTGCGCTGTTCTTGGCTGAGGTCGATGTAGTCCAGTAGAAAGACGCCTTGCGTGGCTAAGTGAGGACGCAAAGCTTGATTAAAGTGATAATGCTGCTTCTGCACAAGGGGATGCAAACGCTCGTCGATCAGATCAAGCTGTTCTTGGGGGGTGCGGCCGTCTGGCGGCAACTTCGTTACATTCGCTTCGACCTGCTCTTTCAGCGCTGCTACCCGCACCATAAAATATTCGTCTAAGTTAGAGCTAAAAATCCCTAGAAATTTCAGCCGTTCTAACAGAGGGGTACGTGGATCAAACGCCTCGTGCAGAACGCGGCTATTGAATTCTAGCCAGCTTAACTCTCGATTGAAATAATACTGAGGATCGGTGAGATTAATGTCCACTGTGTTTTTTTTTCGCCGACGCATTAGAATACCTCGTCTTCAATGCCAACCCACCATTCCCCTAGATTCATTAAGTCTTGGTGAATGTCAGCCAACCGCGCTTCGTACTCAGCAGTAGATAACTCCGATCGCTGTTCGTTTAACTTGAGTAATCGAAGTTGAGCTAGTAACCACGGTTTGGTCATGCTGCCAGTCTGCTCTAGATAGCGGGCAAAGTCATAGCTGTTCATGGGTGGAGAGCATGTGGGGAGGTCACCTTTATTTTCGCGTTAATGCACGAGTTTGAGAGGGGTGAGGGAAGGAATTTCGCAGAAAGATAGCCGCCATCACAAAGCCGAGGAGAACCAAGGGCGCGATCGCGGCTATCTTTACTATCTGTCAACTTGAACTCTAATCTCGATTGAAACTAGGAAGCCAGATTTTGAGCAACAAAGTCCCAGTTCACCAAGTTGTCTAAGAAGTTCTTGATGAATGCAGGACGGGCGTTCTGATAATCAAGGTAGTAAGCGTGTTCCCACACGTCTAAGGTCAACAGAGGCTTTTGACCATGAACTAGGGGATTTTCAGCATTAGGAGTTTTGGTGATTTTCAGTGTGCCACCATCATCGACAAGCCATGCCCAGCCACTGCCAAACTGGGTTGCCGCCGCCGCGCTAAATTCTTCCTTGAACTTATCGAGGCTACCAAAGGCCGCGTCGATCTTAGCTGCGAGTTCGCCCGTTGGCGACCCTCCCCCGTTGGGGCTGAGGCAGTTCCAGAAGAACGTGTGGTTCCAAACTTGAGCCGCGTTATTAAAAATACCCGTTTTGGATGAATCACCGAATGACTTGTGAATGACTTCCTCTAGCGATGCATTCTCAAGCTCAGTGCCTTCGACCAGCTTATTGAGGTTAGTGTAATACCCTGCATGGTGCTTGCCGTAATGAAACTCCAGCGTTTCCTGTTTCATCCCGTGTGACTCAAGCGCATCTTTAGGAAACGGCAGGGGATCTTGTGTAAATGCCATGTGTTCTAGTCCTCTCGTTAGCGTTTAAGCAAAAATAACAGGTCTAAGTCGTAGTCAAACTCTGTCTTTAATCGAAGCGTTACGTACTGCGGAAAGATCGGCAGAAACATAACTTAATAGTGAGATCTTATCGCACAAAGAGTAAAGGCAAGCGCATCCTAGTGCTGAAGCGCAAGGGCAATTTACCTTTTTGGATCAGAAAGGCTCGATAGCTACAGAGTAGGGTCTAGAACGATAAAGTAAATATATCTAGGGTGAGATCTGTTGGAGGTAGCGTTTCTCTAGGTTCTGCTCTGCGAACCCTCTCGGGCTTGATTTGTAGGCTCTCAAATTTGCAGGCTCTCAGATGGCTCTCAGATTTAGATTGATGCGTTTAGAAGGAGACGCCCACGGCAACGCTAACGCAAAGAGGATGAAGAAAGTACAGACATTCTTTCATCAACCCTAATTTTGACGGTACATCTACCCTTGCTCTTTTCTGCCGCTTAAAGCGCGTTCTGGAAGCTCAAGCGGGCATTCTTGAAGATTAGAATAAGTTTTGTTTAACCTGGGATAACGTTTAGTCATGGGAACCGTCTACCGCTTCAGTATGTGCCAAGATCTCACCGAACGATATATCCGTATATGCGCTGATAGCGTTCCCATAGATAAGCAATTCTTCTAAACAAATTGTTTATCTATAAGAGAGAGGCGGCACAGGCATCTAGGTTAGATAGAGAGTTAAGTTAGGCGGACAGCTATTTAGTTAGAGCAGATATTTTAGAGCAGAGGGATGAGTCATTCCTAGTGCAATCACAAGCGCAATCACCGTGTCGTTGTCAAGTTTTTACCTGACTAGGCGCGATCGCAAGTGGTTATAAGAAGAGAGGGAGTCGGCAAGCAACAGGGTCTTGGAGGGTGGTCGTGGATCAAGAATTTTTTCTATCAGTAACTCCGGTGCGAGCAACCGAATATCTTGTCCGTACAGAAGGCGTCTCTCCGGGAGTGCCGTTAGCCGAAGAGTTAGTGACTTGGCAGGTAGACGAGTGGCTAGAGCAAGCTCGTCAGTTGATGCACGACCCGTTATTGGGATTGCTCAGAGGCAATCTCTTTCGTCCCCGTACTGGACACTCACCCGAAGATGCCGCAGGTGTGCTTGTGCCAAACCTGGTTGAATTTGGACAGACTCTCTACAACGCGCTGTTTCAAGGGACGATTCGCGATAGTTGGATGACCGCTCAAGGCATCGCTCAAAATCGGCGGGAAGGATTGCGGCTGCGTTTAGGACTAAAAGGAGATTTGCTACCGCGCTTACCCTGGGAAGTCCTTCATGCGGGGGTGCGTCCGTTAGCGACTGGAACTGATGTCGTGTTCTCTCGCTATCAGGCCGCCTTTGCTCCGATGGCAACCGTGCTGACGCCGCACCGCTCGTCATTGGTCGAGCAGAGTCAGGCGCTCCGAATTCTGATGGTACTGGCGGCTCCGACCGATCAAGAAGTGTTAGAGCTAGAGCGCGAAGCGACGCATCTGCGTGAAGAACTGATGCGCGATCAGGGCAGTGCAGCGGGCGAAATTGAACTTACAATTCTAAACCAACCGGGGCGGGAAAGGCTGACTCAAGCTCTAGAGCAAGGGCGCTTCCACATCTTGCACTATGCCGGACACAGCAACTTGGGCATGTCGGGCGGAGATTTGTATTTGGTCAACGATCGCACTGGGTTAACAGAAGTGTTAAGCGGCGATGACCTAGCAGGCTTGTTGGTGAATAATGGCATTCGCATGGCAGTCTTTAACTCCTGCCGAGGAGTTTACACCGCCACCGCCGACCCAACCAAGGCGACGGAATCAGGTAACCTTGCCGAAGCCTTACTGAAGCGGGGAGTTCCGGCAGTTTTGGCGATGGCAGAGCGGATTCCCGATGACGTAGCGCTAACGCTCAGCCGCCTGTTCTATCGCAACTTGAAGCAACGCTATCCAATCGATTTGAGCTTGAGCCGTGCCCGTCAGGGGTTGCTCTCGTCTTATGGCTCAAACCAGTTGTATTGGTCACTGCCCATTCTGTATCTGCACCCCGACTTCGACGGCTATTTGCAACCGCCGCTTGTGGGCGAACTGCCGACTCCAGAGCTTGTGACCCCGACGCGATCGGTTCCTGAAGCAGTGTCGACGGCAACCCCAGTCCCTTTTGTGATGCCAGACGATCTGTTGGACGAGCTGGAGTTGGACAACCCCGACGATCGCGATCGCGAGGAAGTCCTGAATCTGCTACGGGAATTGCAAGAGGACTCTGACCATCCCTTTTATGAGGAGCCGCCCGACACTTTTTTTGAAAGTGAGGATTTTGAGAGTGAGGACAGGCTTCAGTCCTCCGATCGCCCTCGGACAGCAGCAGATTTTGTCGCTTCAGGAGAAGCCCTCTATGCGAACGGCGATGTAGCAGGCGCGATCGCGGCGTACAGTGAAGCGTTGCAGCTAGATAGCCGATATGCTGACGCCTACAGCAAAATGGGTATTGCCTTAGAGGAGTATGACAGCCCTGCGGAAGCAATCATTGCGTACCAAATGGCACTGCAACTCAATCCCAATTTAGTCGAAGCGGAGCAAAATCTTCGCCGCCTCAAAATTGCGCATAACTTTGGAACAGATTCTACTGGCAGAGCCATTAGCCAGGAGCCGTCGGACTTAGCTCAATCTTCTGAATCGAGTGGCGCATCGCTAGTCAAAACAGAAACTCCGCCTCACTCGCGGGTGTTTGCCAAAAACTTAAAGCATTCGACTCGCCGTCGTCCCTGGCTCACGTTTGGCATCGCCGGAACTGCTGTCGCGGCTGTTTTAGCCATTTGGGGAATTTCTACTTTGCGATCGTCTCTATCGCCTAGCAACGTCTTGCCTGATCCGGCTACTCTGCCTACTAGCAATCCGCCAGCGAGTCAGACTGGTATGCTCACGGCTACAGCCACTCAGAGCTTTCGTCAGGGCGATCTGCGCAAAGGACAGGAAGCAACAGAGGCTCTGCTCGATCAAAACAATTTAGTGCAAGCGACAAGCGCGATCGAGGCCGTTCCTAACGACAAACAGACGAATCCAGCCATCAGCTTTTTGCGCGGTCGAGTCGCTTGGCAATCGCTTCAGCAAAGCGGCAATCGGACATTCAGTATTGGAGATGTGCGTCGTTACTGGAAAACGGCGGTGGACGGCAAACCAGAGCCGCTCTATTACAATGCCCTCGGATTTGCCTACTATGCGGAGGGAAACCTCAAGCGCGCTGGCGAGGCATGGAAGACCTCAGCTAGATTGGCTGCCGAGCAGCAGAAACTTGGCGCAACCGCAGCAACAGGCAAGGCAAATCCTGCTCTGCAAGATGAGATGACGGCCTATGCTGGCATTGCCCTCGCCTACATGAAGACTGCAAACCAGCAACCGCCCAAACGGCAAGCCAGTTTAAAGCGTCAAGCCATCATTCTGCGTAACCGAATTCTAAGGCAGACGCCAACTGAGTTTGAGCCAAATGCTTTAGCTAAAAATTGGCTGTGGACGGAAAGCGCGATCGCAGAGTGGAGAGCGTTGCTAGCGGCAAAATAACCTTCAAAAGAACCTTAAAGAAACGATGAGATCGAATCGCGCTTCCGAATGTCCATCATTTCAGCTAAACCTGGCTCAGTCCAATCTAGAGGATGATCTTCGTACTGAGGCACCACCTTTACTCTAGGCTGTCTTGGTTCAGCTACAGCAGCGCTTCGAGCAGCAACGGGTCTAACAGGTCTAGGCTGTGCACTGCTTCTAGGAGCGTTTGGCGCAGGTCTTCTGGCACTCTGTGGAGCAGTTCTTAGGGGTGAAGGAGCTGGAGGACGAGGGTGCAGGGCAGTGGGCATGGGTGCGGCATTCCGCTTAACTAGCGATCGCGAAGCAAGCTTCCCCTGGAACCGTGGTGTCGCTTTGACGGGGCGAAGCTGACGCGCCAATAGCATTGAGGCTCCGCCACAACATACCACGACAGCCGCCAACAAACCAAATGATGAAGCAGACTCTTGAGCTGAGTATTGCACTGGCGCTGGGGCTTGCACTACAACTTCGGATTGCGCTTGCTCTGTTTGAAGCGGCGAAACATCGATTTGCAGAATCCCTTTTAGCGAAATCCCAGAAATTAGCATCAGCACCAGCCAGGAACCCGTCCAAAACAAGATGGGATGGCGTTGGGTTAGATATAGGAGAAGGCGACAGGTGAAGCGGGTGGTGACGATCGCTCGATTTAAAAATCGGGGCGTAGCCTTAGAAACCAAAGCCCGTGAATTGTCGTTTCGTTTTCCCATGACGGTGTTAAAGGGTGCAGCGTAATTGATGCGTCAGATTCTACATTGAATAATTCTTTTTTGACCAGTTTTGCTAGTTTTCAGTAGATTCTACGTTGAATAATTTTCCTTTTGGATTATTCTGCCGAATTTGATAGAAATGCAAACCTACCTAAAGAGAGACCCACCGCTACAGAATGAGCCGTACATATTAATGCTCATTCCCAATACACCACGTTTTTAACTGCTCAGGATGATTTACCAGCCAATCGTAATTTTCCAGAAGAGCGATCCGATCGCGAGCATTGCTAAATGTTGAGGTAGGAGCAGTGCGATCGCTTGACGGGCAATTTTCTGCGTCAGGAAGACACTGAGCCAGAATGAGCCGACGATCGTTGCGGCTTGCAGAAAGGTGATCACAGCGGGATGGGCGATCGCAACCGGCAGCGTCGCTAAAGACGCCTCTGAATTAAACGTTGCTACTGTCACTGGCAGTACTTGCCCGGCTTCAGTTAGTCCGAGACGCAGGTAATGAGCGAGGCTACAGCCTAATACAAACGGCAGATATCCGTAAGCGAGTTCTAAAAAGGGACGGGACTTGGGATTGAAGACTTGCAGCAGGGCGTTGGCGAGGAGTGCGATCGTGCCCGGAAGCAGCAACGCCAATACCGATACGCCTGCATGAATTCCAAAGTGATTTAAATGAAGATCCAGTCCAAACTGCTGCTCAATTTCTGGCAAGCGGTGGAGAAACACCGCACCCCATAGCAAAAAGAGCAAACAAAGTTCTGCATAGGTCGGTTTGTGCGTTGTCCAAAGTTCGATTCCGGGCGGACGCAGGTTGAGTTCGACGGATCGATGCGGACAAGCCTTGAGGCACGTCATGCACAAGACGCAATCTCGATTATCTTGAAGCTGAGCCGGATGAGAATAGATTGGACATCCGCCTGTGTCCATGCCTTCTCCTTTTTGAGGTCCGCCTTTATAGCATTGATAGGTCGTACAGCTTGCCGAACAAATGCCTTGATGAGCCCGCAATTCAATCATGGATAGCTTGGCAAACATTCCATTCATGCCGCCGATGGGACAGAGATATCGACACCAGAATCGCCGCTCAAATAACAACGAAAAGGTAACGGCTCCAGCCGTGATTAATAAGAGCAAACAGCCCGATAAATAAGCCGTGTTCTCTAAATTCCACAGTTCTTCCCAGAGCAAAATCAGCGCAAACATGCCAAAGAGAAACCAACCGCCCCATTTCTCAGCCGATTGTCGGGGCCACGGTAAAAGTTGCCTTGGAAACAGCCACAATGAAACTTTTTGCGCTAATTCTCCGTAGATCATGAAGGGGCAAATCGAACACCAAAGCCGTCCCACAAAGGGAAAGCCAATCAGAATCAGCATCCACCACCACGCCCAAAACAGATTCAGGGCAATGTTGCGATCGCGGCTCTGCGGCCCCAGCATCAACACGGCCACCACGATCGCAAAACTCCCCAATACGAACCCGTAGTTGATCCGATCTGTCCACCACGGACTCCGCAGAAACTGCCGTAGCTTTGGATAGGCGTTGAGCAGATTGACCCGGAACCTGCGGCTTTTCGCACTTGCCGACCAAAAAACTTCTTCTGTGAGTTCGCTCGCGCCTTCAGACTGCACCAACGCCCGCTCAATCAGATTCTGTAATTCCGTGGAGTTCCCTGGAAAATCATATCCTTGCAGGCGGCGCAGGGCTTCTGGCGTCACATTCGGTTTTGGAATGCTCCGCGATCGCGAAAACAAGCTGAGATAGTATTCCACCATCGCCGCGACATCTGCTTTTCGCACTCGCAACGGCGGCACTTTGATACTGTGATCAATTTTTTTGCACCGCTCCAACTGAGGCAAAACTCGTTCCGAAATCATCATGATCCGAGCTTCAAACGGACGCGTCGATGCTGCCGGTTCTCCCTCTCTACTGACCGGAGTAAATTCTCCCGTGGATAGCATTTGCACCAGTTTCGCTTCCAGCTCCGGTGAAGCGTCTTCCAAATTATTCAGCAGGAGTGTGCCACGACCAAGCCACTCCAAAAGTCCGGGTTTCCCGCCTGCTCGACCAAACAATTCCGCCCCGTTCGCTTGCAAGGTGTTGCAGTTCACCTTAATCAGGGGTTCTTTGCGATCGCTCGACCCAAAATGAATCAACGCCGCCACATTGTCTTTTTCAAGCCCAGGTTCGCCAAAGATCAGCACTGAACCGCGATCTTTAGAAGCTTTTTTCATTTCCTGTCGCAGCCGCATTGCATAGCGGCTTGACCCGACAATTCCTCGTCTCACCTTCGGGACAAGATAGGGACGCAGGGCGGTCTGCCGTTCTCGTTCATACTCCAAAGCGGACGAAACTTGCTCTAATTTGGTGGCAAGCTGTCGTGAAACCGTTTGTCCAATTTCGGTATACTGCTGAGCCAGTTCGAGAAACCGCGATCGCTCAATCGTCCACAACACACAGTCATTCAGCGTGATCGTGGTTTCTACCGCCAATTCATCGAGCAGTAGCTCTTTCAAATACATCACCGCTCCCGGAAGCAGCCCTGTTGCCCTTGCTTCACTGTTTTTACTCGTGCGGTAACTCTCAATATGCCCACTATAAAGAATATAGAGGGCTGTCGGAACGGTGTCCTCCAGCGTCAGGCGGCGATTTTCTCCAACGGCTTCTTCTTCAATCTCGGCTGCGATCGCAGCCAGCACGGAATCCGGTAGCGTTCCCAAGGCTGTGTTTTGCTTCAGCCACACAACTCGCTCAGCGTAATCCACCATATTTAGAGTCTTCTGTATTAAGTGGCTAAATTATTAACTGGCTAAATTGAATTACCAATCGACCTGCGATCGCTCATGCAACACTCGCCCAAACACCGCTTCCGTTTGCTGAGCCAGTTTAAACCAGTCAAAACGGCGTTCCAAGTCTTTGTAAGCATTGTTAACCAAGGATTGAGCATACTCTGGCTGCTTCAGCACCTCCAAAATGCCTCGCGCTAGCGAATCAGGGTCATTCACCCACGTCACAATTCCCGTTTGTTCGTGACGCACTACTTCTGGGAACCCACCTGTATTCGAGACAACAACCGGAACTCGTGCCGCAAAACTCTCTAATGCAACAATTCCAAAGGGTTCATACAAGCTTGGAAAAACAGCACAATCCGCGATCGTCTGAAAGCGATCTAATTCTTCATCGGGCATGAATCCAGTGAAGTAGCACTTCTCCCACAGCCCCCGCTCCCTCACCTGCTGTTGAAGATGTGCGGTCTGTCCGCCCCCGATGAACACAAACTTGACGTGATAATTCAATTCTTGAAGGATCTTAGGAGCCGCTTGAATCAGGGTGGAAACGCCTTTCTCATGGCTCATTCGACCAACGTAATAAACGATTTTTTCATCATCTGCCGCAAACAGTCGGCGAAAGGCTTTGTAATCAAATGCTGGGTTAATGTGTTTTTTTTCACGTCGAATGCCGTTGTACACCACATCGATTTTGTTCCAGGGCGTGTTGAGCGTTCGCTCCACTTCCCGGCGCATATAATCGGTGCAAACAATCACCCGCCACGCCTCGTGAGTGAGGTGCTTCTCACACTGATGCACGTAGCGCTGTGTGTCTGTGTGAATGCCATTGTGCCGCCCGTATTCAGTGGCATGAATCGTGGCGATCAGCGGAACTTTGAAATGGTATTTCAGCGCGATCGCGCTACTTCCGACCAGCCAATCGTGAGCATGAATGACATCAAACGGCCCTTCTTCTAAAATGAGTTTGCCGCCGTGGGAGCCTAAGCTCTCATTCATGTTGCCGACCCAATGGAAGAAGTCGCGTGCTGGTGCCACGGGTAATCGGTGAACCTTTATCCCATCCACAATTTCGTAGCGGGGAGCTTGCCCAAACTCGACTGTCATCAGGTGAACCTCATGCCCCAACCTGACCAATTCTGGATAGAGTTCCGCAACATGACGGGCAATCCCGCCCACAATGCGGGGTGGAAATTCCCAGGTTAAGACCAACACTTTCATTTGCCCTGACCCACAGCGTCACCTCATCACTGTCTTATCTTTACGGAAACACGGAGGCTCCCTCGACTCCGGACTATCCCCAGTCTTAGTTGAATACGGTACAGCAATTTGAAGGAGCCATGCGGTGCGAAGTATACCGTCATACCTTATTCAAGAGAATCAAGCGAGTTGCTTTAGCAGAGTGTGCCAAAACGAAAACTTTAGAAATTCTTTAGAAGGTTGTAAGGGATACGCTACTCTATAAGTTAGGAACTGAATCGAGGTGAATTGTTTCAGCTTGGGCAAACGGTTGCATAGGAGCTACAAAGTCTCTGTAGTCTTTAAAGGTTTTTTAGGGCGGCACCCTATCCTACTCGCGAGGAGTCTAACCTTTCTTCTGCATTGAGCCTAGAGGCAGAACATTATCGAATCTCAATTCTTCCTGGTCCTACAGCAAATTGTCCCAGAGCTAATTTGCCCTATCAGTTAAGCGTACTCCTGAAAGATGCTGGCACCTTCTGATAAGTTTACAAATACTGAAGTGCCCTTACAGATTCTCCTGTTTGTCGATCAGCGTCCCAATTCTAAAGAACAAATCCGGCAGATTCGGTCGTTTTTCAAGGAGCGAGAGTCCGACAATCGGTTTGAGCTTCAGATTGTCGATGTTGGCGAGCAGCCGTATTTGGCAGAGCATTTCCGATTAGTGGCAACCCCTGCTCTGATTAAAATTCATCCTGAGCCTCGACAAGTTTTGACGGGTAGCGATCTGGTCGCTCAGCTAGAGCGGTGGTGGTCGCGGTGGCAACGAGCGGCAGAAGAATTTTTGTTGGAGGAAGATGCGCTAGCAAAATCAGCTAAAGCTGATGCGTCTAAAACGACTGGCGTTCAATCGGTGATTCAATCGGCAGAGTTGTTAAAGCTATCAGATGAGGTTTTCCGGCTGAATCAAGAGCGTGAAGAGTTGAAATTGCAGCTTCAGTTTAAAGACCAGATTATCGCGATGTTGGCGCACGATCTTCGCAATCCTCTCACCGCTGCCTCGATCGCCGTAGAAACTCTCGAAATCGGTCACAAATCTGGTGATCGCCAGTCCTCACGATTCACGCCTGCCCTAATCCTCCAGTTGTTAAGCCATGCGCGATCGCAGCTTCGCACAATCGATCGGATGATCACGGACATTCTGCAAGCGGCGAAAGGCTCTAGCGCAGAACTACACATCCAGCCTCAGAAGCTTGATTTAGGCGCGATGTGCCGGGAAGCGTTAGACAGCTTGCACGATCGATCGCAAGCTAAGCATCTGAAAGTGAATACTGATATTCCGAATGATCTGCCGTTCGTTTACGCCGACCCCGAACGCGTTCGGCAAGTCTTCGTCAACATTTTGGACAACGCGATCAAATACACGCCAACTCATGGCGCAATTCACGTTTCCATTTTGCATCGCACGACCCAGAAGGTGCAAGTCAGCATTTGCGACTCTGGACCTGGCATTCCTGAAGACAATCGAGAGCGCATTTTTGAAGATCATTTCCGGCTTCAGCGCGACCAAGCGCAAGACGGATATGGAATTGGTCTTTCCCTGTGTCAACGGATAGTGCGATCACACTATGGGCAAATTTGGGTAGATTCTACGCCAAATCAAGGGAGCTGTTTTCACTTCACATTGCCTGTCTTTCGACTGCAACAGCAATTGACCGACGGATTTAAGTTGTGAAACAGCTCTTTCACGGAGCTAAATAGGAGGCTATTAACGCAAAGGTGTTTTATGTATGAAACGGCTTTAAACCCCTTTGTCTTACCGTCCATTAACGCTATACCGAACTCTAAAGCATTCACTTTGCAAAGTATTGAAGAGTAGGCTGCTTAGGTTGAATCAGAAGATTTGCGGAGTTTACCTTTCGTTTCCGTAGTTGTACTGTACGGAGACTAAGACAACTAACCAAGTACGGATTGATGAACTAGGGCTATCTTGTTAAGTGTCCTGAATGAGGGCTGCGTAAGTTTTTGAAAATGGAGGCAGTTGTCTTCTTGCTCTAATGGAATCTTGCAGTGCGATCGCTGGCTATATCTTATCTTCACAGTTACTTCACTCTAGAAAAAGCACATTGATGCGATCATATACTCTAAGTTGAAATGTTAAATAGATTACTAATGGCGCAGTCGCTTACTGAGTTTCAAATATCTCTTTCTAGCCGCTGAAATCCTGCTCTTCTACCTTATCGCATGATGCAGATCGATTTCACTACAGCGCTGTGTGAACTGTATATTAACTGTTCTCGAAAAGCGAATTGAAGCTGGGATAACTTACTTAGTAAATTCAATCTCGCTACAAAGCTTAGCGCAGGATCAGTATGCGTTTTTATTGAGTGCTATTAAACACAAGAATTTTTTCGGGTACTTTTCGAGCTAATTCTTGACATCCTCTAGTTGATAAATCTCAGTGACTTAGGGAAATGTTTAAGGTGCATCTAAACTTCAAGGAATTTCAGTCTACGGATATGCTGTAGCTAACAAATTGCCTGTCTACTTCACCATTTCCTTACTTTGATTCCATCATTATTAAGCCATTTAAATCTAGTGTAATTACGGTACTAATTCAAAAGCGGCTCACCTATAACTATCATTGAGTCGGTCATAAAGTAATTACTAAAAACCATCTCATACTGGTTTTAATCCTAAGCTCAGTACCTTAGCCTTCCGGAAGTTGATTCAGCAATATAGCTGATCTAGCCAACTTCTAGAAAATGTTAGTTTCGAGCAATAGGGGGGTATTTACCGATTGATCAGCCTTGAACATGACTAGTCAAGAGCAGTTTTTTAGCGAATTTCTATTAATAGAACCTAGTCTGCCTATCCACCTGCCGCGTAAAGGAACCGCTGAAGTCGATGAAGTACGATTCCTTAGAGTATCAGCCTAAAGCCGCCGAAGTTAGTGTCTATGAGTGTGAGGTCCATCTTAAGTTTCGGCTTATTGAGGAGAAGGGAGTCCTTCAGGATCGTGAACAGCTTTTAGAGATGCTCATTGATGCCTTTTCGTGCGGCAGCGATGAATATATGGAGCCAATGCAGGTACGGGTGAACGCAGAAGAAATTTCTGAACTCGAAGCTTCGCCTCAAATGCGCCGTCAACTCATTCGGTTGCGTAATTCAAACGATTAACAGCAAAAGACTACGAGGGGTGCCCCAAGCGCTCTTTGTAGAGATAGATGAATTTGCATAACGAGGATGCCATTAATTCTGTCTCTGCTTACTGAACCATAAACGAGGCATCACTAATCGGACGATCGTTAAGTCGCATCCGCACCGTCCAGGTTCCAGGAATTGCTGTTGTGCCGATTGGATAGTGACAGTAAGTATTCCAAAGGGCAGTGCGAATCTCTTGCGTTTCGTAGCGGTTTTGTTTCACGATCTGCTGATTGGGATCAATCCACTCGCAAGAGAGCGATAGCTTCTGCCCGATCGGAGCGTCTTTTAACACAACACGGTAGTAGAGATCAGGATTCGATTGGCGAGAAACGGTCTGCACATCGCTACCATCCACTTGCAGGGTAATGCGATCGCGCTCAACAGACACTCGATTTAGGGTCTGTTGCTGGTGATTCAAGAAATAGAGGATTGACGTGATCGCCACAATGATGGTAGCGACAACACCTCCAACTATCCAACGATTTCGACGCTGCTCTACTTGCAATGATTGCTGTCGCCGTACCTGCATCAGAGATTCCTCTAACAACTCTAGTGGCAAGTTCAACTCTTGAAGAATTTGTCGAACTTCGTCTGCGTCCAGTTCATCTTGCCGCTTATTGGAGATGCGCTGGGCCTCTGCAACAATCTGGGTTAACTGTTCCTGCGTGAGTTTCTGCATTGTTGTCTCCAACCTTCATCGGCGTGTGGACATGTCGATCCTGACATGCGATCGCCATTTGCAACAATTAGCACGGCTCTGCTCTTCAATCCCTAGCCAGTTGCTTTGGTTCTAAGGTGGTACCTTCTAGGCTGACAGAAGATTGCTCCGGTCGGTGCTAAGTTAGACGTGTCGTTAAGTCATCTAAAGCGAGGCATCAAAAAATGCCGTTGCTGCATACAATCCGTCTAAACCTATGCCCCTGTCAGCTTAGTGATCTTGATTCTGTATACCTGCTGTAGACGGACGCTGAGGTAAGGCGGTTTCTTTTCGACGATCGTCAAATCTCCTACGAGGAAGCGCGATCGTTTATCGAAGCCAGCGCCCTCAGCTTTACCCATCATGGTTATGGACTCTGGCTGTTTTTTGAGCGCGATCGGCGCAACTCACAACTCGGCAGGAACCGCGTCGCAGGATTTGTCGGTTTACTGCATTCATCAGAGCTACCGCCGAGTCTCATTGTTGGTACAAGCCCTCAACTTTGGGGACGCGGCTATGCCAAAGAAGCTGCACGGGCTGTACTTCGTTATGCATTTGACCTCAAGGGGTGACAGCGAAGCTAGAAATTAGACAGAATGCCGGATGAGGGATGCGAAAAGCAGAAAAAAAGGGTGAATCTGCGATTTACCCTTGCATTTAATCATATGTTGCCTCAATTCTACC
>JAHHHO010000097.1 GCA_019359315.1 Myxacorys californica WJT36-NPBG1
AACGCTTTCCGGTTCAATCCAGTTAGCGCCCGCACTAATCGGTCTTGCTTCAGCACCCGTTGAATGTCTAGCATTATCTCATCTCGTCACTGTTCTCTATTCTCCCTTATTTACCGACAAGTCTAATTTGTAATTGTTTTTGTGGCGATGTATGAAAACCTCCTTTAATATGGAGGGCTAAACAGGTTAACGACCCTCGTTTAATGTCCAAGCCACCTTTGATCGGAATTACAACTCACAGTCGCAACAGCGCAGGCGAAGTCCTTCTGCCCGGAACTTATATTGATGCCATTCAAACCGCAGGCGGCAACGCATTGCTACTTCCGCCTAACCAACCTGATCCAGAAGCATTGCTAAATGTCTTGGATGGTTTGGTGTTCTCCGGCGGCGGTGATATTAATCCAATGCTGTATGGCGGCGAAAACCATCTCTCAATCTATGGCATTGATGAAGATCGAGATGCGTTTGAACTGATGCTGGCAAAGGCAGCTTTGATCAGGAAGATTCCTGTGTTAGGAATCTGTCGGGGAATGCAGGTGTTAGCGATCGCGGCAGGTGGAAAGTTAGTCGCGCATGTTCCAAATGTGTATGGAGATGCGATCGCGCATCGACTCGATCATCCGCGTCGCCCGATCAATCACGATCTCTCAATTCTGCCTAACACTCGCCTTGCTGATTTACTAGAAACAACCAAGCTCAACATTGTTTCGTGGCATCATCAAGCGGTAAAAACCGTTCCGCAAGGATGGCGGATTTCAGCCCAAGCAGATGATGGATTGCTCGAAGGGATCGAGCATCTTCAGCATCCGTGGATGGTAGCGGTGCAGTGGCATCCTGAACTTTCGGGAGAAGATCCGGCGCATCAGCGATTATTTCAAAAGTTTGTGGAAGTGGCGGGAACGATGCATTAGGTCAGCGATCGCGGGATTTACTTCGTGGAGTTGGTTGAATTGCGGACCTGCTGGCAGCAATCCTTGGATTGGTAGAGCGATCGTAGGCTTAGTTGAAACGGATGGTAGAAATAGCACTCTGTTATCAGCTAATCTTTTAGCGTTTGTTGAAGTTGTGAAAGCGTTTCTTATGAACGTGTATTCATTCATAAGAAACGCTTAAAGGAATATTGATTTTGCTTAACCGTTTATTATGAACGAGAAGGCAACTATTGATTCTGCTTACTCAGCTATAAGAAACGCTTAAAGGAATATTGATTTTGCTTAACCGTTTATTATGAACGAGAAGGCAACTATTGATTTCGCTTGCTCTATTATTAGTTTTGCTCACTTCATTTCAGTAATTGCTTTCTCTGTTTCAATAAACGCTTGTTGGGATACGCAAGCGCGATCGCTGCTCCAGCATTATCAATGCGATCACCTCCTCATAGCGATCGCGTTGATCAAGCATCAGAGACTACTCCTCGATCACGGTGAGGACAACTCTTGCAGAGTTAAATGTAGATTTCTACAACTTCCAGCGCTAATCCAGATCTATTAGGAGCAAAAAATATCGGTTTGCGTCAATTCAGTAGCAGTTAACCCCAAAGTTTGTTACTCTACCGACTGCACGCCCTAAATTCGTTCCTCATCTCATGATCGAAGTTGAGCATCTCAGCAAAATCTACGGTTCTACCCCTGCGATCGAGGATGTCACCTTCTCGGTTGCACCGGGCGAAATTCTCGGCTTTCTCGGCCCCAACGGAGCCGGAAAAACAACCACAATGCGAATTCTGTCAGGCTACCTGCCTGCTAGTCGTGGAACTGCAAAAGTCGCAGGATTTGAGGTACACGAACACTCAATGGAAGTGCGGCAACGAATCGGATATTTGCCAGAAACGCCGCCGCTCTACCCTGAAATGACGGTAGAAGGGTTTCTCAATTTCGTAGCACAAATTAAGGGCGTCAGTGCAGGCGATCGCGCGAATCGAATCAAAGCAGCAATCGAAAAATGTAACTTAGTCGAGAAACGCAAGACGCTCATTCGCAAGCTATCTAAGGGCTTTCGGCAACGAGTCGGCATTGCTCAAGCGATTGTTCACGATCCACCAGTGATTATTCTCGATGAACCGACCGTCGGACTCGATCCCAGGCAAATCATCGACGTGCGGAATTTAATCAAACAACTCGCCAACGATCACACCGTCATTCTCTCGACACACATCTTGCCCGAAGTCAGCATGACGTGCGATCGCGTCGCCATTATCAATCGCGGTCGAGTCGTTGCGACCAACACGCCTGCATCATTAATGGAACAATTGATGGGCGGTTCAGGGTACGAATTGGATATTGCGGGCAATTCAATTGCCGTTCAACAATGCTTGCAGCGGGTTGAAGGCGTGAAACACGTTGAAGAGATGCAGATTGAGAACCTGCCCGAACATCGAATCAAAGTCCGGGTCGTGTCCGAATCAAATGCTGAACCCGGACATGCGATCGCGGCAGCACTCGTTCGCAATGGGTTAGGACTGTATGAAATGCGCCGCGTTCAAGCCAGCCTAGAAGATGTGTTTCTAGACCTCACAACCGAAGAAAAACCGCTAGAAGCCACGCCTGAAACCGCAGACACCACAGATAACGTTGACACCGAACCTCCATCGACCAAATCTGAAGTACTGCCCACCGAAACCCCATCAGAGGATGCAAGATAGATGAAAACCGTTTTAGCAAACATTTTGGCGATCTATCGACGGGAGTTATTGAGCTACTTTGCATCCCCGCTTGCCTATGCGATCGCGGCGATCTTTTGGTTAGTCTCTGGCTTTCTATTTTGGGCAACGCTAGAAGGAATTGTGGGGCAAGCCGCGCTCTATGATGCTCAAGCGGGAGCAGGCGTATCTGTTCCTCCGATCGATATTCCTTACGAGTTTATTCGAGCCGTGTTAGGCGTTGTAGGATCGCTCTCCCTATTTGTGCTGCCCATCTTATCAATGGGACTATATGCAGAAGAGCGCAAGCGCGGCACGTTAGAGCTATTAGCAACATCACCACTCACCAATTGGTCTGTTGCGATCGGAAAATTGCTGGGTGTTGTGACATTCTTTGTCACGATGTCGCTTCCGTTGCTAATCTATGAAGCGATCGCACTTGCAAATGTTAATCCTCCTGTGCAGCCTAGCATTCTATTACTCGGTCACGGCGGATTAATATTACTAGCAGCCGCCGTCTTATCATTGGGAATGTTTATCTCTTCCCTCACCGATAGCACTATCTTGGCCGCTATTTTTACATTCGCATTAGTATTAGGCCTATGGGTTGTTGATCTAATTGCAAAAAACTTTACAGGTGGATTAGCCGATGCGATCGGGCATCTGTCACTGCTAAAGCACTACACCAACCTCGTGCAAGGCGTTGTCGATACAGGAAGCTTGGTCTTATTCGCAAGTTACATCCTATTAGGCATTTTTCTCACCGCTCAATCAATCGACGCTCTACGATTCCAGCGATCCTAGTTTGAATTCTCCGCGTACAAACCGGATTTCGTCTGCCTCTATCCCATACCTTGACCATGAAAAAGTTCAAACCCCAGCTTCAATTTCTGAAATATCTGTTTTGGCTTGCTCCCATTCTGATCATTATGGGTATTGTGGCAGGCGTTGTCTCTGGCGTTTGGGGAACTGTTCCGCTAGGGTTACTGATTGCTGGAGTTGTACTCTTCTTACTGTGGCTGGTTTTTTTAGGACGCGGAGAAGAAACGCTGCAACCCAACTTTTGGAAACGCCGCTCCACTCAAGCGAGTACAAATGCGGTGGTGAATACGATCGCGGTATTAGTCATCTTAGGATTGATTAACTTTCTAGCCGTTCGTCACTCCGCTCGCGTTGACCTTACTGAAGGAGGACTATTCACCCTATCCCCCGAATCGAAGCAAGTCGTACAAGAATTAAATCAGGATGTAAAAGTTTGGGTATTCGACAATCAACAGAATCCTCAAGATCAGCAATTATTAGAGAATTACCAACGGCAGAATCAAAGATTCAAATTTGAATTTGTTGACCCTGAAGGTAATCCAGGTTTAGCGAAAGACTTTAACATCAAAAACAGTAATGATAGTCGTGATGTTTTTCTAGAACTACCCTCCAAGCAGCGCAAACAATTTGTTCAAAATATCAGTTCTCAAACGCGACTATCAGAAAATAGAATCACAAACGCAATTTTGCAGATTAGCAACGACAGGCAGGTTCCAGTCTATTTCTTACAAGGGCACGGCGAAAAATCCTTGCAAGCGGGAGAAGGCGCAATTTCAACAGCTGTGGAAGCTCTAGGAAATAAAAGCTTTATCACTCAGCCATTAAATTTGGCGCAGACTGGAAAAGTGCCAGCAGATGCGGGCGTTGTGCTAGTTGTCGGTCCCACTCGTCCTGTTCTAGACGCAGAAGTTAAAGCGCTGCAAGACTACCTTGACCAGGGCGGAAACATTTTCGTTGCGGTCGATCCAACGATCAAAGCAGGACTGGACACTCTGCTGAATGGATGGGGTGTGAAGCTGGACGATCGCGTTGCCATTAATTCACCTGAGCAAAAGGTGTTGGGTGTGGGTCCGGCAGGCTTAATCGTGACGCAGTACGGCACTCATCCGATTACAAAAGACTTCGGAAATGGCTATTCGTTTTATCCGCTTGCCCGTCCGCTAGACATTAGCCCTGTCGCGGGCGTTCAAAACACGCCGTTATTATTAACTGACCCGAAAAGCTGGGCAGAAAGCAATCTGAAAGAACAGCCCTTAAAGCTTGATGGCGGCGATCGCCCAGGGCCGTTAACCATTGGCGTTGCTCTCTCTCGAACGGTTAATCTGAGTCCATCACCCAGTCCATCACCTTCAGCTAGTCCATCGCCTAGTGTCTCACCTTTCTCGGAAAGTCCATCGCCCAGTCCGTCGCCTTCCATTAGCCCATCGCCTACACCATCTTCTAAAGAGTCGCGTTTAGTCGTGTTAGGAAACTCTGGTTTTGTGACAGATAGCTACTTTGGACAGCAACTTAATGGAGACGTATTCCTAAATGCGGTCAATTGGCTGAGCCAGCAAGGTCAACAGCCACTATCTTTGCGTCCCAAAGATGTTAAAAACCGTCGAATTACGCTAAATACTGAGCAGGCAACTATCTTGGCAATTTTAGCGATCGCGATCGTCCCCTTATTTGGTTTTCTAACGGCTGGATTCTTCTGGTGGCAAAGACGATAGGTAGCGAGACTTGCCAAACGGACTGTCCTACTGTTAAATAATGTTAAGAAACCTATCTTTTAGGAGATTCAAACATGGATAAGCAAGAAGGAAAGGTTGGATTTACCCCATTTGCTGAGACTTGGAACGGTCGTTTAGCCATGCTTGGATTAGCGATCGGATTTGCAATTGAGCTAGTAACCGGCAAGGGCATTTTGGCACAACTAGGTTTGATGTAACGCTCAGGATTTATTTTTCAATCAACGCTCAATACATGAGCAGTCCCTCAACGCATAAATTAAGCCCGAAGAGTTTGAAAGCTCTTCGGGCTTAACTATTTAGATCTTTTAGTAAAATTCACTTTAAAGAATAGCGTGGCAAGCTATAGGAACCGTCAGGAGTTTGGTGCAGCCAGTTGTTAACGTTCTATTCATGATGCCTTCCGAAGTTAAGGTATCAATGTTGAATAATGTTGAATAATTTGTGTATCGAAGCTAACAATTCTATAGACCATCTGGAAGCAACAATCGCAGCTTTGTGACAAAAGTACAAGCCAACTAGTTTTAATCTGTCTAGTTTTAATCCGTCTCAAATCAGGTTTCGCGACGCTGGCTCATCAGTATGATTAAGAAAATCATGTGCTTCAGCCTCCCAAGCGCGATACAAAGCGCGATACAATCAGAACCCTACAACCACGCGGGCTTCGGAGGCTTGAGCCTTCGGTAGTGAGGAATTAGTCATGGCACTCATTGTTCAGAAGTACGGGGGAACCTCAGTTGGAACGGTCGAACGAATCCAGGCAGTCGCCCAACGGGTAAAGCAAACTGTCGAAGCCGGAAATTCAGTGGTAGTCGTGGTTTCTGCGATGGGCAAGACTACCGATGGCTTGGTCAAACTGGCGCATGATATTTCTGCCAATCCCAATCGACGAGAAATGGATATGCTGCTCTCCACCGGAGAGCAAGTGACGATCGCGCTGCTCAGCATGGCACTGCAAGAAGCTGGGCAGCCTGCCGTCTCGCTTACCGGCGCACAAGTCGGAATTATTACTGAAACCCACCACACTCGCGCTCGCATTCTCAACGTTGCCACTGACCGCATGAAGCGTCACTTGCAGAACGGCGAGGTTCTTGTTGTAGCTGGATTTCAAGGCATTAGCAATGCTCAAGATTTAGAAATTACAACGTTGGGTCGGGGTGGCTCTGATACATCGGCAGTCGCGTTAGCGGCGGCGCTCAAAGCCGATTTTTGTGAAATTTACACCGATGTACCCGGCATTCTCACGGCAGATCCTCGCTTGGTCGAAGATGCTCGGCTGATGACCGAGATTACCTGCGATGAGATGTTAGAACTTGCCAGTCTTGGTGCAAAAGTGCTGCATCCTCGCGCTGTGGAGATTGCTCGAAATTATGGCGTTCCGCTCGTCGTGCGATCGAGTTGGACAACCGACCCCGGAACCTGGGTAACCTCACCACAGCCGCAAACGCGATCGCTCGAAGGGTTAGAAATTGCCCGTCCTGTCGATGCGGTGGAATTTGATACAGACCAAGCCAAAGTCGCCCTCCTCCGCGTTCCCGATCGTCCTGGTGTTGCTGCAAAACTGTTTGGTGAAATCGCCTCTCAGCGGTTGGATGTCGATTTAATTATCCAATCCATTCACGAAGGCAATAGCAACGATATTGCCTTCACCGTGATCAAAAACTCCCTCACTCGTGCAGAAGCGGTGTCTAGTGCCATTATTCCGGCTCTCATGGCGGGTCATGCCCCCAGCAGCGAAGCGGCACCTGACGTGATGATCGAACAGAAAATTGCCAAAGTGACGATCGCAGGCGCAGGCATGATTGGGCGTCCGGGAGTGGCGGCCAAAATGTTCTCAACCCTTGCCGATGCAGGGATCAACATTCAAATGATCTCGACCTCGGAAGTTAAAGTCAGTTGTGTGATTGATCAGGTCGATTGCGATCGCGCGATCGCGGTTCTCTGCAATGCCTTCGACATTCATGAGTCAGGTTATCGCATTCCAGAGGCGACCTTGCCTGATGTCACCGAAACTCCAGTGCGGGGTGTGGCGCTTGATCTCAAACAAGCCCGTGTTGCTGTTCGCCATGTGCCCGATCGACCTGGCATGGCGGCGAAAATTTTTCAACGGCTGGCTGAGCACAACATCAGCGTCGATATGATTATCCAATCTCAGCGCTGTCGCGTGGTGAATGGCACCATGACGCGGGATATCGCCTTTACCGTGGCGCAAATGGACGGGGAAGCGGCACGGACGACGTTAGAAAGCGTGGCGGCTGAATTTGGCTGCGGCGAAGTCGTGGTCGATAGCGCGATCGCGAAGGTCAGTATTGTTGGATCTAACATGGTCGGACAGCCAGGAGTGGCGGCTCGCATGTTTGATGCGCTGTTCAAAAAAGGCATCAACATTCAGATGATTGCAACTTCTGAAATTAAAGTGAGTTGTGTAGTGGCGGAAGATCAAGGCATTGTGGCGCTGCAAACAATTCATGCGGCGTTTGAATTGTCAGGCTCTCACAAGGTACAGGTATCGGCTTAGAGACGCTATTCGTAGGTGAAGGTTCTGATGAACTACTCTCCTAAACTACTCTCAAGGGGAGAGCCTGAGGACATAGCCCGAATTTGTTGTAACTATCAGGTCATTCTGGTAAACCGCAATGCCCGACGGGATACCATATTTTGCCGCGCGGACGTTTACGATCGCGTCTATTTTGCCGTCAGAATCTAGCTTGACAACCCAACCTAAATTCGTCGTTATCACTAAATCCGTGTTCCAAACTGCCACAAAAAACGGAATGCCAAATCCCGCCTGTTGCAGATCAACTATTGTCGAAACTTTGCCCGTCTGCGTGACGCGCAGCAATAGCCTTTTTGACTGCGCCACCACAAATTCATCCGTCTGAACCGCAATGCCAAATGGGTTACCCCTCCCATCGAGCAAAATGGGTTGAGAAATCGTTCCGTCCGGGCCGACTCGCACAATCTGACCAACGGCTTCTGCGACATCCGTTGACAACGTAACAACATAATTCTGTTGATAAACCGCTACCCCAAACGGCGCTCCAAATTCAGTACAAATTTGAGTCAGGTCTGTAATCTTGGCATACGTCCCATCGGGTTTGACGCGAACTAGATAATGATCAGGAAGATAGCCTGTTACGGTGACAATGAGAGCGTTATCTTGAGCCGGGTTTCCTTGCGAGTTGCGCTCGGCGGTAATTGCAAACGGAATGCCTAAGTTGGCGCTTAGAAAATTCACAAGTGGAGTGACTTGGCCCTGCGGACTAATCCGCACTAGCGTTCCTTCTAGCGTCGGAACGACCAATGCATCACCCTGAAGAGCAATGCCTTGCAGTGTTAAGAGCTTCAAGCCTTGAGCAATGACTGAAATTGACACAAGTGAAATTGATACAAGTGAATAACTTCTACTGTTTCTGCCACCTACATCTTAGGGTGGTTCAAAGTTTTGTGAGGCTCTCGACTAATGGTTGCCGTTTTTTTAACGGTTAGTTCCGTTCTTCCGGTTGAGTGCTACCCTCGTTGAAAGACAGATGAATAAGAACACTCAATCGTATGGTTTTTTACTTCCGTTGAATGGGTCTTAGACAATTCAGGTAGAATAGCCAAGTTTCCAAAGAATTTTTTGCTACCTTTGCTGGAAAATTGATTTTTCGTTCCAGATTTTGATTAGCATTTTTTCATTCATTTGCGGAACTCTGAATAAGAACAGTGAAACGATCGACGAATCTTATTCATCAGCCCCCTTGAAGTGTTACCCACGTTTTAAAGTCGGATGAAAGCTAGTAACTCCCTTCCTTCAGCCCCATTAGTTCTCAAGTTAGTCGGCACAATTTTGATCGTGTCATCGCTGATTGACTACTTCGCTCTACTTGTGCCGCCCAATTTTTCAGATAAAGCTTGGTTTGCGCAGGTCGTCACGCAAATTGTCGATCGCGGTATTATTCCAATGGTTGGACTGGCATTTTTGTTTGCCGGGTCGTTTCTTGAGAATGGTTCTTTAGCACCCCGCGATCGCGAAGCGCCATTTAGCACGATTCGGTTTTGGGCGCTGCTACTCGCCGGACTGCTCAGCATTATTTTTCTGATTGCTTTTCCGCTTCATCTCAACAATACGCGTCAGGTGTCTGACCAAGCGCTCAAACGCATTGCCGAAGAATCAACAGGGGCGGAAAATCAACTCGATACCCAAGTACAGCAACGCCAAGGTCAAATTCAAGCAGCGCTCAAAGATCCGGCTCAAATCAAGCAGCTTGACGACCGGATTAAACAAATCAACGATGCGATTAGTAGCGGACAACTGAAGGGAGACCAGCAGGCACAAGCTCAGCAAGCCCTCAAAGAACTGCAAGCCCTCAAAACTGACCCGAACGCGATTGAAGGTCGCGCCAAAGATTTCCGCAACCAGAAGCTGATCGAGATTCGCGATCGCAAACAGCAACTCGAAAATCAAGCCAAAGGCGATTTTTGGAAAACAGGAGTGCGCGTTGGCATCAGCAGCTTACTGCTCTCTTTGGGTTACGGCATCATCAGCTTAATGGGTTTGCGCGAGATGGGTATTATAGGCGGACGCCGGAAGGCGACGCTTCGGTAAAAAAAAGGATGAGGGATGAAAATTAAGAAGAAACCTGCTGAATCTAGTGATGGGGCTGAGGTTTTAGCATTGCGGCTCTAGTCCCTCAACAATCACGACCCTTCATCCCTCGTCCCTCATCCCTAGTTCTCCATGTTCTCAATCTACATCCTGACCCACAACGAAGAAATTGATATCGCCGACTGTATTGAGTCGGCGTTGCCCTCTGGTGATGTCGTTGTGGTTGATTCGTTTAGTCGCGATCGCACGGTTGAGATTGCCAACCGCTACCCGGTACGTGTCATTCAACACGAGTTTGAGAGCCACGGTAAACAGAGAACCTGGATGCTGCAATCGGTTCCGACGAAGCACGACTGGGTTTACATTCTCGAAGCCGATGAGCGCATGACGCCGGAGTTGTTTCAGGAATGCCTCGACATCGTTCAACGTCCTGAGCATGACGGCTACTATGTGGCAGAACGGGTCATGTTCATGGGGCAGTGGATTCGTCGCAGCACCCAATATCCCCGCTATCAGCTTCGGCTGTTTCGCAAAGACAAGGTGTGGTTTACGGACTATGGACACACGGAGCGAGAAGTCGTCAACGGCTCAACAGGCTTTATTAAAGAAACCTATCCTCATTACACCTGCGGCAAAGGCATGAGCCGCTGGATTGAGAAACATAATCTGTATTCTACTAACGAAGCGATCGAGACAATCCGACAACTCGACGCTGGCTCAGTAAATTGGAAAGAGTTATTTTTAGGTCAGTCAGAAGTCGAACGCCGACGCGCACTAAAAGATCTCTCCTTACGCCTCCCGTTTCGCCCCTTGATTCGATTTGTTTATATGTATTTCATTTTAGGGGGACTGCTAGATGGCCGGGCGGGGTTCACTTGGTGTGTGCTGCAAGCGTTTTATGAATATCTCATTTTGCTGAAAGTATGGGAGATGAAGCACATGCCGATTGCGTCTCCTCAGCTCAACCCCTCACCACTTCAAGAAGCATCTCCTGAGGCTCCTGCTTCCCTTTAGTATTCCGGGCAAGAACGCTTGTATAGACGATTATTGAGAGCTGTAATGCCTCGGTTCTTTTTCTGTGAAGCACAACAGTTGGGATAGGAAAATCTTATCTAAATTAAAATTAGCTTGCACCAGTCCTTACAAACTTTACCAGTAGGATAGTAGGCTTAAGACAACAGTAATGAAGTGGGGATCACTTGTTTAGACAAGAATTAACCCACCTCTAGCCTGATGTTATTGTTCAAATCATTGTTTATGATCGAACTATAAGAACACGATTGAAGCATTCAGCGTTTGTAGCCAGATGGAGAGTAGGCTGTCTGTGATCCAACGTCTCAAACAAGATCTCAAAAATGACCTGATCGCAGGTCTACTGGTGGTTATCCCTCTAGCCACCACAATCTGGTTAACCTATACGATCTCAACTTGGGTCATCGATTTTCTCACGCGCGTACCCAAGCAACTCAGCCCCTTTGACGGTCTAAACCCAATTCTAGTCAGCTTTTTAAATTTCACCGTTGGTTTAGCGGTGCCGTTACTGTCTATTCTCTTCATCGGGTTGATGGCGCGTAACATCGCTGGACGGTGGCTTTTAGAGTTTGGCGAACGGTTGCTGCAAGCCATTCCTCTTGCTGGTGCGATTTACAAAACTCTAAAGCAACTGTTAGAAACGTTGTTACGAGACACAGGCGGGAAGTTTCGCCGTGTTGTTTTAGTGGAATATCCCCGTCCAGGCATCTGGTCGCTTGGATTTGTCACAGGCGCGATCGGGGCTGAAGTTCAGTCTCATTTTTCAGCGGAGATGCTGAGCGTCTTTATTCCCACCACTCCCAATCCCACAACAGGTTGGTATACGATCGTGCCGGAGGCCGAGACAATTACCTTATCGATGCCGATCGAAGACGCCTTCAAAGTGATTATTTCTGGTGGCATTGTCAGCCCGGACTCAACTGCATTTGTCTCCCAAGCGGCACCTAGTCGCAAGCGCGTTCTAGAACCCTTAGTAGAATCAACTCGAAAACCCCTAATCGTCGAAGAAGAATCGGTTTAGCCATCTCTGCCCAAACCCCGCCTCCAAACTTGCACCCTTAAACTTGTTAAGATAAGCGAGCTAACTTGAACCGAGCCAAACAGCCGCCATGCAAGCCCGTCGAATTTCCCGCGAACTTGCCCTCTTGAGCATCAGTCAACTCCCCACGACCGCAGAGCGCCTCAATACTCAAAAACTTCAAGATCTGATTGTGGCAGCCGTTCGCACGCTTGCAACCGAAGCCCGCGATGCCTTGGAAACGGCATCGGCAGAGCTTCAACGAGGTAACAATCAACTTCTTGCGAGTGAAACGCGTGCCAACACCGTCGAGAGTGCTAGAACAATGGTGGAAGACGCGATCGCGCTAACCGAAAAGGCAATCAATCGGTTGGGGAGTGCGATTGAGATTCCCGAATTCATTCAACTCGCGAACCAAACCGACGTCCGCACGTTTGCCCTCGAAATCATTACGCGCCTACAACAAGAGCGCCAACATGTCGATCAGTTGCTTAACGAAGCCCTGGTTGATTGGCAACTCGACCGTCTAGCGACGATCGATCGAGACATTCTTCGCATTGCTGTGACCGAAATGATGTTTCTGGGCATTCCTGATAAGGTCGCCATCAACGAAGCGATCGAGATGGCGAAGCGGTACAGCAGCGAGGATGGACACCGATTTATTAATGGTGTGCTAAGGAGAGTGACGGAGCAACTTAAAGCGGGAGTGAGAGAATAGGCGATGGGAATTACCCTGCACCCCTTTCTGCTATAAATTTAATTCTAAAAGTTAATTCTGAAAGTCTCTGGTATTTGCAATGGCGTTCAATTGGTTTAATCGTTTCAATCAACCAAAGGCAGAGGCAGACGTCTCTGAAGCGACTCAGCCGGATGCCTCTACATCAGATGCTGAGCCGATCGAAGCGGTTGAAGATCCAGAACAGGCAAAGCAGGCCGCGATCGAGCGTGCCAGAATTGCCTTAGAAGCGATTAAACAACGTAAGCAGCAAGAAGCCGCGCCTGTCCCTCCAGCAGAATCTGATCAAGCGGACTCAATTCAAGAGGACGTTGAGCAACCCTCTGAGCCTGTTTCTGAGCCTACGATTACTGCTGAAGAAACCGTCGCCTTGACGCCAGAAACCATTGCAGAAGAGCCAACGCCTGCTGTTCTATCAGACCAAGCTGACGTTCTAGAGGACTCGGCAGCCCCCGCTTCTCAACCCCTAGAGACTCAGATAGACAAAGCCACAACCGAACCTGAACCCCCAGTTACCCAAAATGTTCCTTTGTGGGCACAAGCCGAAGCCGAAGAACGAGCCGCCCGCTTAGAGCGGCTGCGAGCCACTGCGATTGCGGAAGAGCCTGACGTTACTGCAAGCCCTCAAACTAATGCCGCCCTAGTCGAGGAATCGGATTCTGGGATTCCGCTCACCCTGGATGAAGGCTTCTTGTGGTCAACCGAAGTCCTTTCCGCGATGGGACGCCGCGCTCAAGATATTACCCTCGAAGAAATCACGTGGTTAAAGCGACTGCGCCAGGGGTTGGATAAGACCCGACGCAGTTTGGTAAATCAGCTCAAGGCGATCGTGGGTCAAGGTCCGCTCAACGAAGATGCGGTTCTAGAAATTGAATCGCTACTGCTACAAGCCGATGCCGGTGTCGAAGCTACGGATAGAGTGATTCAGGCCTTGCAGAGCCGGTTACGAGAGGAAACCCTGCCACCAGAGCAAGCGCTCGCATACCTCAAACAAATCCTACGCGAGTTGCTCGACCGTCCCCTGCAAGGATCGCACAGCGTCTTCTTTGCACCCGAAAAAGACACACTTAACATTTGGCTAATGACAGGCGTAAACGGGGCAGGCAAAACGACCACGATCGGCAAACTCGCTCATATCGCTCAGAAATCGGGCTACCTCTGCCTGATTGCTGCTGCCGACACGTTTCGTGCAGCGGCGGTTGAGCAAGTCAAGGTTTGGGGACAGCGCAGTAATGTTGAGGTCATTGCCAATCCCGGACAAAATACCGATCCCGCCGCCGTTGTGTTTGATGGCATTGCAGCGGCTCAATCTCGTGGGACAGAACTGTTGCTGATCGATACGGCAGGACGCCTGCAAAATAAGAAAAACCTGATGGACGAATTGAATAAAATTCGTCGGATTATTGATAAAAAGGCAACCAACGCTAAGGTAGAATCTCTGCTCGTACTGGATGCGACGCTGGGACAGAATGGATTGCAGCAGGCAAAAGTGTTTGCAGAAGCGGCACAGCTTAGTGGCGTCGTGCTGACCAAGCTAGACGGCACAGCAAAAGGTGGAATTGCCTTAGCGGTGGTCGAGCAACTGGGTCTGCCGATTCGCTTTATCGGTGCAGGCGAAGGCATCGAAGATTTGAGACCCTTTTCGAGCTATGAATTTGTGGAAGCTTTGATTAGTGGTTAAACCCTATCCACCGACATGTGCTTTTTGTGAAGTTGGGGCACTCTGTAACGATTAATGTGCTCAAAATTGTTTGGAGCCCGTAGAATATGCCGAGACTATCTCAGCGAATGGGATGAGGCTTTCCTAAAAGAGAGTGTTCTATCCTGCTTGAGTCATGTTCGGCTATCGGTCTTAATTGCTAAGGTCACGATCGCTCGCGGTCTGCATCGTCCTTCCTTGGAAGGATACGAACTACATTGACTTCTTCTGTTGCTGTCCGCTAGTAATAAAACCGCACCTCTACTGTTCGTACCATTAATGTTCGTACAACCCGATTTGCAACTCTTCCGCTAAGATTGATGGCTACAACGGATCTTGCTCCTAACTCAAAGGAAACAATTTTCTAGCCCATTTCGCTGTACTGTGTTCTCTAACTTCACCGGATCGAATGACTGCTGTGCCTCTTCCTAGACAGCCCTCTCAACCGCCCGATCGTAACGACGGATCAGGCTCATCGGACGTGACCCCCGTGTTTGCGCTCAAAGAACTGGTGTCTCGCCTCAATCGAGAGCAGCATAAGATCCAAGATCTGCTGAGTTCTCTAGGATTTGCCCTGCGGAGCTTTAGCAACCTTAATCAGTTTTTAGAACTAATTCCTTTAATGGCGAGCCGGGTTACGGATGCTGATGGCGGCGCGCTGATTTTGTTCCGCCCTAATGGACAAGTTAAGCTAGAGCGCTTGCACTGTCAGGACACGCACTGGGGGCAAGAAGTCCGCAAAGCGCTAGAGGCGGCAACTCGGCAGATGACGGCTTCCTTGAGCGGGCTGCCCCCAGGAGAAGCCTTGGCGCGATCGTCGCAGGTAGTGACGATGCTCGACACTCAGGTGGCACGTCAGCTAGGTTCTGGAATTCAGATTTTTGGCACTGGAATTTTGATTAAAAACAGTGAGCGGGGCCGCCTGTATGTGTTTAGCCGAGACGAGGACTATGAGTGGACAGAAACCCGGCAGAAATTGGTGCGCTTAATTGCTGACCAAACCGCCGTCGCGATCGAGAACGATGAGCTGACGGTTGAACTGCGGAAAAAAGAACGCCTCGATCGCGAGTTAGAGATCGGCGCAGATATTCAGTTACGCTTATTGCCTCGTCAATGCCCAACCATTCAAGGCGTTGAACTCGCTGCCTTGTGTAAGACGGCCAATCGCGTCGGCGGCGACTATTACGACTTTATTCCTGCCGACTATGGGCAGGTACGCACGGGGAGCGACAACTCGACCGGGCGCTGGAGCGTTACGATTGGCGATGTGATGGGCAAGGGCGTTCCCGCCGGACTGATCATGACCATGACTCGTGGAATGCTGCGAGCAGAGGTCCTTAATGGGCACTCTCCAGCCCGCATCTTGCAGCATCTCAACCAAGTCATGTATGCCGATCTGGAAAACTCAAATCGGTTTGTGACCCTGTTCTATTCTGAGTACAATCCCCAAACGCGCATTCTGTCCTATAGCAATGCGGCTCACAACCCACCGCTATTGTGGCAAGCATCAACGGATACGATTAAGCGATTAGATACACTGGGAATGTTAATTGGACTAGATGCCGAAACTCAGTATCAGGATGCAACGGTGCAGCTTAACTCTGGCGATACGATTATTTATTACACCGATGGCTTTACAGATGCGGCAAATCCGTATGGTCAGCGGTTTGATGAAGAGAATTTAATGAGTGCGTTTCGGTGGGCGTGTTGTCACTATAACGATCCTCAGTTGATCTTGAAGCATCTGTTCGATCGCGTTCAGCAATTCATTGGCGCTGGCAGTACGCATTCGGATGACATGACGTTGGTGGTGATGCGGGTTCAGCCGTCCTGAGGTTTAGCAGGACTTATAATCCGGTACATCTGTCAGGCTTCAATGAACAACTTTTTCACGATGAAATCTAAGATTTCATCGTGAAAAAGTTGTTCTCTCGGTATTAGTTACGAACTTGCACAGGCATCACTAAGTATGTCATCTTCAACGCACCAATGGGCGATAGCACGGCAGGGCTAGTCGGTGTGTTTAATTGAATCTGCACATCGGCTGTACTAATTGCCTTTAAGCCATCCATCAAATACTTAACATTGAAGGCGATGTCCATCCCGTCACCTGTGATTTGAGCAGGCATCGATTCACGACCGCTACCAACATCTTGAGCATCAACGGCTAACGTCATCTGCTGAGTTGCACCATCTAACGTCATTTTGACAATATTGTTCTTCTGGTCTGCCAGCACCGAGATTCGCTCTAACGCACTGAGAAACAACCGCCGATCCAGACTCACCTGATGAGCAAACTGACGGGGAACAAGTTGGCGATAGTTGGGATACTGACCTTCGAGCAAGCGACTGGTAATCCGTTGATCTGTCCACTCAAACACGACTTGTCCTTGATCAAACTGGACATCCACCGAATTACTACCCTGGCGATCGAGCATCTTTATCAGTTCCTGTAGAGCTTTCGCTGGAACCGTTACATCCAAGCTGCTCTCATTTCTGGCACTCTGCTCATCACCCTGATCTAGGGTATGAACGACAGCAAGACGATGACCATCGGTTGCCGCAAACTCTAACCCATCGGACTGAACGCTGACGTGTACTCCCGTGAGTACCTGCTTGGTTTCATCCGCAGACGCTGCAAACAGAGAGCCACGTAAACCATCAATTAGGGCTTCAGCCGAGAGCTGAGTCTTTTCGCCGTCCTCGATCGTTGGCAGTTCTGGAAATTCTTCTGCACCCATACCCCGTACTTGATATTGACCGGAAGCACAGGTCAAATTGGTCAAATAGTTATCGTTTGAGCCATTGTCTGAACTGTTGTCTAAGGTGATGTTGCCCTCTGGCAAGCGAGACACAATATCACTCAGCAGCTTTGCCGGAAGCGTCAGTGTGCCGCCTTCCTCCACTTGAGCTGGGAAGCTTGTTTGAATGCCAAGGCTCAAATCAAAAGCGCTGAGCTTAATTTGTTGGGTTTCCTCATCGGCATTGAGGAGAACATTCGCTAAGACAGGATGAGTGGGACGAGATGAAACCGCACGACCGACCAGCGATAAATGAGCATTGAGATGATTTTGAGCGCAAACCAGTTTCATGGCGGTGATAGGAATGAAAGACAGTTGTTGAGAAGGCTGTGGAAAACTAATTCAGATTAAAGTAAGCGCTAGATAAGCAGTTAAAGAAGAATTTAAAACTATATGTAGCGTTGAGGAATCTTGTTTGAGCATAGTAGCACTCCTTCAGCGATCGTTTCACAGATCTTTAAGGAAGTTTTGGGGGTCGAAGGACAAGGAATGCGATCGCACGGTCTGTGGAAACTGTGGAAAACTTCTAGAGTTCTTGTAGAGAAAGAGCTTTATTCCCCGTTAAGCTGTGGAAAACGTATGGAAAGGCTCAATTAATATCTCCCGTAGTTTTCAGTTTCTACTGAAACAATCGAGTTTTCGACAGGTTTCCCACAAAGTTTTCCACAAAAACTTGTAGGTTTTCCACAGATCTGCGGTTGGTCGCTAAATCATATAGATAAATTTGATATTTATTGTGGAATGCAATAAATTTAGTTAAACACTGCAGTGTTTAACTGCTATTGGTTCAAATGGTGGAAGAACTTGCGTCGGTTGTGTTCTAGACCTGGGGAAAGGTAGCTAAACCGACAGCCCAAACTCGAATCGATTGATGAATAGTCCAATGACCACGTCATGCAGCCACTCGGACTTGGAGAAGCAAATGGTTTTGCGCGCTAACCGTTTAATTCGAGTTCGCAACGTCAGATGTTTGCGCTCAATCG
>JAHHHO010000098.1 GCA_019359315.1 Myxacorys californica WJT36-NPBG1
CCTTCAAGCCATCGCCCGTGGTGTAGCCAACTGGAGGCGGATCTGTTTGCCAAATCCAGATCTCACGTTGTGAGGTGCCGTGGCTGGCCGCGAAGTAGATGCGACGATAGGCATCGTCATCAGCTAGCAGATTAGCCGTCCACGGCACTTCCCAGCTTGCCCCGGTCACCACACTGTCATCGTATCCAAGCTCATCTTCAAACACCAAGGATTCTTGAGTTTTGTTCGAGAGTTTGGGGCTAGATGACGTACCACCTAAGAGGCGCAACTTTGGAACGTAGGTTGCTGTGCAAACACCCGCAACGGTCGCAGCAGCAGGCTCGATATGCAACACGGTGTCATCCGCTTTCGCGTCAGACGCCAAATAAACTTTAACTTTCGTACCGCCTGCGTTAGCGAACAATAGCGGGGTTCCACCGCCAATTCCCACACCACCTACAGCAGCACCCAAGTTGATCGTTGTAGCATTCGCTGTAATGCCTGCGTTGCTGGTTGCAATGCCGTTAATCGTGACGGGTTCTGTGCGATCGCCCAAGGGTAAAAGTGCAACATACACTTTCACCTTGTCTCCCGCTCCTGTAACAAACTTCTTAGGCATGAAATTCTTGTCTCCAGATCTGGATGATCAGCCCCAGAATTCCTACCCCCTACAAACGGGCAGGGCTGATTCACTAGCAGTAGAAAAAGGAGAATAGAAAAGCTGTTTCTAATGGCGCTGTCATGAGCCTGATAGAACACCTCAAACAAATCTGCGATTTTCGGAGCCGAGGGCACTATCCGTTCTATCCGATTCAGCCATCATCTTGCCGAAAGTCCAAATATGGCCCAACCCTTTGCCGGAAGTTCAAGCTCTAGTTATAAGTTCATGTTATGAACTGTCATCAATGGCTTCTAGTGCTCTTGAAGTGGACTTTTTTCATGTTCGCTGCTACTGGAGGCCTTAATCCATCACATCTCGGTGCTGAGTGCGAAATCCACTCGTGATAATGCTCAATGGATGAACCTATAGAGAGAGGTTCTTTTTATTGTGTCTTTAGAAACTGTATGCAAGCCCTTTAGATTGCCAAAACAGGGCTGCTCTGATCTAAAGAGCAGCTTTAAGTCAGGTGTGATGATTCAGAATCAGGCACTCCTATCCATAAATGAAGACCCCTTTCGCTCAGTCCACGAGGTGAAGTCATGGCTCCCGTTGATGTCTTAAACCAAATTTCGGATGTCATTTGGGAGATTCCGGTCTCTTACAAAGAGGGAATGCGGGTGCCTGCCCGAATTTATGGCACTGAAAAATTGATTCGAGAGTTGGACGATGCGGTCTATGACCAGATCACCAACGTTGCGACCCTGCCCGGAATCACCAAATATGCTTTGTGTATGCCCGATGGTCACTTTGGCTATGGCTTCCCGATCGGTGGTGTAGCGGCAATGGATGTGGATCAGGGGGGTGTGATTTCTCCAGGGGGCATTGGGTTTGACATTAATTGTGGAATGCGCCTAGTGACGACCAATCTAGATTACAAAGAGGTCAAACCTCATATTAAACGATTGGTAGATAAGCTCTATGAACGGGTTCCGGCAGGCGTTGGCAGTGCCGGATTTGTCAAGCTATCCCGTAATGAGTTCCGTAAGGTGGCGGAGCAGGGGGCGCAATGGTGCATTCACAATGGTTATGGCTGGGAAGAAGACCTGGAATTGACAGAAGAGCAGGGCTGCTTAAAGGGAGCCGATGCCAGCAAGATTAGCGAAAAAGCGATTGATCGCGGCGCTCACCAAATTGGTACATTGGGTTCGGGTAATCATTACTTAGAAATTCAGGTTGCCAAACGGGAGAATATTTTTGACAAGAATTTAGCCAAAGCGATGGGTATAACTCGTCCCGATCAGGTAGTGGTGATGTTTCACTGCGGCAGCCGTGGGTTTGGACATCAGGTCGCGACGGATTATCTGCAAAGCTTTCTCAAAGTGATGGAAAGCAAGTACGGCATCAAGATTCTTGATCGCGAATTGGCCTGTGCCCCCTTTCATTCCCCCGAAGGACAAGCGTACTTTTCTGCGATGCAATGCGGCATTAATATGTCGTTTGCCAATCGACAGGTAATTTTGCACCGTATTCGCGAAGTATTTTCGCAAGTGTTTGAGCGATCGCCCGAAGATCTGGGGATGCACATGGTTTATGACGTCGCACACAATACTGCCAAGTTGGAGACGCATGTAGTAGATGGTCAGGAGCGATCGCTGCTTGTTCACCGCAAGGGAGCGACCCGCGCCTTTGGTCCAGGAATGAGTGACCTACCCTACCGTTATCAAGAAATTGGTCAGCCTGTGATCATCGGCGGCAGCATGGAAACGGGGTCGTACTTGCTCACAGGGGTATCCACAGGTGATCAAACGTTCTTCAGCACCGCCCACGGCAGCGGACGGACAATGAGCCGCACAAAAGCCCGCAAAACCTGGCAGGGACAGCAGCTTCAGAAAGAAATGCAGCAAAAGGGCATCTATGTTCGCAGTACCTCCCATGCCGGACTGGCAGAGGAAGCGGGAGGAGCTTACAAAGATGTCGATGAGGTCATCGAAGTGGCGGAGTTGGCTGGTATCAGTCAACGGGTGGTCAAGTTAACGCCGATCGGCAATGTGAAGGGGTGAAGTATGCTAGGACGCACGCCTTTAACTGTTCTTACGGGACCACTTGGTAGTGGCAAGACTACGCTACTGCGGCACATTCTGGCAGTAGTGCCACGCAAGCTTGCCATTTTGATGAATGAATTTGGGGAAATTGCGATCGACACAAAAATTCTGCAAGGCAAGAATGTGGAGATGGCAGATTTGGGAGGCGGTTGTGTTTGTTGTTCGCTACTGGGTGAATTTGAAGCGGCTGTCGATGAAATTATCGCAACGGTGAAGCCAGACCATCTTGTCGTGGAAACAACTGGGGTGGCAGAACCCGATGCCCTAGTGTTTGACATTCAAGAAAGTTTGCCCCAGGTACGACTCGATGGCGTTATCACCGTCATTGATGCTGATGGGATGGTGAAGTATCCTCAGGTGGGACATACCAGCCGCATTCAAATTGAATCAGCAGATATTCTGCTACTCAATAAGGTGGATCTCGTTTCTGAGCAGGAATTGGTAACGATTACTGACAAACTTCACACGATTAACGAAATTGCTTCCATCATTTCCACGGTTCGCTGTCAGATTGACCCCGATTTGCTATTTGGCATTGGGCGAGATCGCTTACAATCATCACCGCATCATCACCATCAACCAGAGTTCGAGTCCTTCAGCCATACATCACAAGCGGTATACGATCGCGCCCGCTTCACCGAATTCGCCGATTCTCTCAATTCTGATGTCTATCGAGCCAAGGGCTTTGTGCAATTTCCTGAAGGCACTCACCTGTTCAATTTTGTCGCCGGGCGCTGGGATTTAGAACCCTTTGAGCCTTCCTCAACAGAACTTGTTTTCATCGGCAAACAAATCACACAACAAAAGCCTGAAATTTGCGATCGCCTCCAATCCTGTGAGCAAAAATAAGTGCTATGCCCTACGAATTCCTCGAAGATATCGCTACTGCTGATATTGCCTTCCATGCTTGGGGAGACGATTTAGAGGAAGTGTTCAAATCCGCAGGAGATGCTTTGATCAACACCATGATTGATAATCTGGAGGCAATTGCAGTCACGGAAACTCGTACTTTTCAACTAGAAAATGATGAACTTGATCTATTGCTGTTTAACTTTCTACAGGAATTTGTTTATTACAAAGACAGCGAATTGTTATTGTTACGGGCACAGCAGGTTCAGATTGAGACCAAAGCATCTGGCTATCACCTGACAGCAGTCACACGAGGAGAACGGTTGGATCGAGATCGCCATCATCAGCGAGTTGATGTCAAAGCCGTCACACTCCATCAGTTTCAACTCGAAAAAACAGACAATGGTTGGACATCTCAAGTTATTCTCGATATCTAACATCCATACAGCTTTTATCTGTAAATTCAACGTTCAAAATCGCCAATTTAAAATCACAAGATGCTGCACATCGACGGTTCCTATGGAGAAGGGGGAGGACAAATCCTTCGCACCAGCTTAAGTTTGGCAGCGATTAGCGGGCAACCGATTCGCATCGATCGCATCCGAGCAAAACGGCAAAAGCCAGGATTGGCAATTCAGCATTTAACGGGGGTACGGGCAGCCGCAACCCTTTGTCAGGCAAAAGTCAAAGGCGATCACGTTGGTTCAACCCAGTTAGAATTCATTCCCAGCCAGCCTGTTCAAGCTGGACAGTACACCTTTGATGTAGCGCAAACTCTGGGAACCGGATCAGCCGGGGCAGTGACCCTGATTCTGCAAACGGTTTTGCTACCACTGGCACTAGTGAAAGGGGAGTCGATCGTCACTTTGAAAGGGGGGACGTTTATTCCCTGGAGTCCGCCAGCTTCCTACATTGAGCAAGTGTATCTCCCGTTCTTGCAACAAATGGGAGTGCAGGCAATGGTGAAACTCGTTGCTTGGGGCTGGTATCCACGTGGCGGTGGTGAGTTGGACCTACAGGTTAGCGGTAATGGTGATGGAGTTGGTTCGCTCAAACCCATTCTGTTGTTAGAGCGGGGAGCTTTGCGGCAGGTCAAGGGATTGGCGATCGTCACTGAACTGCCGTCCCATATTCCGCAACGGATGGCGAGTCGGGCACAGAATTTGTTAGAGCAAGCGCACCTAAAAGCTCAAGTGCAACCGCGACGAGAACGAGGGGTTGGCCCCGGAGCGGGCGTTTTTCTGGCAGCTGAGTATGAGCAGACCCGGACAGGCTTTGGGGCGGTCGGAAAACTCGGATTACCCGCCGAAGAGGTTGCCGCGATCGCCACTCAGGAACTTCTAGCATTCCATGCAAAGGCCGCCCCTGTGGATGTTCATTTAGCAGATCAGCTCCTCTTGCCAGCTGCCTTAGCTTCGGAACCAAGCCAATATCGAGCCGTTGAAATCAGTACTCATCTGATCACGAATGCCTGGGTGATTGAGCAGTTTGGACTAGCAAAAGTTGCGATCGACCATAGCACTCAACTCGTGACTGTCACACCCTCACCCCAATCGTAGATCAATCATGATTGCCTTGTTCTGCTGATGAATCAGCCCTGCCTATAAACGGGAACGCTAACGGCGACGTTTACGCAACGCCCAATCATGGCAAATACAATCAACATTGAGTTCTACAGTCAGTTGCTGGACTCAATGGGCAAAAACATTCATCACTTTAATGGACTGGTCGATCGCGAACGTGCCGCAAAAGAAGAGGCACAACGTTATGCAGCAGAGCTAGAAAACTCAGTTGCCGCTAAAGATGCGACGATCGTGAACCTGAATGGGCAAATTGCTCAAATGCAAACAGGTCTGGAAACCGCAGAGCAAGCAGCGCTGGCTGAATTGGCGCAGAAGGTTGAAATGCTGAACGACGCGATTTCGGAGGTGCTATCTCCCACTGCCAACCCTGCACCCGAAACCAACCCACCCTCTATCGAGGAATTCCCTGCACCAGAAGTTGAACATGCTGAAGAGTCGCACGACTCCCTGGATGAAGAAACCGAAGTCTAGAGCCAATCATCGAATTCTTCGATATCTGGAATCCTGACTGAAACTTGTTCCCTAACCCCGCTGCCTTTTTCAACCTTAATGGGAATAGCGCGGGTGTTAGGGAATTTTCGTCTGAGCTTATCTTTCGCCGCTTCTAAGGTGTAATGGTCACCCCACTGCACCAAGAAGATCTGCCACATCTTAACGGCTCTCACCGAGTCGAATGTTGCCTTACCCTCATCAGAAATTGGGCTACGACGAATCACCACTTCTAGTCCTGTGACGGTGCGATCGCTCACTACATCGCCGCTATCAAGCACAATCACCGCAGGCGTTGTAGTGCCACCGGTCAGCGCATAAGTGCCCACTTCATCAGTGAGCAGTGTCTCAATTTGGTTGCGGAGTTCTACAACATTCACGACAGTTCCCGCTTCAACGCTTCACCCATGATGCCTTCAAAATCGGTATTTCGCATGGCTTCTTCAGTCCAAGGTCTAGCAGGTATCGGGTTGCCATTGCTATCTATACCTTCATGAACATTTCCGGCATGTTCAGCCGTCCATTCAATCGTTGCACTGTTGCCGTCGTAAACCGGCTCTTGCTGAGAATCGCGTAATTCGCCCGTGTCCACAATGTCACGCGGAGATCCAACGAACTCCCCATTTTTCCGCAAGGTATAACCGTCCCACTTCCAAATTGGAGACTCGATCGCCTCCTGGCATTCATCCCCGTATGCTTCTACGGTTTCCTTGAATGCTTTGTCGATCGCGCCATTCAATTTTGCAATTGCCGCCGCATTCAGTTTTAAGTTCACAGGAAGATTGGCTCCTCGTCAATGTCGAGATAAATCTGCTGCGGGCTAATCACACGCCCTGCTGAAGCCAGAAACCCAGTTGTGATCAAATCTGCATCTTGGGTGATTAGTCCGTTTGTGCCTACGAATAACGGCTCTCCCGGCGTCCAATTCCAGCCAGAACTACTAATCACACCTTCAGAGAGCAACACCACCGCTTGACCGGGATTTGTGGGCGCTTTGGTCATCCCGACGATCGCATAGGCATGACTGAGAATGGATTGATCCGTGTAGACCAACAATCCATCCACCACCGCAACAAGGCGATTAGACTCAAGTGCGATCGCAGATATCAAACCGCTATCAATCACTGGCACGGGCGTTGTCTCCTTGATTGCGGTGAACGTGCCGTAAATCTTGTCTCCCAACACATCGCGAATGCCCCACACATCTTGGGTAGGGATTCGCATGAGGAATTTTCCAACCTGGCCACCCACGATCGCATCTGTCTCGGCTAGAACTGGAATCGAGGCAGGCACATAGAGCGGGTTCGTCATGCGCCCGCTCATCGCTTCGGATGGCGTTTGCACTCCCGGCGAGGCGTCAACGCCGCGATTGCTCTGCACGCCATCGGGCTTGAGATAGCACTCGATATCCAAATCCCCAAGCACAGAGATAACATTGCCCGTAGCGGGGTCAGTCACCGTTTGTCCTGTGGGGAGATGGAATGTTAGCTTCGCGTTGGTGGGAAACGGTGAGAGCGTCATGCCGCGCCTTTTTTCAACTCGCTAATACGACGATTCAGCACATTCACGATCGCTTTGCGCTGTTCTTTGGCAAGATAGCCTTCGAGCATCGGAATATCGAAGGTGGCTTCGATCACTTTCTGAGATCTTCTTCAGAAAGTTTGTCTAAGCCAGATTCGACAGGGGTTTTCTTGGGGACGATCGCTTTTTCCTCAATCACCTCGATCGCTCCCCATTCAGAATGTTGAGCATAATCAGGATGCGAAATTAAGCGCTTAACCTCATCCTCAGACCGATGATTCGTGCCTGGATTGAGGCGTAAGCGATCGTAGAATTGCTCCCCACGACGAGGAGGATTCAGTTTCTCAGGACGGAATAAAACTAGCTTCACATTGAATTCTCCCAATTTTTCTAAGGTTTACAACTGCGGAGTCAGGTCTCGACCACAGTGATTGCGTCTACAAAATCAACAATAAGTAATTACGATGCTTTAACGTAATCGATTGACCGTGCTGCTTTGGGGAAATTCCAAATCACAGGAGAGGTGCACGCATACATCGGTGTGATGTATTTAGCGTTGCGATACTCTTCAGGCAACGGCTTGGTCATTTCGATATGACGTTCGACAATCTCAGGATCGAGCGGGTAGAGCAGAATTCGATCCTTATTGGTAGCGGCTGCCTGCACACCGTTTGCTTCGAGGGTAGCGCTCTTGAGTTCCGTCACCTTGCGAATATCAGTCAAATCGGTATTGCCGAGAATGTACTGCTTGATATTCAGGTTGCTATCACCGACACGCTTCTTCATCAGAATCCCGTGCAGCTCAGGTGTCACCAGTGCCACAGTCGGCGACTCGGTGAGTTCGGTGTTGCTTTCAATGCTGACAATTTCATCGATAAACCACTCGATTACATCGTCTGCTGTCGCGGTTTCTGGGTTGAATGAACTGCTATTTACAGGCACGTCAGGGTTGTTCAGGAAGCCGGTGCAGTCGTATTTTGCCGCACCAAATGCCGCAATCTTGTTCATCTTCTCCGCGATCGCGCGACGAGCAGCAAATGCTTTTTTGTCACTCAATGGCACATTAGAAAATTGTGCTGCCTGCATCTGCCGAAACGTGAAATGGAAGCCAGAGAAGACTGCAATGATCTTGAACTGAACTTCTTCTGCACCCACATCTGCAAGGGGAATGTCGAAGGCTTCATCCGCGACGATCGCGGCTTCACCAACCACTTCCATTTGCTCTTGCACCAGGGTTGCCGCTCCGGGCTGTAAGTCTGCCATTGTTGGCACGAGCGAGCCGTTCTCAAATTGCAGTTGACGGTAACGCTTCTCTAGAACTCCGGGAAGCTTCTGCTCTAGCCAGCGCTTCAAAATTGCGCCAGCGCTGTCTGTACGAAATGTCGTCATGTCAAATTACCCCTTGATGACTTGCATCAGAACTAAACCAGGACCGGCTGCTTCTAAGAATTTGAGGCGTGGAGCAGCATCACACTTGGCGGTGTCCGCATCGTTGCGATAGCGCCCAATTCGCTCGTGAGCACCCAGCGAGCCGTTGAGAGTATGGCGGAAATACACCGTATCAGTGGGCAGCACTGCTTCTTCGACATAGCCGTAAAACAATCCTTCAACCGTGTAACCCATTGGACGTTTGGGTTCATAGCCTAGGTCGCCATTGGCATCAACCGTTTTTTCGTTCTTTTCCCAAACGTCGGTTTTGGTTGAGATGCCCATGAATTGCTGCCCTGTGGCAGAAGGTAGCGCGAGCGCAACATCGGTTCCAGATGACCCTGTACCGCGAACAACCGTCCGTCCAAACGGAATAATGGCAGAGGTTGAGTTGTAGCCAGTTCGAGCTACCCAGTCTTCCATGCGGGCAACTTGCCCTTCATACCCACGTGCTAAATCGCCGTAATTGGTGATTCCCATTAGTCGTCACTTCCTTGCTTCCAAGCGGTTTCATAAGCGTTAGCTGCTTTTTTGTTGGCAGCATCGATTGCGTCGGCGTGAACGGTGTTTTGCGCGATCGTCACCAGGTTGAGCAGTCCTTCAGAACTGTCTGCACGGCTGGTGGTTACTTGCAACTGGGCGGCAATTGTGTCCCAAATGGCGTTCACATACTCGTCTGATTTGCCGTCGAGTTTGACGTTGGGAAGCTTCGCCGCGATCGCCAGCTTGCGAATGTCAGCCACAGGTAATTTGTAGTCCGGCTGATAATCAGCTTTATCCACGCGTAGCAACGGCAGAACAACGCTCCAAGCATCTAAGCGCTCTGATACTGCGGTAGAAACTTGGTCCGCGTCCATGCGAGTCTGTTCTGCGGCATCTAGCTTCGTTGTGAGGGTTGTAACTTGTGCTTCTAGACCCGTGGCTTTGCCTTCAGCAGCATCGAGCTTGCCTTGCAGGTCGGTTACTTTGGTGGCTGATGCTGCACTATCGGTTTGCAGTTTCAGTGCAGCATCAGCGAGTTTGTCGTTGTCAATGGAAAATACTTCTCCACCGATCGTGATTTGGCGCATAGGTTTGCTTTCGGGTGTGGATGATTGAAGGGTTTTAACAGGTTGATTAATTTGCTCTGTTGTTCCCTCATCGGATTTAGCCCGACCCACAAATACGCTGACCTGGCGCTCGATTTCATCCAGGTTCATCAATCGGTTAATCAAGGTTTCTGTACTCAGCAGCTTCTTGATGCGAGATTCGTCAAAGTCGGCATCATCGCGATCGCTGCGAATGTGCAGCCAGTGCTCATCTGCCGAATCCACATGAAAGCCCACCTCTGCCCCGGCTCTACCGTGAGGGACACCAGCCACATGATTGCCTAAACGCTCTACCTGATCGTATTTGCCATCGCTTCTGGGCCGGATGGGAGCATCGTAACCACAACTGGTTTGATCAGTCCTGCCAGAAATCACTTCCTCGATCATTTCTTCGTCGAGAACCGTTGAAACCAACCCGAGAAAGTCACCATCAATGATGGCGGTGTGCCCGGTTAACCCACGTGCATGCTGACGAGCATTCTTAGGCGTTACCCGTCCTCCTGGCGGATGCAGTAGGGTGATCGGCTTCATTTTGAAGCTGTCGATCGAGTCTTTGTTAAACAAAACCTCTGGCGTGACAACTTCAGTTCGCTCGGTTCCGTCCGTGTTGCGATATTGCAATTCACCGACACGAGCGATTCGCATGTAAGCCCTGAGAAAGCCTTCGGGCGTAAATTGATGCTGTAAAATTCTGCCGCGATCGACGTGAAAAACCATTGCAGCGAACGATAATTGTCGCTGTCAGATTTCCTACGAGTACGCCCAGAGATGCGATCGCGGCTTTACTGTAGTACAAACATTATAATTTTGCTGTTCAGCGAGGGTTGAGCAATCGGCAAAATTTACAATCCTCGCTGAACTTGCTTTTTACAGAGATAGATACATTATGAGTGACGAACACGCTTCTGATGCTCCCACGACTGATGAGCAGGAGTTGAATCTTCCCGTAGAAGATCATGATTGGCTGCTGAAAATGTTCATTCGCTTAGTAAACGACATGGACATGGAGATTGGGGTCACACTAAATGTTAGAGGGCTGATGGTTTCCGGTCTGCTGATCGGTGGGAAAAAGTACTTTGATGGAATTGCTCAAGAAGTTCTAGCGACTGCTTCTCCAGCATTTGGGGAGGGCTTCCACGGTTTCCTCGCAAAAATAGGTGAAGATATGTACCCAAAAAAGAATGAAGAGAATCCCAAACAAAAGAGGGGTATAGGGTTCGTCCATCTGAAAAACGCCACAATTATTGGTGGCAATGGATCACCCATTCCATCGAACAGCGGCAAGTATTGGCGAGGACGCCTGAGTGCTGTCGATGGATTTTGGCTCGGCAATATAGCGTTTACTCGCTAAACAAAGCTAGCGAGTTGGGCTAGCGATCGCTTAATTGTTCCAGCGATCGCTAGCCCAACTCACTCAGATCCGCCAGCAGTTTCACAAGTTCATCCCGCTTTGCCGCTCTGCTACGAGATCGATAAATTAAAGTTGATCGTCTTTGGTAATTGCGGTTACAGTATTGCACCTCCAATAATCAGGAATAAAAATGCAATATCCAACAAGACAAACATGCCTACCTGGCGATCGCGTTTCAACTGGGAGCGCTTCTGGTTACGTTGTCGGTTCTTCACAAATACCGTGCCGCCATCCTCTTGTTAATGTCAGGCTTGATCATCAACCTCCAAACTCTCAAGGTTTTCCTTATGACCCTCAAACACTAGTTTTTATATCTCGTGGTTAAACTACATTGCTGCATTGGAATACTCAACTGTGCAGCGGCAATTCGCCCCACACTGACAATTCTGCTTCGGCAATGGCAGAGACCCGATCGCAACTACACCCCGCGCTGCATAGAGAATACAATCTGGGCACGATTCTGAGGCGTGGAGACGTCGCCTCATATAGCGATCACCGTTGTCTTTTGAATTCTGTTGCTGAGTCTGCGAGAAGCTGATGTTGGAGCTGTTGGCATACAGTTTCAGGCGTTGCTCAAACTGAGCACGGGTCATCGTGCCTTTCGTCAAGTCGGTGGCGAATTGTTGGAGGTATTTGTACTGCGATCGCAGTTCCCGACCCACGGCCAGATAATCTGCTGAAGTCATCCGGTCCACGCCACCGCGCCCCAAGATGGCTTGATTAGTGTGTAAGGTCTTAATCGTCTTAGCGGTGGTTTCTTGCCAGGTTCGCAGGCTAATTTTGCCATCTGCGAGAAGCCCGCCCAACGTTTGAAAATCTGCCTTGATCGTCTCCACATAGCCACGTTGCAGATTGAGCATCGCTTCACGTGGAACGAATTTACCCGAGTCACCATAGCGATAGCGACCTGATCGCCTGTCCCAGATAAAGTCAGGCGAATCTAGATGAATTGGCAATTGTGGCAATTGATCACTAAGGTTGACCATCGAGCAGCCCCTTAAACTTGTCAGGAGCCGCCGCCCGCCAGTCATTCAATGCTGCATCAATGTCGGCTTGAGTGATATCTGCGATCGCAGCATACTGTGCCTCACTCAGAACCTCACCTGCAATCTTCAACGGTTCAGCAGCATCGGTTTTGTACTGGTTGATATCGGAAAGTGATATCTCACGAATTCCACCAAAGAACTCAGCAGGCATGACTTGTTTGTAAATTTGCTTTGCCTGCTCTGCTGAGTCAAAGCCCAGCATCAGCTTCTCTTCATCGAATTGCCCATTGATGTGTTGAGCAATGGCATACACTTTCTCACTAGCGAAGTTGCTGCCCAAATAGCAATCCACCGCCATGCCATCTGCACCCTTAGTCTTTTGGATGTGCCCATAGGCAACGGGCAGCATCCGACCATGACGTTGATCGAAGGGTAGATATTGCAGTCCTAGTTTGAAGCCGTGGAAGTCGATAATTTTCTTGGCAGGCGTGTTGTCATCTGTGCGTAACGAATCCTGCTTCTGCTGGGGTTGCTTCTGCTGATTTGGCTGTGGTTGTGACTGCTGTTTCTGCTGACGGGGCAACTCTGGCAACTCATCAGACAGCAACTGTCGCTCGATCGAGTACTCGAAACCTCCCCATGCTCCCTGGCGCACTTCCTCACGAGAAAGCGTCCCCATTGCGATCGATGGCGCATCAATTTCTCTCGTCTGCTTACCGCGCAACTCAACTTGCTCTTTCAAATTGAGTTTCAGCACCGACTTGTACTTGAGGCTCCATCCTTCTGGCACTCTGCCACCCGTGCAGCCATTCTGCGCTAGGAAACTGAGGCGGAAAAACTCACTAACTTGTTCGTCGATCGCTTCAGCTTGATAATCCTCAACACAGTCCGCCCATTCGTATTTGTCACCTTCAGAACTGTTAGAGAGTGCGGTTTTCTGGCTACTTCCCCAAAGCTTGGTCGGTGGCATAGCTGCAGCAGCTGAGGTGTCATCTTTCATGCGATCGATCAGCGCATCCAGCCCGCCGAAGTTGCGCGAGACATATTCCGCTTTCTCGTCAGCATCCATTGCGATGCCGCCTAATGAGGATTTCGACAGCAGAATCGCTCTGAACCGTCGCAAAATATCTTCTTCTTTGCCGCGCAGAATCAGATCGCCCAAGCCCTTCAGGGAGTAAGCGAAGGTGTCATAGTCCTGCACCATGCGGACGCTGTATTCGATCGTGGTCAGATACTTAATGAATGATTGATAGAAGCTCAGTAAAACTGAGTCATGGTAATGGCTGTTGTAACTCAGCATGTCACCATACAGCCGTTTACCAGGGAAGCGGAGAATGCGCGATCGATGGATGCGTCCATATGTCATGCCATCCCCTAGTCCTTGATTCTGAGGCAATGCCAGACGGTAAAATTCTGGGTTTCCGGGTCGTCCGGTATTGGGTTCGGGGGTGAGTTGATAGCGGGTGACGGTCTCTAACCACGAAATCTGCCGAATGTTTTTCTCGTTGATCGGCTGTTCTGGGGGCTGCCCGTCATCAATCCCCATCACAATGAAGCCGTCACCTTCGAGCCGTCCAAGGATGGCTGCCTCTCGAACTTCACCTCGCAGCTTCAGATCGTTCGCATATTGAATCGCTTTAGAGGGGATGTTTTTGCGCCCTTTGCCGACGGTGATTTCGAGCCACGTCTTACTTGTGGCGGCTTTGGGCAGTAGGTCTACCACTTTCTCGCACAGCTTTGAGTTGCGATACAGCGCGTGAACTTCACCGCGATCAAGGGGAACAACAATCGTATTGATCGAGGTGTCGAGGAATTTGTCGCGTCCTGTCTGCCCTAAGCCAGTGCTACGGTTGCCCACCAATGCACCAAAGGCATTTAGAAGCGCACCATCGTTATGTAAAACTTCAACTGCCGTCGTTTCGTCACTCATTCCCAGAAGCTCAACGCGATTCTGGCTCAGAGTTCCTATTCTTTCAGAGCGTTTGCGTATGCATTGCAGCCAAGAGCTTGAATTTCTCGGCTCTTAGTTGCCCATGTTGTTTGAGGAACGGGAATGGGAATCAATTAGTTTCTGTAGCTGCTGCCGATCCGATGTGCGGGCAATGCCATCTTGAATTGCTGCCCCAATTTGATGTTGAAAAATTTGCACGACTCCGATTGTGCGCCGATCATAAGTCGGATGCGCTAACTCCAAATCTGCGCCCATGAATTCGTTCAATTGCTGATGCAACGTTTTCATGACTCGTTGGAGGGTACGCCGAGTCTGAGCATCTATCCGTCCCGTAACCTTGAGGCGATAGCGTTTTTGAAAGGCCTTGATTGCGTCGATCGTGACGCGATCATTGAGTGCTCCATTGTAGGAAGTGAAGGGATACTCTGCTCCGACTTCGGGCGCTTCGGTGAAGCCTAAACCATTGAGAATGCTGCGAACTTCAGCATTGCTGTACATTGAGGTTTGAACTTGTGACTGAGTGTTTGAGGAGTGAGACTTGGGAGCTTCAAGCGCCAAGACAGGGGCGGGTAAAAGGCTGCTGCCCGTAACGATCAAAGCCAACGTGAACAGTGCAGGGACGTGACGTTTCATGATAAATCTCCTTTGAGCTGAATTACCGGAAAGCCGTGTGTGACTGGCTTTCGTGCGGTTGATACTCATAAGGTATTCGGTTTCCTCAACTTGGTCGATAACGGTAAGTTGAGGAAAGTTAAGGAGTTAATCGACTTGCTTGGAGACTTTCATATTTCAAAGCAAGTCGATTTCTAGTTCGTTTTCATCAAGACTCATCACTACCCCACAATTAGGCTCATCACTGGAGTTCCACTCGATGCATTGAGTGAGCCATCTAAATCAGTCGTTGCTACAAAGCCGTTGGGCACATCAAGATCAAATGCAGTGTCGATCGCTAACTGCTCATCCATGAGGGAGTCGATCATCCCCGCCAAATTTGAGAAGGTCACGCCGTCTGCTTGCTTCACTGAGACATCCCTACGGTTCTGCTGCAAGGCTTTAGCTGATACATAGTAGCTGCGATAGATAACCGTTCCACCGGCGACTGTTACCCCTTCAATCTGGGTTTCAGCCTTCAGCTTGCCAGCCGATACCTTCAGTTTTTGGGTCAGAATCACATCGCGATCGCTAATGCTGGTTAATTCTTTGACGAAGCCTAATGCTCCAGTTAAGTCGGTATAAATTGACATGTGACACCCTCCTACACCAAATCAAAGATTATGGTGTAGGCTTCCCAACTTCGCAATTGGGAGTTCCTGCTTCATCGGGGTTCCCAAGCAACCTTCCTCCGCAGGCAGTATCACCGTTTGTCCAACGGCTACAAGTCCTGCTGCATCACCACTTGTGCAGATGCAACATCTCTATCTGTGCCATATCCACACTCACCGCATTTATGAACCCGCTAACTTAGTTCCTTCTTCCCGGTGTGCGCTCCACCATGAATGACTCCAGCTTTAGATACAAGTAATACAATTAGTTCTGCTCAGAAATCTTACTCGTCATCTGTAAAGGTGACCGATTTCCCAGCATTGACAAGTTGTTGAACAATTTTATTGTCCTGGTTTTTGATCGCCCGATCTAGAGCAGTACGTTGTGAAGTGTCTTTACTACTAACTTCGGCACCAGCTTCTAAAAGAACTCTAACAGCTTTGCTACTCTGCGAATCCACTGCAACCATCAAAGGAGTCACTCCACAGGGATCTTTTGTAAGGTTAACATCTGCCCCGGCTTGCAGCAGTAATTGCATGATCTCGATCTGGATCGCTTCACCCTCTTCTGGATAGAAACCTTTACCAGCAAAACGCGCTTTAGCTACCTCAATATATCTAGCAGATGCCCAAAGCGGAGTCATCGACGAGTCGTCCTCGTTTTTATTAGGATCTGCTCCATGTTGCAGAAGTATCCTAACAATCTCAACTTTTCCATGATACACGGCGGGTAGTAGCGCTGTGCTTCCATCAGAATCAAATGCATTTATATCTACACCTGCTTGAATAAGCCTGAGAATTTGATCAAGATTACCCTGCATCACGGCAGTAGTTAGTTCTTCAACTAACTCATTTTCTGTCTCTCTACGCTGGCGACGATGTAGTCCATTTGGAAGTTCTAATTGTGCTTCCTGTTGTAAGATTAGGTTTGTTAAAGGATACAAAAAGTCATAGATATCTTGCATACCATATGACGCTGCTCTCCAAAGTGGAGAATATCCAACGTCTTCCTCAAAGTTAGGATCAGCACCCCCTGCAATAAGCATTTGAACAAGATCTAGTTCACCGTATTCAACTGCTTGTTCTAAAGGGGTTTTGTGATCATCCAAACGCTGATTAAGATTAATGCCTATTTCAATCAGTTGCTTTAGGGAAGTGAGGTCATCTTGATAAAAAGCTTGCTCAAGGGCACTTTGCAATACAATTCTTTCTCCTGCATTGGAATTACTTTGCATAGCGATAGCCCCTTTAGAATAGTTCTTAAGAATAATTCCGACCCTTTTGAATGGTATCGTTGCCGATCTTTTTTCTCTGAGGTTAGGTGGAAGTTTATCCTTAAAATCTTAGGCAAGAATGACGATAACTTGAATCAGATTCCGTTGTTTTGATGTGATCGCGCCCTCACTATTTTACTGCAAAACGTTTACTGATACTAGGTTTTAGCGTTTTAGATTGCACTCCACCATGCGGCACCACTAGCATTCCTAAACCCGATCACGATCGCATCGCCAACATCGGGAGAACGGTGCAACCTTTTTTTGGTCTTCTCTTTGTCTTCAATCCGAATTTTGCCTGTAGAAGTGCTCTCGTAATACACCCCGGCTAAGTCTTCCATCGCTCGTTCTTCCAGGTCTCCGAGGGGTGCGATCGCGACCTCTCCTTTTCGCATCGCTTCTCTAAGGTTCCAGAAATCCTCAGCTTTAGCATTGAGATACTCAGCCGAGTTTTCAGCCGCTTGCCCCCAATGCACACCACCTGCTGCATATCCCTGCTCAAGTAGAGAGTCGAGTGGACCAGACCCAAAACCACCGCCACGATCGACCGTGATCGTTCCTGGATATTCTTTCAGCCCCTCCACCGCCAAAGCGGTCGCTCGGCTCGAATCCTGCATATCGCCTTTGGTGGGGACAGCTTTGATGCTGTAAAGAATTGCACCCTGCCAGCGCGAGCGGGCGTGTTCATCGACTCCATCCCCCACATCCAAGCCAAAGCGAGAATCGTGCGGTTTTGCCTGAGCATTCCAGTAGGCAGGGTCGGCATCGTAGCGTCTACGGGCTGCGATGAAATACGATCGCGGGATCACCGACTGAGACGAATCTTCAGGGAAGAATCCTTCTACCCGTGATTGCCAGTAGGCAGAGCCCTCGCCGTACTTCGATCTCGCTTCCTCAATCCAGCCGATCGACACGGCACCCGGAATCTTATCTTGAGGGCACCATTCCGCCCATTGCAACGGGGGCAGAACCTCGCCCTCTTCGTTGCAGATGACGGCTCTAACTTCTGGCTTGAGGCGACACACCCCTTCTGAATCGGGTTGATATGCCCAGGCAACGTTGGGATGGTCCCAAACTGGAATCCTGATGTGTTTGCGCTTGCAGGCTTTCTCAAATGACCCACCCGTTTCAATTGGGTTGCCAATTCGCAAGAAACGGTTATTTGCGCCAGTGGCACACGACGAAGCACCTTCGTCAATTTCATTGGAGATGCCGCAGGCTTCGTCTTCGATGACGAGCAAGTATTCATGGTGAACACCCTGAAACGCATTGCTATTGGTATCTGAGGCAGTGAAACCAAAGGCTCTCGCTTCCTCACTCACTCTGAGAAAGGTTTGTCCTCGTTCTCCTGGTAAGTTCTTTTTGCCGTGGGTCTTGCGAATTTCGCCCCACAGCAGTTCAATCACCTGACGTTTCGTGGGTGCCGTGGTGATGCATAATCCACCCA
>JAHHHO010000099.1 GCA_019359315.1 Myxacorys californica WJT36-NPBG1
ACCTAAACATCTGGCTGCTGGCGCAAAAACGTCAGGATTGATTGCCAAGTGCGATCATCTAAAGCCATAAGCATTGAGAGTAGGGAGAGGTTCTGTTGCTATTACCTCAAATGTCAACAGAACCTAGGCAGGTTCAAAGCCAGTCATAGTGCGATCACCTTTACTCGGTCTGGCGTTGGAGCTTTTGTAGCTCGGCAAGCAACACGGCTTGATTCCCTTTACCAAAAAACTCTGTATCTAACTGCTCGATGCGTGGCAATGCTTGTTTGAGAATGAGTTCGCCAGCAGGTGTTAGCTTTAATACTTTCGCTCGTGTATCGGTTGGATGAGGAAATCGATGAACCAGCTTCTTAGCTTCTAGCTTTCGCACCACCTGAGAAATTTGCATCACGTCAATTTTGCAAAACTCCGCGAGTTGCACCTGAGTCAGCCGTTCGCCTTGACGAGTAAGCCAGCCAATCCCAGCGAGGAGAACGAATTGTAGGTGAGTAATATCAAGTTCTGAAAGTGCAACTTCAACCTGACGCTGCCAAGCGTGGGTCACTTGCCAGAGGAGGTAGCCTGCACTGTCATCTGGCACAGCAAAGCGTGAAATTTTGTCCCAGTCAATAGTCATAGCGCTGTGAACAAGAGGAGGTAGCCTGCATCGCAGTTGCAATCCGTTGAAAGTCGCATTCGGGAATTTCCAGCAACCCAAATCGGAAAACATAGCCCCAAGACTGCTTATTTTTGATGAAGGATAACTCATCGAGCAACGGTCGGATCGGTGCATCTGATGCGTTGATAAATTGCACATCTCGACGGTAGGGAGTGAATCCACCTCCCATATCGGAACAATAAGGTTCACCAGGCAAAATTCGACCGATCGCAGTGAAAGATTGGATCAGGTCACCATCCTGCATTCTTACACGGGGGGAGTAGTAAACGATCCAGTCACCAGGAGCCAGTCGTTTGAGTGGGTTGCTTTTCCCATGACAAAGCTGGCAAAAGCCTTGGTCAACGCCTTTGATCACATGCTCTTTGGAGGCAACGGCAATCCAATAATGCGGTTGTTTCATGATTGATGCACCGTGATGGAGTAGCTGTCAGGATCAGAGAGAACAAACATTCGACCAAATGGACTGTCTGATAACTCTTGAAGAATGGTTGCGTCAGTTTGGGTTGCTTGTTGATAGGCAGCTTGTACATCTGTAACCGCGAACCACAGACCAACTCCGACCCCTAACCGAGGTGTAGTCGAAAGGTCAATCAGGGGCTTGCGAACTGCAAAAATGGCACCAGCCGCATCTCTAAACACAACGGCAACTGGATTAGGCGACTGTCCGACTTCAAATCCTAATGTATGAGTGTAGAACAGGCTAGAAGCCTGTAGATCTTGAACTTGAAGCGAAACGAAGTCAAGATTTGTCGGAGTAATATTCATAAGCATCTGCGTTTACCCTTTCTACTATAGTAAACGTATTTATTATAAGGATATTTATTTCTATGGCAGTTACTTTGAGTATTTGTTTTTATGAGGCAGCTAGAATACAGATATAGACCTAGAAAGCAGCAAAGCTTATCAATTAAAACTCCTGCCGCTCACACCTTCGATCGCATCATAACGTGTCGATTCCTTGCAAAGTTGCCCAACAGAAGGCTGTTACACTATGGATGCACTGCCCTGTAGCGAACAACCCAACAGTCTCTCTGCTTTGTTTCCAGCCTTCTGCTGACGCGAATTTTCGCGGTTGATCTGAGATCGTAATGCTGTAGGTACTGTATATCTATGAGCGTTTAAAGTTATTTGCGGCGGGTGAAACGGATCTTTAACCGCTGACCAGAACCGTTATGTGGCGAATAGGAGGATATCGTGAAGTGATCGCCGATTTCGGCAAAATCTATTCCAGCGTCAATGGGCAAGACAATATATCCAGAGCCGTTTCCGCTCCACTGGGCTGCTCGGTGTGCTGTTCCTACGCTTGCATCACTTTGCGGAATCTTGCATCACTTTGCGGAATTAGAGTACATAGCACTAGACTATCCATCAACCCAGGAGGAACGATGAACACGTACAACCCCACGTACCGATTCGCTGTCGGCATTGCGATCGCGGCAGCATTCATCCTCGTCTGGCTGAGCCTCGGCGTCGGCATCATCGGGAGGGATGGCGACCCTGCCAACCTGATGTACTTCGGGGTGCTCGCCGTCGGGATCATCGGTGCCTTCATTGCGCGCTTCCGACCCCGTGGGATGGCCCGCGCGCTGTTCGCTACGGCGCTCGCTCAGACGTCAGTCGCCGCGATCTCGCTGACTGCCAGGTTGGGCGACCCGTGGAGCGGACCGCTAGAGCTTTCGGTCCTGAACGGGTTCTTCGTCGCGCTGTTCGCTGGAGCGGCGTGGCTGTTTCGCCGTTCTGCGCATGGGCGACTCGGATAGGGCGCGGCCTAACAAAGCGATCTCACCGGGCCTCACTCATCAAAACTCTTTCTGATTACATCTTCGATCGAATCGTAATGTGTTGGTTCCCGCCAGAGTTGTCATAGTATTCAGCAGTGTGTGAACTGATGACATTGATCGAGCAGTCAACTTCTCCGAAAAGAAGCTTGGCAAATCCGATCGCAATTGAGAGTCACTTCGTTGAGGCACGGTCTAACCAGTCGTTAGAGCTTTGACGTAAGGACCTAAAGCTAGGGCAGCGTTTCAAGACAAGTTGAAACGCTGCCCTCATTTTTGTCTCTAGCTTCCATCTGCGTTCAGGATTGCCGCAGCGTAGCTTTGACCTCTGATCGCTTGATGAGCAGTTGAAGTTACGCTTAGAAACCCCTTGCAGAGCTTTCCGCTAAGACTGCGCGAAGGTCATAGCGATCGAGGTTCATCACCTTGTCCCACGCTGCCACAAAGTCATTCACAAACTTCTGCTGCGAGTCCGCAGCTCCGTAGACTTCCGCGAGGGCTCGGAGCTGAGAGTTCGAGCCGAAGATGAGGTCAACACGGGTAGCAGTCCACTTCGGTTCACCCGTTTTGCGATCGCTCCCCTCGAACACATATTCAGCTTCAGAGGTCGCCTTCCACGTCGTGCCCAGATCGAGCAGGTTCACGAAGAAGTCATTGGTCAACGTCTCTGGCCGATCGGTAAAGACGCCGTGCTTAGACCCGCCAAAGTTCGCGCCCAGGACGCGCAAGCCACCCAGGAGAGCCGTCATCTGAGGAGCTGACAGGGACAGCAACTGCGACCGATCAACCAGCAGCTCTTCGAGCGATTCGCTGTGCTTGCCGCTCGTGTAGTTGCGGAACCCGTCTGCGGTCGGCTCAAGCACCGCGAAGGACTGGACATCCGTTTTCTCTTGCAGCGCATCCGTGCGTCCCGGCTTGAAGGGAACCGTCACGTCGTGACCCGCGTTCTTCGCTGCTTGCTCAATGCCTGCGCAGCTACCAAGAACAATCAAGTCAGCGATCGAGACCCACTTCCCACCAGACTGCGAGCTGTTGAACTCCTGTTGGATTTTCTCTAGGGTCTGCAGCACCGTTGCCAACTGCTCTGGCTGGTTGACTTCCCAATCCTTCTGCGGCGCAAGGCGAATGCGCGCCCCGTTCGCCCCACCGCGCATGTCGGAGCAGCGGAACGTTGACGCTGACGCCCAAGCCGTCGAAACCAGTTGGGAGATAGACAGTCCCGAAGCAAGAATCCTTTCCTTAAGGGCAGCGATGTCCTGCTCATCAATCAACTCATGGTCAACTGCGGGAATGGGATCTTGCCACAAGAACTCTTCCTGAGGAACCTCTGAGCCGAGATATCGCGATCGCGGACCCATGTCGCGGTGCGTTAGCTTGAACCACGCCTTAGCAAACTGATCTGCGAACTCATCCGGGTTATCGCGGTAACGCTGCGCAATCTGATTGTAGATGGGATCCATTTTCATGGACATGTCTGCCGTGGTCATCATGGGGGCGTGCCGTCTTGACGGATCGTGTGCGTCGGGCACCGTACCCGCACCAGCGTCGCCCTTGGGCTTCCATTGCCACGCGCCAGCGGGGCTCTTCGTCACCTCCCAGTCATATTTGAACAGGGTTTCGAGATAGCTGTTGTCCCACTGCGTCGGTGTGGGAGTCCATGCGCCTTCGATACCGCTGGTGATCGCATCGACGCCGACACCCGTGTTGAAGGTGTTCTTCCAGCCGAGGCCCTGATCGATGACGGTGGCTCCCCCAGGATCAGGACCGACGTGCGTGGCTTCGCCCGCACCGTGACACTTGCCAAAGGTATGCCCACCGGCGGTGAGCGCGACTGTCTCCTCGTCGTTCATCGCCATCCGACTAAAGGTCTCGCGAATATCGCGCCCTGAGCCAATCGGATCAGGTTCGCCGTCTGGCCCTTCCGGGTTCACGTAGATCAGGCCCATCTGAACGGCGGCGAGAGGATTCAGGAGCACGCGATCGCCTTCGTAACGCTCATTGCCGAGCCAGGCTTTCTCAGAACCCCAGTAGATGTCTTCCTCTGGCTGCCAAACATCCACGCGTCCGCCAGCAAAGCCCAACGTCTTGAAGCCCATCGACTCCAGCGCACAGTTACCCGCGAAGATCATGAGGTCGGCCCACGAGATCTTCTTGCCGTATTTCTGCTTAACTGGCCAAAGCAACATGCGAGCCTTGTCGAGGTTGGCATTGTCGGGCCAACTGTTGAGGGGCTCAAACCGCTGGCTACCCGAGCCCGCGCCGCCGCGACCGTCACCAATCCGATAGGTGCCTGCGCTGTGCCATGCCATCCGGATGAAGAGCGGCCCATAATGGCCGTAGTCGGCTGGCCACCAGTCCTGGGAGGTGGTCATCAGCTCATAGATATCTGACCTCAGGGCAGCTAAGTCGAGGCTCTTGAACTCCTCAGCGTAGTTGAACTCCTCACCCATGGGATTGGCCTGGGGAGTGTGCTGGTGGAGGATGTTTAGATGCAAATAATGCGGCCACCAGTCTCGGTTCGACGGTCTATGACGAGGCTGATGTTTCTGACCTCCACCCGTAAATGGGCATCCGTTTCCACTGCTCATATTATCTCCTGTCTTTGGAAAAACGCTAATGTACGGCTGCAAATTAGAGCTACCTAGAAAGCGATTTAAATCATCATGAAATAGTCACAGGTTTAATCATAATCGATATGAGTTTGCTTTAGAAGTAGCCTTAAGCTATTGTAATAAGTGCGCTCTCCGACCTCCCGTAGTGAGATCGTGCCGTCGCGTAAGTTAGGTTGATGGCAGTAAACCCAACACACTCCCTTGTTATATTCAATTCCCTGTAGCCCATTCAACCCCATCGGTTACAGTCAACTGGATGCGATCGTTGTTCTTGTTAGCCAGCTAAGTTATTGGTAGGCACGAGACCAAAAAGTTATTCACGGGTTCAGCAATCATGCTGATGTGCAAAGCAGAATGACTAAATTGTTTTTATGGAAAACAAAGCAGCGAAAATTTCTGTTCAAGCATGGGAATCGGATGGCATTTTGCTGAAGCGATATGCTTATACATCAGGCTCCGTAGAACCGCTTCCTAAACATTCCCACGAAGACTATCAGTTTGGTTTAAGCTTCAACTGTCAAGGTCAATATCAGTATCGGGGTACGTATCATTCCATCCCCACTGGAAGCCTGAACGTGATCCATTCAGGTGAGACACATTCACATAGCGATCGCACCTATCTTTCAGCCCCTGCCTATTTTGAAATGATGCACATCAGCCCAGCATGGCTACATACAATTGCGGCTGAAAGAGCTGAGAAGCCTGCCTATCTTCCCTTCTCCTCATTGGCATTTCTCACGGATGCAACGTTGAATCGTTTGTTTTTATTATTACAAGCAGCAACACTATCTTCATGCTCACTACGCCAGTGACCTTTCTCTAGAAACATTGGCAGCGATCGCAGGATTAAGTCGTTTTCATTCCTCGGTTGGGAGCGTAGTTGTAGCTTACTTATCGAAGCCAATATCAGCTACCGCTAGTAGTTTTGATGTGATACGTTGAAAGTGGCGATTAGAGTAGAGTCGTGATCAGCAGGTTGAGGTACTCCCAAAAACAGAAGCAGTTTCTGACTGTTGTAACAGCGGTTCTTGCACTTGCTTACTTGTCAACTTGTTTATTTCTACTTGTACGGCAGCGTTATTTAATTTATCGCCCAACATCAGAGCTTTCGATGCGACCTGATGCTTCAGACTTTGCTCTTCCCTATGAGGATATCTGGATACCAATTTCAGGTTCTCAAGCACAACTACACGGTTGGTGGATTCCTGCCCCTGCACAGCACGAAAACTTTGTTCTCTTACCTGACGAGCCTACCAACAGTCTCACTTCTCCGAAAGTAATGCTGTATCTTTGCGGGGTTGGGCGAAACATGGGGGACTACAATTATCTGGCTCGCGTGTCAGCCTTCCGGCAGCTAGGTTTTTCAGTGTTAGTGTTTGACTACCGGGGATACGGTCTGAGTAAGGGAGATTTTCCCAATGAGTTGCAGGTTTATCAGGATAGCCAAGCAGCTTGGCTATATCTACGGGATGTGCACCAAATACCACCAGAGCAAATTTTTATTTATGGTGAGTCTTTAGGAGGAGCGATTGCACTGGATTTAGCAATAAGGCATCCGGAGGCAGGGGGGCTAGTCATGCAGAGTTCCTTCACCTCAATGGCAGAAGCAGTGAAACATAGAGCATTCCTCCAGATTTTTCCAATTAATTTTCTTCTCAGTGAACGGTTTGATTCGCTTTCAAAAATTCAATCCCTCAAAGTTCCGGTTTTATTCCTACATGGAAAATCTGATTCAGTTGTGCCATCTGAGATGAGCCAACGCCTATATGATGCTGCTTCTGAGCCAAAACAATTGTTTATTATCTCTGGTGCTGATCATGTAAAAATTTATCAGCCAGGGGAGCAGTCATACTTAAAAGCCATTCAAAGATTTATCGAGTCAGTGCAACAGCAAAACATCAGCCAGCCTCCTAACCATTCTGGTGCAGCGGATTGAACGAAGCTGCTTGTGGTGTTGCAAAAGTATTGGTAACCGCTGACCCGAACCATAGATGTAATGATAAAGAAGCAGAGTGTCTCGCGATCCTCCTTAAACTTGTGGATCATTTACACCATCAAACACTCGCAAGCTGATCTTCTGATGATTGAACCGAGTTTCTCTGACTATCCAATTGATCCAAAATGCTGAGAAACTCTCGTTCAAATGTCACTTGAGCGCGATTCGTTCTTCCTCCGATATACAGCGTGCCCTCTTGCTGCAGTACCCAAATTTGCGAGTGAGATACGTAACTCATCATGACGCCGAGCATCAGTAAGCCGAATCCGAGGTACACCACAGGAATACCGGGATCGGCTTTGATTTGCAATCCGGTGCTGCCGATGATATCCGCGATCGCAACCTTAACCCCGTGAATCTCAACCGACATGCCTTTACGTACAGTAGAGATCAGTTTGCCCTGCATATCGTAAATTAGCAGCAACCCCTGCATGTCTCTCGCCACAAGAGAAACACCATCGCTGAGATCCGGTTTGAGCGGCAAAAATGTCCCCCAAATTCTGCCACCAATCGCATCTAATTTTGCCATTGGCAACTGCAACAGTGGACTGTTGTTTAATTTAAGCTGAACGCCTGCGATCGCCCAATCCGCTTGATAGAGTGTGACGCCTTTATAACGAAGCGGTTGATTAACGTGGATCGTTTGCTGATCTATTTTGTTGGCGTCTTTATCCAACACAGACAGCGTTGAATAGAACTGATCGATTTCTCCAGACGGCAAATAGTCAATCCAAAATCGATCGACTTTCACTGCCCAATCATTCAGCACCGAAAGATTCGCAAAGGGTCCAGCATCGGTGACATTTCTGATTTGAAAGGTTGCTCCACTTGGAACAATTTCTTGAGCGATAAATCCGGTCATCGCGCCGATCACGCCACCCAGCAAGATCACCAGCATTCCCACATGAACCACAATCGGACCAATTCTGCCGATGATGCCTTTGTGCGCGTAGAGTTTTTCGCCTTCTTGAAAAATCTTGTAGCGGCGCTGTTTTAGCAAGGGCGCAATGTCTGGAAGTGGAGCTTGCTTAAATTCTGCGCTCAGGGCAAACTTTTGAAATTGGCGGGGCTGACTGTAGAAATTCCATGTCCGCGAAAACCAGCGCAACGCAGGCAACTGACGCGTAAAGGTACAGGCGGTCAAACTTGCGCCAAACAGAATCAAGATTGCTAGGTACCACCAGGTTCGATACACATGATCCAAGCCTGCTGTTAGCAACACTTTCCAAGTGAGAAAGCCAAACAGAGCCGGATGTTCTGGATAATTGAATTGATAGAATGCCAGCGATTGTCCTTGCTCGATTACGGTTCCAGCAACGCTGAAGATGGCGATCGCTAACAGCAATGCGATCGCGAGGCGCAAATCTGCCAGAACGGGTACAATTTCTTTTCTAAAATATCGCTTCGGCGCAGTAATCCAAGTATTCATAATTGTTAAATGGCTTAACTCAGTAATCCAAATCTCGACAGCAGCGAGAATACGCCGAATCCGACTAATAACGCTCCACTGGTGGGCGTAATCCAAGCCGACCAACGCCGCACTTCTAGCAATCTCTTGATCGACGCGGTAAACGTTCCCGCTAGAATCAGGGGCGCAACGTAACCTGCGGTGTAACAGAGCAACAGCGTGCCGCCTAAAACCGGATCTTTTGTAGACCCAATCCAAGCGAGGATGGTTGCTAAAACGGGAGTGCTGCACGGAGATGCCACTAGTCCGAACGTGACGCCCAAGAAATACGATCGCGCACTCGTCGGCAAGTCTTTAGAAATCCAATTCATGCCATCAAACGACGGCAGCGGAAACGGTAAGGCTTCCATAAGATTTAAACCCATGACGATCGCGACTAGGCTCACCACAATCGGCAGTCCTAATCCGATCTGCCCGTACACTTGCCCCAACAACGTCGCTGCAATGCCTAATCCTGCCAGGGTTGTTGCAAGTCCAAGCGAAAACCAGGTCGATTGGAGCGTTCCTTGCCAACGATTGTCAGTGTCGTATCCGCCGATATAGCCAATGGTGATGGGCAACATCGACAGTGTGCAGGGAGTCAGGCTAGTGAGCAACCCCGCCGCGAAGATAATCGCCGCGCTAACAGGTGTGAGATGAGTTAGCTGAGTCGAAACAAGCCCGTTCGCAAACTGAGCCAATTCGTAAAGCGATGTTTGAAGGGTTTCTAACATGGATTAAGTGTTACGCAGTTTAAAGCGTCACTCATATTCTATCGGCTAATGTATCGGCTCTGAGGGCGACGCCCGTATCGCAATCAAAGATATGAATATTGTCGATCGCAGGTTCTCCGTTGCGCCCTGCGATCGCTAACCACAGTTCTTCTCCAATTCTGACTCTGCGATCGGGGTCTATTCGCACTTGCATTAGGTCAGAATTATCTCTCAACTTAACTGCCAGATAAGTTTCACTTCCCAACGCTTCTACAAGATCAACCTTAACGGGAATAGTCTGCTCCGATGGAACACCCACGCTCAAATGTTCGGGGCGAATTCCTAGCGTCACCATGCGACCATCATACGGCGTCAGTATAGTTTTCCAAGAATCAGGCAAGGTGAGGCGAAAGAGCGCGTGGTGCAGAGTGAATGGAGCGCGAACTTGCATCGGTAGGAAATTCATGGGCGGTGAACCAATAAATTCTGCAACAAAGCGGTTTGCTGGACGGTGATACAGTTCGAGTGGGGTGGCGAGTTGCTGAATTTGTCCAGCGTTCATGACCGCAATGCGATCGCCCATCGTCATCGCCTCGGTTTGGTCGTGGGTGACATAAATGGTCGTTGTGCCGAGTTGCCGTTGCAGTTTAACAATCTGAGCGCGAGTTTCTGCCCGCAGTTTTGCATCTAAATTAGACAGCGGTTCATCCATCAAGAATACTTGCGGGTTGCGTGCCATTGCTCGACCTAACGCGACGCGCTGTTTTTGTCCACCCGATAACTGTTTGGGCAAGCGCTTGAGCAGTGGCTCAATTTGCAGCATTTGGGCAACAAGTTTTACCCGTTCTTGAACAGCGCGTTCTCGATCGGTGACGTACCGCAATTTGGTTGGGAGTTTGCGAGTTGATCCAACTAATACATTATCGATCCAACGCGAATTTTGCCCGTCAAGTTTTGTCCGTCGCAAGCCAAAGGCGAGATTGTCGTAAACGCTCATGTGAGGATAGAGCGCATAATTTTGAAACACCATTGCGATGTCTCGTTCTTTGGGTGGTAGATCGTTAACAGTGCGATCGCTGACTCGAATTGACCCCGCCGTAATCTCTTCAAGTCCGGCAATCAGCCGGAGCAACGTACTTTTACCGCATCCTGACGGGCCGACTAGCACCATAAATTCGCCGTCTTCGATCAGTAGATTAATCGATCGCAATACAGCAGTATCCTGCTCAGTTATGCCTTTCTGGTAGGTTTTATAGATATTTTCGAGAACGACTTGAGCCACGATTCCCCCGAACGCTTGCGATAGTCTCAAAGCGGTACGAATTGAACGCGCTTTGTATGAGTAAATGCAGTTTAGCGTATCGAAAAAAGAGCGCTTTGTCAGTCGTTACGAATTGTTTAATGTGTGAATAGCTACAACAAGCAGTCTTCACTCTTCATAGCCCAACATCAGCGATAATGAAACGTAAGAATGACGGTGGAAAAGCTTATGGATGCTGAACAAATCAACGCTCAGGTATCGCTTCCCGCAACGTTATATCGTGCTATTGAGCAACGAGCGCAGACCCGTGGATCGTCTGTCAGCCATGAAATCGTCTCACTTTTGGCTTCTTCGCTAGGTTTAGAAACAGATAGCCTTGATCATGAGTTTGCCTTGTGGGAAGCTGCCAGTGACGAGGATTGGCTCAGCATGGAAGCAATGCTGGCGGCTGAGGAACAGTAGATGGCGCGGGGAGATATTCTACTGGTTGCATTACCAGAATCAGATAAACGCGAGGAAAAAGGGAATCGTCCCGCGATCGCAGTGCAAACTGAGGTTACGTCTTCCCCAATGTTGATGGTTGTGCCTGTTACCTCTTCGCTAGGCGCGGCTCGATTTCCATTTACGGTGAGAGTTGAACCATCCAAACTAAATGGGTTGTCACTGCCTTCGATCGCAATGGTATTTCAGTTACGGGCAATCGATCGAAAGCGAATTGTTCGCAAAATTGGTGAGCTAGAGCCAGAATACATGTCTCAACTTGATGTAGAGATTTGGCAAATGTTGAAGTCGCCGGATTAAGACAAACCAGAATCCAAGACAATAATTCTACTCATGGAAACAGAGGACGATTAGAGAGACGATCGTGATCCAGCACTTGACGCAGATATTCCCATGATTCCGTCTGCTCGTGTTCGTCACCGTCAGTTTGCCAGGAGTGCAATAGTTCAATCATGGCTTGATTTTTAGCTCTAGCTCGCTCTATTTCAGCAGCGCGAGACTCTGACGTAGAGACTTCTTCAATGTTTTGCTGCATAAGTATAACTTCTAAACTTCAGCATCAACATTTTAGCGTAAGCCTAGTCTGCTCTCATTCAGTAAAGATTTTGGCACTCTGTTGGGGCTTGCATAGCGATAATTAAACTAATCTAGTCAGCTACTGCAAGCTCCCAACGATCACTAAAATGAAATCCAAACTGCACGTTGCTTCAGAATTTGATTATGGCTATTCCTGAACAGATTTACGAGATTGTCAAAACTCTGCCCCCAGAGCAAGCCAACGAAATTCTCACATTTGCAAAGTTTATTCGTGCCAAGCACCTAAATGCAAACCGATCAACCAAAGCAGTAGATGTTTCAGATGCTTCGATGCCTTGGTCAGAATTGGTTCATTCCCTATCTGGAGCTTGGGCAGATGACTTTCCCACTTTAGAAGAGATTCGCATGGAGATAGGGCAAGATATCCGGCGGGAGAGCCTCTAAAATGTACGTTTTAGATACAAACACTCTAATTTACTACTTCAAAGGTCAAGGACAAATTACTCAAAACCTTCATAGCGTTGTTTCCAAAGAAATTTGCATTCCGACACTCGTTCTTTTTGAACTGCAAGTTGGCATTGCAAAATCTACCTCGCCTGCAAAGCGCACCCAACAGCTTCAGCAACTTTTGAGCCGCGTTCATTTGGTTTCGTTTGATCGAAATGCCGCTTTTGCTGCCGCTACAATTCGCGCCGAGCTAGAGCAACAAGGAACTCCAATTGGTTCAATCGATGTTTTAATTGCTGGAACAGCGATCGCACTCCAGGCGACTTATCACTCGCAATGTCGATGAGTTTTCCAGAGTTTCACGACTTAAGATCGAGGACTGGTATTGATTTTTAGCACTTGCAAGATAACTCAGAAAAGATTCTTACGATCGCAACAAATTTCACTTCAGGAATCCTCTCGAAGGTTTGCTTTGAGCTAATCACAGCATCTGTTCAAATTTTTGCTAGGCAACATCTCCGTAAGCACTGAGACAAATCACGTTTTACGACGATCGCACTCTCTAATCACAGTTAAATTTCCGCGTGATTGCATTAGCAACTCATTTTTCATAGATCAACTCTCCGTGATCACGGAGTAAAATCAAGTTTTTCAGGGATCAAACGAGTTTAACTGCGGGATCTACGCTCGTGATCTACACATCGTTCATTGATTTTGCGATTCAAATTCCTGATCCTTCGGAGCTTACAAAGCGATCGCGGATTTAACTTCAGAAATTCTTAGCAATTTAACTTGAATCACTTACAAAACCAGTTTGCGATCCTTTAGAGCTTGTAAATCAATGGCGCTTTAAACTAAACCCAGCTAATCGCAGAGACGAAACCATGAAAGCTTATCAAATTCAAACTGCGTCAGGAATTGATGCCCTTACGATCGCAGAACTTCCCGATCCGCAGCCTGGTGCAGGTCAAATTCTCATTAACGTTCGAGCCACTTCCCTGAACTACCGAGATACTGTCGTTGTTCAAGGCCTGTATCCGGGGCAAACGCTTCCCCTTATTCCGATATCAGACGGAGCAGGAGAAGTAGTAGCGATTGGGGAAGGCGTGACGCGGGTAAAGGTAGGCGATCGCGTGGCAGGCTGTTTCTTTCAAACCTGGTTTTCGGGTCGATTAACGCGCCAAAACACTGTCTCTGCTCTCGGTGGCGCGATCGACGGAATGTTGGCAGATTATGTTGTGTTAGACCAAGATGGCGTCGTCAAATTGCCCGATCATTTGTCCTACGAAGAGGGAGCAACGCTTCCCTGTGCCGCTGTAACGGCTTGGCACGCGTTGACGAGAGGAGGTTTAACAGCAGGTGAAACAGTTTTGCTGCTAGGAACAGGTGGCGTCTCGATTTTTGCGCTGCAATTTGCCAAAGTATTCGGAGCCAAAATTATCATCACCTCTAGCAGCGATGAAAAATTAAACCGCGCGAAAGCTTTAGGAGCGCACGAAACCATAAATTACAAAACGTATCCCGATTGGGAGAAAAAAGTTTATGAACTAACCCAGCGAGAAGGCGTTGATCAAGTGATCGAAGTGGGCGGATCTGGAACGTTGGAAAAATCGCTGCGATCGGTGCGCGTTGGCGGGCAAGTGAGCCTGATTGGAATTCTAGCAGGCGCGGGTGAAGTGAATCACACGCAAATTCTCATGAAGAGTATTGATGTGCAGGGAATTTACGTGGGTAGTCGCGACATGTTTGAAGCCATGAACGCCGCGATCGCGCTACATCAAATCAAACCCGTTGTCGATCGTGTCTTTCCGTTTAGCGAAGCTAAAGCGGCTTACCGTCATATGCAAAGCGGCGCTCACTTCGGCAAAATTGTGATTCAGCACTGATAGTTAGCTGGTAGGCGAGACTTGGTAAATCACTTAATCTATCAACGGAGTTCACGATCGTTTTACCGTTACAGCAGTCAGATCATTGATCGCAACTTTAATTAGGAGGGTTTTAATTTAGGATCGCGCGATCGCTAGATACATGCCTGTATTGCAAACACTGGCAGGTCAGCCCATTAATCAGCCCATCAAATAGAATCAGTCCATCAAATAGATGTTGAGTAAATAGGTGTTGAGCGTTTCCCCGTCATCTTCATCTGCACCCCACCTGCCGGAGCAAGGGTAAATCCACGGCGGCGCAGTTGAACGGGTTGATCTTCTACCAAAGCAAGATCATACTTTGATAAAACCGTTGCAAGGACGAGTTTCATCTCCAGTTGAGCGATCGCATATCCCAGACAGCGCCGACTTCCCCCACCAAAGGGAAAATATTCAGAAGGAGAGTACTGGCGTTCCAGAAAACGTTCGGGCTTAAAGTGGTGAGCCTCTGGATACAGGTCTTCGCGCATGTGTACCATGTAGATGCTTGGCATCAATGTTGTCTCAGCATCAAACTGATATCCTGCGATCGTCATGGCAGATTTAGTAATGCGTGGAAACAGGACTGGCAAGACGGGATACATCCGCAGCGTTTCTTGACAAACTGCCGTTAAATACGGAAGTTGAGCAATTTTCATCGGGGCTGAATGTTCCCCTAAGCTATCTAGTTCCTGCACCAGGTTTTTCCGCACATCGGGCAGTCGGTGGATCTGATACAGTGCCCACGCTAACGTTGTGGCTGTAGTTTCGTGTCCAGCAAATAAAATCGAGAGGAGTTCATCTCTCAATTCCTCGTCGGTCATTGCTTGTCCGGCTTCATCTCGCGCTGCCATCATCAAACTCAAGACATCGGTGCGTCCCTGATGGCCCGTCTGTCGTCGCTCCTCAATTTCTGCTTGCAGCAGATCATGAACCTGACGTTGTCGCCGTTTCATCTGTCCCCACGGTGTCCAGGCTCCCCAATCGCGCTGTAAAAACTGCAAAAACAAGATGCTTGAGCGCAACGGAGAATCGGTCATATCGAGCCAAGCGGTGAGTAGGGGCTTCAGTTGTTGATAGCGTTCTCCATCGCTTAAACCAAAGACAATTTGCAAAATCACCTCAAGGCTAACTTTCTGCATCGCAGTTCGAGCCACAAAAGTTTGACCAACTTGCCACTCGCTGGCGACTTGATCCGCAATCAGGCAAATTTGCTGGGCGTAAGTGTGTAGCCTTTCTCCATGAAACGGCGGCATTAATAATTTGCGTTCTCGTCGATGTCGATCGCCGTCCAGCAGCATGAGAGAATTTCGCCCAACTAGCGGTTCTGCCAAGGCGTTCGCGCGTCCCACATCAAACTGTTTGGAATCTCGGTTAAAAATTTCCTGAATTACTTGTGGATTACCAATCACCACACAAAATCCCAATCCAGCCAGCTGCATGGTAAAGATATCTCCATAGAGTTGGCTGTATTTCTCCTGAAATTGGATCGGATCGGCAATCCAATGCCTCAGTTGCAACCAAGGAGAACCGGGGATGCAATTTGGTAGTTGAGTTGACATAACATTCCCCCCTAGCTATAACTAACTCTTCCTCAACTTTACCTCAGGGAAAATGGGTTAATGGTTCACCGAAATCATGATGATAGCTACGATTAACTTTATTAATTTTGCCAAGCTCCAAACATCGCAATGGGCAAAAAATGCAGTCACAGAACGAGCCAAGTGTTGACTGCAAAGCATGTTCGCATAGTTACAAACAGGTTTAATGCCTACTGACGATCCATCGTTGGACAGTCCACAAGCACATCGAGACAGCTTAAACTAGAACGGTCAATTCAGACCTACCCTGAGCGATCGTCTATGGCTCCCTTTGTTGGCAAAACTCTGCAAAACGGCAAGTATACCCTCGACCAGGAACTCGGACGCGGCGGCTTTGGCATTACTTATAAAGCCACTCACCATTGGTTAGATCAGATCGTCGTGATTAAGACGGTGAATGACACCCTGCGTCAAGATGCAAATTTTGTAGACTTCCAACGACAGTTTCAGGATGAAGCGAAACGGTTAGCGCTGTGTGTGCATCCCAGTATTGTGCGCGTGAGTGATTTCTTCATCGAAGACGGAATCTCTTACATGGTGATGGACTATATTCCGGGTTCGACCTTAGCGCAAGTCGTGGCTTCCAATGGTCCTTTGCCCGAAACGATGGCGATCGCCTTCGTCCGACAAGTCGGAGCCGCATTAAACGCTGTGCATCACCTTGGATTACTGCATCGAGATGTGAAACCGCAAAATCTCATTCTGCGCCAAGGCTCTGAACAAGTCGTATTAATTGACTTTGGCACGGCACGAGAGTTTTCTCCGGGTGTGACCCAAATTCATACGAGCATGATTTCTGAAGGATATGCTCCAATTGAGCAATACTTACCCCAAGCAAAACGCACTGCCGCTACGGATGTGTATGGGCTTGCGGCAACGTTATATACGCTGGTGACCGCACAGGTGCCGATCGCATCGGTGCTGCGCGATCGACAAGCGCTTTCAGAACCACGAGATCTACGACCCGATTTAAGTCCTGCCACAAATCAAGCCATTCTGCGCGGCATGGCAATGGAACCCCATTATCGACCTGCTAGTGTAACCGAATGGCTCTCTTTACTGCCCGATGCAGCAATTCACACGGCAAACCTTGAGAGAAGCACTTCGGCACCAGTTCAAGGCGTTGTTCAGCCAATGAGCCATGTTGCCACCATTCCGATCGCGCGATCGCCGCAATCCACCGAAACTGTAGCTCCCCAATCCCTAGCTCCCCTGTCTGAACCTAGACTCCGAAAGTGGCAACCTTGGCTACTCGGCGCTAGTGTCGGTGTTGCAGCGCTTGGAGCAAGCGTTGTGCTATTGCAGCCATCTCGGTTCAGTCCTCCCTCGCCTTCAGTGACTCCTCCCTCACCCGTGGTTGAAGAATCGCCTGTGGCACCGGCGCGACCGACCGAAACACCCGCATCTAGTCAGGAACCAACGCCCGACTTCTCTGCTCCCATCCCTGAACCCGATCCTGAGCCTCTTCCTACAACACCTGCGTCTACTCCGGCACCCGATCCAGAACCTCCTCCAGAACCTCCTGCTACGTCACCCTCTTCTTCAGAACCTACTCCACCCGTGTCGGCGTCGCCTGTTCCGAGTACTGAACCACAACCCGCTAAACCGCAACCTACTGATCCGCCACCGCCACCCGAACAGGATGATAAGAAGGGCACTAAAGAAGAACAACGCGACGAGAAACGCGAAAACAAATCGGCGTTGCTGAATGAGAAGATGAATTAGCATGGAATCGGCACATCTCGAAATTTGAGGTAGTGCAAGAGTAATCGAATTGAGTGCCTGAGCATCTCAACCGATTTCGAGTAGCACAAGGTTTTG
>JAHHHO010000100.1 GCA_019359315.1 Myxacorys californica WJT36-NPBG1
CCAGGCTTTATCCCTGATGGAGACCAGATTGTCAGCAAGCCCTACATGACGCGAGTGGAATCGGAGAACACTCGCTTAAGACACTATCTGGCTCGGTTGCATCGCAAAACCTTGTGCTACTCGAAATTGGTTGAGATGCTCAGGCACTCAATTCGATTACTCTTGCACTACCTCAAATTTCGAGATGTGCCGATTCCATGCTAATTCATCTTCTCATTCAGCAACGCCCTCCAGCGAATATTTCCTCTCCTACAATGAAACAGCCCTGCCCCTACGGCGATCAGCGTTGCCTTTGTCACACGCGAAGCGTGACCGCGACAATCCGACGATGCCATCGCTCGTCACATCGCCTTTCGCCGTATCACACGCACTCAGCACCACCATCTCCGCCTTGAGCTTCATTTCCAAGATTTCAGTGGGCGTGAGTAAGCCATCGTTGACTTGATTTGGGCGATCGGGGCAAGTACGATCGCGCCCAGTGCATCGCCATTGAATGTAAGATTATGCCTCTATCGCCCTGAAAAAGCCCGATCCCAACTGGCAGTGATCGGATCTAACAAAAAGCTCATCACAGTTTTCTGACGGGTAACAATTTCTGCGGTTGCTGCCATCCCCGGAGAGAGCAACACTTCGCGATCGTTGACTATGATCGATCGCTGCTTGAGTTGCACCTGCACCGGAAACACTAACCCAACATTCGGCTCGTTCACAGCGTTGGGGCTAACTTTACTCACCGTTCCTGCCACTATACCAAACTCTTGATAGGGAAAGGTTGCTAGCTTGATTTTGACTTTCATGCCCGATCGCACAAAGCCAATGTCCTGATTTTGCACGTTCGCTTCGAGAATTAACGCTTCGCCATCGGGCACGATCGACAGCATTTCATCGCCCGGTTGCACTGTAGATCCCGTTTTGCTAACTTTGATGTTGTAGACGGTGCCCGTCGCCCCAGCCCGAACTGTACTGTACTTGTATTGCGCTTGGGCTTGAGTCAATTTGCCTTCCAGGTCGGTGAGTTCTTGCTGTTGTTTATCAATTTGGGTCAGAATCTCGCTTTGTCGTTCAGATTCTAATCGAGTTGCGTTCTTGATCGCGGCTTGATAAGTCTGCTTTGCTTGCTCAATTTCCTGTCCTTGAGCGACGATTTCTTTTTGCAAAGAATCCGCTTTGTTTTGGGTATCGAGATAGTCAAACCGGGGCACGGCTCCTTGGGTAACTAATGAGCCGATCGCTTTCGCTTTGGTTTGGATATGTGAAAACTCTGACTGCAATTGACTGAGTTTTACCTGGGTGGTTTTGATCAGGCTCATCTGACGGTTGGCTTCGGCATTGGCAGCCGCACGGCGATCGCGAAACTCTCGCAGGCGGGCGGCTAATAGTTGGTTTTGCAGCAGGCTTCCGGCTTGGGTGTTGCCGGTGCGTTCGGCTTGCAGGCGGGCGAGAGTGTCGCGGCTTTGTTGGGAAAGTTTTTCGAGGCGATCAACTTCGGACTGAGAAATCGTCGGGTCAAGCTGCACTAAAACCTCGCCTTGCTGCACATGCTTGCCTTCGGTGACTTTGATTTCGCGCAATAAACCACTGGCAAGCGATCGCATCGGCTGTACTTGTGAGGCGGGAATCACCTGTCCGGGAGCCGTTGCTACTTCATCGACTTTGCTGAAGGTTGCCCAAGCGATCGTGCCGCCGATCAGCGCACAAATGCCAAATCCGAGCAGCCGAACATACAACGGAGGCAATCGACGTTGAGCATTGCCTAATTCATAGTTCAGGTATTCCTGGGAATTCGCAAACTGATACTTTGTTTGCTGACGTTGAACCGACGTTGGGGGAGCTTTCATAATGCTTTTTTCCTAAAGTGGTTTGATCCGCATCTTGGACTCGATCGTTTGAGATCTGAGTCTGGAAGCTGAGGTTATTGATGCGATCGTTGTCGTTTTGCATTGGAAGAATGGAGTTCTGAATGCGATCGTTGCTGTTCTGAACGTGATCGTTGAAATTTTGAACTCAGCTGTTGCAGTTTTGAACTAGATCATTGCTGTTCTGAACTTGAGAGATGGAGCTTTGAACTCGAAAGTTGCTGCTCTGAACGCAAACGATGGCGTTCAAATCTTGGCAGTTGCAGCTTACAACTCGAAATCTTGATAAATTTGCTCAAAGCGAGGAGTTTTAATTTTGCTTGTAGAGTGGGCATTGCCCACCCTACTGCTAGCTGTCTACATATAAATTGTGAAGTCCAGATCAAGGTCTAACTGCGATAACTTCAACTGCATTTCCTTCGTTAACCGAAACTGGATGGAGGGAATTTGGAGATTGCTAGACGCGATTTGACAGTCAATCACACTCCAATATCCCAAACTGTTAAACTCTCGAAATGCTAAACGAACTGGGTAGAGAAGTTGTATCCAAAGCTCTAACTGTTCCTTCAAATCTTCTGTTCCCTGATTCTTGGTTAGAGTTCGTCTCCAGCAGTCAAGGTTGAATCGGTTGTCGTAGCTCCTTGTTGCTCCATCTTCAGGTAGGGGTACTATAACTTCCCCCTTTCGGCTGAACGTACTGGATGAAAACCCCAGTTTTTGACTGATTAAATTTGCATCAATGTTTTCTCCGCAAATTAGGAGAATGGTTGTCACATGATCTTCAGAAAAAATTTCTGACATTAGTAGACCCTCGGCTTAGTTAGCTAATTTCAGATTGTGCCCTTTTAGATTTTCAAGCTCAACTCTGTAATGGTTTGGAGGTTTAGAAGGATTGTTCACTGTTTTTTTCATCTGCTCGCCTTTTAGATCTTGCTCGCTCCATTCATACTTTAGTTTTAGGTCGCCAGCAATACCAAAAGGCGGTTTGGACTTTGCCCATTTATCTACTGCATTTAGTGCTTTTTTTAGCGCTTTGTTATGCTTGGGGGGGAACCATCTAGCCCACTTTTTAGGATCGTTCTTGTCCAATTGTGCATTTTCTAATAGTGCATCGGTAGCTTGATCTACTTGCTCAGCAGTGATTCCCACCCTCTCAGAATTTTTGATCGCGATCCCGAGGGTACGTTCGTTATCGGTATCATACTGCAACTGTAGTCGCATCTCATTCGTATCGTCACGCTTAAGCTTCTCGACACCTTCTGGCATAACCTTAATATCCCACTTACCATTTGGTTTTCGTCCCACCACTACATCAGAAGTTCGATCCTGAATTGGTGACGGTGCAGGTGTTCCTGTTGGAGCGGGATGCTTTCCCCGCTTGGCTTCAGGAAGCTGCACTGATTCTCCAGGTTTCAGACGACGTGCCTCCTGTTCTGTAAAAGAACTACCATCAGCTTTAAGCAGTTCGCGCCAGCGAGTACCGCTACCCAGTTGGTCTCGAGCGATTTCCCACAGGGTATCACCTCGACGAATCGTAACCTGACCTGGAGTCGGGTTAGGTTGCCCAGACGACGGCTGTGGGGGTGTTGAACCTGGATAGGGCTGTGTTGGATTTGAGTATGGGATCTCTGTAGGCGTTGGGTTGAGCTGTGTAGACTGACCTGAATTCGGGGCGCTCCCGGATGGGTCAGGTCTTGGAACTGGATTAGGCTGTGTTGGCTGACCTGGATTCGGGTTTGGAGCGCTCCCTGATGGGTTAGGTCTTGGAACTTGTTCAGATACTAAAGGGGCAACATATGGGGCTACCGTAGCAACAGCAGTTGTAGCTGCAACCGCTCTTGTAACTCTTCCTAGACCTGGTCTAGGTGCTGCTTTAGGTGAGCCAGAACGCTCCTGTACAGGTTGCTGCCGCCTAGGAGTAGCAAGAGGTCTTCCTGTTCCGGCAGGAGGTCTTCCTCCAGCACCTTGTCCGGGTCGTCTAGATCCGCTAAGTGGTGCCGACTTTGGAGCAACGGGACGCTCCGATCTGCCGGGAAGTGTCCGACTAGGGACTGTTCTGGCGGCAGCACTTTGTGTGACACGTGTCCCTCGGTTAGCTACCCGTACTGCTTGCGCACCAGGACTGGCAAACGCTCTGGCGGCAACACTTTGTGTAGCGCGTGTCCCTCGATTGGCTGCCCGTACTGCCTGCACGCCACGATTGGCAAGCTTTACCGCAGCGGCAGCATCCCCAACACCCGGAACGGCGGCAGCGGCAGACATTGCCGCATTGGCATAATCACCTTGGGCAGCGTACAAGCCTGCATTGGCGATATCTGCAACGGCTCCAACGACTGGAATAAAGCCTGCAACATCGAGAGCGCCATGAGCAATATCACTCCAACCCCAATTTGGTCGTTCACTCGCAATTGCTCCATCTGTACTTGTCCAAGCTCCGCTGCTGAAACTTGATGCCTCATCAAAATCAGAAACCTGTTGAATCAGTTGAGCGCCAGAAAACATGATCGCTTCAGGAGTAGTGTGTGTTGCCAGATCGATTGCGCCCGTCGCATTCAGCAACCCCGCGCCTGTTTCAGCATCCCTGCCAGGAGCCTTTAAATCGGCGGCAGTGGTAGTGAGAATTTGATTGACTTGCTGACTGCTCAACTCTGGATTGGCGCTCCAGATGTTGGCGATCGCACCAGTCGTTTTCGCGGCGGCGAGTGATGTTCCCGCAGTCCCCACGTCTGCAACCAGATCTAAGCCGTTGCCATAACTGGAGTAGGCAGCGCGATCGCTCCCATTTGCTGCACCCACCACAATCAAATTGTCAGAGGGTTGAGAGGCTTGCCCTAAAGCAGACATAGCACCACCTTGGTTTCCCGATGATGCAACAACCAGCACATCATTGTTACGAGCATAGGCTAAAGCAGATTGTTCATCCGCCGTAAGTCGCGATCGATTGGAGGTGCTGCCGTCTGGATGAACTTCGGTCAGATCAAAGCTGAGGTTAGCAACGGCACGAGAATGTCCACCCGCTTTGGCAGTATCGACAAATTCAACGAGCGATTCTGACCAATTGCCGGTGCCGACCCCCTTCCCCTGCCAAATCTGCGCTTGCGGATTCTCCTTTTGAATGGCTTCGGCCATTTTGCTACCATGCTCATTCGCGCCAAATCCCGAATCAATCACACCAACTAGCGGTTGATTGGGTGATGCGGTTCCTTTAAGAGCGGGAAGGATTTGATCGGGGGCGATCGCATCTCCCGAACCATTCACAAAATTCTGTGCCGTCTGAAACTTGTTAGCCACCCAGCCACTCGCTTTGTTCAGCCATTTGGCACCCAGATCGCTGGTCGAACTGCTGTGATGGACAGGCTGACTGAGTTGAGTTGGGTCGATCGCAGATTGGGGCGATCGCGGTTGAAAACTGGCATGAGCTTGTGGGTCTGAGTAAGAATTACGGTTCATTGTTGTACTCCAATGTCAGGTAGAAATTGTGAGCGGTAAAACTTAAACGGCTGCTTGCTGCTGTTGGTGCAGCAGAGAATAGGCACCTTTTTGGTGCAAGAGTTCCTCGTGAGAACCTTGCTCGATCAGCACTCCTTTTTCGAGTACGAGCACTCGATCGGCATGTTTGAGCGGTGCAAAGCGATGCGTGATCATTAACACCGTCCGCCCGTTGCGAACTCGCTGCAAATTCTGCAAAACCTGACGTTCGGTTTCGCTATCTAAGGCGCTGGTGGCTTCGTCGAGAATCAAAATCGGGGCATTTGAGAGAAAAACTCGTGCAAGCGCTAATCGTTGCCGTTGTCCACCCGATAGCCCGGTGCCACGTTCTCCGATCGAGGTTTCATAGCCTTGGGGCAGTTCAGAAATAAAGTCATGAGCCGCCGCCATCTTTGCAGCTTCAACAACCTGTTCAGGTGAGATGTCAGCACTGTTAAATGTGATGTTGTCGAAGATACTTCCGTTAAATAGAAAGTCGTCTTGAAGCACAACTCCGATTTGTTGACGCAACGACACTAAGTTCGCACCTTTAATGTCAAAACCATCCAGTAAGATTCGCCCCGATCGGGGTTGATACAAACGTTGAATTAGCTTCGACAAAGTACTTTTACCCGATCCGCTACGCCCCACAATGCCAATAAACATTCCTGGTTCAATGTCAAACGAGATGCCTTTTAGCACATCTTCGAGATCTGGCTGATAGCGGAAAAACAGTTTGTCAAAGCTGATCTGACCCTGAATAGGCGGCAACACTAACCCGGTTTCTGACGCTGCTTCCGGTGCTTCATTAAGAATGTCACCAATGCGATCGACCGACAACAACACTTGCTGAAAATTTTGCCAGAGTTGAGCTAAATGGAGGAGAGGCGAGATCGCTTTACCTGACAACATTTGAAACGCCACCAACTGCCCAACTGTGAGGTGGCGTTCAATCACTAACATTGCACCAAACCAGAGAATCATCAGTTCTGAGAGGTTCCTCAAAAATTCGCCGCCATGACCATCGACATTCGACAAGGTAGAGGCTCGAAAATTAGTTCGCACATACCGAGCAAACAATCCCTCGAAGCGCTCTCGCGTCGGCAATTGAGCTGAGTGAGCTTTGATCGCATGAATTCCAGACACCGTTTCTACCAGAAAAGACTGACTATCGGCATGACGATTGAAGGACTCATTTAACATATTGCGCAGAATCGGCGTAATCACCAAAATTAGTCCAGCCAGTGCAGGAATCACCGCCAAACTCACTAGGGTTAGCTTCGGACTGTAGAACAGCATTAATGCCAAATACACCACAATGAAGACCGCATCAATCACGACCGTCAAAGCGGTGCCAGTGAGGAACTGGCGTATATTTTCCAGCTCTTGGGCACGAGCAACGGTGTCACCCACGCGGCGAGCTTCAAAGTAGGCAAGTGGTAGTTCCAACAAATGGCGAAACAGTTGGGAGGACAAACTCAAGTCCAGTCGCCGCGCCGTGTGAGTAAACACAAAAAGGCGGATGATACCCAAAAGCGCTTCAAAGATAGCCACACCGAGAAGCGCGATCGCCATCACATGCAGTGTTGATAAGCTCTCGTGAACAAGTACCTTATCAATGATCACCTGCGTCAGCATTGGGCTTGCTAGTCCCAATACTTGCAGCACCAGCGATACTAACAGAACTTCTCCCAACAATTTGCGATAGTTCCAAACGGCAGGCAGAAACCATCGCAGATTAAAAGATTCAGCTTTCGGCGCAGCCTGAACTAACCATAACTGTCCATCCCAAGCGCTCTCCACGATCTCACGCGGCACACTCTCACAGTGCTTGTGGCGATTGAGTGGATCGGCAATAACCATCCGATCGCCCTTCACTTCATAAACCACAATCCAGTGCTTTTGTCCCCAATGCAACAGGGCTGGAAACGGGAGTTGTTCCAACCCCAGCCAACTAATTTGCTGAATGTGGTGGAGTTGAAGCCCGATCGTTTCAGCCCCTGCTACTACATCCTGAACCGCAAGCCCGCGCACTTGCCGCTGAACCTGTTTGAGCGGAACTGGAGTTTGAAGATGTTGCGTCACCATCGTCAGGCAGGCGGCGGCGCTATTAAGGCTAAAAACATAGGGATAGCCCGATGCGGGATGCCGGAGTCGCGGATCGAGCGGTTGGTAGCGCCAGCGGACCTCTGCCCACCAGTCGTGTAACGTTGGAGAGGCGGCTTCTTGCCAAAGGTGCGATCGCCAAAATACGACAACAACTTCTTGACTGGCAGCTCTCGCTTTCCAATCTCCAACCAGCTTTAAATGGTCGCCAAAGAAATTCCCTGGCTTCAGCAAGACCGATTTCCCAGGTTCTAAGGCTGAGGTTCCTTTCTCCTGCACCAAGCGAACATTTCCAACCAGCAGCAACAGTTGGCTACCTGGAGTTTGACTCGACCAAAGTACTTCTCCTCTTGCGTGACGGCTGACTTGAGCGTGTTCCCGAAATTGAAGTTTCTGTTTGTCCGTCAGCAGACTCAACGGGGGTTCATCCCACGACAAATTGAGTGTATGAATGTCTGTTTCTAAAACCATATCATTTCACTGATAGCTGGACAGTCATGGCTTCTACTTTCTCGGTGAGCCATTGCTCAAAAATTTCGTCTGCCAAATGCGCTTCGAGTTCCTCGTCTAATTCAGCAGGCAACCAATCTTCTAGTTGCACCAGATACCAGTAATCGTCGATCGCCACCGGACCAATCAATGCTCCCAATCGTGCTTCTTGTGGCGTTTTTTGAATCGCCTCCCGAAGCACTTCTGGAAGCTCTTCCCAGGTCAAGACTTCACTCAAAGCGGTGATCGTATCGGGCTGTTGCGATCGCAAACAATCTACTAATTGCTCAAACTCCTCGCCCGCTGCAATTTGTTGTTGTAAACTTTGAACTTCCGCTTCGACGCTCACCCCAATCCACGACAACACCACTCGATCGAACGACGATTTGCGTTGCAGAAAAACTGCTTGCAGATTCGGCTGACAAATTTGATCCTTTAAAGTCTCCACAGCAATATCCCACACGAACTGCTGGCGAAAAGTTTCGTAGTCAGTGCCGCGATCGATCAACCATCTCTGAAACTCATCAGCGTTCATCAATTGGTAATCCATCCGAAACTCGATCAGTCGTTGTTCAATCTCGGCAGGTGAGAAGGCTACTTGCGATTTCACCGCGTGCGACAAAACATGCTGATGAAGAATTTCTAACAAAAATGGTTGAAGATGACCCGAAACCTGTAAATAGCCCAGTGCCTGAGCTAGAGAAATGGGCTGTTGATCAATGATCAAAAAGGCTGAAGACATAGACCGAACTCCCAGGTTATGTCATGAGTAATTGAGGGATTACTCCCTTATCTGATTAGCGTTTGCTTTTGGGGGTTTATCCAAAATAAATCCACTGCCGTAATTAAGAGCTTTGCCATTGGGCGCAACGATCGCAACATTAATCTCGATCGCTTCCTAAGTTGAGAAGCTTATCAATTGCTTAAGAAAAAAGTTTCTCTGGAGGGTTTGTGTTCAGTGGAACTCACCTAACTCGTGATCTGATTCTGACTCCTGGTCTGATTTTGACTTGTGATCTAGGACGTGAACACGCTATCTGATAGGCTCTTTTTTCTCCAAATTGAGCGACATCTAGTGGATTCGGACGACATGGTTTTGCCATTTGTTGTCGGATGATTTCATCTAGCTCCCTCTGAGAAAGAGGACGAGGCGGAGGTGGCTTAGGCACAAACCGGTCTCCTGCAATATCGTAAAGTTCTATAGCAGCAGCCCTAGCTGGCTCGATCTGTGTATTGGCAATCAGAGCGAATCCAACGATCGTAGTAGGGACGAGTCCAACGATCGCAGCAGGAATCCGAAAGTGACTTAAACGCATTCTTTTTTCTCCTGAAGTATTAGATAAAGTCTTCGTTGCTTAATTGCGAAGGGTTTGTTCCCTCTTCTGATTCAACACGTCTGCTTTTTGGGGCTTATGCAGATCCCCGCAACTTCCCGATGGTCGTAAGATCCGCGAGATTGCGATTTCCCCAATTTCGATTCACGGTACTGTCTAGGATATGAACGTTCACCGAGCAGTGTGGCTTTAATTGTTTTCGGTTGGTGAACAGCAAGTCAGGCTAACGATTCCTAGCAACCCTACGACCACACTTAAGATGAACTGATCTCTCGCGAGGCTCTCAGGTGTACCTCCTCGATCGATCCGTGCTTTGCTGACACCAGTTGGGTCATACAAAACTGGAACCGCTTGATTTTCATTCGCAGATTTGTAGCAAGAGTCACGAAACTCAGCGGTTTCCCCATTATTCGCAAATTTCACCTTCAAATTGCATCTAGATGTGCAACTGACTCCAAAACCACCACCAATTGGATGACAATCCGTGTATTCCCTCCTTTCAGTGACAATGCCAGAAGTCAGAAGCCCTCTTGAGTGGAAAGCTACTTCGGCTTGATAGCGAGATGGAATCGATACGAGTAACCATCCTGCCCCCATAAAGAAAAAACCACCGAAGGGTACAGAACACAAGATGGCAAGCGTTAACTCTCTGATACGAGTACCTGTGTTCCTCGTGCTTTTTGTAATGAGTGGCTGATTCGTCAGATTGAACCTCCTTCAAGGCTAAGGAATAAAAGAGCAAAGCTGTTGTCAGAAGCACCTTTCGTCGTCTCTATATTCATGAGAATATCCAGTCACTGAGGTTTTGAATAGGGGCAGTACAGAGCAGTTAGAGGCAGTTACCTTAAGGTCATCGATTTGCACTACTTTTTAGCGTTTAGCCAGGTCTGGATTTCGTTCACCAGCCACATAGACTCCTCCGTGAGTCTCCAATTCAGTGTGTAATTTTCGTCGGCTCGAATGGTAATTGCCCAGACTCTGCGTGATGTACGAGTGGTAAATGCTTGGGATGAAGTAATCGAAAGATACCGAATTGCAGAGATCGTCCCTGACTTTCGCTTTGTAGAAAAACGCGATCGCGTTGTCACCGCAAAGTGATTGCATCTCAGATCAAATCGAATCGAATTTTCAGGAGCTATTTTTCTGTCTCTAGCTTCCCAAAGAATCATACTGATCGAGATAAGGTAGGCCAAGATGAACGCAAAGGTGAATGCATAAGCTCCCCCGATAAATGGCAACAACGTAAAGGCTATGAAAGCCCAAGCGAAGTAGAAGAGGTAGAACGCAAACGGAAGGGTACTATCACTAAGATTAGGCAAACATTCACGAATTTTTATTTTGAGAACTTGCGGAGAGGTTTGTTCTATTACAAGATGAGGGCTGATTTTTTGAATTCTCTTCGATTGGATAGAACAAACGGTCTGAATTCTGTCATGAATCGGAGTAATTTCACCATCTATCCCTTGTTCAAGTGCTTCGTGGGCTTTAAGAGCACTGCTAAATCGCTTCTCTAAGTCAGGTTCAATGAGTTTTTCGACCCAATTGATAAAATTAGAATGAAAACTGATATGGTCGCGGAAATGAATGCGTAAATTGCGTAGCGGCAAGTCAGCAGGCGGAATGCCAGTGAGCAGATGTATACAGGTTGCACCTAACGCATACAAATCAGAACTCGCAACCGCACGACCGCCAAACTGCTCGATCGGAGTGTATCCATAAGTGCCAACGACGGTAAACGTTGCACCTTCAACAGAGGCACGATCTTGCACTGCTCCAAAATCAACTAAATAAATCTGCTGATCCGCTCCCAAAATTAAATTACTGGGCTTAATATCGCGATGCAGAACCAGAGGAGTTAAGCTATGAAGGTAAAGGAGAATTTGTAACACCGATTCAGCCATCCGGCGAACTTCTTGCTCACTCTCACTGAATCGATGTCTCTGGTCGATCAACTCCTGTAGTGATCGGCCTGAAACGTAATCCTGCACTAAGCCCCACCAACAGAATGGAGAATCAGTCTGCTGATCGACCAAGAAATAATTGCGATAGCGTGGAATTCGGGGATGGTCAAGAGATTTCAAGACTTCAGCCTCTCGTTCAAACAGCTTTAGGTCTTGCCATTGCTGGATTTCAGTAAACACTAAGAGTTTGATAACAACCAATTCGTGGAGATCGGTGGCTAAGTCTGTGGCAAGCCATGTTTGTCTCGCTTGAGGCGATCGCCCTAATGGGTGTAGAAGTTGGTAGCGCTCTTGCAGAATCTGCTTTGCCTGAAACATAACTTCACTCACGTTTTTACAATCAGCATAGGCAAGCTTTAGATGTTTAGGCAGGAGTAGATCGATGCAGTTAAGGGCAGATACATTAACTGCATCGATCTGCATTGCAACGGCTCTCTACAACTCGGTAAAGTGTGGGTAGCAATTAGCGCAAGGCGCAACTCTGAAGGAACCGCTCAGTGAGGCTGATGATGATGACGCAAGGTTCTGGACGTGGCGTTCGAGCCACGAGGGAAGGCATCGAGATCCTGCAAGAAAGGCGGCACAGCAGGGGCTGGACGCTTCAGGCGCTTGCGAACCAAGCAGGCGTTGCTCTAGATACAGTGAAGCGACTGATTAAGCCCAAAAATGTGGATCGAGAGTCAGTGCGAAGCATTGTCTATCCCTTAAATCTGCAACCCACGGATATCATTGATCCTGATGAGTGGAACGGCACACGTTCAACAGAATGTTACCCCCCAGAAGATACAAGACGCGCCAGAATTTGCATTAGCGATCGTAGAGCAGACTCCCCTGCGAATCGTGAATTAGAGTCGGACTTCGACTTAGCGCAACAGTTACGCCTCACCTTGCTAGCAGTGGGACAAGATGTATTCATCGCTGGAGAAGAAATGCGACAGCGTGAAAACTGGTTTCACCGCTTTGCTGAAGAAGTAGAACAGTGTGACTGTTATGTGCTTCTGTTATCTCCTCAAGCGGCGGTTAGCGAGGTGGTTACAGAAGAGATTCGCCACGTTTGGGAGTTGCACCATGCTCACAATAAGCCTGCAATTCTTTCGATTCAGGTTGGGTTGAATGTCGTGCTGAACTCCGATCTATGCGACCATTTAGCGAAATTTCCGTCGCGGAAGTGGACATCAGCAGATGATACTGCTGCGATCGTTGAAGCTATTCAAAATCTATTGACCAATGAAGTTATTCCTTTTACTCCCCCACCACCATCACGAGAATACCCGACGGGTCAAGTCCCGCTTGCCTCTGCTTTTTATATAGAACGTCCCCCGGTCGAATCGAATTGTTATCAAGAAATTCTTCATCCAGGAGCGCTCATCAGAATTAAAGCACCGAGACAGATGGGTAAAACATCGTTGATGGCAAGAGTTCTGCATCGGGCGAGAGAACATGGTCATCACACGGTTTGTTTAAGCTTTCAATTAGCCTCTAGTAACGTTTTAAGTAATTTGGACAAACTCATGCAATGGGTTTGCGGTTCCGTGAGTCAGAATCTGGGTTTACCCAATCAGTTAGCCGAGTACTGGGACGACATTTTTGATGGCAACTATAACAGTACCACTTATTTTGAGAACTACTTATTGGCAAAAACAACACGTCCCTTAGTCATTGGCTTCGATGAAGTCGATCGTGTGTTTGCTTACCCAGACGTTGCTAATGATTTTCTTGGGCTGTTGAGAGCTTGGTATGAAAGAGCAAGGTACGGGGATCAAGACAGTTGGGAAAAGCTTCGGTTTGTTATCGTTCATTCTACAGAAGTTTACATTCCAATGAATTTAAACCAATCGCCGTTTAATGTCGGACTTTCGATTGAGTTACCAGAGTTCACGCAAGAGCAAGTCCAGGATTTAGCTCAGCGATACCAATTAAATTGGACAGTACCCCAGGTCGAGCAACTGATGAGATTAGTCGGGGGACATCCTTACTTGGTGCGAATGGCAATATATCAGGTTGCTGCTTACGAGAACGTCACATTGGAGCAGGCATTGAGCCAAGCTACAACTGAATCAGGATGTTATGGCGATCATCTCCGCCGTCAGTTATGGAACTTAGAGCAGTATCCAGAGTTAGCAACAGCGTTTAGCCAAGTTGTCAACACAAACGCTCCTGTTTCGTTAAGATCAGTCCTGGCCTTTAAGCTCTACAGCATGGGACTCGTAAAGTTAGAAGGCAATCATGTTACCCCTCGCTGTGAGTTGTATCTTCGGTACTTTCGCGATCGCTAACAAACGTGTGTAGGTATTTTATGATCAGTCCAGCACAAACCCCAGCCTATAAATACCAGGTTGGGGGCAGTCTACCGCCTAATGCTCTAACTTATGTTGAGCGGCAGGCAGATCAAGATCTCTATGAGGGGCTAAAAGCGGGTGAGTTCTGTTACGTGCTAAATTCGCGGCAGATGGGCAAGTCGAGTTTGCGCGTCCGAACTATGCGCCGTCTGCAAGCCGCCAACATTGCCTGTGTTGTGATTGATGTAACTGCGATCGGAACTCAACAAGTCACACCCGATCGTTGGTATGCAGGACTTGCAGCTACCATCGTAAGTAGCTTGAAGCTCGAACTGGATTTCCGAAGCTGGTGGCGTGAGCATGACTACCTTTCTGCGGTGAATCGTCTAAATCTTTTCATTGAGACTGTGCTGCTCGTTCAGATCTGCCAACCAATCGTGATTTTTATTGATGAGATTGACAGCATTCTCAACTTGGACTTTAAAGACGATTTTTTTGCGCTAATTCGATCGTGCTACAACAAACGTGCAGATGAGACAGCATACCAACGCTTGACGTTTGCACTATTAGGCGTAGCAACAGCTTCGGACTTAGCACAGGACAAGAACCGTACACCCTTTAATATTGGTCAAACAATCGATCTCACGGGGTTTCAATTGCATGAAGCCCAGCCCCTTGCTCAAGGATTGACCGAGAACGTTAGCCATTCTGAAGCCGTGCTAAAAGAGATATTAGCCTGGACCGGCGGACAGCCCTTTCTAACTCAGAAGCTGTGTAGTTTAGTCTACAAGAGTCCTCCTGAACTGAGCAACAATACTTCAGAGTGGATCGAGAACTTTGTACATCAAAATGTGATTCAAAATTGGGAGACTCAGGATCAGCCAGAACACCTTAAGACGATTCGCGATCGCATCTTGAAAAACGAGAAACGGGCAGCTCAACTGCTCGGACTTTATCAGCAAATTTTGCAACAGGGTCAAGTCGCCGCTGATGGTAGTCCGGAACAAGTGGAGTTGCGGTTATCGGGCTTGGTCGTCAAGCAGCAGGAAACACTTAGCGTTTACAACCGCATCTATGCCACTGTTTTCGACCAAAAGTGGGTTGATCAAGCCCTATCTGAGCTACGTCCTTATGCTGAGGAACTTACAGCTTGGGTTGCTTCTAAGCATCAGGATGACTCCCACCTGTTGCAAGGGCAAGCATTTTACCAGGCTCAAATCTGGGCAGCCGATAAAAGCTTGAGCGTTCAGGATTACCAGTTTTTGAGTGCTAGTCAAGAGCGGGAACAACGAAAGGCAAAACAGCAGATTCGAATGGGGTCTGCTATTTTAGCCCTTTCGTTTATTGGCACACTAGCAACGCTCACGGTGGCAGAAAGAGCGTCTAAGCTTGAGAAGAAAGCGAATGAAGCGCTTAAAGTTTCGCAGATTCAAACTTTGAACGCAACGGCGGAACGATTACTTGGCACAAATCAGCAATTGGAAACGAAACAACTCGAAGCACTCATCGCGAGCATCAAGGCAAGGCGAGAATTACAAGAGTTACAAGGTACGATCAAAGTTCCAGGCGATCTGAAAGCTAAGACAGAAAATATTCTGCAACAGGTGATCAGCGCGATTCAGGAATCCAATCGATTGGAAGGTCATGATGGTTCGGTCACCAGCGTGAGCTTGAGCCCTGATGGACAACTAATCGCGTCTGCAGGTGAAGATAAGACGATCAAACTGTGGAATTGTGATGGTAGTGAGTTCAAAACGCTCAAAGTTCATAATGGCTCGGTCACGAGTGTTAGCTTCAGCCCGGATGGACAACTAATCGCATCTGCAAGTGAAGATAAGACGATCAAACTGTGGAATCGATCGGGCAATGAAATTAAAACCCTTCACGGACATAGTGATGCAATTACCAGCGTCAATTTTAGTCCAGACGGACGGATAATTATCTCTGCTAGTAAGGATAAAACGATCAAACTATGGAGCCGCGAGGGCAATGAAATTAAAACGTTTAAGGGACATGAAAGCCCAGTCACGAGCGTGAGCTTCAGCCCGGATGGACAGATTATCGCGTCTGCAAGCGAAGATAGAACAATCAAACTCTGGAGTCGTTCTGGCAATCAACTCGGAACCCTTGTAGGACACACCGATAAGGTTTACCAGGTCAGTTTCAGTCCCGATGGTCAAACGATCGCTTCTACCAGTTGGGACTACACCGTTAAACTCTGGAAAAGATCTGGAGCTCTCCTGAGAACGTTAGAAGAACATAGCGATCGCGTGATGGGTGTCAGTTTTAGCCCCGATGGGCAGACAATTGCGACAGCAAGCAGTGACAAAACGATTAAACTCTGGAATCGACAGGGCACGCTGCTAAAAACATTGAAGGGGCATGACGATCGAGTCACAAGCGTTAGATTTAGCCCAGACAGCCAAATGATTGCTTCCGCCAGTTTCGATCAAACGGTTCGACTTTGGAGGATTGGGGGCAGCTTACCTTTAATTCTCCAAGGACATACAAGAGAAGTGTACGGGGTAAATTTCAGCCCCGATGGTCAAATTCTCGCAACTGCTAGTCAGGACGGCACGGCTAAACTGTGGAACCGAGCAGGAAGCGCGATCGCAACACTGAAGGGGCACGACGATCGAGTTTGGAGTGTCAACTTTAGCCCCGATGGTCGAACCCTTGCAACTGCCAGTTGGGACAAAACAATCAAACTCTGGAGCCGAGAGGGCACATTGCTTACAACCTTAGCAGGACATAAAGGCTGGGTGATGAAAAGCAGCTTTAGTCCAGACGGTCAAACCCTTGCTTCAACCGGGAGTGACAGAAGCATTATTCTTTGGAATTTGGCGGGTAGAACAATCAAAAAGCAATGGAATAGCAACCATCAAGGAAATGTTGTGGATGTCAGTTTCGGCCCAGACGGACAAACGATCGCTACTGCGAGTGATGACAAAACGGCTAAACTTTGGGATCGAGACGGCAAGCTTCTGCGATCGCTCAAGGGACATAAAGATGAAGTTAATGGCATCAGTTTTAGCCCGAATGGACGAACGATTGTAACTGCGAGTGATGATAAGACCGTTAAACTTTGGGATCGAGACGGCAAACTTCTGCGATCGCTCACAGGACATAATGAGCGGGTCATGACTGCACATTTCAGCCCAGATGGAAATTTGACTGCAACGGCTAGCTTTGACAAAACAATTAAGCTCTGGAAAACGTTAGATGGCAGTCTACTTCAAACTTTTTCAGGGCATACGGATTGGGCTTGGGACGCAGGCTTCAGCCCAGATGGGAAGACGCTTGCTTCGGCAGGTCGAGACAAAATGATTCGACTTTGGCGTTTAGCGAGTGCTAAACAACTATCGGATGGGTGTGAGTGGCTGCATGATTATTTGAAGACAAATTCGCATTTGGAGGAAAGCGATCGTCACATTTGCGACAGTTCATTTATAGGCAATTCATAGAGTATCAATACCCTGAAATCGGTAATGTCAGGTTAACCGGAATGTAGAATAATCGTACTGGTTCAACGTTGATCGCACCGACTTGCCGATGTATTCCCGTCATCGATTCCCTGGCGAAATTATTAGCTACTGCGTTTGGCTCTACT
>JAHHHO010000101.1 GCA_019359315.1 Myxacorys californica WJT36-NPBG1
CGGCGTTCATCGACTGAGCCAATCGATTCTGACAAAACCTGCTCGAATCGTAATCTGGTTCGAGCAACTTCTCCTGCAATTTGATTCACCCTACGATGCCACCTCTCGTAACTCGCAACTTGAGTTATTGAGCTATTTTGGGCGCGATCTCGGCTTTTAACAGTCGCAGATTCGCCCCTAATGCTTGAAACTCTGCGTTGTTCGATAAGCTAATTAAAATCGGATCGTTACTCTTTTCAACGATCTGGTTGTACGCCCGAATTGCAGCACTTAACTGATTGACATTGAGATTGGGGCAGGTAAAGCTCGAACCTACTCGACCACCGCAACCCGCTGCTAAGCCCTCACTGGCGATGAGAGTTTCCGTTAGAGATTGTGCTAACCCAATCACTTCAGGGTTACTGAGCTTGACGTCACCGAGCGAGGTCAGCATTGCGATCGCAGCTTTCACACTGGTAGGTGAAGCTCCAGATACATCTAATGCAGTCAGTACTCCAACTAACGCGGCTGCAACCTTAGCATTAGGAGCAATAATTGTTTGAGTACTGGGTTGGCTCCCAGGCTTTCCGGCTCCTGATGTAGAGATGAAGCGAATTTCGATCTGCCGATTTAATTTGGGGATTAGCGCAAATTTGACATCTCTACTAATGCCTGTGAGATCGCTACCGAATACATCAAATTGTCCAGGTTGAGCATTCAAATAGAGAACATAACTAGTAAACCTAGTGACAATATTGCTTGGCACGCTATCTGCACGCTTTAGATCTAATCGAACAAATCCGGATCGCTCCGGTTGGACATTCGGTTCGTTGGGTGGAACAGCGCGTTCAGAGAGAACAGCCCGCAACTCACCAATTACTTCGTTATACAGAGAAGTCGGAATGCCAGGATGGGGAGTTAGGTTGCGCGGAGCTACCTCAGAGCCAGTATTAATTCCCGATGTACCACGGGGCGTATTGGCATTCGCCAAATTACTACTCACCAGGACGAATGAGATTCCGAGTGCGAAAACGCGCTTAAAAGAGGCAACAGGCTGATTCATACACCTTTAAAGAATTGACTGACAATAGACCGTAGACTTGCAAAAAATACAGACTTAGTACTGATACCCTGCGTAGTTAAAGCCGTAGCCAACTCCAAAAGAGAATAACATCGCGTTATCGTTTCGGCTCAACGCATTGCCTACCACTGCCGTCAGAAAAAGAGGCTGAGTCTTGATCGGAACATAGGAAACGCCGAGGTTGAGATCTTGCCCTGTCCAGCTTGCAATCACCGATGCTTGAGGAACAACGCGCAGACCCACGCTGCCAAATACACCAGAGCCGCCTCTGCCGTTTCTAATGTTGTTCAACGATCGGAAGCGCCCGCCGCCTACCCCTAATGATGTCGTTAATGCCAGGGTATTGGTTGGGTTGTTAGGGCGGAGATCAAACACTTTGCTGGCGACGCCGTATAGAGTAGAAACCGTGGTGCTGTTCTCTTCTCCCCAAGTGATGCCAGAGTCCCAGCCCAGCGCGATCGCAGATTTTCCAGGGAGCGCTCTGTGCAGCTTAAACCCAATGTCACCATTGCGGGCAAACCGTCTGAGACTACCAATGTTGGCACTCACTTCCAACCCAACCGTTCGATTAGAATCTCCTAGCCCAAAGCCTGCTGATATGGCTCCATCGGCCCGATTTACTCGTGGTCTGCGGTTGGCAACCGAGAGACCCACAAAGGCATCTCCATAATTTGCTCCAAATGCGGTAGGAGTGCCGACGGTGGAGCCGGGAAAATACACAGGTGGGCGCAACTCGACTAATGGATCAATAATCAGCCTTTGCCGTAATGTTTCGGTTGACTCAGATGGTGCGGCTTGAGCCACCACACCTACTGAACTTGAAGCAGGATCGAGCAACTGTTGGGCACTGTCTCGACGATGCTGCTGTAGAAACTCCTGTTTTGAAGTGGCTTCCGTTGGCTGAACTGGCGGCAGAACAGGGGTTTGAACAAGATCCTTAGGCTGAGTTGCCTTCGTGTTAGGCTTTGCGACATTTTGCAGAAGCGTGCTGTCTTCAGAACGGCCTGCAAGCTTGGCTTTGCGAAGCTTCACCGGATTGAGGCGAGTTTCTGGAGATTGCTTAGGTATTTCTGCTAGTGGGAGAGCAAGCTGAGGCTTCTCAATAGGCACACTTGCAGCAGACGTTGAATTTGGTTGAGCCACGCTAACAGAGCCAGACAGTCCCATCACGCCTAAGACAGAGCTAATAGCAACCCATCGCATCCAAAATGCAAAGCGAGGTTGATGATATGTATTTTTTCTGAATGCCATGATTTCGAGTCCACTGCTTGCATCAAAGGATTAGGTGAGGGGCGGCTCACGCAATCAGTATATTCAGCAAGCCAGTGTGGTTATCCTGTAATTGCGCGCATTTTTAACAGCATCTAGTGCGGTAGTCTAAGTATTTTTGTTTAGATAAAAAATAGCCAATGCTCATTCAGATTCCGTACCCATTAGGAGCATAAGTGACTAGTTGAGTTTTCTATATTTTGAATATTTTACTTGTACATTATGATTAGACCTAATGAGTAGTCTTAATATTTAAGCGTTAGTTGTAACGTTAAATTTGAATCTTCCTTGTTATTCTAATTCTGATTCAACTGAGGCTCAAATTTTGTACAGCAGTGTTTTTCAAATTATTCGTTTCTCATTACATCAACCTTAGAATTGTCTAATATCAATTTTATTTGCTAGTGCGATGAATCCTCGTGGGGCACAGCGTGGCCATGCCCTTACGATTGCACATCTGTAGCGAGTATTTTTTGAATCAGGATGAGATAACTACTCTTCTCCGCGATCGATGAGTTGACGAACTTTACTCACAGATTTTTCAACGAAACTAGTTTCTGGAACTTCTTTGCCCTGAGCATCCTTAATTCGCTTGTAGGGCTTAGGCATTTTCTCTGGATCTTGCCCTTCCTGGAGTCGCTGCTGATAGGTATCTTCCTGAATTCCAGTAGACGTACTAAAGCCGTCGTAAGCCCGCTCCTCCTGATCTTCGGGCGAAACCGCATTGGACGCAGATGGGGCAGCAAAGCTGGCTTGACTGAGACCAATCCAACTCGTCATAGTCAGCAAAGTGAGCAGAACAGCTACAGCAAGCGTCCGGGATAGGGTCGATTTCAAAAGGTTGAATAGCTTTCGCATGGTATTTCTCGACTAGTAAATGCCATGTACAATACTGATTTCTAAAATTTTGCTCTTCTTTCAAAAGTCAGAAATATCGCTTAAACACTCCAACTGATAACGGATACAAACGGTAGATCAGTTCAACAACTGAGGCGGTTTAGCAATGATGACTAGTTCGTGTCCCCCGGTTGGATGAGTCAATCTCAGTTTGTAAGCGTGAAGATAATAGCCACACTCTCCGGGAACCGATTTTTGACCAATAGCGGCTCCTCCTACGCCATACAGCGGATCGCCCCAAAGTGGGTGTCCAGCAGCAGCAAGGTGAATCCGAATCTGATGCGGTCTGCCTGTCGGAATGATCACGTCTAACACGGTTGTATTAGGAATCAGCCCGCGCTTTAACACTCGACAATGACTAATTGCTTCTTTGCCAGTGTCAGTTGCGGCGTAGAGATACCTCAAGGTCGGATGAGCGACCTTTCCGATGGGCTGGGTCACAGTAAACGTTGCAGGCAAATCGATTCCAGTGACTAAAGCGCGATAGGTCTTCTGAATACTGCGATTCGCCTCGCCACACGTTGTAGAATCGCGGAACCCCTTTGATAAAACTGACCGTGCGATCGCGGTTTTCGCCAACAGCATCACCCCCGATGTTCCGCGTCCTAACCGATGCATTGGAATCGGTGGCTGCTCATAGTGGCGCTTTAGCCAGCCTAAAAGCGTATGGTCGAGAAAGCCACCACCCGGCAATACAGGCAGTCCTGACGGCTTGTGCAAGATCAATAGGTCGTCATCTTCATACAAGACAGCAACATCTAACGGAACAGCTGGTTCAACCCAAGGCGGACGGTAATAGGACAACAACTGTCCTGCTTTTAGCGGCGTTTGAGGATCGAGACTGACTGTATGATCGATGGCGATGAGACCCGCTTGGATACGATCGCGCCAGTCTTGTCGGGAAGAGTGAGTGTAGCGAGTCGCGTAGTAGTCGAGCAGCGTGGCATGACCAGTTGTGACGCGATCTTCATAGGTCCAACCTTGATTAAAGTATGGTTCAGCCATTGAGCAAATTTAGGTGAGCAAGTTTAGGTTGAGTGCCCTTAGAAGCGCCATGTGAACTGCATTCAGAATGTCTAACGGCAAATGTCCTAACTGGTTTTGAAAGACACTCAGACTAACGGTTGCAATCTTATCGGCGCGAATTAAGGAAGTCTTCTTCAAACCAGTCTCCAAAAACTGAGGATGATTAGCATCAACTAAAATCCAAGCTTCGCGCAACGAACTCTCTGGAATCTTTGAAAAAATGCCGAGAATAATGCGTTGTCTCGATGAGGGGCTAATACTAGAGCAGGTCTAAGCTTTGCAGAGGTCAAGTCACTAAAGGGAAAGCGAACCAACCAAATTTCTGCAGGATTAGGGTTCTGGTTCATAAAGGTCTTCTTCTGGGTCATTCCACTCTTGAAAAGCTGTCTCAGCAAGATGCATTAATTCAAGGGTAGAGGGTTCGTCGTACAGTTTTGAGTAAAGCAGCGTTTGCTCATCGGCTGAGAGGGTGTGAATGATTTGAACGAGAGAATCCACGAGTTTGACGTTAACAGTGCTGTTGATTTCAGTGTTACTGATTTGGATGTTGCTCATGCTTCAATGACTTTAGCTGAACTGCTACCTTAAGTTTAAATCTAGATTAGGTTTGAAGAGAACGCTCAAGGCATGTCTACAAACACTGTGACAGAAGCAACAGCAATATACATATCATCGTTTTTATCGTTGAATTCTGCGATCGCGCGTCCCTGCACAACCATGCCGCCCGGTTCAACCTTAAGCGTTTTCTGGCCAAAAGGTAGCACTTTAAGAACTTCTTCTTCGCGTACTTGTTCAGGATGAGGAACGGCAACTTGAACTTCAATGATCATCTGATTGGGATGATCTAAGTCTGCGACTTCCCAAATACCAGGGAGGGCATTGTGCGCGATCGCATTTCTCACAGCACGTGCCGCCGCTACGGTCGGATCTTGTCCGTGCTGATCAATGCCCATTCCCATTTCAATGACAAATCGTTTTAACGCCATGCTGATCCCTCCAAACTGCTTCACTAGTGTAGTCTGGACGGAACGTAACTCTAACCAAATCCGCTTCTAAAGATTACAGAACTGAGGATTACAAAAAGGTTTGATCGACATAGCACCAGCGCCAGTCTTCGCCTGGCTCAATCGATTGCACGATGGGATGCTCTGTGGCATGAAAATGCTTCGTCGCGTGTTTGTTTTTTGAGGAATCACAACAACCAACGTGACCGCAGATGAGACACTCTCGCAAATGCACCCACGAATCTCCGATTCCCCTGGAAGCTTGCGAAGCAATCGCTAAACATTCTTCACACCCATCCCCACTAGGTGACACATTTTGAATTTGATCAAGGTGAGTACAAGATGTGTTCACTGTATGATCCTCAGTGTTGCTAACATTTGACAAAAATCGTTATTTCGCGCTTTAGCACTGCATTGGCTTTATTGATCTTGCATCATAACTCTCATCTTTTATTGCTCATTGCCTTCCCTACAGAACTTTACTGAGATATTGATGAACAAACTGTACACAGATCGATCCTTCACCAACCCCAGATGCGACTCGTTTGATCGAATTGTGCCGCACATCTCCAACCGCAAACACGCCAGGAATATTTGTCTCTAGCAAATAGGGATCGCGATCGACAGACCAGCCTTTGATCGGATGGCTATCGCTCTTTAAATCAGGCCCTGTCAAAACAAAGCCTTTAGAATCGCGGTTAATCGTGCCATCTAGCCAGTCAGTCCGGGGTTCGGCTCCAATAAAAATAAATAGAGATATAGCTGGAACCGTTTTTGTTTCGCCCGTGACGGTATTGGCGATCGCGATCGCTTCTAAACTGTTCTCGCCTTTGACTTCGACCACGCTGGAATGCACCTCAACGGCAATATTTGGAGTTGCCTCAATTTGATCAATCAGATATTGAGACATGCTTTTGGTGAGCGATTCGCCGCGCACCAGCATCGTGACCTGTCTCGCGTATTTTGCGAAATACATCGCCGCCTGCCCCGCCGAATTCGCGCCGCCAACAATATAAACATCTTCGTCTTGACATGCGATCGCTTCGGTCTGTGCCGCTCCGTAATAGACCCCTGCACCCGTCAACCGCTCCATTCCTGGAATATTGAGGCGTCGCCACGAAACGCCCAATGCCAGAATCAATGCATGACAGCTAATTTCGTCGCCATCTGCCAAGGTAATGATGCGATACGGATTTTGGATGCGAATGCCTGTCGCTTCTTGCGGCGACAGGATCTCTACACCAAACCGTTTTGCCTGAGTCACGGCACGGCGGGCTAAGTCACTGCCGCTTAACCCCACGGGAAAGCCCAAATAATTCTCAATGCGAGAACTCGTGCCCGCTTGTCCGCCTGGTGCTTCGCGCTCTAGCATCACCGTCCGCAAGCCCTCAGATGCGCCATATACTGCCGCCGCCAGTCCCGCCGGGCCACCACCGACAATCACCAAATCATAAAATGGATTTCCTGCTTGAGTTTGTAGTCCAATTTGCGCGGCGATTTGAGCTGGAGTCGGTTGCAGCAGACTTGTGCCGTCCGCAAATAGCACGAGCGGCAATTCTAGACGGTTACATTTGGCGAACTCTGCTAACTGTTGGGCTTCTTGGGAAAGCTCAATGTCGAGCCACTCATAAGGCACTTGATTGCGAGCCAGAAAATCCTTCACCTGATGTGACTGAGGCGACCAACGATTCCCAATCACCCGAATGCCTTCAAACGGAGGGCGGAACGACGCAAACCAATCATCGGTCAAATCATCCAAAACAGGATACAGCCGTTCTTCAGGTGGATCCCACGGTTTCAGCAGATAGTAATCGAGCCTGGCCGTGTTGATCGCTTGAATTGCCGCATCGGTGTCCGCGTAAGCGGTCAGCAAGACTCGTTTTGCTGTTGGAAATAGCTCGATCGCTTGCTCTAGAAACTCCACCCCGCTCATTTGGGGCATTCGCTGATCCACCAGAAATGTAGCAACGGCTTCATTCTTGAGCTTTAGTTGCTGCAACACTTCTAGCGCGGCTCTCCCCGAATCCGTCCGTATAATCCGAAAGCGATCGCCGTACTGCCTACGAAGATCCCGCGAGATCGCGCTCAAAACGTCAAGATCGTCGTCTACCGTGAGGATGACTGGTTTCGCCATAAACTCTATCTTTGTAGGTGAAGTTGGTTCTAGCGTAAAGCCGAACGGCTGGGGCTGGGTCTGCCTAAAGGAGGAGCGTGATCACCTCGAAGTTAAGGACACTCAACTTAAGCGATTGCGGTTTTCTAACCTAAGCCTCTTACCGATTGTGTTCTGCCCGATTGATTCATCTGCCCAACTGATTCAGGAGAAGTCTGCGTCATGCTGTGTATTGAAGAGTTACAGAAACTTGAATTGTTTCAAGCCTTGCCGGAGGATCGACTGTATTGGATGTGCGATCGCGCTCAGCCCATCGATCTAAACCCTGATCAAGTGTTGTCTCATGAAGGCGATCCGCCGAGTGGCTTTTTTATTCTCATGTGTGGTCACATCGGGCTGACGCGCAAAAGTGGTGGGATTGAGATGCCGATCGGGCAGCATGAAGCGCCATCGTTTTTTGGCGAAATTCCTGTTCTCACGGGTGAACCTGTCCCCGTGACTGTGCGAGCAATGTCTGAGTGTCACCTCTACGAGCTATCGGCAGATGACTTTTTGACGTTGCTACACCAGTGTCGCGCCTTTGAGCGAGTCGTGTTTCAAACCGTGGCGAAGCGATCGCGGGGGCTAGAATCGTTCATTCGCGGTCGAGAAAAGATGGCAGCGTTGGGAACGCTAGCAGCAGGACTGGCTCACGAGTTAAACAATCCGGCAGCGGCACTGGTGCGTTCCCTGAAAGAAATTACGCCTGCGCTGCTCGAATTGCAGCGCATGAATTTAGTCTACGGCGCACAGCAAACTGAAGAGGCGCATACTCAGCAGTGGCTCAAGCTTCGAGATGAGGGATACGACACGATCATCAGCAAGCGCATCGATCCATTAAAGATGAGAGATCAAGAAGATCAACTCTTAGAGTGGCTCGAAGACTATGGCGTGAAGGAAGCGTGGAAACTAGCTGAGCCAATGGCGGAAGCAGGCATGACGGTGGAGGCCCTAGAGCCAATGATGGAGCGGTGGAGGAACGATTCCACCGAACTGCGAGATATGGGACTGCGCTGGTTAGGGCTGTCGTTTGAAGTCATGTCGATGATTGCCAGCGGCTTACGGGGAGCCGAGCGCATCTCGCAACTGGTACAGTCGATGAAATCTTACTCACATCTTGATCAAGGGGCGCGGCAAATTGTTGATGTGCATGAAGGACTCGAAGACACGATTCGATTATTTTCATACAAGCTCAAACAGGGCGTCGAGATTCGGCGATCGTACGACTCGACGATGCCAAAGATATGGGCGTATGGCAGCGAGTTAAACCAAGTGTGGACGAACCTAATTGATAACGCGATCGATGCAATGAACGAACAGGGTGTGTTGGAACTCACCACTCAGCATCATGGCGATCGCATCGAAGTCTCCATCACCGATTCGGGAGACGGCATTCCGGCGGAGGTGCGATCGCGGATTTTTGAGCCATTTTTCACCACAAAGCCTGTGGGCAAAGGCTCAGGATTAGGATTAGAAGTTGTGAGGCGAATTGTTGAGAACCGCCATCAGGGAACGATTTCGCTCGAATCCCGCCCTGGTAAAACTGAATTTACCGTTTGCCTGCCCGCAACTGCTCAGACGGAGACGACTGCTTCCGCGTAAACCGCGATCGGAACTCGCTTAAATGCAGGCGTCCCCGATCGCGCTTCAATTTTGGCATTGAAAATCACATTCACTTCTGGGTAAAACATCAGCGCTGCCCCTGGTCGAATTGCCCCATAAATAATTTCGACATGTTCTAGCTTGCCTGCATTTCCCTGCACAGTGACTCGTCCATGTTCCTGCAATCCTGCTCGTTCTGCATCGAGTGAATTCATCAATATGCAGTTGCGGTGAGGCATTCCCCGATACTTGTCGCCAATTTTGTAGACAACAGTGTTGTGCTGAGAATAACTCCGAGCCGTAATCAGGGACAACACTAAGCTATGGTCTGGCGCATTCAGGTCTTTCGGTTGGGGCAGCGTTAGCGTGGGTAATGGTGTTGTGAACATTAACGCTTTACCTGACGGAGTGGAGAATTTCGGCTCGGTTAGAATGCGACCTGCGATCGTAAACTCTTCTTTGGTTTCATCAATTGTCTTCATTTTCTCGTAGCCCGGAACCGTCTCGCCAATTAGCTGCCGCACATATTTCGTGTCTTGCAACTTACGCCAATTCACGGGGTACTCACCGTGAACTCGCCCCGCTAATTCGGTCAGAAATTCCACTTCTGGAATCAGATCAGCATCCGTAAGATGAGTCTTTCCCTCGTCGTTGAGGCGTACAAAATTGTTACCCGATTCGACCGTTGTTTTATGCGGATTTTCAAACCGATTGAGGACCGGAATAATAATTGTGTTGTGCTTTGCTAAGCCGTTGAAATGTCCGATATTAGGCTTTGTTGCCAGATAAATTACCGTTTCAATCTGAGCGATCGCGTGTTTTGCCTGGGTTAAATCGGGATTTGCGCCGTACAAGTTGCCGCCCAAACAAATCAGCGAATCGATTTTGCCATCATCTGCCGCTTCGATCAACGCACGAGTATCGTAGCCTTTGACTCGACTGAGAGGGCGTCCCAACAGCGTTTCGAGGGCTTGCTGCATCTCTTGCTTCAACCCATGCGACGTCACGCCCATCGATCCAAATCCCTGAACGTTAGAATGTCCTCGTACAGGCATGACTCCTGCACCTTCTTTACCGACATTCCCCGTCATCAGCGCTGTGTTGGCAATACTGTAGACATTATCGACTCCGTTTGCATGTTGGGTAATGCCCATTGCCCAACCAAAAACTACTCGCTCTGATGTTCCAATTACTGTTGCAGCCGCTTCAATCTCGGGTTGCGGGACTCCACAGATTCCGGTAATCGTTTCCCATGAATTGGCTTGGGCTTGCTCTACGATCGCTTCCCATCCTTCAGTGTGCGCTTGCAAATATTCAGTGTTGAGGAAGCCTTGCTCGATCAGAGCTTTTTGAATGCCGACAAACAGAGCCACATCGCTACCAGGAATCGGCAGAAGATAGAGCGACGCAATAGGAGAGCCGGGAATAAGAGATTTGATCGGAAACGCTGGCGAACCAAACTTAACCAGTCCGATTTCCATTACCGGATTGATCACGATAATTTTACCGCCGCGATCGCGCAGTTTAATCAACTCGTTCATCAGCCGAGGATGATTGTAAGCAGAGTTTGCCCCCGTCAGCACCACACAATCTGCATGTTTAAGGTTCTCTAAACTCACCACCGATGTCTTCGTCGCAAACATCTGATTGAGTGCAAATGTCGAAGGCGCATGACACAAATCAGAACAGTCTGCCAAATTGTTTGATCCAAGTGCCCGGATCATCAGTTGCAGCAAATACGCCGCTTCATTCGACGATCGACCGGAACTATAAGATGCCACTCGTTCAGGAGACTTACGCAATGCCTCTGCTGCAAGGTCGTAAATTTCATCCCAACTGATTCGTTCATAATGAGACTTCCCTGCTCTCAAAATCACAGGAAAGCTGAGCCGCCCCAACCGATCTGCTTCCATTGAGGTGAGGTGCTGAAGTTCCTCAATGCTATGTGTGTCAAAAAAGTGAGCCGGAATTGGGGGCTTAATTTCGGCAGAAATTGCCTCGACGCTTTTCATACAGCGCTGAAGTTGTTCGCCCTCTTCGTTGGTAAAGCCTCCCTTTTGTCCGCCTGTGCCCCACGAACACGAGAGACAAGCGCTATTGTGAAACAGCGTTTTCCAAAGTTTTGGTCCTTCGGGAGACAGCGTATGCTTTGCCCAATATTCAATGACTGGCAAACCGCCACCGATGTCGGGCGTCTGATCGTTCGTCTCATCAAAAGGAGGGGTCGGGTGAATATCTTGGGACATAATACGGCTCCGGTTGGGGGTGCGATTAGCAAATCTGTTGGTCGCAGAACCCCATTACGGTTGCTGCGGAGTTGCGCTTCGCGCTTCGCGCTAGTGATCAAAGTTACATCAACATTCTGTCTTACAGAGGTAACATACAAGCCAAAAAAATAGAGACGCAATATCTACGTCTCTACTACTATAAACAAATTGACCAAAAAACAAATTGACCAACAGAATTAATCGCGACCGTTGATCGCAATCAGCAACCGCAGGATAAACACGAACAGATTGATGTACGTTAAATACATCGACAACGCTGCCGGAATATACTGATCATCGCGATAGGTGCGCGGCAAAATAAAGAAATCAACAACCGCCGCGCCTACAAATAGCAAAACCCCGATCGCAGAAATGGCAACCTCTAAAAACGAGGGCGCGTAGACGCCAAACAGCGACAACAGAAACTGACCCAATATCACCACAAACAGAGCAATGATGCCGAGTTGTATGGTTCTGGTCAAAGCAAAGCCATCTTCCTCGGAAAGATTAGAGCCGATTGGACGAGCCGCGATAAAGGTAACGCCACACCCTAACGCCGCAAACCCAACTCCAGCCATGCCAACGCCTTCGGTTCGCAACGCAAGAGAAACCAATCCACTCAGGGTATAGCCCGACAGCAAACTGTAGGTTGCCAGCAGAGGAAGAGCAACACTGTTGTTCCCTTTCTGAGCAACACTCGACGCGACGAAGAATAAAATCAGTTCGACAATTACTGCCCCAATTAATGTTGGGAAGAAAATCTGGGGATTGTTTTCAATGACTTTCAATCCGCCATAAGCCCCGGCGGCCGTGAGAATTAGCCCACCACCCAACCAAGGAAGGGCATTAGCGATCACATTAGGACCGACGATCGCTTGTCCTTTGGCACTCCGAAATGCTTCACGAAAGTTACTGCTATTACTCATGTGCTTTTAACAAGAAGTAGTTCCAATCTCTATTTTCCTTCGCTTTTCAGAAATCGGCCAGAAAACTAGCAATTCTCAGCGTGAAACCTAACGTTTGAATCATTAGAGTCAAACGTTAGGCTAATCACAAGAATTGTGAGCTTCTTATTTAGACGCAGCTAATAGCCCAGTAGAGCGGGGTTCGTAAACAATCGGTGCAGGTGGTTTTGCCTGATCCGTCACTAGCACCTCTCGAAGCAGCCGAGCCGTCAAGCGCTGAGCCAGTCCGCCAACAATCTGTTTACCGACTTCTTGAGTTTCCGGTTTCGCCAAAATTCGAGGAATTAAAGCTAGCACTTTGTTTTGATCAAAGCCCGGTGTTTCTTGCAAAATCTTCCAAATGCGTTTGACCTGCTCTAGAGTTTGCTGATTTTCGGGGGAAATTGCAGGACGCTCGACCGCCAAGCCAACCCGCTCTCGCAAGCCGTAGTTAAGACTGCGCCATGCCGATTGTCCTAGCGCATCTAAGCTTTTGATTACTTCGTTGACCAAATTAACGCGAATAAACTCGCCGCGATCGGAGAACAGAAAGTCTGTTGCTTGATCGATGACTTGATCGAGATCATAATCTGCGTTGCTTCGAGCGTTTCGCAACAAGTTTTCAAGTCGGTTCCAACGGAAGCTTCCATCCTTAAACAACAAGTCTTTTAACGATTCTCGAAGTTGAGGAGCCGGATCGGTGAGCAGCCGTTTCGCTACATAAGGGTATGCCTTGCTTAGAACTTTAAAGCCGGGATCAACATGAATCGCGATTCCTTCTAGCGTAACGAGCGATCGTATGATCAGCGCATAGTAAGCGGGCACTTGGAACGGATACTCATACATCAAAGCCGACAGTTTATCGGTAATGCTTTTGATGTTGATCTCGGCAACGCTTGCACCCAACGCTTCGTTAAACACTTCTGCAAAGGCGGGAATAATCGGGGTGAGATCGGTGTCGGGCGAGAGAAATTCTAAATTGACGTAATCGCGTCCTAAGCCCTCAAAATCGCGGTTCACTAAATGCACGATCGCTTCAATCAATCCATAGCGCTGATAAGGCTTCACCTCGCTCATCATGCCGAAATCTAAGTAAGCCAACTTGCCATCTGGCATCGCGAGTAAGTTACCCGGATGCGGATCGGCGTGAAAGAACCCGTGTTCTAACAACTGACGCAGCGAACATTGCACTCCCACTTCAATCAGATGAGTCGCATCAATGCCTTGCTCTTCAATGGCGTCTAGCTGAGTTAGCTTTGTGCCGCTGATCCATTCCATCGTCAGAACCCGACGACCCGTGTAGCGCCAGTAGATCCGAGGCACGTAGATGTCAGGAAGATGCCCGTAGAGTTCGGCAAACCGCTCTGCATTGTGTCCTTCCTGGGTATAGTCCATCTCTTCAAAGATGCGAGTTGCGAGTTCATCTGCGATCGCAACTAAGTTACTGCGCACTCGCTTAATATTCGTCATTGCCCAAGCCGCAATGCACCGCAAGATATACATATCCAACGCGATGTTCTGAGCCAAGCCCGGACGTTGCACCTTCACGGCAACTTGTTCACCCGTTTTCAGCTTCCCTTTGTAAACCTGACCGAGCGAGGCAGCCGCGATTGGATCGGCGCTTAATTCTGCATAAATCTGGTCAGGACGATCGCCTAATTCTTCTTCAATAAACTGAAATGCAATTTCGTTCGGAAACGGCGGTAGCTGATCTTGAAGCTTCGTAAGTTCTTCGAGATAGGCAGGCGGAACCAAGTCAGGGCGGGTAGACAAGGCTTGTCCAATTTTGATAAAGGCAGGACCTAAGGTTGTCAGCATGACGCGCAGATGAACAGCTTGGCGCGCTTCTTTTCTAAAACTGATGCCCGTAATCCGATCCCACCACAGCCGCGCCGCAAACCAGAGAAACGGCAGAAAAATACCAAGTGAGCGTCTCCACGCCTGCCACGGACGAGTCCTGTAGTACGCTGCAACCAGCGCTGGATCGTAAACTCCCGCCAAATCTTCCTTTTTAGGCACAAGCGACATTTCTGACGTAATCATGCCGCTTTCGTCAGTGCGAATAAAGGGCAGCGTCTCTGCAAACGCAGGGTCGCGATCGGGGTAACCCATTGCAGAGGGCTGATCTGCTTGCAAATCAACCGATGCAATAGAGGAGGCAGGCTTAGAATTGGTAACGTTCATAGGGAGACCGGAGACGGCATGTAAACTATTGTAACAACAAGCCCCGAAGCTTCTACTAATTCCTAATGAATCATTTTTGCCTGAACTTGAGGCATAGCACTATCGCCAGATTACCGAACGATTCGAGCAGAGAAATCCCAACGAAGAGAGAACTGAATGAATAAAGCAAAAGAACATGAGAGCTGACCTTAACTTTAAGACACACTTGACGATTAAAAAGAACATATTTACTATCAGTAAGACGAAAAAGTGGTTGTGATAAATTCAGCGATCGTTAACATTGAGATAGACTCTGCTATTTGACTTTCCCTTTCCCTCAAAAATCGACCCGTCAAATCAGTCGCTAGCGAAGTAGGATCGATGAATCTAAGATTGATAAATCAGCGTCTTCGCCAACTTGTATAAACGCCCATGTTGCTGTCCTTACGGATTGAAAATTTTGCTCTAATTGACCATCTAGAACTAGATTTTGGGTCAGGACTTCACGTTCTTACGGGAGAGACAGGCGCGGGTAAATCCATTATTTTGGATGCGATCGACGCGGCATTGGGGGGCAAAATCTCCGGTCGGTCGATTCGCACCGGAGAAGAACGAGCGCTGATTGAAGCAACATTTCAGGCAAATTTGGCGCTGAAAGAGTGGTTTGCCGCCGAAGAAATTGAATTAATTGATGACGTAACCGCTGTCTGTACGCGTGAGATTGTGGCTAACCAAAGCGGGCAACGCAATCGATCGCGGATCAATGGCGTCCTGGTCAACAAGCAGCAGATGGAGGCTCTGCGCGATCGCTTGGTTGAAATTACTGCTCAAGGTCAAACCGTCCAGCTTGGGCAGCCCAGTTTACAGCGAGATTGGCTCGACAGCTTTGGAGGATCTGCTCTTCTAAAGCAGCGCGAAGTTGTGAGCAAAGCGTTCTCAACCTATCAGCAAGCGTCTCAAGCGCTGGAAAAACGTCGCCAGTCGGAACAGCAACGTCTGCAACAGCTTGATCTATTTCAATATCAATTGCAGGATCTCAACGGCGCAAACTTGAGCGAACCCGATGAACTTGAGCAGTTAGAGCAAGAACGCAAACGCCTCGGTCACAGCGTCGAGTTGCAGCAGCAAAGCTTTCAGGTCTATCAAGCGATCTATGAGAACGAAAATGAAGGCGGCGAAGCCTGTGCTGATCTGCTTGGTAAGGCTGAAAACTTGTTGACGGATATGGTGCGGTTTGACGACCAGGTGCAGCCGATTTTAGACATGGTGCTGTCTGCCCTAGCGCAAATCGAAGAAGCCGGACAGCAAATTAACGCTTACGGTGATGGTTTAGAAACCGATCCGCAACGGCTTCAGGAAGTGGAAGAACGGATTGTTGAACTGAAACAAATTTGCCGTAAATACGGGCCTACGTTGGCGGATGCGATCGCGCTGCAACACTCCCTGCAAACCGAACTCGAAGAACTTACCGGAGCTGGACAATCGCTCGAAGAATTAGAACAGACGGCTAAGGAACGTCAGAAAGCTCTGACGCAAGCCTGCGAGAAACTTACAGGTCTTCGGCAGGCCACAGCGAATGATCTTGAATCTCGTCTCGTTGCCGAGCTAAAACCGTTGGCGATGGAAAAAGTGCAGTTCAAGGTCGGTATTAGCGCGATCGCGCCGACAGCGGCGGGGAGCGATCGCATCACCTATCTCTTCAGCCCCAATCCTGGAGAACCCTTGCAGCCCCTCACCGAAATTGCCTCAGGCGGAGAAATGAGCCGATTTTTGCTAGCATTGCAAGCCTGTTTTTCGCAAGTCGATTCGGCAGAAACCTTGGTGTTTGATGAAATCGATGTGGGCGTGTCGGGGCGAGTGGCACAAGCGATCGCAGAAAAACTGTATCAGTTGGGTCGGCATCATCAGGTGTTGTGCGTCACTCACCAACCGATCGTCGCCGCAATGGCCGATCATCACTTCCACGTCGATAAACAAGTGATCGATCCGGGCAACGGCAAAACCGGGAAAGCCACAAATGGGAATGGCGCTAAACCTGCTAAAGACGCTGATTTGCGGACAGTGGTTCGAGTCAGTCCTTTAGACAGCGATCAGCGACGGCAGGAACTTGCCCAACTCGCAAGTGGACAAGTCGGCTCTAGTGAAAATGCCACAACAGAAGCGGCTGCCTATGCCTTTGCGGAATCGCTGCTTGCGCAAGCCGCAGCTCTGCGCCAAACTGGCTCTACGAATGTCAACAGCACTAACGGTAACGGCTCGAAGGCGAAGACGACTAAGACAAATGAAGCCAAACCAAAAGTACGAAAAGCGAAATCTGCAAGGCAAGCTTAGGCAAGGCGTGATGAAGATATTCACAGGGCGATCTCATCTAAAACCTAACTTTGGCTTTCGGGTCTGATGAACTAACGGTTCTGGTCAGCGGCTGCCGTGCTTTTACATCTTACTCAAGCGGCTCTAGTCAATCCGCTGCACCAGAGTTGTTGTACTGCAAAACTACATACACTTAACAAGCACGAACTGAGATGTAGATTTAATCTTCATCTTCCACCCAAAGACATCCTGCTTGGCGTTGCTGAATGAGAAGATGAATTAGCATGGAATCGGCACATCTCGAAATTTGAGGTAGTGCAAGAGTAATCGAATTGAGTGCCTGAGCATCTCAACCGATTTCGAGTAGCACAAGGTTTTGC
>JAHHHO010000102.1 GCA_019359315.1 Myxacorys californica WJT36-NPBG1
ATGGAAACTGCTTGTGGACTGCATAATTTTCGCTTGAAGCATCGTCAGTTAGCAACTGCTTAGGTTGGACAGATGAAGCCTCTTGTTGTCTGGCTTCGACTACTGCCTATTTCCGATTAAGTCTATTATGTCCCCATCGATTCGTCAGCATCGAATTGAAGATGAAGAATTGGTAGGCGATGATGCTCTTTCTGACCCTTGAAAAGAAGCTAGCTAATGTCGCCGTAGTGAGTTTGTGCGATCGCAATCAGTTCGGCACCATAAATTCTAGCGTTCCTCGTCCCTTTCTTGTGTAACAAAGGGACGAATAACTGCTTTGTTACACAAGAAAGTGAATTAAGCCCAAGAGAGCGTTCTGCTTGCCTCACTTCTCATAATTTCAGACACCTTGGTGAGCCAAAACAACGTTAATGAGCGACATCGATTAGCGGTTAAGCTTTCAGGTGAAGGTGCCTTAGAACTTGCCAGTGGTTGCTCAAGTATTTGTGGATTAAGAAGTATAGCGATCACAGAGTAAATTAGTGCTCGAGTCGTATCTCGGTTTTCCATTTTGGTAGTCCTATAAGCATAATTTGTGGCTTGGTTTTAACACGTACTCAGTCTTTCTGTACTAATTTCTCTAAGATTCTTTTAATGGCATGAAAACCGCTTCAACTCATGTAGTAATAAAACTGTCAAGTAAGATGAGATCGCATTTTACTTAATATATCTCTTACAGTACATCCGTTAATTTCTTTGCATTCTTAAGCGTAGAGAAGCTGGTGTACCGAGGACCTTGCATTGAACCCTGTGGGGCATCTCCAAACGGTATCGGAGTCATAACCTGAGCTTTTTCAGAGAAGAATATTTTATACTTCCCTTCTTCGCCATAAGGTTCGATGCGATCAACAGGGGCGTAATGGGTGATTGCGGAAACGGGTTGTGTTTGATAGGCAGCAATATACTTAATCTTCTGAAGCATTCCCCCTGAGATGCGAATGGCGTACCAGCAGTTTTCGCCAAGAAATACTCCCTCAAATCCTTCCTTCTGAGCGGGCACGATAACAGTATCCTTTTGTGCCCTAGTTAAGGGCTGTGGATCATGACTCGATGCTTTGCTACGGCCTTTGGCTGCTCGAAGGCGCGAAGTCCGACCACTGGCAAGATTTGCAGAATTTCTGACAGAAATCCCTGAGTGTCTGCTCTTTCAGACTCAGAGAGGGCTGGCTCTTGAGGAGAATTACCATTATCGAGGTGACTCCGTTTTGCTGCGATTGCCCGTTGAATCAGTGCATATTCTAACCAGGTGACATGAGCACGGTTCAACCCGTTATTCGTTGAAACAAAGGCGATGCCCCAATTCCAAAATTCTTTTTGCTTGTCATGGGCATCGATTCGAGTTCTGACCCCATCGGCTTGCCCGATATAGAGCATGGGTAGCTCATCTGTCTCTCTCTGCTGATACCCCACCAGAATATAGACACCTGTGCGATCGAACTCCACGCGACCTCGGGTGTCCTGCCATTTCTCGCGTGGAAACACAATCCCCAACCCTGTCCAATTCATGCGATCGATGATGCGGACACCTTCTGGATCCCCATCGGGGACGAAGATGCGGATAGTAAATGGATTCGGCATGGCTTCAGAGTCGGTGAATGTAGCAATCGACACTCCACTTTACCTGACTTTTTCTGAATCGCTTCTTGCACGGCTGACTTGCTTATCTCGGCTGCCGATGGAGGCGCGGATAGACTTCGGCACTGCAAATCATCGACGTGATTAGCGCAGAGCGCAACTCTGAAAGAACTGCGTGTCCCATTCGCCGTAACGTTTCTTGGCGCTGCACTTGAGGAATTCTCTGCCAAAGTTCGATGAGGATCTCAACTCCATAGGAGACTGCTTCTTGAAACATTTCCACATTGCCTTCACTGTTTGGATCACCCATTGGTTTAACTCCTTCTTCTAGAACGGGTGATCCAGTTTCAGCAAGCCGTTCTCGCCACTGTTGGCGATACGTTAGAACCTGTTGCACCTTTTCCCAATGCGACTCATCTAGCGTGTAGACCCGTAGTTTCTTGCCTTCATGCCCTAGCATGGATCGGCTCCAGCGAGACTGCCGGATACGGATTCCCAGTTGTAGCAGCAACTCATGGGCAATTTGGGTATCTGCCATCTTGGGGTGAATGGTAAAGTTTAGTCCCGTTTCAAGATCCTTGGCATGATTCCGTGCCTTCTGCGCCAAGGCGGCTAGGTCATACTTGGTCCACTCTGTCCCCTGTCTCGTGATCAGGGCAATGAATTGATTTAACCCTAAGACTTCTCGAAGTGCTTGCCGCAACTTTGTCGTAGAGATATCCCACGGACAGAGCCGTTGGTTCCACGCCGCCTGTCGCTCAAAACTCTTCACGGTACGATCCATCGCTAGGTCAGGATTTAATTGCACTTCCAGTGACAAAATTTCGGCTCGGCGGCGTCCACCGTCATCCCACTCCACCAAATCCTCGGTCACGGTCTCAACGTTATAAAATTCTTTCAGTCGGAATTTCTCAAGCGCATTGGAGTCGTCTGGGGAAAGACCTTGGACAGATGATGAAGTGCTGCCGCTCGGTTGAGTCTCCAGTTCCTGAAGCGCCTTTACCTCAACCCAACTTAGGTCTCGTGCCGCCGCGATCGCACAAGCGCGGTGTTGCTGGAGTACTTGGCGGGTGCTTCGCAGTAACAGTTTCGTGCCTTCATGCGAGCCAGCTTGTTCAATGCGAACAATACTTCCTTCTGTCCGAAGCCTTACATAGAGAGCATCCCGCAGCGATTTCATGGAGGCGTTTTGACTCGCTAGCAAACGGCAATAGAGATTTAAGTGCGGGTCATCGTGCCACTGATAGCCTTCTGCCAGTGCGATCGCATCTTCTCTCAGGTTGGAGCGAACCAGCCGTACCGTCGCCGCTGTAGATTCGTAAAGGTGAGCTTTGACTTCAATCGGATTGTTAGAGCGGCTCACGCCTGATGTATTTCGCCCTGTCTTCGCGCACCAGATGATGCGTTCTACAGGTTCACGAACCCGGGCGAGGGCTTGCGCTAAATCTGCATCCGTTGCACTCACTCCGGTAAAAATGCCAAAGACTTGATGAATAATGCCTTGTGCTTCGATGCTGACACCCGTTGCCATCGAGGGTGACGTAATGACAACATCCACTTCCCCAGCCCGCAAAACGGGATCGGGGGAAGATACAAACGCCTGTTCTCTCTGACGTCCGCTCGTGTCGGAGTTAATCAGCAAGAGGCGCTTTTCAGGGTCACTTTGCGACAGAATTTGTGCGATCGCGTGGCTGGTTGTTTTGCTGTCGGTTGCCACAAAGATGACCCGACCAGACGGCAGCGTTTTAACTGATTTCAGCAACCGTTGTGTAATCTCGGTGCGATCCGGCGCGTCTATGAACGTGACCGGATAGCCGATGGGCTGGTAGTCATTGTGAATCAGAAACGGGAGCATTCCATCGTTCCGCAACTCGCAAAGATAAGAGAGGACCGCATCGTTGAGATCCGCATCTGCCACAATGACCCGCTTTGCTCCCTGAATTAATTCGCGAAATCGCGCTAGAAGTGCGGGGCGTTTTCCATCGGTTGCACAGGTGCTTGATTGCAGTAGGTGAGCCATGACTTGGCACGCTTCATCCAAAATCAAATCGCACCCTTTGAACTGCTCTGGATCGATCGCTAACAAGGAGTCCGCACACAATCCAATCCGTCGGGTGAAGCCTGATTCGGTTATGAAAGCGCCCTTCATCTTGTCGAGGTCGGCTCTCCAGCTAAGATGGAGACGTGTACTCAAATTGCGACCGAGCGCAATTCGGTGGGTGACACAAAGGACTTTTTCAGTGTCTTCCACAACCCCATCCAACAGCTTCGTCTTTCCAGTGCCTTTCGCAGACTGGATTGCCACGACACCGCTGTCTGGAATCCCATCTAGCTGAACAGTCGAAAGATCAGGCGTGTTTAACCGGATGCGGATCGGCACCGATAGGGGGCGCTTTAACGCTTGGGTTAGTTTCCAATGCTGTAACGGCAAGGCATCCGCATAGACCTGCTCAAAGGCAGAAGTGCCACAGGCAGCGATGAAGTCATCAACCCCTTTGCCATGTTGAGAATTCCAACTGACGACAGAAACGCTCCCTTGCATTTTCTTCAGCAAGTACCCAAACCGAAGCTGTGCCACCGCCACACGCCTTTGTGTCTTCAGCTTCTGCTCTTGGTCAAATGCTAAGACGTGACTCCGTCCCGGTTGACAGAATTGGACGACATCTGGGATCAGGGTATGCGTCTCATCTAGCTTGCGACCGCGATAGCCGCCACAGATCCCGTAGAGTGCGATCGCGACATAGCCTTGGCTGAGTAACGACAATGCCTTCTTCCCCCCTTCCGTCCAGATAAGGGGAATGTCAGGATGGGATTTTAGCCAAGACCAGAACGATCCCGTCAGGGGAATATCGACTTGGTAACGGGCTGAGATGCGATCGCGAATAACGCCAGGGACATCTGGTAGAAAGGCACGAGAACCATTGTCCTTTGGCGTTTCATATTTTCTGAATTTGCCTTTTTCTGAATCGAGAACGGGATATTCCAGCTTCGCCTGCCAGACGCTCCCATCTTCATTCAGAAAAAGGGCGGCATGTTGAGTGGTGCGGGCAACTTTTCCAAATCGGCTGTACGTCCAATTCAGGGCGTCGTGAATGGGGGTTTCTACGTCTCCTGCCGATCGCACGACTAAATCGGGAACTACGTTGATCGCGGTGGCGAGTAACTCCGGCGCGATCGCGGATCCGACCACGCATTCTTGCTCAATTTTGGTCGCAAAGGGGATCATTGTGGTGCCCTCCCGCCTCGCTGCAAGTCATCGATCCGGTCTTGCGTTTCTTTCGGTAACTTCTTCCAGGCGGCAACTTTGAAATCGTGGAGCAGGTCGTGTAGCGCCTGAACGGCCGTGCCCGCCCTTGCCTGCTCTAGGTGATGGATGAACAAGTTAAGGATGCGTTGCTGCTCTGCCTCCGACAGCAAGCTCAATGCCTCGCATACTAAGGCACAAGGCAGCACCCAACAGCCTTCTAGCACCTGCTCAAACGTGGTTGCTACCAGCAACACCGTTGCCAACTGCTGGGCGTGCGTTGCATATTCCGCGAGAATCTGCGTGAGTGGAATTGGGCGTTCTGGCGGAAGCGATGCCAGAACGCTTGCATAAATGGGATGAGCAGTGATCGCGGCTGAATCGCGCGATGAAATCGTCATGGATGTTCTCCCAAGTGAAAGGTCACAGGGAAATTCAAGGAGCACTACGCTACCGTCTTGAATCCCTTCCTGAAGAGAGCGGAAGGGACACCTGGCATGTTTTTTCGAGACATCTCACAAGCGGGTTCGTACCTTTATCCCGGTCAATATTCCAAGAAATATTCCGGTTCGTGTTGCGCTCATCCCTTGATATGCCATACTAAAGACACGCTAAAGCTAGGGTTGTCTCTAACAGAACGAGGTCCAATTCGCTATCGTTAGAGCATCCGCTCAGGTATCCCATCAAGAGACTATTTGCGTTATGTCTCTTTTGAGGAATGGTAATTATTAGATTTGCGAAGCCCTTGCTGCCTGCCAGTAGTAAGGGCTTCTACGTGTTTGATTCCCTTGATTGCTTCAACCTCCTAAATTTTTCTTAAAGAAAAGAACGCTTGTTCTATCGCCATTGATCGTATCCGACCTTCAGCAGGTCCAGAACACGGACCGGGTTGATAAAACCTCAACCCTTCATTCTCTGTTTTCGAGCTAAAGCGAACGCCATTGAAGTACGAGCCTTGATGGATGGGGCGATTGCTCACCGAGTCACACTGCTCAATCACTATGTGGAATCATTAAACACCTCGTTTTTGCCCAGGATGAACTGAGTCAATCGCAACAAATGGAGTTGCCTTTAGAATTGTCAATTGCGGCTGGGAGTGACTATTGGCCACGGTTTTGCGATCGTCATTGTTGACAGATTCTAGACTCTAAAATTGAGTAGTATTTTTTTTTCGTATCGCCATTCTAGAAACTAGTGATCTAGATGGATTGAATAATCGTGGCCATGTTTTGAGATGCTAGTCCCCTTGGCAATTTTGTCAATGCGATCGCTAGTCCTGGAGGACAATGGGTGGGATATGTTGCGGGATACTAGTGGAGCTGGCAATTCTGTCAACGCGATCGCTAGTCCTGGAGGACAATGGGTGGGATATGTTGCGGGATACTAGTGGAGCTGGCAATTCTGTCAACGCGATTGCTAGTCCTGGAGGACAATGGGTGGGATATGTTGCGGGATACTAGTGGAGCTGGCAATTCTGTCAACGCGATTGCATGATCCCTGGTATGAGACAGCGAATAGGATATGTTGCGAGATGCTAGTGAGATTGGCAATTTTGTCAATTGTTAAAATTTATTAAAAGTCAATCAAAGCAACCGACGCTACGTGGTTGATAAGCTGATTGCTACAACGGCTTCCAGGAAAGGAATCGAGTTGAATGAGGTGACTATCTACAATTCGGGCTATAAACAACTAATTCGCTAAATGTTCAGCGATTCTAGACATGATGTTTCTAGATTCTAGTCTTCCTCAGTATGAAAAACCGCGAACGGTAGGCGCGCTATCCCCATGTGGAAGCTAGACAGCAGTTTTTTGGGCATGAGTTTTTACAGTGATAAAGGTGCATTTTGTTGACAATCTTCTGTTGTCAAAGCGAGTTTGCATTCTCAGAGGTATACTTTTGCGCATGTAATCTCTTTTCCTGCTGTGACTCAGCTTAACGATCTAAACTCACTGTCAATCGTGTCTGACTCCATTGCTTCTAGCCTGATGCCATCTTCAGTAGCTCAAGATCGGGTGCAGGCTCACGCTGCGAAGTTGAGGGGAGACAGGTCATTTCTGAACTTGGTGCTGGTCAATGTAGCGACGGGAATTAATCAGTTTAGGTTACAGACTGCTCAAGCGCGGTTAGACAGTGACGCAGATGTCGTCAATCTCTATGGTGAGACTGAAAAGATAGGCGCTTTACATAAGCGGACAATCCAACGACTCGAACGACGGTTTCGTTCGGTACTGAAGACAGATGAGTTTTGGCATCAAACGGCGACCTGGATTCTGGCGCATCTTGATCAGTGGCAGCAAGAATCGCTCATGCCATCAGACTGCTCTGTGGTTGGAATGTTGTCTGTAAAAGCGGGGAGCGAGTTGACCGATAGTGATGAGTGGCGGGAGTCGTTAGTAACGGGTGCCTGCGCTTTTTACACCGCAAGTCAGTGGCTTAGACATCTAGATTTATCAGCCTATAGCACCTCTGAGATTGATAAATTGCTGGGGGTTGAAACTGTTACCTCTGCGGCGACCCGCGAGCCTTTATTTCAGGATGCTGATATCGAACGAGTTGCGACTGGCTATCCCATTCTCACAGGTGCTCAAGCGCTGATTAACTCTCAATGGGAAGACGGAGAATACCCTTACTGGAAAAAGCTAGTTGGAGAAGGGTTCATCCAACATCAAATTGTGCGTCAAAGCCCCTCAAGTCAGCAAATTGAACTGGTTCCAGGTAAAGCCGCATGGGAGATTATTCAGCAGTTTGGTCCTGAAGCCGCGTATGTTTTTCTCATATTTGCTTCGTATGCAACTGATTCAGAAGAACCGTGGGCAGACCAAATTCGGTTGCAGGGCACAGATTTAATCCGGCTCTTTGGTTGGGACAAACGCACAGATATTACGATCGCGCAAAAGCTAAAGAAGATTGGACATTTAGTGGAATTGGTCTGTAGCCTTTCTGTTCTTGTCAGCAACATCAATATTGGTGCAAAGCGCTACAACGTTGAGCGAGGCGCGATGTGGATTCTTGAAGGACTCGGGTATGCAGGTCAGTTAGCGCTTACGGTAAACGCGGACAGTTCCGATTCTCCAAGCTATGAAGCGGGCGAACCAGATGAGTTACACATCAAGGTGCGACCTGGTATCTGGACCGAAAAATTTCTGAATGCGGGTGAGGCCAGCGCGAAAGAAGCGCTCTTTCAATATGGTTATCTAGCAAAAAGTACGCTTCAGATCAATCCTTATCGTCAACGACTGGCTTCAAAATTGGCGATCTTTCTCACCATTATGAGTCGGATTCGAGAGGATGGTCGTTATGAGGTGAGAACATTACTAGAACGGCTAGAGCCAAAAGAACTTCTAGAAGCAATTCAGAAGAATCGTTTACGCCGAGTGAAATTAATCGAGCAATGGGATAGTGCATTGCTAACGCTGAAAGAATTGGGATGGGAAATTGGTTTTGACCAAGCAACTTACCCAGAAAGCATTCGCCCCGACTGGGCAGTGAGGGATGAGTTTGATGCTGGTTACCGTCCTCGCAACTGGGTAGCGACTTGGCTTAAAGCGATCGTAGTGATCAAGCCTTCAACAAGAATCCAAGAAAAGCTTGAAGGTCATATTCCTGCTGTGTTGAAACCCGCTCCCGCACCCGTTCAACCATCTGCATTAACAGGCGAGGTGATTCAAGCAGCATTAGATGCTAAGGGAATGACTAAGGCAGAGTTAGCCGATAAATTGAACGTTGATCGCTCGTTAGTGACTCGCTGGCTCAAAGGGCAGAGAAAGATTCAGCCGAAGCATCAGGCTGAAATCAAAGCCCTCCTCAGAAATCTTGATGGACCGCTCTAGCGGGATTGAGATTACTCCCTTTTCTTGTGTAACAATGGGCATATAACTGCCTCTGTTACACAAGAAAATGCCTCGACGTCCTACGGTTCCTGCGCTTAAAGCTTCCATTCAACGTCTCTCCCTAGAAGACAGGCAAGCGCTCCTCGATTGGCTATCCGAGCACGTCGAGGCAGAAAGGAATGCTGCCCTCGTTCTCGAAAAAGGGAGTGCTGCTGTTGTGGATCGTCGCCAGTACGAAGGCAAAGCTTATCACTTGGAAAAGCGGCGGTGTGGGCGACAAGACTGCACGTGTGCTGAAGGTGAACTCGCCGAGGTTGGGCATGGTCCTTACTGGTATGCCTACTGGCGCGATCAGGGGAAGGTAAAAAGCCTCTATGTGGGCAAGCGCCCTCCGTGGGAAGAAGAGCGGACATCTTAGGACTGGTAAAGTGCGATCGCAGAAGAATGGCAATGCGATCGCAAAACGTCTGTGTTAATCGTTGTGCTGCTAACCATGAATGGTTAGCAGCTACTATTTTTGGATCTCAGTATGAACCTCCAGCTAAGTTGCTAGTTTCACACCAATCGCACTGTGTCCATTATCCATCCACACGGCTGTCAAATAGAAAATTATGACTATAGTCAGAGTATAGCCAAGTGCTTGATACTGAACTCCTTTGAAAATTTCCGACTTTAGCTTTGTAGACGGATGCCGCCTGCAGCGATTCAGTTGAGATCTGCGATCGCGGCGGCAAGGGAGAGCATGAGGTTGCGTAGGACGGTTGGACGGGGATGGGTTCGGTTTTATGTGCGTTCTTGAATTCGATGGGTTCAGAACGGCATGAATGACCTGTAGCTGTGTCCAGAGATTGAGCGTGCAGCAGTCACTCCATGTCTAAGTCCCTTGAAGCTCACTAAAGCTAAAAATGGCTTTTATTCTCCTGGGTAGAAACGATTGCTGATTAGGAGGATGGCAACTCTCGTGGCTGACGCAGTGGACGCTCTCCGCCCCTAATCAGCGTAATCGCGTCTTCTGCTTCTTCTCCTACAGTCCACCACCCTGGGACAACCGTAGTGTCACTCTCCACAATCTCTTGAAGTTTAAGGAACTGCTTGTTGCGCAAGCGTAGCTCCTGCCGCAAAACATGCCCAAAATCTAACTTCAGCGTTAGGGCTATCTAAGGCTTGCATCAGAGCCGCGACACCATCTTGATAGAGAGCGGGCGCAAAATCCTGAGAAAGCTTGTTGCCCAGTCCTTCCAGTGCTTGAGCGCGAACAGCGGGAATCTCAGCCTCGTTTGCTGCAATGTTGATCAGCGTCTGAATCATTTCCTCGGTGACTTGGCAACGGGATAGAAATGCGATCGCATAAGCCGCCCCTTCGCGCTGCGTTGGATTAGATGCGGTTGTAAGAATTAACTGTAGGGGCGCGAGATGTTGATCAGTGGCAACGAGGCTGAGTGCTGTAGCTGCTTCTCGCCATAGATCATTGCGATCGCTAGAGAGGATCTGGACAAGGACATCTGCATCGTAAGGGTCTCCCACTTTTCCCATCACCCAACACGCCGTTTTCGCGAGTTCCGGGTTGAGTGTATTGATCCAATCATCATTGCGCGAATTGAACCCAGATCGTTCGAGCGCTTCAATGCCATGGGCAGTTTCGGGAAATCGATGTTTAACTTCTTCAAGATCCATCATAATTTTCCTCGATTCGAGCGAGCAAGACTGATTTAATGCCCTTATTACTATCTTTGTTCGCGGCACTTCTGATAAGGCAATCGGTGTGCAGAGGCGTTTGTTAGATGTTTGTGTCTTGCAGAACTTCAAACAAAGCCCAAATTTTCACGAAAGCATGAGGATTATCATCCCAAACCTCTGGTAAAAGAACTTGAGCACTTTTAGCATCATCAAGATTGAGCAATCCATACTGATTGATCCGTTGCGCAATTGGAGCCAATACCCCTTCCCATCGACCGCAATTCAACAATGATGAGGTCCATGTTTCATCGGATAAATCGTATCCCAGTAGCTTAAGCCTGGGATGAGCTTGGGGAATCTGCTCTGTCAAAGCATTTGTGAAGAGTTGATAGTATTGCTTGCCAGGAACAGGAAGAGGCAGCAACTCATCCCTCCATGCTTCTCCTAAAGCTTCTTCTAGAGATTGAAACTCCCAATAGCCTGAGTCATCAGCGTGAAGATTGCACCATGAATCAATCGTACGGACTTCAGACAGATGGGGTAAACCGAGAAAGTCAATATAGCCTGCCCACTCAGGATCGCCAACACCACGAATGACTCGTGTACTGAAATACCACATTCGTTTTATGCAACTTGAATATTGAAAACGCCTAACGTTCGTTCTCACCCATTGTGCGACAATTATTAGATCATGATCCGGTAGTTGACATTTGATGAAGTGGTATTTGCAGTGTGAACGAATCGGAATTGTCGATTGCCCTCATGCTGATTCCCTGCCTTAGTTCTCGCTGTACGTGAGTGCGATTGCCTCGCCGAGCACAACGATGGTCTCATGCTTGCTTCTGGTCATCACTAGAAAATAGATCCAGCAACTAAGTCAGAGATTTCGGAGATCAAACTGCCAGCTTCTCTTAATGTCCTGTAATGTCCTGCTCTACGATCAGTTAATTGTTCAAGTGTCGCTTGGACAAATGACTTGGATGAGGACCTTCGGGCGATATCGTTTTCAGCGAATGAAAATGCGCATTCATCGCGCCAAGGGACATGAAGCGAAATTCGTCTACATCGACGGGCTGGAGAGGGCTGCCGAGCAAGAAGATAATCTTTTACTGCGCAATCAACTTTTTGTGGCGTTGACTCGATCTCAAGCTTGGGTGCATTTGTCGGGGATCACAGATCCGGGTACCCCCTCCGATTATCTGTTCTACGATGAAGTGCGACGGGGTGCTCTCTAGTGGCACGAGGCTTAAGTTTACCGATCGGGGACCTTCGCAGCGATCGCTGGTGGACGACGATGCGATCTAACCGTTGATTGCGGTTGAAACTATCTGTCTTGAGAAGGCGTAAGCATTCCAACGCTGCTTACTCCGGCGCATCAATTGTGCACGAGGTGCTTGCCCAAAAAACTCATTTACCCTTAAACAATACTGCCTCACTCTACTCCTTCCAATAACTTCGCAATCTCCTCTGGTGTGGGAAGCTGCCCCTTAAGCTCCTGCGGTAAGGTCGAGACAATTTGGTAGGTTGCCACCCCGATCGGTTTAGCCGTGTCTTTCAGCGCATACTCCACAATAGTTTTATCCTTCGACTTGCACAGGATAATGCCGATTGACGGGTTCTCATCCTCTAAGCGCACCTGGTCATTCAACACCGAAAGATAAAATTGCATCTTGCCGACATACTCCGGCTGGAATCGACCGACCTTTAGATCCACCGCGATCAAACACCGTAAACGCCTGTGGTACAGCAACAAGTCGATGAAAAATTCTTGATCACCAATCTCTAAACGGTACTGGCTTCCTACAAAGGCAAACATACCCCCCATCTGCCGCAAGAACGTATCAATTCTGAGGAGTAGCGATTGCTCCAGCTCTCGTTCGCTATGCTCCTCTCCCAGCTCTAGAAAGTCGAAGGTGTACTCATCCCGTACCGCAAGCTTTGCCTGGGACTGTAACGATGGCGGCACCGTCTCGGTGAAATTTGTCTGATTCAGCAACGTCTTTTCATACGACTGATTCTCAATTTGATGAATCAGCACATTCTTCGTCCACCCATACTTACGGGTCATCCGGATGTAAAACTCCCGTTCTAGGTCGTCTTTGCACTTCTCCAAAATGACAATGTTGTGAGTCCAGCCAATTTCTCGCACCATTGGTGCGAGTTTTTCAGATTCTCGATAAGTCTCGAAAAAAAGCTTCATTCTCCAAAGGTTAGAAGCTGAAAAGCCGCTAATCCCTGGCAGCTCCGCTTGTAAATCTCGCGCCAGTGTCGCCACTACAGACTTTCCCCATGGCTCCCCTTCCTGGCGGGACACAATGAGCTTGCCAATATCCCAGTACAGCGCAATTAGCTCTCGGTTAACCGCCTTTAGCGCCTCATACTGCGCGGACTGGATGCGCTTCTTAATCTCTCCCAAAAGAGCCCCATACCCTTCTACAATCTCGCTCACCGACACTCCTTAAGAAAGTCTTTCTGATTGCGCCCTCTGGTATCGTGCCATGCTCAAGGCACTTCTTATAGTGAGTATCTAAGTCTCCTTGAACCACCACCTCCATAGAATTTTAGACACAAAAAAAGCGCCTACAAAGAGGCACTTTTCAAGGGGGTATTTTTCTCACCCCAAGCTACCAAAGCGTTAATCCATACTTGCTTCAACCAACGCTTTTATTTTCTTCTTCCCTAGTATTCGCTTGGTAGCATGATGACGATACAGTTTTCCTCAATTGCCACCCAAATTCTTTGCTGTGGAAGCGGAAAGTCAGCCCACTCAATCTTCTGGGTGTAAACCACTTCGTCACTCTCCCATTCGCATAAAAGGGTTGCCGACTCATTCTCGTCAACGAGTAAGGTCCAGAACTGAAGTTCTGCTAATTGTGGGTGATTGCAAACCGTAGGGTCGGATTGAATCGCCGCGATCGCATCGACCAGCCAGTAGCACTGGGCCGTCTCTACCAGAAATCGCACACCGTCGGTCAGGACAACGTTGGGAAACAGCTGTGGACTATAGCGATAGTAGCCAAGGGTACCGGTAAAGCGATGAAGCTCTGCGAGTGCCCCGATTTTTTCTGCTTTTGTTTTCATATATTCGCTCCAATATAAAAAAAGGCGAAATGGCTTTACGAACGGGTAAAGCCATCTCGCCTGTCTAAACGTTTCAAATGAGAGAAGTGATAAAAGCCGTTGCTTGCTTCAATCACTTGCTCATTATTTTTTCCAAGGATTACGCAGCCGCTTCGTGTGTTTCGGCGGTTCCTTTGGAGTGGCGCTTTGCGCCCATTGCTTGCAGAAAATCAGCGGCTTTCTGCGCGTGAGAAGCGGCATTCAAGATGGCTTTCTTGTCATTCTTCAAGAGCGCAAGCCAACTTTGGATGTAGGCTGCATGGTCTTTCCGATAGGTGGTGCTAAAGCCAAGGGTGGCGCACACAAAGGCCGCTCCCAGCTCTGCTACGAGTTCTTCAGCCGCATAGCCTTCGGACCCAAAGCGCGTCGTCAGCGAGCGATTAAGTCTGTGTGCTGCACCCGTCCAGTGAATGTATTCATGAGCGAGGGAACTGTAATACGGCTCGGCGGCGATAAACGCTTCGAAGGGTGGCATGAGCAGATCATCGTTACTGGGTCGATAGGCGGCGCGATCGCTCTGGTGCACGGTGGCCCCAAGCGAATTAAAGAAAGCATCTGCGACTGCAATGCGTTCCGCTCTAGGGCTCGCTTGCGTTGGTTTTGGGCAGTAGCCTACGACCTGCTCAGCGTTAAATACACGGTAGCCTCGAGCCAAGAGCACTTGCCTTGTGCCCATCTCAGACTCGCTTTCCATGTCTGGAGCTTCCTCAGCCTGCGGTCTTTTGTCGTTGCGATCGACAACGTTCCAAAAGACGATGAGTGTTGACTTCTCACCGCGTTTTACGTGAGCGTTCTGCTCTGCCCATTGTTTGTAGGTCCCCCACTGATTCGAGAGGTAGCCGCGTTGAAGCGCAGTCGCCCATAAAAGCAGTATGTTGATGCCCCGATAGAAGTTGCCCGTACAGACGTTTATCGGGAGTGTATCGATCGCATACCAGGGCATCTTCCAGCGGTCGACTCCCCTCTCAATTGCGTCGATGATTGAGTTGGTAACTTCTTCATAGAGGTTAGTGTTTTTTCCTTGAATATTAGGTGTAGTATTCATTTCTTGCTCCTTTTAAACAAAAAAAGGGATCGAACGGTGAGAACGTTCGATCCCCTGGGGATTACATGCCTTTGTCAACTAAACAAATAAGAATTACCAGCAGTATTCCTTCTGTCAGCATTGCAAGGAGAAGGAGTATTTGCAGTGTAACAACTGTGCTTTCAAGCCTACTAAGATCCTTACGTATCGGCTCTAGCTGCTCTGAAAGCACATACTCAAATTCTCCAAGAAGGTAAGGTTTCACTTCTTGGAGATCTTGTTCGCGAGACGCTTCTTCGACCGGGGTAAGGTCGCCCTCCGGTCCAAAAAAGGGTTCTCCGTAAAGCCAGTTTTGAAGATAAGTCTTCATAGCCATTCCTTTATGAAAAAGGCAGTAAGTAAACCTTCTTGGTTTACCCTCCCGCCGTGTTAAGAAACGGTAATGCTCAAAAATTGAGCCTCACCGTGTAAAAGCCAAGAAAAAAGGCAGACCAAACGCTTAGAAACGTTTGAGTCTGCCTTTTGTTTTTTCAAAATATAGTTACGTGAGCTTGCTGGTAAAAAGCATGCCCTCTTTTTTAATTGATTAGTTCATCATTATTAATCAAAGTTTGGTTTTCTCACTTGCGCTTGCTAGAGCAAGTCATACCAAATTGAAAAAAGGGAGTGACAAATGAGAGACTAGATTCTACCGTGTGGAGAAAAACAGCAATGGTCGGTGTTACTCGCATCAAAATTCAAGAGACAGTAGCAGAACTGGAAGCGCTGATTCAACAGCAATCTGATGCGAACCTAAAAGAGCGGTTGCAAGTGTTGTACTTGCTGAAGTTACCGAATGCCATGAGTATTAGCGCGATTGCAAAAGTGGTCGGGCGGAATCGGGGGAGTGTACAACGCCCGTTGAGCCGGTACCGGGAAACGGGATTGAACGGACTGCTCGAAATTCACCAAAGTCCAGGACGACCGCAGGTCATTCCAGCGTGGGCGGTGAAGAGCCTGCAACGACGATTAGATGACCCTGAGACAGGCTTTGGCAGCTATACGCAAGTGCAGCAATGGTTATCAGAAACCTTGAATGTGGAGGCCGAGTATGCCACAGTGCATCATCTGGTACGGTATCGCTTAGGTGCAAAGTTGAAAGCCGCTCGTCCAGTTCATGCCAAACAGAACTCAGAAGCCCGTGAGGCATTGAAGCAAACCTGGGCGACGACCTAATCCTGCTTAAACAGTATGCAGGGCGAGTAAAACCGGAGTTCAAACGGATTCGCTACTTTGCTGCTGACGAGAGTCGCTTTGGGTTGAAGACGACGGTGGGACGCTTAATCACGAGCTTAGGCGTTAAACCACTAGGCACTTGGCAATGGCAGTTCAAAGCCTTTTGGATCTATGGTGCGGTGGAACCGATCACCGGAGAGCAGTTCTTTTTGCAATTTACCCATGTCGATAGCCAGTGCTATCAGCCTCAGGGGGTGACAACGAGCCTGTAATCACTGCCACAGCCCAGTTACAGCCGTTCTGCTCCCGATAAAAAGTGGTATTGCTTTTGCCATTCATAGAACATTTGCCCTAATCCAGGGATGACAGAATGCTTAATCCAAGCGGCAGCTTCTATCCTTTCATAGTAATAAAATCAGATTCTTTTTGCTGCTCAATGCCTAGATCTCTTTCTGCACAAACGCTTCAAGGTCGTTGTCACCCCCTGAAGCTATCAGCTTTTTCTCGACCAGTTTTCTCAAGCCTATCCCGATAGCCTCAACATCTTCCAAGCCGTTGCCTTTGGCTCTCGCGAAGCGGCAATGGAGCCTTTCACAAAGCCAAAGACCTGGTGATTCCAGATAACATCATCCTGCTGTTTCAACCGCCCTATTGCCCGGAGTTAAATCCAATCGAGCGATTGTGGCAGCACTTGAAAAAGGATTTGCGCTGGGCACTGTTCAAGAACCTGTCTCAACTACAAACGAAAGTGGACAAATTGATCGCTGATTTAACAACCGAAACCGTTGCTTCTGTGACTGGCTTTGGCTTTATTGTAGATGCATTATCTGTCGCAGGCATTTTTTGATTTGGTATCACAATCAGTAGGGAGAGGACAAGCTCTCTACTGCGCGGCACTTAGAAGAAATACTCTGAAATCTCTTGAAGCCAGATTGATTGAACCCATCAAATTGCCACTACTAAAAGCCTAAGCCCGCCAATTACGCTTGTTCTTTACTTTCTGCTTGGAAAAAAGGAGATCAACGTGGTAACGTTCGTCTCCCGTAAACTTTTTCAAAACGTATCTCCAAAGGTCGCGTAAAAGGTGCCCTCAATCATTGCTTAAGTCATCCATTCTCCTTTTCAAAAAGTTGTTAAACAAAATGCAAGTGACGGAACTCAGTCCATCTCTGCTGCCGTATTGCTTGATTGCGTGGTCGCTACACTGCTTGACTGACAGAAGTACTGGAAGTTGAAACGAAAGCTAGGAGGGAAGCAGAGCCTGATTTAAGCTGATAAGTTACCACACAAATCGGCAAAATCAATGGCACCTACTTCCCGTCTCTATCATG
>JAHHHO010000103.1 GCA_019359315.1 Myxacorys californica WJT36-NPBG1
GGCAAGCTCAAGCAGTATCGCCGGATTTTTTCTCGGTTTGACAAGCAGGCCCGAAATTACTGGAGTTTCCTCTGTTTTGCCTGCACCTTGATCTGGTTGCGGTGAAAAGTCAACAGAACCTAGTTTTATTCAGATGAAATTAGGTTTTGCCCGGATGAAAACAGGTTTTGTCAGCATGAACTCTGTGATCGCACGAAGCAGATCAGAGTTTGTGCGAATCAAGGTTGCTCGCGGTTTGCACACTCTACTTTACGGCTTGCTCAACAAATTGCTGAACAACCTGCGTGTACTCCTTAGCCATGTGGTTGTCATGTCCGCCGTTTGGAATAATCAGCAGTTGTTTGGAATTAGAGGCTACCGCAGCGTATAAACTCTTTCCCATCTCAATAGAAATTTGTAAATCTTGAGTACCTTGAATAATGAGAACGGGCATTTTTATAGATTTCATTTTTTCTTGTGACTCAAATTTTTGTCTTAATAACAATTCGACTGGAAATAGCCAGTACAAACCAAGCCGCTTGGTCATGTCACGCATACTTGTAAACGAGCTTTGTACAATTAATGCTGCGGCTTCTGGATGCTTGGCAGCGAGATCAATTGCTACTGCCCCACCTACAGAATGACCGTAGAAAATGATTCGAGTTGAAGGAACTTTGCGCATTTGGGTTAAATAACTCCAAGCGGCTTGAGCATCCTCGTAGACTTGAGATTCAGTTGGAAATTCTCCTTCACTTTGACCAAAACCTCGGTAGTCAAACAAGAAAATGGAGTAACCCAATTTGTGAAATTGCAATGCTTGACTAACGTTTGCACCGATATTGGCTGCATTGTGATGAAGGTACAACATCACAGGAGCACCAGGTTTCTGAGCAGGAATCCACCAACCATGCATCCGTTCAACCTTGCCAGTCGATGTTGAAATGGGGATCCAAACGTCTTCGTATTTAAGTTGATAAAGCTTTGGAGTATGTTCTAAATCATGGAAGGGAATGAAAATGAGACGCTGTTGTTGAAAGTAAAGAGCAAAGCATATCAACCCATAAAAGATCGCAAATCGCAGCAAAAACTTTCGCGATCGCTTGCCCATTACTCTAGTCATTCAACATCTCGCCAGAAACTTTGCAACTGCACTTTATCATCAACGTTAGTAATTCGTATTTAGACAAAAAAATGGGTGGAAAATTTCCCACCCTACTTAGAGAATTTAGCTGCGTGTTATTGCGTTGTCAGCACTTCAGACGGCAATCGCTTAAACTCCAACCGCTCTGTCTCACCTACATCGACAAAGATGGTATCTCCATCTGTATATTCGCCGCGTAGGATCTGCTTCGCGATCGCAGTTTCCAATTCCCGCTGAATCGCCCGCTTCAGGGGACGCGCTCCATAGACCGGATCAAAGCCCAATTCTGCTAAGAAATCGAGCGCCGAATCCGACAACTTGAGCGACATCTTCCGCTCTGCCAATCGTTGCTCCAATCGCTTGATTTGAATCTTGACGATCTCGCGTAGCTCCGACTTCTGCAAGCTGTGGAAGATAATCGTGTCATCAATCCGGTTTAAGAACTCGGGACGGAAACTAGCTCGCAGTGCCTCCATCACGCGCGATCGCATCTCTGGGTAACGGGTATCATCGCCGCCATACTCAAAGATGTATTGCGATCCAATATTAGAAGTCATGATGATGATTGTGTTTTTAAAGTCCACCGTGCGACCTTGAGAATCGGTGACGCGACCATCATCAAGAATTTGCAGCATCACGTTGAATACGTCAGGATGCGCTTTCTCAATTTCATCAAACAGGATCACAGAATACGGACGGCGACGAATGGCTTCGGTTAACTGTCCGCCTTCTTCGTATCCGACATATCCCGGAGGCGCACCGATCAGGCGTGACACGGCGTGCTTCTCCATGTACTCCGACATGTCAATTCGCACCATCGCTTCTTCGGTGTCAAATAGGTAAGACGCCAGCGCTTTGGCAAGCTCAGTTTTACCCACGCCCGTAGGACCTAGGAAGATGAAGCTGGCAGTCGGACGGTTTGGATCAGCAAGTCCTGCTCGCGATCTCTGAATGGCATCGGCAACCGCTGTCACGGCTTCATCCTGTCCAATCACGCGCTTGTGCAGCACATCTTCTAGGTGCAGCAGTTTCTGCATCTCCGATTCGACCAGCTTACTGACCGGAATGCCTGTCCACTTAGAGATGATTTCGGCAATATCTGATTCGGTCACTTCTTCTCGCAGCAAGGTCTTTCCGCTTTTCTGCGTCTGCAAAAGCTGTGATTCAGCTTCTTGCAACTGGCGGTTTAAATCGGTCAATTTACCGTACTTCAGTTCGGCAGCGCGGTTGAGATCGTAATCTCGCTCGGCTTGCTGAACTTCGATGTTGACCCGATCGATCTCTTCTTTTAGCGTCCGCAACTGGTCAATGATGCTTTTTTCGGCTTGCCATTGAGCGTTGAAGCGGCTTTGCTCTTCTTTAAGATCGGCCAGTTCCCGGTCAAGTCGTTCTAAGCGATCGCGTGAAGCGTTGTCGTATTCATTTTGTAGCGACAAGCGCTCCATTTCCATTTGCAGGATTTTGCGATCGACTTCATCTAGTTCTTCTGGCTTTGATGTGATCTCCATTTTTAGTTTGGCCGCCGCTTCGTCTACCAGGTCGATCGCTTTATCGGGCAGGAAACGATCGCTGATGTATCGATTGGATAAGGTCGCCGCTGCAACTAATGAACTGTCAGAAATCTTGACGCCATGGTGGACTTCATAGCGCTCTTTTAACCCCCGCAAGATCGAGATCGTGTCTTCCACGGAAGGCTGATCGACGAAAACCTGTTGGAAACGTCGTTCGAGAGCTGCATCTTTTTCGATGTATTTGCGATATTCATCCAGCGTGGTTGCACCAACGCAACGCAACTCTCCCCGTGCCAACATCGGCTTCAGCAGGTTCCCGGCATCCATTGCGCCCTGAGTTGCGCCTGCACCCACAACGGTATGAATCTCGTCAATGAACAGAATAATTGCCCCACGCGAGTCTGTGACTTCTTTCAGAACGGCTTTTAAGCGCTCCTCAAATTCACCGCGATATTTTGCCCCTGCGATCAGAGAACCCATATCGAGCGCAATCAGTTTGCGATCGCGCAACGACTCTGGCACATCTCCATTGATGATCCGTTGAGCCAAACCTTCCGCGATCGCGGTTTTTCCAACGCCCGGCTCGCCAATCAGCACCGGGTTATTCTTTGTCCGTCGAGACAGGATTTGAATCGTGCGGCGAATTTCGTCGTCTCGTCCAATCACCGGATCGAGTTTGCCTTGCCGCGCATAGTCGGTCAAGTCTCGTCCGTATTTCTCCAATGATTCGTACTTGTTTTCAGGCGTTTGATCCGTCACTTTTTGATTACCCCGAACCTGCGCGATCGCGTCTTTTAGTTTTGCTTCAGTAATTCTAAATTCTGCCAAAAGCCCTTTGCCAAATCGTTCGTCTTTGGCATAGCCCAGCAGCAAGTGTTCGATCGAAATAAAATCGTCGCCAAACTGCTTACGATAGTCTTCAGCGCGATCAAGCAAGGTGTCGGTGCTGCGTCCTAAATACACCGACGAGCCACTGCCAGAAACTTTAGGCTGACGATTGATATATTCGTCAGCGCGATCGCGCAACTGCTGCACGTTAACGCCAAGTTTATTAAAGATGCTGGCGGCTAATCCATCTTGTTCAAGCAGCGCTTTTAGCAAGTGTTCTGTTTCGATCTGCTGCTGCTGGACTTGTTTGACAATTTCCGGGGTGCGAACGATCGCTTCCCAGGCTTTTTCGGTAAATTTATTGGGATCGGTTGGCTGCATCGCGTTCCCCCCTGCTCATCACGTTTAAATCTTGATATCGCCATTGTAGAGAAGGTAGCGCGATTCGGAAGATCGGTGTTTACACCTCTTCAAAGGGGAATTGCCGAAATAAGCGAAACCTGCTTGATAAGCTGCTTTCATCGAAATCTTATGAACCACCATAGAACCGACTAACGCTCAAGTCTTAATCATCAATGCCCTGCAAATCTAGTGACAATCCGGCGGCTTGCGTGTTTACGGTCTGTCGGGTTGCCGCTCCCGCAATACCCGCTTGGGCAAACACTTGAATGGCAGCGCTCAAGAGGCAATCGCGAGTTCGTCCACGTTTGGGGCAAGTCTTTCCATCGTTACTAAGCATTGTGATTGGTGTGCAAGCACTTACTTGCATTTAGCTTGAACCATTCACATCGCAGAATGAGCCACTCCAGAATCTGTCCTAAGGGGAATAGCAAAATCAGAAGATCAGCAGGAATATAGACGTGTGAGGAGTTAAAGAGCGAATAAGAGGAGCCCTTGGAGTCGAAACACGGACAGACGCCCAAGGGCTTTTCTCTTTACTAGGCATCTTCGTAATTAGAAGCCGCAAGGTCGGGAGTGCTTCGCTAGCTCAGAAGAGGTTTTTAAAGCGAAGTTCAAAAGATTGCTAGAGCTTACTTAAAATAAATGCTGCCAGAAAGCCACACACCGTAATTAGCCCTGCAAAATTGTGCGTGTACTCAAACGCTTCTGGAATCATCGTGTCTGCAATCATTGATAGAATTGCGCCCGCCGCGATCGCGTTAGTTGCCGCTACCACTTCTACTGAGACGTGACTAAATATAAGGTATCCAAACGATGCGGCTAATGCAGAGAGAAGTGCGATCGCGCCCCAGATGCCAAATACATATTGGATCGGTCGCCCCGCTTTCTTCATCCCGGCAGCGCTCGATAATCCTTCTGGGATATTCGAGAGAAATACCGCCGCCACTGTAACCCAGTTGACCACACCGCCGCTAATCAAACTGACCCCGATTACAATCGATTCAGGAATGCCATCGAGAAGAGCGCCAAGCGCGATCGCTAAACCGCTTCCTGGATCTTCAGCTTCAGAGGATTGGCGACTTGTAGACCGTTTGCGGTGTTTTGCTCCCTGCTTTGCCAAGATCAAATTCGCGATCGTATAGACCACTGCGCCTGACAAAAAGCCAATTGCCGTAGAGTCAAAGCCGCCCTCCTTATAGGCTTCGTCCATCAACTCGAACGCAAGTGCAGAAATCAACACCCCTGACCCAAACGCCATGATTGCTGCAATTAGCCGTTGGGGCAACCGCACGAAATAACCGACAAATGCCCCCAGCACTAGTGCCGATCCGCCAAGCAATCCCCAAAGACCTGCAACTAAGGCACTCGATGACATTGTTCTATCTTTACGAATGCCTTGATGATAGGGCTATCGGTGAGCATTGGAATCAATCTAGAGAGGAGTTTGCCTACAAAGAGGAGCCTGTGGCAGTTTGTCAGCAAACTCCTGATGCTTGTAGCCCAGCCTAAGGCACTGAGATTGGAACTAACGCATTCTCTGGCAAATATTCTCGATAGCGTCCCCCTTCTGATAGCACCAGTGCAATTCTCAGCGAAGAATCGGGGGGAATTTGTAGATCTGCCCACGGAACACTAATTTCAACGCAGTTACCCACTCCAACTTGAGCGCGAGTTGCCCGCGAATGCCACGTGAAATGCTCTCCCGCCTCTTGTAACCAAACGGTTTGCGTCATCAAATTCACACCAAGATGATGATGAAACTGATAATTCAGCGGTGCTTCATTGGGTAAATCGATCAATGGAATCGGGCTATTGTGCATGGTTTTGTTGGCGTAAAACCACAACACATTCAGTTCGGGCGGAATCTCTTTGCCAGGTTGCACTCCCGTTTGAAAGTCCAAACGCATGTAGAAATTGAGGTGATCAACGCCGTACCATAGTCGTTGAATCGGGCTACTGCGATGCATCGTGCCGCGTGCGCCACCGACTTCAATTCGTCCAGCTTTATCCCAGTCCTGCTCATCTCCCTGACCATTGATCACAGGATGAATAAAGCCTTGGGGTGGATGATCTCCCCGTGACGTATGGATTTCTACGGGGCGACGAACATTCTCAGGAATCGGTTCCTCTAAGGCTTGATACAGGGCGGCAAGATGTTCTCTGAAGAGTTGATCGAACATGGCGTCTTGATTGGACGAATGCCCTTCTCCAAACCACCAGAACCAATCTGACCCTTCTGCGGCATAGAGTGCTTCCCAGGCTTCAGGATTGTTTTCTTCGGTCGCTTCAGGATGATTGGCTAATGTTTGCCGCGCCGCTGTTAGCAGATCCCAAGCACGGTTCTTGGCAGGGTCACCAATCCACGTCGTAAAACTGCCATCGACCCAGGAGCCACTGTGAAGCTGGTCAGCAGGCAGGGTTTCGGTAGGCGGAAATTGCTCAACAAACTCTGAAACGGTGACCAGTTTAATATCTGGATCGTCGCTGAGAGTTTGATACAGCGTTTCTAAGAACGGCTTGCCATCTTGGGGATAGAACTCCCAGCAGTTTTCACCATCGAGCGCGATCGTCACCAGCCAAGGTTGATCCAATGTTCCGCTACCCGACTTTAAAGAGCGTGCGATCGCTTCGAGCTGTCCGATCAAATCGGTCGCGGCTCGCTTTGGCTCCATCGCACTGTAGGTAAAGCCAATCAGATCCGACAGACGGTGATCGCGAAATACGATCGCTAAATCTCCCGCAGTCGTCTCTAACCGATAAGGACGGTAAAGCAACTGCGGCTCGTAAACTGTGCCTCGCTCATCCCGGTTAAAGAAATGCTTCAACGTCCATCCTAAAACCGCTTCATCGGAACAGAGCCACTGAAATCCCTGTTTCGCCACATCCGGCAAGATTGCCGGACTCACGGACTGCTCGGAGGGCCACAAGCCACGAGGCGGACAGCCAAAGCGATCCTTGTACATTCCCCACGCTTTTTCCAAGTGGCGGCTCATATCGTCAGGATACTGAAATCGTTGCTGCGGGAGTGCCATTTGCGGAACGGCGACCCGTCCAGCGTCAGTATCCGCTAAGAGCGGCAAGATCGGATGCGTGTACGGGGTTGTCGTCACCTCAAGCTGCCCCGCTTCCTGCATCTTGCGGTGCTGCGGAATAATTCGACTGAGAATGTCGCGGTGTTTAGCAATAATGCGCTGGCGATCGCTTAACGTAAAATCTTTTCCTTTCTGAAGCCAAGCTTCAATTTCTGGATCATCCCAAAAGAGCGGGTCAATCCACGCCAGGTTATGCCACGCTAACAAATCACTGTAATCTTGCAGACTCCAATGCTCTAAGCACCAACTCCGCCCGCGATCCTGATGCTGTCCATACAACTCTGCGTAGCGCGGATGAGGATCAATCAGCGTGTGATGATTGGCATCAAAGAAGTGGTCAGCAATAAATTCTTTTTGCTCCAGGCTCAATTGTTCTACTGGAGTCAACGTTGTCGTTAAATAGGGATCGAGTGCTATACCCGCTACGTAATCCTCAATCTGTAGAATCAGCGATGGCACGAGATTAACCGTCTGATGCAAGTTTGGATATCGCTCTAACAGCAGTACCAAATCTAAATAATCTTTCGTGCCGTGCAACCGAACCCAGGGCAGGCGGTACTGTGCGCCCAATTCAGAGGAGTTGCTTCGGCTTTTGTAAAGCGGCTGATGCTGATGCCAAATGAACGCAACATAGAGAGGATGAGCCATAGATGGAAGAATATAGGGTGAAGTATGGGGTCAGCGCTTCAGCACTGGTAGAGAAGGCGTTTTCTAGGCTAAGCGTGCCGTTCCTCTACATTTATCCTCCCCATACCCTACACCCTATCTCGTCTACATCACCTGCTCAACTTCAGCAATTTCAGGAATCATTTCCCGCAAGCGACGCTCAAGCCCCATTCTGAGTGTCATTGTGGAGCTTGGGCAGGACCCGCAAGCACCTTGAAGCCGTAACTTTACGATCGGGCCGTCAAGCTCGACAAGCTCGACGTTGCCACCATCTGCCATCAGATAAGGGCGCATCTCATCAAGAACCGTTTCGACATTTTCAGAAGTTAGTGCATATGTTTGAGACATAATTCACCTTTTAGTGTGGACATGGATTTGAAGTTAATTCGATCCTAGCTTGTAGAAACAGCGCTGGATGAAGAAGGGTTCTTTGCCCTCAAGTTTAAGCAGGAACCTTGGCAGGTTCGAGCAGTGCAATATTTGAAAATCCAAATGTTTCGGTGCTGACCTTGCCATCTTGCTCTGTCCGAATCACGCGGCTCGTCAGGACGTAGTAGTCGCCCACCTTTTCGTAGTTGTCTTCAAAGTCACTCTTGCCGCCCTTCAGTTCGCCTGTTTCGGGATCGCTGTAAACTGAATCGTAGCGGTGGGATAGGTATCCGCTTCCGGTGTCATGGCTACTATAGGTGTGAATCGTGACGACGATATCGCGGATGTGACGATGCACTAAGCTCACCTCGTTGTTGTGAACCTTGTAGCGATCGCCCATCGATTTTCCTTTGACAAACACCTCAACGGCTCCCGTTTCGTCGGTATCACCCAGGGTAAAAATATTTTTACCGTGCGTCTCTTCAAAGGAGCGACGAACGCGATGAACAGCAATTTCCCAAACTTGACCTGCGATCGCTTTCTTCGCGTTTTCATCGTCAATGCCGCTCACCTCGAACGTGCAGTCAGCATTGATGCGCGCCTTCGCAGTGTAGGTTTGATCGCCACTTTCATAAGTGACATCAGCCGTGTAGCCAGGAAAATTGTGATCCCAGGTATAGCGATTCTCGTAGGCAGCACGAAATAATTCACGAGCGTCTTTTTCGGTCATGCAATCTCTCCTTGGTCTGTCTCTTCCTAGTTTAAAGACTTTAGGGACGATCCGTTCAGGTTGTAACCATTACGGGTTCCTGGTATAGCGGAATCGTGAAGGTTACGGTCGAACCTAAGCCTTCGCCCATGCTGTAGAAGTTCACCACTCCGCCCATCGCTTCAACTAGCTTTTGCGAGATCGCAAGTCCAAGTCCAGTTCCGCCGTACTGGCGAGTTAGCGAGCCATCGACCTGACTAAACGACTGAAATAATTTGTCCTGTTTGTCGAGGGAAACCCCGATCCCTGTATCGGCCACCCGAATTTTAACCAAGCCAGGAAGTTCTTGAGTTTGAACGACAACCCGTTTTTTGATCACTTCTGCGCTAATTGTAATGCCGCCTTCGTGAGTGAACTTGATGGCATTGCCAACCAGATTGAGCAAAACTTGCAGCAGCCGCTGGTAGTTTCCGTAAAGAATAATTTCATCGTGAGTCGCGGGCTGCTGAATTTCAAAACTGAGAAATTTCTGACGGATCTGAGTCCGTGTCATATTCTCCAGCTGAGCCAATAGCTCGTCAAGATTGACGGGACTCAGCTCGATCTGCATTTTGCCCGCCTCGATCTTGGCGATGTCTAACACATCGTTGATCACTTCAAGCAAGTGCATCGCCGATCGGTGGGCTTCTTCTAAAAATTCTCGCTGCTCTTCGGGATCTTCTGCCATCCCGTCTAGAATCAGCTTGAGAAAGCCGATCATGCCGTTGAGCGGCGTCCGCAGTTCGTGGGATGTATTCGCTAAAAACTCGCTCTTGAGATGGGAAGCGGCTTCTGCTTGGTGGCGGGCTTCTTCAAGCTCGCGGTGTTTTTGGCGCAAATCAGAGTTGACTCGCTGCAATTCAGTAGCGAGTGCCTGACTTTCGGCAAATAGACTGGCGTGAGCGATCGCAGTGCCTACCTGATCTGCCAACTCCTGCATAAACTCGATTTCGTCTGGTGTCCATTGGCGGCTAGGATCACATTGATACATAACAATCAATCCATTCGGCTGCTCTAGATAGTGCGTTGCAACCGCCAAACGAGTTTGAAGGGGTTCGTTAGATTTAGCCTTGGCACCTGCGTTTAGGGCTGGAGTGAGGGTTCGGATTGGTTGTAGACGAGTCAGCGCTTGAGTCAGATCCGGCTCATCCTTGAGCAGAAATTCGGTGTCTAACAGCGAGGCTAGATTGTCCTGACCATATTCAGCCACCACTCGTACCGTGTCACTGGGTGACTCATAGGGACAGAGAATGCAGCAACTCAAACCTAAGGCATTTCCCAAGCCAGTCACAGTTTGCTGCCAAATCGTTGGTAAATCTAATGTCCGACGAACATTCCACGCAATCTGGGTCAGCAGACGGTGATACCGATTCGAGGAAATCCCCTCGTTTTGACTGAATGGCACGTCTTGGATTAAACAGGATTCGCCCTGAGTTTCACCCAGCGACGCTTCTAAAGATGGCACTTGCTTTCCAGTGACCACGACCAAGGAGGCAGAGCCATCGGGAAATTTGACTGGACTCATGACTAGATCGAACAGCAACGTTTGCTCACCCCACTGAAACAGCCAGCGAAACTGCTCTGATGTTTGATGAGCGAGGACATGCTGAATGTGATCGAGATACTGAGCGATCGCAAGCGGACGAAATTCTTTCAGTGCCCCCTCATGGACACTCCAGCGAAACGACACGAGGGTTGCCGCCGTGTCTTGAATCATGATTAATTCTGCCCCTCCTAAACCAGCGGTTCCGTCAGAGTTGCACAACGTACTAATCGGTTCACCCGACGGCAGAACGGCTTGAGAAGATGCAGCAGAATTGTTCGAGACGGAGTTTGAGGCGTTCACAGAGGTGACCATTGGATAGCCAGACGCAGACCGAAAGCCGATACAGTTAAGCTGTTGCTCACTTGGGCGAGTTGATCACCTGTTAGTCATTCCACTCCCCTCGCGGCGGCACGGGTGGATTACGAGGTAAGGTGCGGGAGAATTCTTCGTCTCGCCGCGACTCGTTGCGTAACCACTGCCGGAGGGCAACCTCGACAACCTTGCTTGGATCGTTAGTCAGGTGCTGAAGCTGCTCCAGTATATCTGGATCAAGCCGGAGTGAAACTTCAACCTTCTCGGGTGACGTGGGAGATGGATAGGTAGAGTCGTTCATGGAATCAAGCTTAGGGTTGTAGTGAAAGATTGCCCAAACGCGGATAGACCCACGCTGAGGTGCGAAGACAGCAGGTTGGGAGCACGGAAGAGCCGTTCCTTTGACAGACATCACTCGACTCGCAGGCAAGTGATTCAGCATCGTGATGTACAAGTTAAAACAAGGGGTTAGTTATTCTTAACCTACATCCACTGACTCCCACATTAGGTTATTTGAGTACATTTGGTCGTTTGGTAGAGGAATACACGCTGAATTGGGCCTGTACCTGATTTTTACAGAGTACTCAACAAATCAACCTTCTTTTCATAAATTATTGTATTGGCAGGTTTCTACATTATCAGAGCAAAATAGAACAGAAGAAGCACGGCGTTTTTTATAGCGCTCTAGACTCCTATACTTTGTTGAAGAAAGCATTAAAATATCTTAAACGTAGGCTTCCTTGTCTCGGTTACTCTAGCCATTCTCTGGTGCTTGGCATTACTGACCCATTTAGGCTTAGGCTGTTGTCATTCCGTTCTTAATCGCCGCTACCTCAACCCTCGATTTATGACTGACGTACCCGTCAACCGAATCCGTAACTTTTCGATCATTGCTCACATCGACCACGGCAAATCTACCCTGGCAGACCGCTTGCTGCAAGAAACAGGGACGGTGACCGCACGGGATATGAAGGAACAGTTCCTCGACAATATGGAGCTAGAGCGAGAGCGCGGCATCACCATTAAACTCCAAGCGGCACGCATGAGTTACACCGCGAAAGATGGCGAGGAGTATGTTCTCAATCTAATCGACACACCAGGACATGTGGATTTTTCCTACGAAGTTTCGCGATCGCTGGCGGCCTGCGAAGGGGCGTTGCTGGTGGTGGATGCGTCTCAAGGGGTAGAAGCGCAAACCTTGGCAAACGTCTACCTCGCGCTAGAGCATAATCTCGAAATCATTCCGGTGCTCAATAAGATCGATTTGCCTGGAGCCGAGCCCGATCGCGTCAAGCAAGAAATCGAAGAAATTGTTGGACTCGATTGCAGTCAAGCCATCCTGGCATCCGCCAAAGAAGGGATCGGCGTTCCAGAGATCTTAGAAGAGATCGTCCACCTTGTCCCACCGCCCAAAGATACTGTTGATCAGCCACTTCGCGCCCTAATTTTTGACAGCTACTATGATGCCTATCGTGGAGTGATTGTTTACTTTCGAGTGATGGACGGTCGGCTGAAGAAGGGCGATCGCATCCGCCTAATGGCATCGAAAAAAGAATACGAAATTGATGAACTGGGCGTTCTGTCTCCCAATCAAGTCCAGGTGACTGATTTGCACGCTGGGGAAGTTGGCTATCTCGCAGCCTCGATTAAAGCGGTAGAAGATGCCCGCGTCGGTGACACGATCACGTTGTCTCAAAAGCCAGCAACAGAGGCATTACCGGGATATATCGAAGCAAAGCCAATGGTGTTCTGCGGCATGTTTCCCACCGATGCGGATCAGTTTGCCGATCTGCGAGATGCTTTAGAAAAGCTCAAGCTCAATGATGCTTCGCTGAACTACGAGCCAGAAACATCTAGCGCGATGGGATTTGGCTTTCGGTGCGGTTTCTTAGGGTTGCTGCACATGGAAATTGTTCAAGAACGCCTAGAGCGTGAGTACAACCTAGATTTGATCATTACCGCTCCGTCAGTAGTCTACCGAGTGACGACGATCAAAGGTGATGTCATTTACATTGACAATCCTAGCAAGCTGCCTCCTCCTCAAGAGCGCGAGAAAATTGAAGAACCTTATGTGAAGCTAGATATCATTACGCCCGAAACCTACGTCGGAACCTTGATGGAACTGTGTCAAACTCGGCGTGGCATCTTCAAAGACATGAAGTATCTGACGCCCGGGCGGACAACGCTGATTTATGAGATGCCCCTAGCTGAAGTCGTGACCGATTTCTTCGATCAGATGAAGTCGCGGTCGCGCGGCTATGCCAGCATGGAATATCAACTGATTGGCGATCGCGAGAATGCGTTAGTCCGGCTCGATATCCTGATTAATGGTGATCCGGTTGATCCATTGGCAACAATTGTTCACCGCGATAAAGCCTATGGAGTTGGACGTGCCCTCACCGAAAAGCTTAAAGAACTGATTCCGCGTCACCAGTTTAAGATTCCAATTCAAGCCGCGATCGGCAGTAAGGTAATTGCCAGCGAACATATCTCTGCCATTCGCAAGGACGTTCTCGCCAAGTGCTACGGTGGTGATATTTCTCGAAAGAAGAAGCTGTTGCAGAAGCAGGCAAAAGGCAAGAAGCGAATGAAAGCGATCGGAACGGTTGATGTTCCACAAGAGGCATTTATGGCAGTACTACGCCTTTCAAACGAACAAGGGTAAAGCTCGGCTCACCTTCTGAATCGATTTCCTTTGAAGCCCCTCTTTAACGTTAAAGAGGGGCTTTTTATCAAAAATGGATGAATTTATCAAAACCTATAAGAATAAGTAATATTGCACAGATGCTTTAAAGTTTTCATGAAAACTTTAATTGTTAGAAGTTGGCTTTCAGTAATTTTGCTAAATTTTTGAAACAAAGTTAAGTCTGTTAGCCGCGCTTCTCTCTCACGGCCGAACTTGCTTTAGTATGGGCGCTTCGTGATCCATGATTGCCTCCTGGGTACACTTTTGGCAAGCAAGGCATTATCAAGCAACCTTCTAATCAACGTTCCTTTCCCTTGCCCGTTTGCAACTCTAACTGCGGATTTTTTAGACCTATGCGAATTCTTGTTACTGGTGGTGCGGGGTTTATTGGCTCCCATCTCATTGACCGCCTTATGCAGCAGGGGCACGACGTTGTTTGCCTCGACAACTTCTACACTGGGCACAAACGCAACCTCCAGCAATGGATGGGGCATCACAACTTTGAACTGATTCGCCACGACATCACAGAACCGATTCGGCTCGAAGTCGATCAAGTTTATCATTTGGCCTGTCCTGCCTCGCCAGTGCATTACCAGTACAATCCGGTTAAAACCATCAAAACGAATGTGATGGGCACGCTCAACATGCTAGGGCTTGCAAAGCGGGTCAAGGCTCGGTTTCTCTTAGCGTCTACTTCTGAGGTGTACGGCGATCCAGAAGTACATCCCCAACCAGAAGAGTATCGGGGCAATGTCAACCCGATTGGTATCCGCAGTTGCTACGACGAAGGAAAGCGTGTTGCCGAAACGTTGGCATTTGACTATCACCGCCAGAATGATGTAGACATTCGGGTTGCGCGAATCTTCAACACTTACGGTCCTCGGATGCTCGAAAACGATGGACGAGTCGTGAGCAATCTAATTGTGCAAGCCTTGCGAGGAGAGGCGCTCACCGTTTACGGGGATGGCTCTCAAACGCGCAGTTTCTGCTACGTCTCAGACTTGGTCGAGGGACTGATGCGTCTGATGAACGGCAACTCCATTGGTCCTATAAATTTGGGCAATCCGGGCGAGTACACCATTCTAGAACTGGCTCAAACGATTCAACAGATGATCAATCCAGGCACATCGGTGAAGTTTGAACCGTTACCTCAAGACGATCCCCGCCGCCGCAAGCCTGATATCACTCGCGCCAAAACGCAGTTGGGCTGGGAACCGACCATTCCGCTTCAGGAAGGGTTAGAGCGAACGATCGCTGACTTCCGCGATCGCGTCACACCGACTTCACCACAACCTGAGTCGGTAGCTCGTCTCTAACGGCAGTGCTCGCGAGCTGGTCATCAGGGGGAACCTTAACTTAACGGTTGGTTGAAGAAAGTTCCTTCACGCTCAAATCATTCACGGGTAAAGAGAGCGATCTTTCAAAGTACTCGCTGCTCCCGCGATCGTTTCACCTATTTTTTAAGGAGTTCTCATGCGTGTTTGTGTCATTGGTACGGGATACGTTGGCTTGGTCACTGGTGCTTCTTTAGCTCATGCGGGTCATCATGTGATTTGCGTTGATAATAATGAAGCTAAAGTCAAACTGATGCAGGCGGGGCAGTCTCCAATTTTTGAACCTGGGCTGTCAGACATTATGCAATCTGCCATTCAAGCCCAGCGGCTTGAATTTACAACCGATCTTGCCGCTGGGGTTGCCCACGGACAGGTACTCTTTATCGCAGTGGGGACACCCGCTCTGCCAAATGGTGAGAGCGATACTCGGTACGTAGAAGCGGTGGCTCGGGGGATCGGCTCGAATCTCAGTGGCGGCTACAAAGTAATTGTCAACAAATCAACCGTACCAATTGGGTCGGGTGATTGGGTCAGAATGATTGTTCTCGATGGTGTGGCTGAGCGCCAAAAGTCTGAAGCTCAACCCATTCTAGCGGGTGTTGGCGGCAGCGATACGGGCATGACAACCACTGCCCTTGTCGGGGAATATGATTTTGATGTCGTCAGCAATCCTGAATTTTTGCGGGAAGGGTCAGCCGTTTACGATACCTTTAATCCGGATCGAATTGTGCTGGGCAGCAGCAGCGATCGCGCGATCGCGTTGATGCAAGAACTCTATGCTCCCATTGTGAGCCGTCAGTTTGCAGAAGATCCGTCTGCCCCTGCTGTTCCGGTGCTTGTAACCGATATTAGCTCGGCAGAAATGATTAAGTACGCGGCGAATGCGTTCTTAGCCACGAAAATCAGCTTTATCAATGAAGTAGCAAACATCTGCGATCGCGTTGGTGCAGACGTAATGCAAGTCGCGAAAGGGATTGGCTTGGATTCGCGAATTGGCAGTAAATTCTTGCAGCCTGGACTGGGTTGGGGTGGCTCTTGCTTCCCGAAAGACGTTTCTGCTTTGATTCACACCGCCGACGATTACGGCTACGAGTCTCAACTTCTCAAGGCGGCAGTTAGTGTCAATCAGCGTCAGCGTCTCATTGTAATTGAGAAATTGCAGCAAGTTCTCAAGATCTTAAAAGGCAAGACGGTAGGACTGTTGGGGCTAACCTTCAAGCCGGATACGGATGACCTGCGCGATGCACCCGCCCTCAGCATGATTGAAAACTTAGTGCGGTTGGGAGCCAAAGTGAAAGCCTACGACCCTATCATTTCTCAAAGTGGAATGCGCCACGGCTTATCCGATGTCATTGTTGAAACTGATGCAGAACGGCTAGCGGATGGCTGTGATGCGCTTGTCCTCGTCACCGAATGGCAACAGTTTCAAACGCTTGACTTCGGCAAGATGGCAACGCTAATGCACAGCCCTATTTTGATTGATGGACGGAACTTCCTCGACTGCTCTGCGTTAGAAGCAGCAGGCTTCCGATGTGTCGGCATTGGTCGGTAAACCAAAGGCGTGACTTTAGATCTGTCATGAAATCGGTTGTTTTTGTTCAAGTTGTCTTTGTTCAATAAAAACAGTGTTCGATAAAACCAGGAAAGAAATTTGATCCTTCCTGGTTTTATAGCTGTAGACACAGAAGTTAGGACGCAGCCTGGCTGAGAACAGTCTCCATCGCCTCACGCAAACTAGCGGTGTTGCGTCGTTGTTTGCGAATTCGACTTTTTAACCAGGCCCACCACTTTTC
>JAHHHO010000104.1 GCA_019359315.1 Myxacorys californica WJT36-NPBG1
GAAACTGCTTGTGGACTGCATAATTTTCGCTTGAAGCATCGTCAGTTAGCAACTGCTTAGGTTGGACAGATGAAAGCCTCTTGTTGTCTGGCTTCGACTACTGCCTATTTCCGATTAAGTCTAATGCATAATGCTCTTGCTTCTATCGTATGTCCTAATAAGAGGCAGCTTGATGAGCGTCAGAAGGCTCTTCTCACTTCCTCCAGTTTATGCATTGTTTTTGGATCTGCTGTCATGCTAAACACCCTAGATCACACCACTATTGTCGGCCAAACTCAGCCCTTTATTGAGTTAAATAATCATGGGGAGATTCTACGATTCCAATTGCAAGAAGAGCAATATCAGTTGGGGCGCGATCGCACGTGGTCTGATCTAGAAATTCCTGAACAAACATGGGCTGTTTTATCGCGGCGACAAGCCATTTTACAACGGGAAGGCGATTGCTATCGCATCTATGACGGGGATGGCAATACCCCTAGTCGAAACGGCATTTTTATTCATCACGCTCGCCTTTTGGATCAAGGCTGTCTGCTCAAACACGGAATGCAATTAGAAATTGGACAAGATCCAAGCAATCGCATTCTGCTGACCTATCTTGATCCAGCCAGTAGCCCCACAGTGACGCCTAGTAACCTCCGACTCGATTTGAAACCGCTGCGATCGCCCGTCGAACTCGGACGCGAACCCGATGCAACTCGCTATGCAGCCATGAAGCTTGACTCTCCAGTGGTGTCTCGCCGTCATGCCACGGTGTACCAGACTCCAGATGGTGGCTATACGCTGCAAGATCACAGCACGAATGGCACTTTTGTCAATGGAGTGCGAGTCGAGCGGTTTGCAAAACTGCAATCTGGCGATCGCATCCGCATTGGTCCGTTTACGTTGCTCTATCAACGGGGCATGTTGGAACTCGCCGATCGCGGCAATCAAATCCGACTGGATGCTGTTCAACTCGTTCGCAAAGTGACAGATAAGCTCAAAAACGAACGAGTGATTTTAGACAACGTTTCGCTCTCGATCGAACCTGGACAACTTGTGGCATTAGTGGGTGGTAGCGGAGCCGGAAAATCAACGCTGATGAAAACGCTATTGGGAATCGAACCCACCACATCCGGCACCGTTTATTTGAATGGAGATGATCTGCGGCAACACTTTGATCTCTACCGCTCACAGTTAGGCTATGTGCCGCAAGATGACATTGTGCATCGCGACCTCACGGTTGAGGAAGTCTTGGTCTATGCCTGCAAGCTACGGCTGCCGCCCGACACCAAGGTAAACCAAGTCGTGCAGCGAACGCTAGAGCAAGTCAAGCTGCATCACGTCAAACAGACTTTTATTCGCGATCTGAGTGGTGGACAGCGCAAACGAGTCAGCATTGGGGTCGAGCTACTGGCCGATCCAAAACTCTTCTTTCTCGACGAACCTACATCTGGACTCGACCCCGGACTTGACAAAGAAATGATGGCTCTGTTGCGCGAATTAGCCGATCAGGGACGCACGATCATTCTGGTGACTCACGCGACAGCAAATCTAGAAGTCTGCGATCGCATTGCGTTTATGGGACGCGGCGGAAAACTGTGCTATTTCGGGTCGCCACAAGCGGCGCTCGATTTTTTTGAGATGCCTGCCCCCGATTTGAAATACTTTGCCGATATCTACATCAAGCTCGATCAAGGCAAAACTAAGCAAGACGTTGGGGCGACGGTGCAACATTGGGCAACTAAATTTTACAGTACTCAATCGGCTCAGCTAGAGCTGGCGTTAGCCGCGAAATCAAAGCGTTCTTCGAGCCAGAAAGACAGATCCTCTGTTCAGCATGGACGCTCGCCGCTTCAGCAACTCAGATTGCTGAGTCAGCGCTACGGGCTACTCGTGTGGCGCGATCGCTTGAGTCTCTGTCTAACCCTACTGACGGGGCCGATTGGGATTGCTCTAATTTATCTCGCCATTCATGACCAAGATCCATTCCTGCAACTCTCCCCACAAGAGGCGATGCACGCTTCTCTTTGCCTGCGAACGGTATTGGTGATTGGTTGCATTGCAATCTGGGTGGGCATTTCGGGGTCAGCCCAAGAAATCGTTAAAGAATCCGCGATTTATGCCCGCGAACGACTAGTCAACTTGGGCATCGTGCCCTATTTGGGATCAAAGCTGCTCGTTCGCACCGCGATCGCCGCTTTGCAAACGCTGCTGATGGTGGCAGCTCTGCTGATCGGCTTCAAATCTCCAGAGCCAGATCTGTTCTCTTGGGTACTGGGCTTGGGAATCACGAACTTTTTCACGTTGTTCAGCAGTCTTTGCTTGGGATTATTACTGTCAACGTTTGTTAAGACTGAGACAGAAGCGAACAACGCCTTGCCGCTCATCATGATTCCTCAACTCATTTTTTCCGGGATTCTGTTTGACCTTCAAGGATTCTCAACTCAGCTATCTTGGTTGATGTTAAGTCGGTGGTCAGTAGGTGCTTATGGCGCTCTGGTGGATGTCAATCAAATGATCCCCGCCCCGATTGTGATTCCGGGTCAAGCGCCGATTCCTCAACCCCTTCAGCCGAACGCCATCTATGACGCTACGTTGCATAATCTCGGATTGAATTGGATGATTTTACTAGGAAGTGCGGCGGTGTATGTCGCGATCGCGCTCTACCTGCAAAAACGCAAAGATGTGATTTGAGAAATACCTGCGATCGGAGAAGAAAAACTTAAAGTTTAATTTTTTGCTACAGTTTGCTTCAATTCATTCAAGAACACGCTGTAATGGCAGTACGGTTTACTGTTTGAATGGAGAGGCTGTGAGAACGTCACCCTCTGAATACGATTAGATGTTAATGGATTCGCCCGATCGCGGTTTAGACGAAGTGTTGTTTACGGGGTTGAGTAGAGGAGAATATGCCTCCAGTTGGTGTTGGTGCTAGTCGGTTTGCGTCTGCCCTCGAAACGGGTGAGGCAAAGCTCTGGGTGCTGCTCATTGGAGTCAATCAGTACCAAGATGACACGCTGCCTCCGTTGCGGTACGCTGCCCTAGACTGCCAAGGATTGGGAGAAGCCTTGAGTGAGGCAACTCAACCCTTTCCGCAAAAAGAATTTTTGATTCATCACGATCTCGTATCCGAGAGGGCAACTTTAGCGACGATTCAAGCAAGTTTGCAGCGACTGGTGAGCGAAGCCAAACCGAAAGATACGGTTCTCACCTACTTTTCAGGACATGGCATTGTTGATCCGGCGAGTGGTCAAACCGTGCTGTGTGTCAGCGACACGCAAAAGCAAAACGCCCTCCAGACGGGTCTGGCTCTCCAAGAAATGCTGCAAATGCTGGGGGAGTGCGATGCCCATAGTCAGATTGTGTGGCTGGATGCCTGCCATAGCGGAAACATTACCTTGTCTGGAGCGAAAGGATCTGGAGCGAAAGGTCAGTCGGCTGATCCCGCTTTGCTCAATCCCACCCCACACCTGCTAGAACTGCTGCGACAACGAGCCGCTAAAAGTCGGGGATTTTACGCCCTCTTATCCTGCGATCAAGGACAGCAATCGTGGGAATTCCCTGACTTGGGTCATGGCGTGTTTAGCTACTATCTCATGCGCGGCTTGCGGGGAGAAGCCGCCGGGCCACATGGCATTATTGACGCCGATGGGCTTTACCGCTACGTCTACTACCAAACGCTTCAGTATGTCGAGCAAACCAATCAACAACTCCGGCTCGTCAATCAGCAAAAGCGGAACAAAGGAGACACGCATTTTCATTCTGAATACTCGCTGCAAACGCCGAAACGAATTGTCGAGGGAGTCGGTGAAACCATCTTAGGACTTAAGCCCCACATGACGCACATCTGGCAAAAGCGGCAGGCGTTGCTGATCGACGGCTTGATGGAGCAGCCCCTCGATGGCGAAAGTCCTCGGAGCTTGGTAACGCCAATCGCAGAAGTGTTGCAAAGTGACGGCAACTTTGAGTTGCAGTGTTTCTCACCGTCCGACTATCCCGCGATCGCGGATCCGTGGCTAGAAGTGCGGAACGTCATCCTCCGCTTTCTTCAGTCTGATCCTGCCTCGTTGGAACCGCGTCTCAGCCCGGTGCAGCAGGTTGCGACTCGCTTGCTCTATTTCCGGGGCAGCATTGTGACATCCGAGGAGGGCGACTCTTGGCTGGTCTTGGGAGACGGCGCGCAGATTAGCCGGGCATGGCTGCGGCAAGAACTGCGACGATCGCGGGTGGCTCAGCAAGTCGTGATTCTAGACTGTCCGGGCGCAGTGGGTCTAGAAGACTGGCTCGACGATCTAAAGATGGAGTCGGACTATGGGCAGTGTATTCTGGCATGTGCCTCTCCTGCCGATGATCCAGAGTTGTTTGCTCAAGTTTTGCTAGAAGCACTAATTGCGGCAAATCCTCAAACCGGATTACCGATCGCGACGCTGCTTGCTAAGCTTCAGACCAATTTAGATGGCTTGGGGTTGACTTGCCATCTTTGGCTGTCGGGAACCCAAGGCTTAATTGAAGTATTGCCATCGACATCGGGGAACAGTCCTTCGGCGTCAACCCCATCGATTTCAACCAAACCGATGCCTGCGATTAGCGCAACGAGCAACTTCAAAGAAAACGCTTTGCCGTTTCCCCAAGAGGTGATCGCGAGTGTGCTTCCTGAGCAGGCAAGTGGGACGCCGACTGCCATATCTGCCCCGATCGGGTTGGAGCCAATCCAGGATGACCCCGCCCTAACGGATCTGAAGCATCGCCTGCTGCCTGTGCTGATGCCTTTGGTGGGGCCTGTCGCCCCGACCTTGATTGCTCAAGCTGCCGCGATCGCCAATCATTCTCACGGTCTGATCGAGACGATTTCGCAGCTACTTCCAGCCAACAAATGCGCTGCTTTTGCGCGTCAAGCGCAGGCCGTGATTGAAACCTGGGTAGACCGCCCCGAAGAGACGCCACCGAAACAAGTCGTCCCAGTTCCACCCGAACCTCCTACGACCTTGCACCAGTCCGCTCCCGACGCAGAAGGGCTGTCCTCCGAGCATTTGGCAGTTGCCAAGCAAGTTTTGCTGGAGTTAGTCGGACCGATCACGTCGGTTTTACTGAACCAAATTCCACCGGAGACCAATAGCGTTGCAGCGTTAGTAGCCGCACTCTCCAACCATCTTTCGGCTCAACAGTGCGCCATTTTAGAGCAACGGCTATCGTTAATATCACCCGTTCCAGTCCGACCGGATGAGCAATCAGCGTTGACTAACGCTGAAGGGGTTCGCCTCACGAAGTCCGTTGAATCGACAAAGCTAGACCAGGTTTCTACCGGAAGTGGGCGCGGGGTTTCAACTTCTAATTCAGGCGCGATCGATGAAACCTTTATTCAAACCTGCGAATACGAATTAACTCGAATTGTTGGGCCTATCGCTAAGTGGATGGTGAATGGACAGCGGGGTGAAATCTCAAAGATGTCGTCTGTGGCATTTGTTGAGACTTTGGCTGCCAATATTCCTAATGATCAAAAGGCAGCGGAATTTCGGCAGCGATTGCTGAATGTAAAGTTTTGACAAAGGTTGAATGCTGAGAACTCATTGATCTAGAAGCGGTTCTCCTTTACGGGTAACGAGTACTCCCTTGCTGCTCATGAGTACTCCTTTGTTGCTCGCAGGTACTCCTTTGCTACTCATGAGTACTCCTTTGTTGCTCGTGAGTTCCCCTTTGCTGCTCATGAGTACTCCTTTGTTACTCGCGGGTACTCCTTTGCTGCTCATGAGTACTCCCTTGCTGCTCATGGGTACTCCCTTGTTAGTCGCGGGTACTCCTTTGCTGCTCGTGAGTACTCCCTTACAGGTAACGAGTTCTCAGAATTAGTGAACTAGCTCTTAGGGCTAGAAATTGAAGGGGTTGCGGAAGCTGTAGCCTTTAGAGAACCGAGCGATCGCTAGATATTCTGCCAACGTCTTTGCCCTTCTCCTAAGTGGCAGAAGCGGAAATGGGGGCTGATTTAACGGTTCAGCCCCCATTTCCGCAACACTCTAACTTATTTCTTCGATTGGCAACTCAAATGCAGCTTAGATTACTGTTTCTTATTTAACAAATTCATCGAGATTTCTAAACTCGACTTCATGCGATTAAACGCGGCTGCCAGCGTGCCAATTTCATCGCGGCTATTTTGCTCAAACTCGGTCGCCATTTCTCCCATACTGACGGCTTCTGCTGTGCGTGCCATCTGACGAATCGGACGAATTACCGATCGCTTCAGCAAATAATTGATCACAAACACGATCGCCAGAAACACCCCCAACAGAATCGACATAATCAAGGTGAGCGATCGCCGCGCATTATCCAACACTTCTTCCGCCGGAACTGAGACGATCTGAGCAGCAATAATATCGTTCAGCTTCCAACCAAAGCCATTCTGATCCCCATACGTGGCAATTTGGCTCTTGGGTGCTTTATCGACCGTAGAGTGACAGCGCAAACAGCTTTCTTTTCCTACAGCTAACGGACGGGCAATATAAAACACTTGTCCTCCGGGCAAATCGCGGAAACCAGAGATCTCTTTGGTATTTGATTCTTCACGGAATCGTTGGACTAGATTTGCTTCAAAGGAATCGGCTTTGTCTCGCAAATTGGTCGGATTTAACGTGGCTTCTTTATAGAAAAAGTCTTTGTAATCATCAATTTTGCGGACGCGCTGAAAAACCTCCGTTGCTGCGAATGCTGGGACTGTTTCAGCAATGAATGTAGAATCGGTGTCTAGCCGAGGATTCAAAAGCGGTTGAATGTTAGTAGTGGTATAGTCGCGCACTGAATTCATGGTCTGAATTAGAACCAGAGCCTTCGATGTGACTTCGTTTTTGGCGCGGCTTTCTAACACATTAGAGAGCGCAAGTCCACTCAGCGCAAAGCCTCCAACAAATACCAGAGCTAACAGGACGTTAAATCTAGGTCCTAATTTGAGTCGTTGTAACCACATGCTTCAAACCTCGGTGCTGATAAACTGACTCTGACCCCTTTACAATCTTCAGAATTTAGACAAGTGCAATCTGCGTCAGTAGGCAATTCTAAGACAATCCCATAGACAGTCAATCCTAGAGACGCTCACTCAGCAATTTTTTGGAGCTTAGCGGTGCGAATCACAGTAATTTGTCTAGCGATTTGTCTTCTGATGTGACTCTTGATGAATCTAATTCTAATCATCGAATGAAATGGAGAAAATGCTGCAAATTTAAACAAAAACTAAGGTTATTAGCAATACTGTTTCACCTGGAAAGAAAGATGGTATGAAACAATTGAATGGTTCACTTGAATGGTTCACTTGAAGACTCAACTTCGTTTATAGCTTGTGCAACGAAAGTTCCCTCGTCGTTTATTTCTAGCTTCTCTCTTTATTGCCGCGTGCAGTCCCCGATCCCACTCGTCTAGCCGACAGCAGCTTGTGTTAGGAACGGTGAGCTATGGCTCTGGCGAAAAAACGATCGCGCAGTACGATCGCTTGATTCGCTACCTTGAAGAAAAACTGCAAGCCGTGGTGCAGCTTGAACCTGCATACAATGAGCGCAAGGCATTAGAGCGCCTCAAGTCGCAAGCGTGGTCAATCGTCTTCGCCCCGCCTGGACTTGCCGCGATCGCGCTGACAAAACATCGATACCTTCCGGTGGCTCCGTTAGCAGGCGTGAGTAGTCTGCGATCGGTGCTGGTCGTTCTAAAAAACAGTCCTTATCAAACTCTGGGATCGCTTGCTGGCAAAACCTTAGCGATCGGACAACCGGGATCCGCTGTCGGCTACTATTTCCCCATTTTCAATCTCTATGGATTAACCTTGGCGAGTTTAGCGATTCCAGGAACCCCGAAAGCGATTTTAGACGCGATCTCGCAAGGCAAAGCCGACGTGGGAGCACTATCGCTAGAAGAGTTTAATACCTATAAAACTGAGGTCAATCAAGCTGAGTTTCGGATCTTGTTTACCGACGCTCACACCGTTCCATCTGGACTTGTCTTAATCAGTCCCAACGTCGATCGCACCGTGCAAGAATCCATTCAGAAACTTCTAAATGATATGCCGTCGGTGGTGGCTCAAGAAGCCGGATTTGTTCCCAATGGCATGATTCCAGACTACACTTACATGATCTCGGTTGTGGAGCGAGTTCGCACCATTTTTCCTGCCGAAACCGAGGAGGGAGCCGCTTTGCTGACTCAAAAGCCTGTGCGTCTATTTAGAGATGGAGAAACCCCTCCTGAAACGTTAGCGACTCCTGCGGCTACCCCACCCCCTTCAGATCCTTCTACGTCCTTGCCTGATCCTAGTCCTACTTGATTCACCTGCGATCGCTCCGCAATCTGCCAAGGGAATCGAAAGGTTCACTCCCACGTCTTCACCGACTAGCAATTGACCCGATTTTCTGTTCTAATGTTCGATTCAATAAATGCTCGATTCAGTCAATAATAGTTAAGGTTTCTAATCGCGATGCGTCCCCGTCGAAGCATTCTTGAACTTTTCTCAACATTCCTGCAATTTGAAAATGATGCGGCACGCGATTGGCTCAGCGATGCGCGATTGCGACGGAGCATGCAAGCCAATCTCGATTGCTCCGCAGGCTTCCAAGGGAATCAATCTGAGCAAATCGAGCCGACAGAAACCTTTTGGGCGCTGTACTGGCACAAACTCTGGCAAACGAAAGAAAATCCTCTCGCAAGCGGGCATCTGGCGGCTTACCTACAAGAAGTGTGTTATTGGAGTGCCCAAAAGCTGGCGCTCAATCTATCCACTCGATCGTCGCTGGCAGACTTCTTTCAAATCGCGATCGCAAAGCTCGATCGCGTCTTAGCTGGGTTTAATCCGCAACACAGTTCGGGCTTAAGAAGCTATGCCAGCTTAGCCTTTAGCAATGTAATTAAAGATACACTGCGCTTACGGCAAGAAGTCGATATCTGTACAGATTGGGCATTGCTGCACAAACTAAGTTGCAAACGGTTTGTTGAATCATTACAGAACTTTGGATTCAATGCTACTACGATCGCGTCCTACCGACTGGCTTGGGAGTGCTTTAAACTCATCCACGCACCCACGGATGGAAAGATCCGTAAATTAGGTAAACCCGATGCAGCGACATTCGCGGCGATCGCTCAGCAGTATAACCGCGATCGCATCAGTACGCTCGATCCCTCGTCTCCACCCACAACACCTGTCTTGGTAGAGCAATGGCTGATTAGTTGCGGCAAAGCGGCGCGATCGCTCCTTTACCCGATGCTCGTTTCCGCCGATGCCTCAAAATCGGGTCAAGAGAGCGGTGAATTATTAGACGACCTTGAGTTCACCTTTCAAGAATCGTCGCTCATGAAGGTGATTGCTCAAGAAGAAGAAAAGAACCGCGACGATCAGCGATCGCAGCTAAACGCGATTTTACTGCGATCTCTCGTCAAATTAGATCTCCCGTCTCAGCGACTATTGCAGCTTTACTACGGACAGGGGCTGACTCAGCAAGACATTGCAAAACAATTAGACATGAAACAATACACCGTGTCGAGACGGCTCACCAGCTTGAGACAAGGATTATTAGATACTTTAGGCAAGTGGAGCCAAACAACCCTGCATAAATCCCTCGACTCGAACGTAGTGCAAACCATGAGTACAATTTTGGAGGATTGGCTGAAAGTGCATTACGCTCATCCAGACCTTCCTTCCTAAACCGAGGCAAGTTCATGTTTTCTCCTGCGTCGTCCATGATTACTGATATTCTTCAACTGCATCTAGCCATCCCTGAGGCATCGGTTGAGCGCTTTTGGCAACAGCAGCCATCGCCGTTTTCTGCCAACGGAATTCGCTGGACGGCGTCGCTGAATCAGATCTGCTTGGACGCTCTCTTGCCGTGGATTCAAGAAGTCCATGCTTCAAAGGCACGGGTTTGGAAGAATCCTGCCAGCTTGTCCAGCATTTGGGAAGTAGTCAACGGCTCCGCTATTGATTTTGATCATCAGCGCTTGGTCATCATTCCGACAGCGGCAGCGGATTTTGAAGAGTTGCGAGTGCCGCAAGAGTGGGCAGATTTGCCAAGTTGGGCAGGAGATTACTATGTGTCGGTTTATGTCAACCCTGATGATCAAGAGATTCGGGTATTGGGCTATGTGACCCATCACATGCTGAAGCAACGGGGACAGTATGACGCCTACGATCGCACCTACAGCCTGGAAGCTGACTGCCTGATCGGAGATTTCAATGTACTGTGGACGGCTCGCCGTCTCTGTGCGGATGAAGTGCGGCGAGCGGAAATCGCGCCCTTACCTGCACTCTCGCTTGAGCAAGCGGATTCTTTAATTCATCGCCTCGCTGATGCTTCAATTTTGGCTCCTCGTCTGGCAGTTCCCTTTCAGCAGTGGGGAGCGTTGCTAGAGCATGACGGCTGGCGACAGCGCTTATATCAACGACGCTTAGGACTTCCTGAGGCGTGGTCAGTCCAGCAATGGCTGCAAACTGGAATTTCTGATCTGGCTCAACAACTTGGGTGGGGCACAATGGACTTGCAGCCCAATCTCGCCCGTGGAGCCAACGGTGCAGCGAGAGTACTAGTCCGGCAACTGACGATCGCGGGCAAGCTCTACGAGTTTTGCGTGTTTCAACAAAGTGAAGAAGTGTGGCGATTTGAATTGCAAAGTGCGTCGATTGGAGGTCTGATTCCCGGCGGGTTTAAGTTGCGGTTACTGACCGAAGATTTGATGCCATTTGAGAACAACGAAGACATTGCTACGAGTGCCATTGAGCAACTTTATCTTGAAGTTTGTCTGAGTCCGGGAGATGCCTTGACTTGGGAAATCGAACCTTTGCCAGACAGCTACGAACGCGAAATTCTGCGATTCTAAGGTCAAGTTTTAAGGTCAAAGGGTGTGGATCAAATCCCTCTTTGGACTAGTTGCTACCTGTAACTCGGCTCAAGCGGCGCGTTTGTCATTAGAATTATTGGCGAGAATGATCTGCGACAGAACCAACGATCGCGGCAGAAGTTGTTAATCTAGTTCTTTACTCTTCTCTTTAACAACGATGGTTTTAGCTCCGTTCCTTGGCGTCGCCGTACCTGCTGCTTGGCAAGCGATCGCGCAATTGATTGATGCTCCCTTTCTAGCAAAAGCCTTTTTAACGTTGTTTGTGGTGATTGACCCGATCGGGCTAATTCCGCTATTCATCACGCTGGCCCGGGGTCGCACAGAAGAAGAACAAGCTCACATTGCCCGTCGTGCTGTTCTGTTCTCGGCAGGTATTCTGCTGGCATTCTCGTTTAGTGGCGCGTTTCTGCTACGCTACCTTGACATCAGCATGGAAGCGTTCCAGACAACGGCGGGCATTCTGCTCTTTAAAATTGGCATTGATATGGTATTTGCTCATCGCGAGCGAGAAACCAAAGAAGAAGAACAAGAGGCGCAGATCCGAGAGGATATCAGTGTGTTTCCGCTCGCCATTCCGCTGATTGCCGGGCCGGGTACACTGGCCAGTCTGCTGATCTTGATCAATGAGGGAAAGGATTATTCGCTTGGAACAGAGATCGTGTTAGCCGATGCCGCGATCGTCCTGTTGATTGCTTATGGCTTGCTGCTGCTCGCGAATGTGTTGGCGAAGCAACTAGGTCAGACCGGGGTGAATGTCGTCACGCGGCTGTTTGGCGTGTTGCTAGCGGCGCTGGCGGTGCAGTACATTGCCGATGGCGCGATCGCGCTGCTCAAAACTGGGCTACTCGACGTTTTACATACGGCTTAGGAACGTGGATCAAATAAAGTGGAAGAGTTATGAGAATGGCTCTAAGCTAAATTAATGGCACAGGCACTCAGTTCTGTGATGAAATCCTACACCCGAGAAATCGAAGTTCAAATGCAGCGTTACTATCAGTCGCTGTCTAAGAAAGACCGCCGCCGTTAGGCTGCAATTGAAGCGGTAAAACTGGGGTATGGGGGACTGGCGTAGATGAACTATGCGCTTTCAGCGCAAGGCTTTAGCTGCTACACAGCTTCTGATTGCGAGGTTGTTAGACGTGAAAGGGTGAGTCGGAAGAACAGGAGAAGCGGAGGCAGGCAATCGTTGAGACGATGTGAGGCAAAACGAGAGCAGCAAAGACGCGCGATCGTGGACGATGGACTCGGCAAGGACGAGTTCACTTGGGCTTTCAGCCCTGAAGGAACCTATGCACTTTTAGTGCATAGTGGTTGAGTTCAGCGATCGCGAACCTGTAGGACCCTATCGCGTCACTGTCCCGGCGCGACGTACTAAGCACTTACGGTTTAATGACTTATCTGATCCTGAATTGATTCCCCGTGATACAGACTACGCCAGTGTAATTGAATCGAACGTGCCCATCGTAGTTCAGCACACCCGTCTGGATTCACGTCAGGCAGAAAATGCCTTATTAAGTACTATTGCCTTTGCTAGTAATGATTAGGGGCTGATCTCATCAATCAAAATTAATGGCAACTATCTCAAAAAGACCCAGTTTTCTCAGAGACAATATCCAACTTAAAGAAGAAGATTAAGTTATAGCTTTTTCATAGTATCAATACAAAATTTGCTCCAGACAACAAATGATTGAAAATGATTGAGTAAATGAAGAGGCGACAGTCATGACAAGTAAGCCTGTAAAAACCCTGATTCAAATTGCTTTAGCTGGTGTGGTTTTAATGGGTGCCGTTGCTTGCACTCCTGAATCCGGAGAGCGCGAAGGCGCTGTTGAAAGAGAAGGCGCTGTTGAAAGAGAAGGCGCTGTTGAAAGAGAAGGGGAAGGTGAAAGAGAAGGGGAAGGTGAAAGAGAAAAAGATTAAAGATGATAAATCAAGGCTTATCAACTAATATTTATGACCACCTATTTATGATCGCCATATTGGCTTCCAAAAATGTGTCTAATGTAGAGACGTGCATGCAACAACGTCTCTACAAGAATTTGAGAACTGTTGGTTCAATTGACCGCATTTGAGATTAGCTAAAGAGATCATATCAATGAAAAGTGCTTGGTATAAAGATGCCATCCTCTACTCGTTAGATGTAGAAACATTTATGGATGGCAATGGCGATGGCATAGGCGATTTTATTGGACTTACCCAGCACCTAAACCATCTAGCTGGGTTAGGTGTTACTTGCTTATGGCTACTGCCGTTTTACCCATCCCCCAATCGGGACAATGGCTACGACGTGATGGATTACTACAATGTCGATCCACGATTAGGAACATTGGGCGATTTCGTCGAGTTCATGCACCAAGCGCGAGAGCGAGGAATGCGAGTGTTGATCGATTTAGTCATCAATCACACGTCTGATCAGCATCCTTGGTTTCAGCAATCTCGCTCCAACTCTCAATCTCGCTACCGCAATTACTATGTTTGGTCAGAGAATCCACCTGAGAGCGATCCGAGCCTGATCGCCTTTCCCACGGTGGAAGATAGCTTATGGGAGTATGACGAGCAGGCAGATGCCTATTATCTGCACCACTTCTACAAACACCAACCTGACCTGAACATCGCCAATCCCTTAGTACGAGAAGAGATCTGCAAAATCATGGGCTTCTGGTTGGAATTGGGTATATCCGGTTTTCGGATCGATGCAGCTTCTTTTGTCATCGAAGGCATCGGCATCGCAGAGGCTAACCAGAAAAGCCTACAGAGCTTTTTTGATGAGATGCGGGGATTTCTGACCTCGCGCCGAGGAGATGCGGTATTGCTGGCAGAGGCAAATGTGCCAGCAGAAGAAATTCCTACTTATTTTGGGCAGGGAAACCGCATCCATCTACTGTTCAATTTTTTGCTGAACCAATACATGTTCTTAGCACTGGCTCGTCAAGCAGCCGAACCGTTGGACTATGGGCTAAAAAAATTACCAGAAATCCCTGCCCAGTGTCAGTGGTTAAACTTTGTGCGTCACCATGATGAACTAACGCTCGATCGCCTGAGTGACTCAGAAATGCAAGAAATATTTGACGCTTTTGCCCCCCAAGAAAATATGCAGATTTTTGGACGGGGAATTCGTCGTCGCTTACCTCCTATGCTCAAGGGCGATCGCCGCCGCATCGAACTCACTTATAGCTTAATGTTTAGTTTACCAGGCACCCCCTTATTACGATATGGCGATGAGATCGGCATGGGCGATGACTTATCCTTGCCAGGACGAACAAGTGTGCGAACGTCTATGCAATGGTCTGACGAATCAGGTGGCGGTTTTTCTGACGCGCCCCCTGACCAACTCACTCAACCTGTCATCAGTGAGGGAGAATACAGCTACAAAGAGGTTAACGTTGCTCAGGAACAGCGCGATCCATCAGCCCTAATTAACTGGATCGAACGCCTGGTTCGGATTCGCAAGCAATGTCCAGAGTTTGGCTGTGGCACATTACATATTCTAGAAACTGATGATCCCTGTGTCTTTGCTCACTGCTGCGTCTGGAGCGATCGCGCCGTGATTGCCGTACATAACTTAGCAGACCATGACTGTACAGTCACACTTAAATCAACTAATTATGAGCATCTATTCGATCTGTTTAGCGATCGCCCCTATGAATCATTAAATGGGGATCACAAAACCATTCGATTGTCTCCCTATGGCTACCGCTGGTTTCGAGTCAATTGGGCTCATTAAGCGCTGCTATGACACACACAATTCTCAATTCCACCAAAACTGATTACTTATAGCATCTACGCTTTGTTGGAAGCTTATTATCGTCGCATTGTTAACGAGTAGATTGCAGTCAATTATCAGGAAAGATATAGTCATGGTACAAATTGGTTATCACGCCTCTCATGAACAATTTCAGCCCAGTCAACTGCTGAAGTATGCTCAAATGGCAGAACAGGCAGGATTTACGCGCGTTCTCTCATCCGACCACTTCCATCCCTGGAGCGAGCAACAAGGGCAAAGCGGTTTTGCTTGGTCTTGGTTAGGAGCAGCGATGCAGGCAACTCCCAGCCTCTCTTATCGGGTGGTCAATGCTCCAGGCGATCGCTATCATCCTGCGATCATTGCCCAAGCCGCCGCCACCCTCGCCGAAATGTTTCCCGATCGCTTTTGGTTGACGGTGGGGAGCGGTCAGGCGCTAAACGAGCATATCACCGGAAATAAGTGGTTAATCAAGCGCGATCGCAATACTCGACTGAAAGAGTGCGTTGACATCATCCGAGCCTTATGGGCAGGCGAAACCGTTACCCATCATGGGTTAGTTTGTGTGGAAGAAGCCAAACTCTATTCGCGCCCTGACACTCCACCGTTGATCATTGGAGCGGCAGTTACAGAAGCGACTGCTGAATGGTTAGGCAGTTGGGCTGATGGGCTGATTACCATTTCACGCCCACCCGAAAAACTAAAGCGAGTCGTTGATGCATTTCGACGTGGGGGTGGGGAAGGTAAGCCGATGATTTTGAAAGTTCAGCTTTCCTACGATCGCACGGGCGACCTGGCTCGTCAAAAAGCCCACGAACAATGGCGCAACAATATTTTTAAGAATGTTTTGATGACACAGCTACGAACACCGCAACAGTTTGATGCAGCAGGAGAATTTGTCACACCAGAAGAGCTGAATGAACACGTCCGGATCTCAGCCGATCCACAGCAGCAGATTGAATGGCTACAGAAGGATATTGAATTGGGCTTTGATGAATTGATTTTGCATAACGTCAACCGAGAGCAGGAACAATTTATCAAAGCTTTTGGGGAGAAGGTTCTGCCAACGCTAACAGCGCACAAGTAGAACAACATTTGATCACAAGACGAGTTAGCAATATATTGATTTTCAGGCGAGTGAGGTATTCTCAGGACTTACGCAGTGACGCTAGGAGTAGGGTCTGGTCAAGTTGAGTCATTATCGCTACAGTTTCAATAATCCGTGTATCGAACTGCTAGCCCCATGACGTTCACTAAGCTGAACTACTG
>JAHHHO010000105.1 GCA_019359315.1 Myxacorys californica WJT36-NPBG1
AGATTGAACCTTGCTGGTGGGTGTTGAAGCATTGGATGCGGCAACGCTGGGATGAGTTTGGAAACTTTCGTGATTGTGTCGATGCCGCCTTCAGGCATTGTCCTAACGTACTCGCGTAGCGCTATACTGGGCAAGGATTATCATCTCCTGACTCGCCAGCGCCAACAGCAGCAACATACCTCCCAGCTTCGCCATAAAGCCCAGAAACGAAATGCCCCGAATCCTGGGGGAGAATCAGAGCTAGGACAATATGTAGACCGATTAATTGCCAAAGCCGTCATCGCGATCGCTCAGACTTATCACGCTGGCAGCATTGCCGTTCCCAAGCTGGGTGACGTGCGAGAAATTGTCCAGACCGAAATTCAAGCTAGAGCCCAACAGAAGTGCCCCGGCTACCTGGAAGGTCAGAAGTGCTATGCCAAGCAGTACCGGGTCAATGTCCACCGTTGGAGCTACGGCAGGCTAATCGAGAGCATTGGGAGTCAAGCGAACAAGGTTGGTATCGTCTGTGAGCAGGGCAAACAGCCACGTCAAGGCACAGCTCAGGAGATGGCAAAAGAAGTCGCGATCGATGCTTACCAAAGCCGCAAATGAAGTACAATCGAACTACAATTGAACCACGAAAATTGAATATTTCAACAGCGCCACGGCAAATGCTGCTTGCAGCCCATGTGCCGTGAAATAAGGGTTAGTTTGACTGTTGGAAGACAGTCGTGCTTTCTGACCCTGGTAGCTGCTCACCCTGATGCTGTCGGATGGAACGCGAAAGTGTTCCAGAAGAGATGAAGTCGTGAAAGAAGAGCCTAGTGCTTCAATTATGACGTAGGTGCGCTCCCAGCAACAAGGGCGCGGATGTACTGCTGTAATGGCTACCGAACCACCCCCAACCAAGGGGGAACCCGCTTCTATTCTTCGTTTCCGCCATTTAGGAATCGCAAATTATTTTGTGTGTTCCGCGCAACTAGGGAAACCCCTATGCTGATTGGTTTTGACCGTTCAACCAACAACAAGTTTCCTTAGAGAAATGGTTTTGAGGGGGATAGGTAATGTGAACCGCGCAAACCTCTCCTGATACGACTGATAGAAGCTCGTTTCAGAAGGACGCGGTCGCAATCGCCTGTCCTAATTGGGGCAGGTTGAAAGAAAAGGAATCTCCTGACCATTGCTAACCTTCAGAGTCGTCGCAATCGCCTGTCCTAATTGGGGCAGGTTGAAAGAAGTATCCCCCAAAAGGAGGAGTTGGGAACCGAAGTCGCAATCGCCTGTCCTAATTGGGGCAGGTTGAAAGAACGTCGATCGACATCTTTTCCTTGCTGCACACATGTCGCAATCGCCTGTCCTAATTGGGGCAGGTTGAAAGATTTCATCGTGCGCGATCGCGTTTAACCGTCGAGGTCGCAATCGCCTGTCCTAATTGAAGCAGGTTGAAAGAACAGTAGAACTCGACTTTGAATATCTAGGACAAGTCGCAATTGCCTGTCCTAATTGGGACAGGTTGAAAGAAATAAAGCGCAAATTGAAAAAGGCATGTGATTGGTCGCAATCACACGTCTTAATTGGGGCAGATTGAAAGATCCTTCATCTGATTGAGCCAGCCATCATGGTTGCAATTGCTTACCCTGAAGAAGGGTCGTTTGCTGAACTTGATTATCGAGAGGATCTCTGAATCTTCAGGGGGTGACAACGAAGCTAAAATGCCGACTGAATCAAGGCTATCGCATTGAGACCTCGCCCAACAAAGAGGCGTTTCTGCGGTTGGAGTGCTATCAGTTTACCTGCTAACAATCACCAAAGACTTAGGCTATGAATCCACAAACTTCCGTACATTCAAATCCAAAGCTGACTGTGTTGCTGTTGAATGCGCTTCGATTCTTTAACGCGCCCCACCTAACGCTGCACGTGTTTTCTGCGAACGCGTTGACCGGGTATAGGGGCAATCGAACACGCAATGGTAACCAGGATAAGCAAAGAAGTGAAGCGGGGATGGATTAGCATGGCACTATTCGAGGTTGTAGCCCCCCCAATTTCAGGTCTTTGAAGAGCGGCTCAATGGAGAATCGATTCGAGTAGGCTGAGAGGGCTTGTTCTGCATCGCTCAAGTTGGTAAGCAGATACCTGTCGCTTGGGCTCGATTGACGATACTCGCGTTTTTGTCGCAGCACCAAATTGTGTTTGCCGAAGCCCCGTTTTTTCGCGACTTAAATCTGAAGATGGTGTTCAGTCAATTCCGGCATCTGTAACGAGTCATCCAGACGCGAAAAGGTGCTGGTGTCCTCAGTTTTGACCGTTGTACTTTTGGGTAAACAAAACTCAAGCGACACGTTCTTTTCAACACACCAAGCAGCAAGTTCAATGCTGTGGAACTTGCGGTCTCCAATCGGCAATGCTTTTTCAGCACCTGAAAGACTGGGCGCAACACCTTTTGTTGATCACACAGGGCACGTTGCCCTTACTTATCGAGCCAGCTTCAATACAACGAAATCGCGCGGTTTTGGTAAACTAGGCTGACCATGAATAAGTTATGGTCTTGCCATTGAGTTCGATCCATGACAACGTTTAAACTCTGCTTCGCTTGACATATCGCTTGATCCACTGCTTGATGATAGGAAACCATATGACTTGCGGCATCAGTTGTGGCAAGCTCAAACATCGTTGATGTTACGCCGTCTATTCTCAAATAAAATCGCTTGTGGAAACAGTGTTGCTAAACGCTCAATGGTGATTCGTCGTTCTTTTTGCAACAGTTCGACCAATATTTCTAGCGTCGCGAATTGAATCTGGGAGAGTTGGGATTGCAAACAGGTTTGATGGAATGAGGGCAACATTTTTTGCTGGATGAGGCGAAACAAACTAAGTTACTCATTTTTTCTGTCTTTAACGCTGCTATCCGGCATATGCTCTAACTTCCAAGCCCCCTGCCACCCCTAAATATCTAAACCCCATATGTGAATAGGGTGGGTTGAAGGCTTGCAGGTAGACTGTCTAATCTGAAGGCTTGCACCTTCAGATTTTAACTACCGCTAGCAAGGTAGGTTCAGGAGTATCATTCAGGGAAATATAGACGTAATACTGCCACGGTTCACTCGGTTAGCACTGAAAGTGTTTATTGTCTAATAAGACGGATAAGTTACAAGTAGTACAGGGTTGAATAACGACAAATAATTCGTCACCACTGCTTAAACGACACTAGATTGTCACTACGACATTTAATTTGTCTCAACGACACTAAATTGTCACCGATGACATTTAATTAGTCACTGTACAACAACAAAGGCAGGTAATCGTGATTACAGATAATCGCTCTACTGTTCGTCGAGTTCTACTGTTGACGCTCGTGCTGAATCTTTTTGTGATGGGCTTGAAAGCGTTCGTCGGAGTTTCGACTGGCTCGCTCAGCTTGTTTGCCGATGCCTTGCACAGCTTGACAGATAGCGCTAATAACATCCTTGGGCTGGTGGCGAGCCAGTTTTCGTCGCCTCTGCCCGATCGCGAGCATCCTTATGGACATCAGAAATTTGAAGCGATTGGCGCACTTGGCATCGCCGCTTTTTTGGGAATTGCCTGTTTTGAAATTGTGCAAAGCGCGCTTGAGCGTCTGCTTGGCACAAATGAACCCGTTCAAATTTCTAGCACTGAGCTTTGGATTTTGCTGATTGTGCTGGGAGTCAATATTTTTGTTGCGTTCTATGAGCGCAACGAAGGTCGGCGCGTCGGTAGTCCCATTTTGCTCGCCGATGCCCAACACACGATGAGTGATGTTTGGGTGACGATTAGCGTTCTCGCTGGCTTGCTGGGGATTTGGCTGTTTCAGTGGCAGTGGTTGGACGTTGCGCTGGCGTTCCCGGTGGCAATCTTAGTATTACAGAGTGGCTGGACGGTGCTGAAACAGAATCTACCGTGGCTCGTCGATGAGGTGGCGATCGCGCCCGAAGCCATTCATGCGATCGCGATGTCGGTTCCGGGAGTGGTCAACTGCCACGATATCGCCTCACGGGGGGTTGTGGGCCGCCAATCTTTCATCGAGATGCATCTAATCGTGGATGCCAAAGATGTCAATACTGCCCACGACATTACAGAAGCGATCGAAGCAAAATTAGTGGAGAAGTACAGCCCTGTCCGCGTCATAATTCACATTGAGCCACCGTCTTACCGATCTGATCAAATCAGCTATGGAACGGCGCATCACTCATAGTCATCATGCAACTAAGAAGTTAATCCATGAAGTCAATACATTCTGTAGGATTCCATGAAAGTCTGAGAACTTGTGAACGGTAGATAGCCGCAAATTACAACACGAAGCTCAATATCAAGCTCAATGAGTTGTGTCAGGTTAAGCCATCGCCCGATCTCGAATTAAATGATCGTCTTGGAATTAAACGATGGTCTTGACTCTCCCCGTGTCCAGGTCATATCGACCTCCCACAATTTTCAATTTTCCAGATTCTACCCGTTCCGTTAAAAGTGACGATCGCTTTAACTGCTCAATCTGGTAGGACACATTTGCAATCACAGCGTTGTCAATGGCGTCACCGGACTGCCCCTTAACCTTGTCCACAGCAGGCAAAATTGCCTTCACAAAGCTCCCAATCTCCCCTGGCAAGGCTTCATTTTTGACGGCTGCCGTGACTGCCCCGCAGCGCTCATGACCCAAGACCATCAACACAGGCGTGTTTAGTAGAGCAACCGCATATTCAATGCTGCCGAGCGCTTCCGGCGTGGCAATGTTGCCAGCAATGCGGACATCAAAAATGTCTCCGATGCCCTGATCAAAAATAATCTCGGCAGGCACTCGCGAATCTGCACAACTCAGAATGGTGGCAAACGGATGCTGGGCTTGAGCAACCTCTTGCAATCGAGCCTGAGATTGATCAGGATACTCCGGGTGATGCTCGGTGAATCGCTGATTTCCCTCCATCAGCTTTTGCAGGGCAGCGTCCGGATTAAGCGCTTCAGAATTGGTTGAGGGTAGCTCCCCGGCTTGAGCCTGTTTAACCCGCCAGACTAGATCGCTCCCCGCCACTAGCAGGGCGGCTCCCGTCACTCCTAACTTTAAGAAATGGCGACGTTCCATAACACGTTTCGTTGAATCCATGCTTCTCCTACACTGCTTCTTCTACAGTGACACAACTAGAGGGTGACGCAACTAGAGGACGACGTAACTAAAGTGATGCAACACACTTGATCGAGCGGATCTCCATCACCTCTGAGATGTAACATGTGCCCCCAAATTTATTGAGCAGGGGGGTGAGGTTTTCTACAACGGGTTTGATTAGATCTGGCTTACAGAACGCAATGATGTAAACATTGTCGAGCATGGTCATGTCTAAATCTTCATGGCCATCTCGCAAGCCTTTTCCTGCAACATTACGAATAACGGCATGACCGTGAACGCCTGCCTTATTTAAACTATCTAAAATTTTGCCAAGCTCAAATGAGTTGGCAATGATTTCTATTCTTTTAACAGCGTGCATTTTGTTATCTCCACAACAGCTCAATTCCATACAGGTAGAGCGGAATTCCCACAATGATGTTGAATGGGAATGTCACTGCCAAAGCAGTCGAAACGTATAGGCTGGGATTTGCTTCAGGAACGGTGATCCGAATGGCGGCGGGGACAGCGATGTAAGAGGCACTGGCACACAACACGGCGAATAAGAGCGCATTTCCTTGAGGCATACCAATTAGTTTGGCAATTAATAATCCGATGCCTGCGTTCAGTATAGGAATCAGTATGGCAAACGAGATGAGAAAAACTCCGGTTTTTTGCAAGTCTTTAATTCTTCGGGCAGCAACCAATCCCATGTCGAGTAAAAAGAAGGTCAGCATTCCATAAAATAACCCTTGCGCGAAGGGTTCCATCACCTTCCAGCCGTGTTCTCCGCTCAGGAGTCCAATCAGCAGGCTACCCACGAGTAGAAAAACTGAACTGTTTAAGAAGGCTTCTTTCAACACTTCAGACCAAGCGAGCTCTCGCTTCTCATCGACGGTAAATAGATTGACTAAGATTAAACCCACAATGATCGCTGGAGACTCCATCAGCGCTAGGGCGGCGACCATATAGCCATCAAACGCAATACCAAGTTCAGTTAGAAATGCACTTGCAGTAATGAAGGTAACAGCGCTAATTGATCCATAGGTAGCGGCGATCGCAGCTGCATCGTAGTTATCCAACTTCAGCTTGAGGATAAAGAAGGTATAGATCGGAACAAAACACGCCATCAACATGGCGGCTAATAGCGTCAGGGCGACTTCCTGAGTAATGCCACTTTTGATCAGTTCGACGCCACCCTTAAAGCCGATCGCAAAGAGCAGATACAGCGAGAGGAGCTTAGGGACAGGTGGAGGAATTTCTAAATCCGACTTAACGAGAACAGCCGTCATTCCCAAAAAGAAGAACAGAATGGGTGGATTCAGGATGTTAGATATGATCAAGCTGCCATCCATGTCCATTCCTCCCTGAGGCAATAAAATCGAGCGTTTGAAAAACGTTTCATGTTGAAAGTTAACGTAACCGTTAAATCATGATGTATCGCGTACAGCTACCATATGTCAATCAAATGAGGCTATATGTTAATCAAATGAGGAACTCAATGAGGATGCCTCATTCGAACGAACAGAGCGAATTGACTGACAAATTCTGCTTAAAAATAAACCTGTTTGTATTCGTTGTTGATCAACTTACTTTATGAGTTGATTTAACTATATTCTGTGCTTAAACACCTGTTTTTGTGCCTAAACACCCGTATTTTGCGCTTAAACAACTGCGATCGCAGCAAACTTTGGTTTGAGCTAAGAGCAATGCGCTAGATTAGCGTTGATGGCGCTCATCACAAACCCCACCTGCGTCCTTCTCTGCTCATGTCTTATAAAGATCATCGTTGGTTTACTCCCACGGCTCGGATGGAAGCCGAAATCCTCGAACTGTATCGGACAACCCACGAATTTTATGACGAAGCAGAGTATCGAGAAGAACTTGATCGCTATAGTGCTTGGTACCATTCAGTGGCGCAAGAGAATCGCCGCGAACTTCAGAAAATGCGCGGCGACGTGAATCTATTCGGTTGGTTTTGCCGAAAGCGCTAGATCGCTTCTAGTTCCGCCTCTTGCAAATGAACCTTGAGCTTTGCGCCAATCTTAACTAAAACGGGAAAATTTGCGCTGACAGGGCGACCATGCCACTCTTTCACGATCGCAACGACCTCCCCTTCTTCCCCCTGCAAATCATACGGTTGATTTCGATGTTGGGGATGGTGATAAATTACAACCGATTCCTTAACTCGGACGCGAGCTCCAATTTCCATAATGTGTAACGTACCCCTATCAGCAGCCTTAACCACCATCAGCTAGACCTATCTAGAAAGACAGCTTTTTTATCTTTGCACAGGTCGGGACTTCTTCCTACCGTTTAAGAAAAGTGTCAGGAATGCGATTTTGCATCTCATTTGTGATGCGATCGCGCACTTGCCGCACTTGAGCCGGGTTAATGGCGTACCACGCGCCGAGTCCGATGGCTCCGCTTAGTGCGAGGAACAGCATGAACCGCCACACGACTCCTTGACGGCGCGGTTTTGCTAGCGGCAGTTCGACCTGTTCTTCTGGCTTGGGTTCGGGTTCGTCGAGCTTGAGATCAAGAGCGGGCGGCGCGATTGGGACTCGCACATCGACCAATGGCGAAGAGACATGGCAGTACGTCAACACCATAGACACGTTGTCGTGTCCGTTCTGGGTATTGGCATCTTCTAGCCACGATCGTACGGTGGTTTCTAGAGAATCTTTGCCTCTGAGAATCCGTTCGGCGTACTCTCCCCACGATCGTTGAACTAACTCGTTGTCACTCAAGCCATCTGAGCAAAGTAACAGCATTCCGTCTTCTTCGAGCATGAAGCGTTGCACCGTGGGATGGAGATATTCACTGTCTCTTGTGCCTAGGGCTTGAGTCAGTGCTCCTGCATCAGGACGGTTGAGGGATTCTTGCCGCAACGCTCGTCCCATGCGGACTTCACGCACAGCGACGTCATCATCGACGGTCAGTTGCTGACAGTATTCCGGCGTAATCCAATAGGCGCGGCTATCTCCCACGCTGACAATATATAGTTCGTGCGCATTGGCCGCGATCGCGCCATCGGCGAGTTTCACCCGTTGCGGCAGTTGCAGCGCCATGACTAGCGTTGTGCCCATCCGCCGCCGCCCCGACCGATCTTGGGCATCATTTTGAGCCGAGATTAAATTATTTACCACGCGGACGATCGCTGCGAGTTGTTCACTCATTAACGCTGGCGGCACTGGCTCAGATTCGTCTGCAATTTCAGTTAACAACGCTTTGATTTGCATTTGCAAAGCTTGCACCGCTAACTGACTGGCAACTTCTCCGCCTTCGTGTCCGCCAATGCCGTCACAAACAATCGTTAAGCGGGGCGCAAGATCATCATGCAGTTGATGTTGAGGGTTAGCGGTGAGCGGATAGCACACATCTTCGTTATGCGCTCGCGCTCGTCCGACATCGGTTGCGCCATATACCTGTAATCTGAGCGGCAGTCGTGCCGACTGTTCGAGCAGAAGCTGATTCAAGCGCTGAGCCACTTGCGGATATTCCAGTCCCTCTTCCATCTGTTCACAAAGGGCTTGGAGCGGCTCGGCGATCGCATCTTTAGCGTCGGGCAGTAACCGCATCCAGCATTGCGCCAAGTTTGCCAAAGACGGCCTGAGAACCGAAGCGGTTGATCGCCCCCTAATCTGGGGTTCCCCGTCTTGAATCAGTTCTCTGAGCCGCAATCGCCAGCCCTCAACATGCAAATTTTCGGGCGATAATAGACTAGAAGCGACATTCAGCTTCCAAAACGGAATCCAAAGCTCTAACATCTGCCACAGCCAATACGCCTGTCGCACGGCGGGAGCGTTGTACCACGATCTTACTAGTGAGGGCAACAGGTCTCCCGTCGCGGTGAGGGGGACGTTTTCCAACAGTAAAATCTCTTCTCCAGTCTCGTCATCGGTGCAAAAGCCATACACTTCTGGTACATGGAGACGGTAGGGATACAGATAGAGGTAAGGCAGCACGTCATCTTCAAAAAACTCTGGTGAGTTAGGACCTTGGTACGGAGCCGTATCCACCCAAACATGAGGAGAGACCACTTGATAGCGATTCGCTCCAACCCGGCTTCCGGTTGGCTTGTGAGCAACCGTCGAGCCAACTGCCCAGAGAAACCGATTCGATGACAGAGGCAACGGCAGGGAAGAGAAATTGGAACGATCGTTAAGTTTGCTGGGAGTTTTCATATTGCACGGCTAGGATGAGGACACCAAAACCTATCAATCAGGGAAAGCATCTTGAGGGAATGAATGCCCCAAGAGCAGGGATTGCGGAATGAGTGAGGAGAGATTTGTATCAACGCTTAGAAGTTCGATTCGATACCGCACCATGGTTTAAGCTCTCGCGTTTTTACCCGATGACTGAAATCTCGTTTCGGTGAAAAACCTCACTACTATACCAGCGATTTTCAGGAAGGACACTTCAATTTACACAGCTTTTCTCTATCACGTTCTAAACTTCTATGGTGCTTAATCCAACAATGGTTTGGTTAGTGGCAGGAGCCATTCTCTGCCTCGTTGAACTGATTTTGCCGACTGCTTTTATTGCGTTTGTGATGGGACTGAGCGCGATCGCGGTGGCGGCAGTGTCAACCGTTCTGCCGCTCAATCTTCAGATTTTTCTATGGATTGTGCTGTCGGTGCTGCTAGTCGTTCTGTCTCGTCGCCTTGTCAAACGCAAGGCTGCCTTAAGACTAGATGCGACCGAAGCAGAAGCGTTGACAGAGATTCTGCCTGGGGAGAATGGACGGGTACTCTATGAAGGGAATTCTTGGGCGGCTCGCTGTGAAGACACCGGAGTTACTATTTCGGCTCATCAACGGGTCTATGTTGTAGGACGCAAAGGCACGACGCTTCTAGTGCTGCCTCATGAATTTTAAGAATCGAAATACATTACTCAAGTAGGAGACTCATTGCTATGTGGGGTTGGTTTATTGCTTTGATTATTGGTGGTGGCGCAATTTCAAGCGTGAAGGTGATCCAACAGGGAAACGAAGTGTTGGTGGAGCGGTTGGGCAGCTACGATCGCAAGCTCGGTCATGGACTCAGTTTTGTGATTCCGGTGCTCGACCGGGTGGCGTATCAAGAAACCATCCGAGAGAAAGTGCTGGATATTCCGCCGCAAAACTGCATCACGCGCGATAACGTCTCGATCACGGTGGATGCGGTCGTTTATTGGCGGATTGTAGATATGGAGAAGGCTTACTACAAAGTGCAAAACCTCCAATCTGCGATGGTGAACCTGGTGCTAACCCAGATTCGGGCAGAGATGGGTTTACTAGAACTCGATGAAACCTTTACGGCGCGATCGCAAATTAATGAAACGCTGCTGCATGAATTAGATGTCGCAACTGATCCTTGGGGCGTGAAGGTCACTCGCGTTGAACTGCGAGACTTGATTCCCTCGAAAGCGGTTCAAGAATCGATGGAGTTGCAGATGTCGGCTGAGCGACGCAAACGAGCGGCTATTCTCACGTCTGAAGGAGATCGAGAATCAGCGGTAAACTCGGCGCGGGGTAAGGCAGAAGCTCAGGTGTTAGATGCTGAAGCACGACAGAAATCAGTGATTTTAGCGGCAGAAGCAGAGCAGAAGAGTATTGTTCTGAAAGCTCAAGCTGAACGGCAGCAACAAGTTCTTCGTGCCCAAGCCACAGCAGAAGCGATTCAGATTGTAACTCAAGCCCTCAATACTGATTCGCGTGCGGCGGAGGCTGGAAAAGTATTGCTGGCGTTGAACTATCTAGAGATGGGAACAACGGTGGGCAAGAGCGATAGTAGCAAGGTGATGTTTATGGATCCACGCAGCATTCCGGCAACGCTTCAAGGGATGTTGTCGATGGTGGATGAAACGAACGGCAAGGCATAGACGCGATCGCGGGTGAGGACACTGGCTTGAAGTGATTCAAGTAAGTGTCCTCACTCTTTAGGAGCGATCGAACTCTAACGATCGCTGGTGTCCTGCACCCGTATCTGTCAGTAATTCATCTGACCCATTTACAGGTGTCCAAAAACTAACAAATGTAGGAAATAGCACCAATGCATTTCCTAAGGAAACACTGTTGTAGAACCAGTAACAAACTAGGGTTTCAAGAAGAACATTTGGAACTGAGGTATGAATATTGTGACCATATTCATATCGCAGAAGCTGCATTTGGTATCGTGTTCATCATTTTCAATTCTCGATCGCACGCTCCATTTTGATGATCGCTCTACTCTGCAACGTGTTCGCACCTCGCTTGGCGAGTTCCAGATGCGCGTATCTCGATCGCACATCCTGTATCGAGTTTTGAATTGACGCTACTTGATTTCTTCAATCTCGTATCGAGTTCGCGCAAGAATTTCCTCGATACAAGTTCGCCCTATTGAGTTCGCACTACGCTTCCTTGATACGGTTTAGCGATATCGAGTTTGCGCTACGCTTCCTACAGCACTCGATCCTTGATTCACACGTTCACAGGTTGTGATTGCACAAAAAATCTGAAACAAACTAATAGGCTTCACGTTCCTTTTGCTTCTTCTGCTTGGCAGCGATCGCACAATCCAAAAAATTCCAGCATGTGATAGTAAATTTTGAACTGATGTAGCGTGTTGAGTTGATGCTCAAGATCATGCACGGGGCATTCATCAATAGGACGTGAGCTTCCACAGCGCAAACATGTGAGATGATGCCGATCTTCCTGAATCAAGCTGTAGAGCGCTTCGCCGTTAGATAGCGTTCGTACCTGCACCATTCCCTCTAACTTAAGCGCTTCTAACGCTCGATACACCGTTGCTAAGCCCATCGACTGCTCCCGATTCCGCAATTCAATATAAAGATCTTGAGCTGAAATCTCTTGACTTAGGATTTTCAGAAGATTCAAAATTCGGTCTTGACTGCGGGTGCGTTGTGCTTTCATAACAAGGTTGAAGTAAAAATCCGGGTTTTGATTTTAGGGAATTGGAAGATTGCAGGCAGTTCTAGTGAGGAGCGCGTCACGTCGCTCGTAGATTTAGAATAAAAAGCTGTACGATTCAGAACAATCTCTCTATCCCTTTAGGACACGACTGTGACTCAGAAATATCAGGCTCAGATCTATGTTACTCTTCGTCCTTCGGTCTTAGATCCGGCAGGAACGGCAGTACAGTCGGGACTCTCTCACATGGGCTACACCAATGTCGATCAAGTACGGATTGGAAAATATGTCGAAGTGACGCTGAATGCGGATGATGAAGATGCCGCTCGCCAGCAGTTAGACCGAATTTGCGACGAACTATTAGCCAATCCAGTCATCGAAAATTATCGATTTGATTTAACAGGTTCGTAGAGACACGATGGGTTGCCTCTGTTTGCCGAGGTGTTCGAGACCTGCGTCTGTGTGATTAACATGGAAGTAGGCCAATCGCTCCTCTCTACTATCATTGCTCAAGGAAATAAAGATGAAATTTGGGGTCGTTGTTTTTCCAGGATCGAATTGCGATCGCGATTTAGTTTGGGTGACTCAAGGCTTGCTAAATCAGCCAACCCGCCTAATTTGGCATGAAGAAAGCGATTTGTCAGATATTGATGTCGTGGTTGTCCCAGGAGGATTTAGCTACGGCGACTATTTACGCTGTGGTGCGATCGCCCGCTTTTCGCCCGTCATGCAAGCAACTCTTGATCACGCCAGAGCCGGAAAGCTGGTTATGGGAATCTGTAACGGCTTCCAAGTCCTGACGGAAGCGGGATTATTGCCCGGAGCGTTAGTGAGAAACCGTGACTTGAATTTTATCTGCGATCGCGTCCCGCTTCGAGTCGAACGCACCGATTTAATGTGGACACAAGGCTATCAGAAAGGACAAGTGATTACTGTCCCGATCGCGCATGGAGAAGGCAGTTACTACGCTGATGCAGACACGTTAAACGAGCTAGAAGACAACCAACAGGTGCTGTTTCGATACTGTGATGCAAATGGAAACGCAACACCAGAGAGTAATCCCAACGGTTCCCTCAACAACATTGCAGGCATTTGCAATCGCCAAGGCAATGTTCTAGGAATGATGCCTCACCCGGAACGGGCGTCTGACCAAGCGCTCGGCTGCGTTGATGGCTTTGCTCTGTTTGAGGGATTGTTAAAAGCAAGGCCTGCGATCGCTTGAGGTTTGACGCCTTTTGAAGCGATTGGAGAGCACCAAGTTTTTAATTAAGAACCTTTGGAACTCCTGAGGTTCTTTTTCCGTAGAAAATTGCTGTTGCTGTTCAAAAAACAGAAGTTTGAATGTTTTTGAAAAGGAACTACAACTTTCTTGCAAGTCTTAATACTTTCGTTATACTTCTGCAACTAACCGTGATGAAGAAATACGAACAAGTTGTGTGAAGAAGTGCTAACTCAAGTGGCAATGCTGTCAAAGTTCGCTGGTTAAAGCTGAGTTTAGAGGTTAAATACAAAGGTTCTCAATCCATCTTCTTAATGTGTTTTAATACTGCAACGGTTAAAGATTGTGTCAACTTAAACTTCATTCATTTCTATATAAATTAATCCATCAAACGGCTAATAAAACTTAACGCCTAATCACTGGAAAACTAAAGATAGATGTCAATAAGATGAGATGTAGGTAAATCATTCATTCTGTTCATCGAACCCGATTTACCGAAACTCATTTGTTGTTTCTACGCAATTATTAAAATCATGACCACAACATTACAAAGACGCGAAAGCGGCAATGTGTGGGAGCGCTTTTGCAACTGGGTGACCAGTACTGACAACCGGATTTATGTCGGTTGGTTCGGTGTACTGATGATCCCAACCCTGCTTTCGGCGACCATTTGCTTCATCATTGCCTTCATTGCGGCTCCTCCCGTTGACATCGACGGCATCCGCGAACCCGTTGCCGGTTCGCTGTTGTTCGGCAACAACATTATGTCGGGTGCTGTTGTGCCTTCCTCCAACGCAATTGGCCTCCACTTCTACCCGATTTGGGAAGCGGCTTCTCTCGATGAGTGGCTCTACAATGGCGGCCCTTACCAGTTGGTCGTGTTCCACTTCCTGATCGGTGTGTTTGCTTATATGGGTCGTCAGTGGGAACTGTCCTACCGCCTCGGCATGCGCCCCTGGATCTGCGTCGCGTACAGCGCGCCTCTATCAGCGGCAACCGCCGTTTTCCTGATCTACCCGATTGGCCAAGGCTCCTTCTCGGACGGCATGCCCCTCGGCATCTCGGGAACCTTCAACTTCATGATTGTGTTCCAAGCCGAGCACAACATCCTCATGCACCCCTTCCACATGCTGGGCGTGGCGGGTGTATTTGGTGGAGCCCTGTTCTCCGCGATGCACGGTTCGCTCGTGACCTCCTCCTTGGTGCGTGAGACGACCGAGAACGAATCACAGAACTCTGGCTACAAGTTTGGTCAAGAAGAAGAGACCTACAACATCGTGGCCGCGCACGGCTACTTCGGTCGCTTGATCTTCCAATATGCGTCGTTCAACAACTCGCGTTCCTTGCACTTCCTCTTGGGTGCATGGCCCGTCGTAGGTATCTGGTTTACGGCCCTAGGCGTCAGCACGATGGCGTTCAACCTGAACGGGTTCAACTTCAACCAGAGCATCATTGACTCGCAGGGACGAGTGGTCTCGACCTGGGCAGATATGATCAACCGGGCGAACCTGGGGATGGAAGTGATGCACGAGCGCAATGCTCACAACTTCCCGCTGGACTTGGCAGCATCGGAAGTCACTCCGGTAGCTTTGCAAGCTCCTGCAATCAACGGCTAATTTCTTAGAGAAAGGGAAGTTCGCCTTGAGGTAAACTTCCCATACATATAACCCTTGATTGATAAGAAACCCTTAGTTCTGCACCGACTAGGGGTTTCTAGTATTTAATAGTGTACAAATATTTCTTTATAAAACTTAACTAACTTAGAGATTAGTAAGAATTGTTTATTTGTGAAGCTAGCTTAATATCAACACAAGTCTTATTAGGTTGAGATTGGACTCAATTTGAGCTCAATCTGACAATAGGGAGATTGTTTTAACGCGATTGCTCCAAGATGAGCAAAACCATTGAGGTGCGATCGCGTTCAACAAGATTGAGGGCTTTCGATGCCACCGCGCTCCCTTTGAGCGATCGCGCTGCATAAGTTTTTTGGCGTTGCTGAATGAAGGTATGAACTATCGGGGCACAGACACATCTTCAAATTTAACAGGACTTACGCAGGGGCACTAGATTCAGGGGCAAGCCCAACTGAGCTTCATCGGTAAAGTTGGAGCCTGAAGCTGCTCAATCAGATAGCTCGATAACAGTCCCCTCTTAAGCTGATAGATCGTCTTGCAACTGCCCTGAGCAATTTGCTTGAGGCGTGTCCAAACCAACAAAGCACAAGCAATGTGATTGCGCTGAATACGTTGCTTACGACGGTCGTGTTCTAGACATGGGGACGAGGATCAGGGAGAATAGGACGACTTGAACCCGTTAGATAATTCCTAGATTATGGTGATGGTACTTGAACCCGTACACTGTCCTGCATGCAACAGCACTAA
>JAHHHO010000106.1 GCA_019359315.1 Myxacorys californica WJT36-NPBG1
GTCAAACTCTGGAGGACATGAGGTTTATTTCTGACACTGCTGTAGCTCAACATGGCAGGCGGTTCAGCTTTCGAGCGAGAATAACTATATGTCTTCTAGATTAAGCTATTGCCGATTAAGTCTATTAGCTTGCAAATTGAGCAAGGCGAGATTCTCGGCATTTTGAGAGATAACGGCGCGGGAAATCTGAAATACGTAGATTCGGAGAACTTGGACCATTTACAGTCGAGGGAACAATGCGAGTGCAGCAAACCGGACAAACGATCGAAATTTCAGTTCGGGGTAGTGCTGCGTGCCAGACCTAAAATCAGATGGGTTAGCGCAACTCGGATTTGAGTAATCCATACAAATAATCGTCGATCAATTTGCCATCACAGTAGACATGCTGACGCTGAATGCCTTCTAGCTTAAAGCCATTCTTCTCTAAGACTCGACGCGATCCCAAATTAAACTCAAATACTCGTGTCCAGAGACGATATAACTCCAGTTCTGCAAAAGCATAATGGATGAAGACCCGAACGGCTTCTGTCATAACTCCCTGTCCCCAATAGGAAACAGCAAGCCAGTAACCTAATTCAGCGACATGAGGATTCCGCTCGTCCATTTCACCAATGCCGATCGCCCCTACCATCTGTGCCTGCGAATCGCGAATTGTCAATAAGTGAAACTTTCTACATCGATCGGTAATATCCAAATAGCGTTGAATCCACTGGAGTGCTTGTTGTTTTGTGTAAGGGTAGGGAATATTTTCAGTGGTCTGATGAATGAGTGGGTTATTGAGGTGTTCGACACAGGCATCTGCATCTGATAGCTGTACATTTGATAATGAAAAGCTGTTTTCTAACGGCAATGTGATCATAGTTTGCAGTTCTGCTTTAGAGGCATGATTGACACTCCGTGCTATGGAGCAAGGCATCAATGGGATTGGTCTTGAATCGTAAGAAATCGTAGATGAGCCAGATTCGGTTTCTCAAGATAATTTACTTGTCCTGTCAGTGTCTTGAACGTTTTTGCACGAAAGCACATATTGCCTGGGGACCCACGTAAACTGCTGCCTTCACTATGCGCTTGTAGGACCACTCGAATCTCCTCTGAGATGATTTGACGACGATAGTGCAGCGTGTCGAATGTGTCAGTGAAACTCCGTCGGCGATCAGGACAACAATAACGTTGACTTCCTTTGCTTGTTTTCCCCAGGACGATGGGATTTAGGGTGGCTATAGAATGGGCATTCCATCACTCGTTCAAAAATGTTCATCTTGAGCCCCTGTTGTATAAACATACGTTAAGAACTTAGTTGCAAGGCTCATCCCCTCGCGCTCGCTAGGTCGATCAAGTTGTTGTGCTGCTTACGACACAAACTCTTGATACTTCTGCTTTAACCTTTCCGGCATACGGATCGGCTTGTTGTTTTGTAAATCAACAAAAATACCAACTTGTTCACCGAGGGCAGCGACCTTGCCATTAACCACAATTGCTGCACTAACAGTCCATCGTAGCGATTCAATCGCCTTCATCCACATCCTGCCGCTAGGAGCGTCAGAAAGCTTGATGGATTGCTTGTAATCGATCTTTGTCTGCATAATAACAGGCGCAATTCCATTCTTGAGCTGTTCGTCTAATGGGAAATAACAGGCTAACATTTCCAGACGTAGGTCTTCCAACCAACGAACATAAACGATATTGTTGACGATACCTGCAAAGTCAATATCGTAAGTTCTTACCGGTAGACAAATCTCAACCTCAAACGGTCGCTTCTGGGTTGCTGCGTCCATATGTAACTTTTAAGTTGCAAGTTAAAGTACAACTTAGCAGTCATAGCTTGTAAAATGCAAGTAATAAAGCTGATTGTATGAGCTATGCCCGAACCAAAACGTTCCCTCTGCCCTGTCGCTTGTACCTTGGACTTGATTGGCGATCGCTGGACGTTACTGGTCATCCGAGACATGATGTTCTTCGGAAAGCAGCGATTTGAAGAGTTTTTAGAATCTCCTGAAGGAATTTCGACTAATATCTTGGCAAACCGCCTCAAACTACTCGAAGAATTAGGCTTAGCAGAAAAGCAGCCTTACAGTAACCATGCTCGTCGAATGAATTATCATCTGACCGAAACAGGAAAAAGCCTACGTCCTGTGTTGAAAGTAATCACTGCTTGGGGATTAAAGCATATTGCTAATACACAAATTCCTCAAAGTCATTTGTTAGATACCAGTACCTCCAAAGCAACTGAGCCATAAATCTAGACAGACAAGCTTTCAAATACCATCCCACAGATAAAATAAGCGGCACAACGATCAAGCTCACTGGATATCGACAAACTTTGTATCTCAATCAATAACGTTGAAAATTCCAGTGCAGCGACTTGTTGGGCTGCTGACGCGATATGTGGGCAAAAACTTTTCAAGTCTAGGTTGTTACGAAATGATGGTTTTCTACGACGTACCTATAGAAGCTTACATCTGAGGAACGTATGAATGAATTTTCTCCCAGCTTGTCCGCGTCCCGACCAAAGACTCTCAGACCTCAAAATGCACTCAGATGAAGAATTGGCTCAGGAAGCGCGCTACAGATCGGAAGCTTTTGCAGAACTCTACCGACGAAATCTTAAAACGGTCTACCGCTATCATCTTTCACGAGTCGGTAACGTCCATGATGCCCAAGACTTGACTGCTCAAACTTTTTTGGCAGCCCAAGAAGTCATTGCTAGCTTTCGAGGGCAGGGTAAGTTCGCGGCTTGGTTGATGGGAATTGCCTCCCGAAAAACAGTTGATTACTTCCGTCGCCAACGGTCAACCTTGCCATTAGAGGAAGTGACTGAGATAGAAGACAATTCGCTCGCACCAGAAGAATTTGCCGCACAGCAGATGTCCTTGGAGCAAGTTGCTCAAGCCCTGAGCCATCTCACTGCTGATCGAGCAGAAGCGATTTCACTGCAAGTCTTCGGGGGATTGAGTATGACTGAAGTCGCGCAAGTCATGGGCAAAAGCGAGGCTGCGGTCAAAATGCTGGTTTGTCGCGCTCTGAAAGATCTTCGTAAACATCTAGAAACAACCTGTAAGTGAAGACCATGAACTCTAAACCGAATCAACCCAATGACCTTTCACAATCGGATGTAGATTTTCTCGTTAATTTGACTGATTTGGCGGAAACGATCGAACCCGACCTGAGTTTCAAGGTTCGCCTCGAAGCTGAACTATTGCAAGCCCACCCATCTAAACACAAGAGACACAATCTTATGAATTTTGCCTTTCCATGGTTGAATCGTCGTGTCTCTCTAGTCGCCTGCGCTTTGCTGGCGATTGTAGCAGCTTTCATTGTTCCAACCCTGACATCAGGACGATCGGCTGGATGGCTTGTAGCACTTTTCAACTCAACCATCGCTTCTCAGGCAAACGCTCAGACTATTGCTCAGGCGATCGAAACAGGACAAGTTACCTTGACCGCAGATGCTCAGAATTACAATGAAACGACCCAAGAAGTCAGGGCAATCGGCAATGCCTCTTTTGTCTATCCAGAAGCTCAAATTCAAGCTAATGCTGACGAAATTCAATATGTCCCAACAGCACGGCAGGTGTTTCTGCTAGGTAACGTTCAAATTTCACAGAGAGGAGAGAATCTGCGAGGGACGCGAGCGGCTTGCTCACTTGAACAGAAGCAGTGCAGTTTAACTCAGGAGTAAGTAGCCCATCTTCCATCGAGTCTCTCAGTGTAATGCACATCATCTCTGAGAGATTTATCTTTTCTTTTAGAATAGAAACTGCTTCGGACGCTTCACAATCAACTTATCAAGACTGAATCCACAGCCAACTGAAAGCAGCCCAACGGCAAAGGTGAGCGGCAGCAGATAATCCAGTACAATACCAAGATTTCAAAACTGTCCGCTCCACCGCAGTGTTGGGTTGCGCTTGTTGCATCATATTTGTATTTTTCACTCCTGCTTCTTTGCTCTTATTTGTGGATTCGCTTGTGGTCTTAAACTTGTAACACCTGCTTGGTTTAAGGTCATTGCCACAATTTTGCCTGTGTCGTCCTTTTCAAAGGAAATACTCGTATTCAAGGCTTTAGCAAAGAATTCTAGCTCTGATGTGGGGAAGAACTGTAACGGCGGTTGTTGCCCACAGTGTAGGAACACATTTCCATCCTGACTGATTACTTTGAATGGCAATCCAGATTTTGTTAGGTATAACCCTGAGTAAAGATCGGCTTGTGACAGGATGATTGGTTTTTCTTTCGGAAACACGTCAGGCCAGTTATATTCCAGGGCAAGCGATCTCATGACTTCCTGCATTAGCTCAATTTCTTCCGAGTTGAGCATGACAACAGCCCCTTTTCCAAGATGAGTATAAATACGCATCAACGATACAAAACCTTTATTCTTACCACTATGGAAAAAGTAGAATCCATTGCCAATTCCACCCCCCGCAAAGAATCCTAATCCTACAAATAATCCTTTTCCTAACCCCACAAATGATTCATCCGCTTCTTGGGTTTGCTCTGGCTGCTGGGGACGCAGCATATCTTCTACCGTTTCTTGACTCCAAACGGCGGGAGTTAATCCACGCAATACTCGCATGAGTTCAACTCCGACTTTGGCTAAATCTGATGGAGTTGTCCACAGACCTGCTGCTGCCATCTCAGGATAAACGTGATGCTTGCCTGCAAGTGGGACACCAGATAATGAGTGAGCTGTTGCTGTCTTTGTCAACCAATCGTTTGGGAGCGGCTGTTGATAGGTGCTATTGGTCATGCCCAACGGGTATAATACCAATTCGCGCATGATTTCTGGAAAGGGTTTACCTAATACATCAACCAATACCTGTTGAGCAATAGTTGTGCCGCCGCCTGAATAGCGATGATGTACTCCAGGAATGATATTGACCTCCACTTTATCGGTATTGGCAGGAGGTTCGCCATTGAGAATTTGAGCTGTAGTTGGTAATGGCTCTGAGTTTCGATAGCCAGGAAAGCCATGTACAGTTAAGCCAGCAGTATGACTCAATAACTGGCGCAGCGTTATCCGGGGTTGCCAATTTGAGATCGCAGGCACACGCCATGAGGTGAGATAATTGTGGACATCCTCATCAAGATTAAGTCGCCCATTTTGCACAAGACGCATGACCGCTAAAGCGAAAACAGGTTTGCTGATTGAGGCGGCTTGAAACAATGTGTCTGGTGTAACTTCACGAGTTGTTCCAGCTTCACACACCCCAAATCCACGCGCCCATTCAATGTCAAAATCATTAATGACCGCAATACTGAGACCGGGTGTTTGGTAATGTGCCAATCGCTCATAGAGAGTTTTCGGTGAGCCGAATTTTCCTTCTAGGGCTGTTGCTGGTAAAACATGATTGATGACACGCTCAATCTGTTGCTCGACAGATTGCAGCATTGGCTTACCCCTCTTCCCTGTTCTGGGCTTGTCAGTGCTATTCAAGTCTACTGAAACTTAAAACCCTGCCGACGACTCCAAATACTGCCTCCGATAACCTTGATACGGTCGGTGTGCAAGCGATTGTGAGGCATGAATCTCGCTTACTAGGTGAGATTTAGCCCTCCGTCTGAAATTATGATCTCTCCCGTAAGATAGTGACTTGCAACAATCATAGAAGCGATCTGCGCGATCTCCTCTGGTTGTGCTCCCCGTCCCATCGGAGATCGCTCCTTCCAAAGTTTTTGTGCCGCTGTCCAATCTTTACTCATAGGAGTATCAACCAAACCCGGCGCGATCGCATTCACACGAATCTGTGGTGCTAGACTCATTGCAAGCAGCTTTGTCATGTGATTCAGAGCAGCTTTGGTCGCAGAGTATGGAATTGAAGCTCCTTTCGGGCGAATACCTGCATGAGAGCTAATGTTAAGAATACAACTAGGACATTCGCTCCTGGATGACTGGCGTAGTGCACTCTCAGCCTCTGCAATCAGTAAACCTTATCGGAAATAAGAGGGATAGGAAATGAAGTTGAAGTCCTCCAGCGGAACTTCATTTAAGCAACTTTGACTGGACGGTGACTTAACCGAAAATTATGCAATCCACACGCCGTTTCCATCACATCATTCAGATAGTGCTCCTTGCGATTTCTAAATTTCTGCATCACAATTTGAGACCGCTTAATCCCACCAATGTGATGCTCCACCTTGACCCGTTCCTTTGATATCTCTCGATTGCGTTGTTTGTCGCTGTCGCTGAGTTCTCGCTTCGGCGGTTTCTTCTTCGGTTGCAACACCGTCACGCCTGCGGGCGCAAACCCCTGAAATCCAGTGTCTTACCACACCTTGCTGCCCGTTGGAAATGCATACCCCTCGTCGTCCGCAATGGCTTTGTCATGCTTCTTGCCTTCGTAAGTGCTGCTTAAATATTTCACCTTTCCTCGCCGCTCTGTAATCACATTATTTTTCACCGTATGCGCTTTCTTCTTGCCGCTGTAGTACTTTTTTCGTCCCACCTTATCCTTCGGGCGGTTGATGGGCCGTTCTGTGCCATCAAGCATGAACTCCAACGCAGAACACTCGTTCAAAATCGCTTCGAGAGTGTGGGCATCTCGTTCTGGCAACTGTTGCTCACACCCCAACCCTTGATTCAGCACTCCACTCAGCTTATGCACCCACTCGTTCGCCTGCGGTTGTCCCATCCCGAACAAATACCCTTGCACTTCCTGCGTCGGATACAACCGGAAGTACACCAAGATAAACAACAATTTGTCACAATGCTCTTTCAACCGCGCACTGCGTCCGCCTCCATAGCTGCGTTGCCGTCTCTTGCCTTGAATATGATGTTTCTCCACATACGCCTGCCATGCCTTCTCGAACGACGGCAACAGTTGTTCAGATTCCCTCACGCTTAATCCGGTCAAACTCCGAAAGATGCGCGGCTTAGGTTTGAGAGTGAAGTAAGACAACATGACAATGATTGGAGCAACTTCGGTTTTTTGCTGTTTAGCCTAGCTTATTTCCGATAAAGTTTAGTGTCCAAGGTGCTATGACATTGACCTCATACAAACTGCGCCAGATCTCGGGTGATGCTTCCTTTAGAGATGTATGTGGAATCGTGGCACTAATACCCGCATTATTGACCAATACATCCAACCGACCGTGATGCGACAACACTTCGGCAATTAGAATACGAGACTGGCTTTGGTCAGACAGATCAGCCTGAAAATAAGATGAGCCAGAATGTGCTTCTGCTAATGACTGTCCAACCAACACTGAAGACCTGGAATGAAAAGCAACAGTAAATCCCTCTTCAGCAAGTCGCTTTGCGATCGCCATTCCGATCCCAGATGTTGAACCAGTCACAGGGCAACTCTCTTTCCATCTCTATCTTCAATCACAATCTTACTCTTCTCATTTTCCTTAAATCTAATTCTGCCTAACGGTTCGGGTTAGCAGTTGCCAAGGTCTTTGCTCCTCACCCAAGCGGCTTCAGTCAATTCGCTGCACCTGAACTGTTAGCTGGAATTCTTCGCCGATTACTCGTTTACTTGCCACGGTTGCTGCCTCCACCCTAATTTCTGTTTAGCTGAGGAAGTGTTTGCTTGAGGCATATGGATCTCGACAAGTTGTACAGTTTCTTGAACTAATGCTTTAAGTTCATGAACGGCTACACGGGCTTCGAAGCGAAACAAATCTTCGAGACGAGCGGCAAGATTTTCAGGCGCAATCTCCATTTGCTCAATAAATTTGCTCATTCGCTTAAGCTGAAATGTTGTATAAGCGATTCAAGCCAGATAAAACACCTAGAATATTTTGAGCAGATTCGACGAGAACTTGGTAATACCAGAGCGTTGTATCTCGTCTAGCAAGCTTTTCCTGCATTCCCCAAATTGCGAAAAACGTGAGGTAGTGCTCAACCATCTTTTGTGCAAGTCCATCCGGATAATTTGAAATTTTAGCCTTCCACTGCTGAATTAATGGTGCGCCGTACAACGGGATTCCAATCAGTGTGCCTGACATTGCTTTCATCATTGGAGACAGATCAAATTCCTCCAAGATGGTTGAAATTTCCTTTTCCCAGTTTGCGATCACCTCATGACCAATCTGAAACTCAACCCCCTTTACAAGGTAACTTTCAGCAAATGAACCCTCTTGTAAACTACCTAGAGTCCACAGTGGTTCAGAACCCTGATTCTGCTGCTGTGTTAGATGCAGCTCTGCTTCAGACGGTAACTCATCGTAATAGAAGCATATTTCGCAATCAGAATATTCATCACATAGCCCTTCTGCGACTGATCCTGTAATCATTGCAGCTTTCGTTTTCGGATTAGCGATATAAGCTTCAGCATTACGTTTCGCTAATTTCAACAAATATTGATTTTGATTCGTCATAGATTAGTGCGACTTGGATAAAGGTACATATCCATAATGCAGCACCAATTTTTCCAGCTAACGTTGCCCATCACTCGTCACAGCTAGCCTCTCACTTCCAACAAATAACTTCTCGGCGGTCGGCGTGCATAGGCCTTGTTATGTCGATTGCAACGACGCTAAGATATGCTCAATACCCCAAGAATCATATGCATTAAAGTCCACGCCAGCTAGATCTCATGTAGTTTTAACATAGATAGCTCCTGGAACTTCTGAAACATCTAAATCCATGGGTTTTTGATGTTCTTGGTAAAGAAGATAGTACCTATGAAACTTACACTGGTAATCGTAGCCTGTTCTGTTTCAAGCAGGAATCTAGGCTCACCCAACAAAATGGGATTACTGAAATCTGCATTTGTAGATTAGGATTCCAAAAACCTGGATCAATAATAGCTTTATGAAAGTTAGTTCCAGTGAAATCAGAACCGGAGAAATCAGTCTCACTAATCCAAGTATGGCTGAAGTTAGCGCGTCTCATATTGCACCCTGTCATGATGAATTGTGAGAATTTCGAACCGGTATAATCTGCTTCCATGAAAATGAAGATTCAAAAATTTCAGTAGTTTTTATCATGATTTAGACCGGTTTTTGGCTCATAGCTAACTTCGAGTTCAATTAACTCATTGATAGGAGTTAGTCTTAAAGAGTTAGTACTACCCTTTGGAATTGAATGGTGTAGTAGCCATGAACGATTTAGTCTTTCTGTCAGCCTGTCAGCTTGCTCAAATGATCCGGGATCGCTCCGTTTCTGCGGTCGAAGTGGTAGAAGCTCACTTGGCTCATATTGCTGCTCATAATTCCAAGCTCAACGCGATTATCACATTCAATGAGCAGCAGGCTCATGCTCGAGCAAAAGTTGCTGATGAGGCGTTATCCCGGGGTGAAGCTTGGGGTCCATTACATGGCGTGCCGATCACTATCAAGGACACCTTTGAAACCGCAGGAATTCGCACCACTGCGGGCTACAAGAAATTGGCGAATTATGTTCCCCAGCAGGATGCGACAGCTGTAGGTCGATTGCATCAGTCCGGAGCCATTCTCCTCGGCAAAACGAATCCAGCAGAATTAGCATCAGATTATCAGGGCATCAATTCTTTATTCGATCGTGTGAATAATCCTTGGAACCTGAACCATACTGCTGGCGGTAGCTCCAGTGGTGGTGGGGCGGCAATCGCTGCCGGATTTTCTCCGTTAGATTTAGGCTCAGACTTTGGTGGTTCAATTCGTCATCCGGCTCACTGTTGCGGAGTTTATGGGTTGAAACCGACGGATCGCCGGGTTTCGACAGCCGGACACATTCCCGAAATACCGGGGCGATCGCATTCTATCCGGCATATGTTGACGACAGGATTAATGGCTCGTAGCATCGACGACTTGCATTTAGGATTGTCACTGATTGCAGGAGCCGACCCACGTCAGCCAGAAGTTCCACCTGTGCCACTGGATACACCAATGGGTGAACCATTACAAACAAGGCGCATTGCCTGGACAGCGAGTTTTGGTGGTGTTCCGGTTACGCAAGAGATTCAAACAGCGATCGCGCAGTTTGTCGGTCAATTAATGCAAGCAGGTTGTCAGGTGGAGCAAGTGGCTCCCTCGTCATTTGATTTTGATGTTGCCTGGGAAACCTATGGTGAGCTTGCGATGCCGCAACTCGCTCTAGCTGAACCGTTGTGGACACGATCATTCATCCAACGAAGTTTGAGAATCTTGCAGGAGCGTGGCAAAATTTCGCCTCAGTTTCGAGATCATGCTCTGGAGTGGGGTTTGTTGCGGGGAATGAGATCGAACTTGAAGCAGTACATGGCAACCTTAACGCGACGTGATCGCTTAATGGCTCAAATGGATCAGTTCTTTGCCGATTGGGATGTCTGGCTTTGCCCCGTTTCCACGGCCCCGGCATTTCCCCATTGTCCACCGGGAAGTGCGATCGCTGTCGATGAGATGAGACTGCCCTATACTTTGGGCTGTGGTGCCTATACAACGTTGTTTAACCTCACTGGAAATCCAGTTGTTGTCATTCCGATAGCCCAGTCTCAGACCGGGTTACCGATTGGTGTGCAGCTTGTGGGTAGGCGTTGGCGGGACATGGAATTGTTAGCCGTGGCTCAACAACTGACAGAAATAACCGGGGGGTTGCCACATCCATCCCATTATCAGTAGGAAGTCAGTGGCCACATTCGATTTGAATCGACCATCCTTCTGCATAGAGCGATTCAACGGTTCTAGGATTATGTCTCCGACGAATTTCACCAAACTGAATCTCATCTGTTAAGGTTACACGCCCTTCTGACGTGATTGCATACACTCCTGTCTCGTAACATTCTGCAATCGCCAGCATCATATTCGTCAGGCTGGTGAACACGAAGCTGACTGAATCATCACACCCAATGTGAAAAACAGGAGTCGTAGAATTAATGCGATCGCTGAATAGGCAGAGATGCTCCTGAAGTTGATTCTGATATATTCTCAACTATCAGCTCTGCTATATAAACAATGTCAGAACTAAAGCCCTTAACAGTAGAAGTTGCTCAAGAAGAAAACATTTTGCAGGTTTTGGCTCGTCCACCGCTAAGATCGAGTCAGCCTTTGCAATGGCAAGGCATCTATGTGCAACAGCACCACCAACCTGCTTGGGAAACGCCTGAGTATCGCTATACGCAGCATATGATTTTAGTTCATCACTCTGAGCAGTTAGTGCAAGTGGAGCGGGTGTTGGACGGACGCAGACAGCGAGAGCAATTGGGAGATGGAAATATTGTCATCGTTCCGGCAACGGTGGCGCATCAAGTCAGTTGGAACCAGGAAAATACCTTTACGCTCTTGTTTTTGGAACCCAATCACCTCGCTCAGGTGGCGCACGAAACTGTGAATAGCGATCGCGTTGAACTGATCCCACAGTTTTCCAGTCTCGATCCGCTAATTGATCAACTGGGGCAGGCATTGCGGTCCGAAATGGAATCGCAGGGATCAGGTAGCCGACTTTTTGTCGATTCGTTAACGACAGCACTTTCTATCCATCTACTGAGACACTATACGGTACGGCAGCAACCTCTGCAAACCCATTCGGGTGGACTGCCGCATCGCAAATTACAGCAAGCGATTAACTATATTCAGGCGTATTTAGCTCAGGATTTAAGTTTAGAGGAGATCGCTAGTACGGTCGAGATGAGCCGATACTACTTTGCTCGCTTGTTTAAACAATCAATGGGGATTTCGCCCTATCAGTATGTTTTGCAACAGCGAGTCGAACAGGCAAAAGCATTGCTGAGGAGCAGTTCATTGTCGATCGCTGAAATTGCCCATCACGTTGGTTTTGCCGATCAGAGTCAGTTGACAGTCCAGTTTCGCAAATTTACAGGGACGACTCCTCTCGACTACCGCAAGCAGCTTTGATTTGGGTAGCTGAGCAAGATTTCCACAAATTTCGCAAGAATTACGGATCAAACTTAAACAACCCTTTTGTATGGCTTGGGCAGCCGTAAGTTGCTGTTACAGTCTCCAAAGGTTTTAGGAGATGCCGATGGTTATTTGTGAATCAGCGCGATTTGAGCCAACTGGTAAATCACCACGTCCCAACTTCCCCGTTACACTCACTCAGCTTTATATCAACGGCGAATGGCGTGATTCCACCAGCGGTAAAACCTTCTCCGCGATCGACCCTACTACAGAGGCAGAAATTGCCCAGGTTGCAGAAGGCACCCTTGAAGATGTCGAGGCAGCCGTTCAAGCCGCCAACGCGGCCTTTGAGACAGGAACATGGAGCCAGTTGAGCGGACACGATCGCGGCGAGATTTTGTGGAAAGTCGGCGATCTGTTCCGCAAATACGGCGAGGAACTTGCGTTTCTGCAAGCCAAAGAAATGGGGCGACTGTTCACCGATTCCATGACGGTGGATATCCCTCACCTTGCCAATATGTTTCACTACTATGCAGGCTGGGCAAGCAAAATTGAAGGATCGGTCAAACAAACCACCCAAGGGCTGCACACCTATACCTTGCGTGAACCGCTGGGCGTGGTTGCAGCCATTACCCCCTTCAACTTTCCGCTGATTCTCTCGATCAGCAAGTTTGCCCCTGCACTCGCGACTGGCAACACGATTATTCATAAACCTGCTTCCGCAACCCCGCTTTCCGCTTTGAAAGTCGCTCAAATCATGGAAGAAGCGGGTGTGCCACCCGGTGTGTTCAATGTGGTGATGGGACCCGGTGGAACAGTTGGTAATGCCTTGTCTACCCATCCTGGCATTGAGAAAGTGGCAATCACGGGCTCAACGGCTAGTGGTATCCGCGTGATCAAAGACTCTGCCGATACGTTGAAGCACCTGACAATGGAATTGGGTGGCAAGAGTGCCAACATCATCTTTGCCGATGCCGATCTGGATGCGGCAACGCAAACGGCCTATGACGGGATGTTCTACAACAAAGGCGAAATCTGCTACGCCGGGTCGCGGATGCTAGTGGAACGATCGATCTATGACGAAGTGGTCGATCGCGTTCGGCAACGGGCATTAATCACCAAACCTGGCGATCCGCTCGACCCAAGTAGTGAGATGGGACCGATCGCCAACAAAAGCGAATACGACAAAGTTCTCGGCTACATGAGCATTGGGCAGAAAGATGGGGCGCGACTGGTCGCAGGTGGCAAAGCAGCAGATATCGGGACGGGCAAGGGCTATTTTGTCGAGCCGACTGTATTTGCAGACGTGAATAGCGAGATGACGATCGCCCGTGAAGAAAGCTTTGGTCCGATTCTCTCCATTATCCCATTTGACGATTTTGAGGACGCAATTCGCATTGCCAACAGCAACCAATACGGACTCGCATCGGGGGTGCATACCCGCGACATTAAGAAAGCCCACAAAGCCGTCGCCAAACTCAAAGCAGGCACAGTTTGGGTCAATACTTACGGTCAATTTGACCCGTCGGGACCGTTTGGCGGCTACAAGATGAGCGGCTACGGGCGTGAGCAAGGCTGGGAAGCTCTGGAGTTTTATCTACAAACCAAGACAGTGTGGGTTGACCTGTCCTAGAAGTCAAGGGAGAATTTGACGTAAATTTAACCCAGCATGCGATCTCGCTTCTGACCTACAAGAATCTGGCTAATCTTAAAGGAGTATCAATGCCCCCGTCTCAATTACCACCTCTGTTTAGTGCGGCACCGATCGCTCTCGTTCCGGCGCAAACTGTTGCAGAATTTCCGGGCAACACCTTTCTAGAAAGCATCGTTGCCAGCCCTGATCAAACGCTGTTCATCACCGATCACTACAGCGGCAAAGTGATTCGCATTGATGCAGCAGGCGTTGTGAATACTCATGCGATCGTGGCGGGCAAAGCAGCGGGACTTGCCTTTGCCGCCGACGGTAGCCTTTTGCTAACGGGTTGGGATGATCAGAATACACCAGTCGTTTGGCGGGTTTCTTTAGAAGGAACTGTGGATGTTCTAGCCGCTCTACCCGATGCCGTGTTTCTCAATGGTTTGACGGCTCTATCAGATTCGCTTTATTTGATTGCTGACTCCTACCGAGGGGCAATCTGGGAATTAGATACGGCTCAGGGCAGTGCGCGAATTTGGCTAGAACATCCGCTTTTGGCACAGGCAACCCCTGAAAATCCTACTCCGGCTGTGAACGGACTGAAGATCTTTAATCAGGTTTTGTACGCCTCCAACACACAGAACGCGCAAATTGTGCGAATTCCAATCCAAGCAGGTCAACCCGGTGAACCGGAAGTTTTTGTGCAAAACGCCAATATTGACGATTTTGCCTTCGATCGCGCGGGCAATCTCTACGGCACCACGCATGTCTTCAACAGCCTGGTGAGGATTGCTCCAGATGGCAGCATTACGACCCTGGCGCAAGCAGAGCAGGGAATGGTCGGGACAACAGCCGTTGCCTTTGGGCGATCGTCCACCGACCTCACGCATCTCTACGTCACCACCAATGGCGGCATGTCATTTCCGCCGCCGACTGGAATTGAATCCGCTAAAGTGGTGCGGCTAGAGGTCAGTGCTGAAGGATTACCCTTACTCTAAATTTCTATGGATGCTACTGATCAAGGCGCTGATCCCCCTGTCACGATCGATGTGCTTCAGAAAATTAAACCGGGTTGCGAGGCAGAGTTTGAGAGAGTGCTGTCTGATCTAACCGAAGCTGCCAAGGCGTTTGAAGGACATTTAGGGGCAAATATTTTTCGTCCGTCCGATCGCACCAATCCAGAATATCGGATTGTCTTCAAGTTCGATCACCTGAGCAATTTACGGCAGTGGGAAGAATCGGCAATTCGACGCAAACTGCTGGATCGAGCCAAACAGTTAACTGTGGGCGAGGGCAAGTGGCAGACACTGACGGGACTGGAGACTTGGTTTACGCTGTCAACCCAGCGATCGATCGTCCCACCCCCCCGATACAAAATGCTAGTGATCACCTGTTTGGCAGCGTTTCCAACGATTAACCTGATTAATTTGCTTTTACAGCCATTCAATTTTTTACCGCCTCTGCTTCGCACTTTGATTGCAACGATCGTGCTGCTGTCATTAATGACTTACGTGGTGATGCCGCGCATGACAAAGCTGTTTGCAGGCTGGCTCTACCCCAAATCCAAACGTTGATAAGGCACGAGGAACAATTGTATGAAGATTGGCATTATTGGCGCGGGCAGTATGGGCAGTGGCTTAGGCAAATTCTGGGCCCAGAAGGGACACCAACTGATGTTCAGCTATTCCCGTGATGCTACCAAGTTGCAGAAAGTTGCCGAGGCCATCGGTAGTAACGCCACTATTGGTACACCCACTGAAGCCGTACAGTTTGCGGATGTGGTGTTGCTGTCTGTACCGTATGGGGTAATACAAGATGCTCTGCAAGCAGCGGGTTCCTTGGACGGCAAGATTCTGTTTAGCTGCGTCAATGCGCTTTTACCCGATATGAGCGGTATGGCAGCCGGCACAACCACCTCAGCCGCCGAAGAAATTGCTAAACTCGCTCCCGGTGCGCGAGTCGTCGAGGCATTGCCGCTGTTTGCAGAGGTGCTAAATTCTCCGTCTCAGCGCTTTGGCGACCAGATTGCGGTCGTGTTCTAGACATGGGGACGAGGATCAGGGAGAATAGGACGACTTGAACCCGTTAGATAATTCCTAGATTATGGTGATGGTACTTGAACCCGTACACTGTCCTGCATGCAACAGCACTAATA
>JAHHHO010000107.1 GCA_019359315.1 Myxacorys californica WJT36-NPBG1
GGAAACTGCTTGTGGACTGCATAATTTTCGCTTGAAGCATCGTCAGTTAGCAACTGCTTAGGTTGGACAGATGAAAGCCTCTTGTTGTCTGGCTTCGACTACTGCCTATTTCCGATTAAGTCTATTAGAAATCATGTTCATAGCCATTGCGAAAAACTACGCAATCTTTTTTTAAGTTATGGAGAAGGCACAATAAACACTTACTTAATTCACCAATACTGTGAACAGCTTTAAATTACCAAGGGTGGAATGCGGGTGTCATCCCGCTTCTACAGCAAAGTAACTAATGAGGACTCAAGGGTTTCAGCCCCCTCGAAAAACTGTCCGAACTATTGTCAATTGCAGCTTTAACCAGCTCATAGCCCTCTAGACTTAGCTCTTCGTCTTGAGTGTAGGTTGTCAAAATCTGTTCTTGAATCATAGAGCTACAAGATATCGAGATACATTCCTACTTCATCAGAATGATTTTCGACTCTACAAGTGAAAATTCTGCATCCAGCATCCAGCAATCGCCAGCAGGCACATCAACCGCAAACCACGTCTCACTATCCAGGTCTTTCACATCCACAACACCCGCAGCACCATCAACGATCGCAAATGGTGCTGTAACCTGCTGCCCTGAAATTCGAGGCAGCAATATCACAACGCCATCGCCAACCCAGATTCGTGGGCGAATGACTCGCCCATTTGCTCGACCGGATTCAAGCTTATCGATCGGGCAGAGAGGCACTGCCCACGCAGGCATGATGCCATCCCGCACACAACTAAAGAAGGCATCGCACGCCGCAGCAGGGATCGAGATATGCTCAGCAGCAGACTGGAAGTAATAAAAATCAGACGGTGATGCTGGCTCGCTGTCCTTGCCCCGGTTGGCATTGACAAACAAACTAGAGAGAGTAGCAATACCTAACTCATGCAGATGCAGTTCTTCATGATGCAGCTTGGCTCCCCACTCTAGCGCTTGAAAAATTAGGCTAATGGGCTGGAAGGCGAAGTTTCTGTGATTGAATCTGGGGTCGTGTCCCCAGTAGTGCTGGATTCGCCAGAAGATGCCGTCCCAGTCGGGTTCGACATCTCCGTCGAGGATTTTCCCAACTCTTCATCCGTGGACGGCTCTTTCGCGGCTTCTTCTTCTGTCTTCCAACCGTTTTTCTCTTTATAAGCAAACGATGCCACTTCACGGACTAGCTCATAGTCCAGAAGCTCTGGATTCATTGTGTCTTCGAGCTTCCAGTTAGGGTCCAGACGGAAGGTAATGATCGCCGTGGCATACACATAATTTTGGTAGGGCAGCGACTCTAGATACTCGTTGGTGAGCGTTGTGATCTCTAAGTAGTAATCGGCATACCAGGCTGGGCTGACCAGTTCAATGCCCTCGCCTGCAACTGAAACGAAGTCACCATTGCTATCAAAGGAAACTGTGATGAATTCGGTTCCTTCAACGGTTTCAATTTTGGTGATTTTGCCCTCTTTGCCTTCTACTGTCACGAGGTCATTTTGAATGAAGCCGCCGAAGAGATAGGCATTGACGCGATCGTTGACGTAAGCAAAATGAGCACCCGTTGCATGAGAAATTCGCTTAGCCAGTGCCGCCAGTGAAAACTGATAGTTGTATAAATCTTGTTTTTTAATGAAGCTATATTCGGCGCGGGTAAGATTTTCGTACTTTTTGATCGGTAAGATTCCAATCTCTTCGTTACCGACATCAATGATTTCGTACTGGCGTATGGGTGCAACTTTAAAGGGAAGTGGCATTATCTGATTTCCTGCTCAACATCGCCTTAGAGGTTCCCACCTGGTAGGAATGTCTAGCGTAGCCGCGCGATCTCAACTCCGCTCAACTCCTCCTGCAATTGGCTTCGCCAAGCTCCGAGGGATCGCGCGGTTTTCTTGTCTCCAGAAACTAAAGATTGATGAGGTGCCGGTGTTGAGCTTGCTGCTGCCAGTGCAGCAGTTGCGGCGGGAACAACCCTAGCCACATCACTGCTGCTATGACTGTGAGCTAGGCGAGCGGACGGAAGAGCCACGTTGCTGACCAGCTGTATCAACCCGCCAACGCCAACCCTTGAAGCAAGGGTTGTCCTCAATACGATCGCACTGAGCCTGCCAATGTACCTAGCTGTGCTGGCTTTAGGCGACTACAAACGGTTTCACACTCCACTCACCCGGCACATTCAGGAGTTCATAGGCTTGCACCTCGCCCAAGCCGCTCATCTGCCAAATCCCAACTTGCCCCGTCGAGGCGTTGCGCCAGAGCAGGTCGGGTGTACTCTCCCCACCCAGGTTGGCCACACCCACAATCTGCCAATTCCCATCCGGCACCGTCGTGAGGAAGTAGCCGCTTTGCAAGCCGGTGCTGTTCATCTGCCAAATCGCATTCTCGCCCGTCGCCCGGTTGCGCCACACAATATCCGCAATCCCATCCCCATCAAAATCAGCCGTACCAGCGACTTGCCAGTTTGGATCAGCGACTTGGCTGAAGAGAAACGCACTCTTGGTCGTGAAGCCGTTCATTTGCCAAATCGCATTCTCACCCGTCGCTTGGTGGCGCCAGAGCAGGTCCGCCTTTCCGTCCCCGTCAAAGTCATCCGTACTCACAATCTGCCAGTTGAGATCGGCGACACTCGTAATGAGCGCGGTGGTTTCGATGACAAAGCCGTTCATCTGCCAGATGGCATTCTCACCGGTTGCCTGATGACGCCACACGAGGTCCGCCGTACCGTCCCCATTGAAGTCGGCGGTGGAAATTATGCGCCAGTTCAAATCGGCGATAGTGGGAAGGTAATAGCCGCTTTGGAAGCCGGTGCTGTTCATCTGCCAAATCGCATTCTCGCCCGTCGCCCGGTGGCGCCACAGGATATCCGCATGACCATCGCGATCGAAGTCGGCGGTACTGCTGATCACCTGCCAGTTCAGATCAGCGATGGTAGGAAGGTAGTAACTGTTCTGGAGCGTGAAGTTATCCAATTGCCAGACGGCGTTTTCGCCCGTACTAGTGGAGGTAGTGCCTGTCGTGCCATTGCGCCACAGTAGCTTTACGTCAGGAGTAATGGTGATGTTAATGCTGCCGTTGCCGCTTTGAGCGGTGCCACTAGTATGCCCCTGGTCATTGACGTTAATGGCGATCGCACCAGACCCATAAAAGTTGGCAGTCGGAGCGAAGGTTAACCCTTGCAAGGCCGCGTTGATGTCGGTGAGAGTGCCGCTAAAGCTGAGATTGCTGCTGCCGTTGCCCGTCAACCCTATCAGTCCGGTCGTGCTGCTCAGGGTGACAGCGCCATTGGTAGCCGTGAGGCTAATCTGCACGGGATTGCTACCTGCATCCACATCGCTGATGGTAATGGCATTGTTGTTCAGGGTGGAGAAGACCAGCGGCGTATCTTCGGTAATGGCGATCGCGGTCGGCGCGGTAACGGTCGGCGCATCGTTAACGGATGCAACCGTAATGGTTTTGTTCGCCGGCGTGCTGGTGCCGCCGTCTCCATCCGTCAGCACAATGCTTAACGTACGAGGGGCGCTGGAGGGTGCCTCCGAGACGTTGCTATAGGCGATGACTCGGAGCAGTGCCTCGGCAGCAGCAGGGCTGGAATCGCTGTTGAAGGTGACGACGAGGGGGGTTGTACCCACACCTCCGGTAAAGGTACCAATGACCCTGCCACTGTAGGTGACATCACTGCCAGAGACACTAATCAGCCCATTGCCCGTGCCCTGGTTGTGAATGGCGAGGCGATCGTCTGCGGTGCCATTGGCGCTATAACTGACGGTCAGGGTGCCGGTGTCAAAATCAGCAGAGCCAACATCCACGACGGTGGCGGTGGGATCAAGCAAGGTCGCGGCGTCATTTTCAGTGTAGCTTAGGGGCGTGGCAGCAATGGTGAGGGTGGGTACCTGCGACAGCTTCAAGAGAAAAATGTTGGTGAGGCCGCCCGCTGCCAGAGTAAAGGTGCCCTCATTGGGGTCAAAGTCGACGGGACCTCGGAAGTAGCCCGTGGTGTAGACATTGCCGCTGCCATCGATGCTGATGCCGTTGGCAAGGTCGTTACTGCTGCCGCCGAGGCGCTTGGCCCAGACGAAGTTCCCGCCCGCATCCAGCTTGCTCACAAAAATGTCAGTGCTACCCGCACTCGTGAAGTTCGTCGTGCCCTCATCCGGGTCAAAGTCGACGGTGCCTTGGAAGTAGCCCGTGGTGTAGACATTGCCGCTGCTATCGACGCTGATGCTTTTGGCTTCGTCGTTAAAGCTACTGCCGAGGCGCTTGGCCCAGACGAAGTTCCCGCCCGCATCCAGCTTGCTGATAAAAATGTCAGTGCTACCCGACACACTGGTGAGGGTCATGATGCCCTCACCTGGATCAAAGTCGACCGTGCTAGCAAAGGTGCCCGTAGTGTAGACATTGCCGTTGCCATCGACGCTGATGCTGGTGGCAAAGTCGACACTGCTGCCGCCGAGGCGCTTGGCCCAGACGAAGTTCCCGCCCGCATCCAGCTTGCTCACAAAAATGTCAGCGCTACCCACACTAGTGAAGTTCATTGTGCTCTCACCGGGGTCAAAGTCGGCGGTGCCTGTGAAGAAGCCCGTAGTGTAGACATTGCCGCTGCCATCGACGCTGATGCCGCTGGCTTCGTCGTTACTGCTGCCGCCGAGGCGCTTGGCCCAGACGAAGTTCCCGCCCGCATCCAGCTTGCTCACAAAAATGTCTTTGCCATCCGCACTCGTGAGGTTCATCGTGCCTGCCCCGGGGTCAAAGTCGACCGTGCCACTGAAGGTGCCCGTAGTGTAGACATTGCCGCTGCCATCGACGCTGATGCTGGTGGCAATGTCGCTCCTGATCCCACCGAGGCGCTTGGCCCAGACGAAGTTCCCGCCCGCATCCAGCTTGCTCACAAAAATGTCAGTGCCACCCGCAGTGACGAGGTTCGTGATACCTGCCCCAGGGTTGAAGTCGGCGACGCTATTGAAGTAGCCCGTGGTGTAGACATTGCCGCTTCCATCGATGCTGATGTCGGTGGCACTGTCGGTACTGCTGCCGCCGAGGCGCTTAGCCCAGAGGAAGTTCCCGCTCGCATTCAGCTTGCTCACAAAAATGTCAGCGCTACCCACACTGGTGAGGTTCGTCGTGCCCTCACCAGGATCAAAGTCGACCGTGCCAGCGAAAGTGCCTGTGGTGTAGACATTGCCCGCTCCATCCACAACAATCTTGGGCTGTGTGCCCAAGGAGCCGCTGGTAAACTGTTGCGCCCGGACAAAGGTCCCTGTCGTATCTAGCTTCGAGAGAAAAATGCTGGTGACGCCGCCCGTTGCCAGATTAAAGGTGCCTGCCCCGGGGTCAAAGTCGGCGGTGCCTTGAAAGGTTCCCGTGGTGTAGACATTGCCGCTGCCATCGACGCTGATGCTGGTGGCTTGGTCGGTATCACTCCCGCCGAGGCGCTTGGCCCAGAGGAAGTTCCCGCCTGCGTCCAGCTTGCTGATAAAAATGTCATCGCTACCCGCATTCGTGAGGGTCATGGTGCCCGCTCCGGGGTCAAAGTCAGCGGTGCGATTGAAGTAGCCCGTAGTGTAGACATTGCCACTGCCGTCGACGCTGATGCTGGTGGCAATGTCTCTACTGTCACTCCCGCCGAGGCGCTTGGCCCAGAGGAAGTTCCCGCCTGCGTCCAGCTTGCTCACAAAGATGTCTGGGCTATACGGCTCACCCGTGAGGGTCATGGTGCCTGCCCCGGGGTCAAAGTCGGCGGTGCCTGTGAAGAAGCCCGTAGTGTAGACATTGCCGCTGCCATCGACGCTGATGCCGTTGGCAAAGTCGCTACTGCTCCCGCCGAAGCTCTTGGCCCAGAGGAAGTTCCCGCCCGCATCCAGCTTGCTGATAAAAATGTCATCGCTACCCACACTGGTGAGGTTCGTCGTACCCTCACCAGGATCAAAGTCGGCGGTGCCGCTGAAGTAGCCTGTGGTGTAGACATGGCCACTGCCATCGACGCTGATGCCCCTGACAAAGTCGCTACTGTTCCCGCCGAGGCTCTTGGCCCAGACAAAGTTCCCATCCACATCGAGCTTGCTGATAAAAATGTCAGTGCTACCCGCACTCGTGAGGGTTGTCGTGCCCTCACCCGGGTCAAAATCGGCCGCGTCCTGAAAGGTTCCCGTGGTGTAGACATTGCCGCTGCCATCGACGCTGATGCTGTTGGCTCGGTCGATACTGATGCCCCCGAGGCTCTTGGCCCAGAGGAAGTTCCCGCCCGCATCCAGCTTGCTGATAAAAATGTCTGTGCTATGCGACGACACACTGGTGAGGGTCATCGTGCCCTCACCAGGATCAAAGTCGGCGGTGCCTTGAAAGGTTCCCGTGGTGTAGACATTGCCGCTGCCATCGACGCTGAGGCCGGTGGCTTGGTCGACATTGCTCCCGCCGAGGCGCTTGGCCCAGAGGAAGTTCCCGCCTGCATCCAGCTTGCTCACAAAAATGTCATCGCTACCCGACACGCTGGTGAGGGTCATGGTGCCCGCCCCGGGGTCAAAGTCAACCGTGCCCGTGAAGGAACCCGTGATGTAGACATTGCCCGCCCCATCCACAACGGTCTTGGACTCTGTGACCAAGGAGCCGCTGGTAAACTGCTGTGCCCAGGCAAAGGTAGCATTATCCAGCACGCCACGGTAGCCCTGCATCGTCGTGGGCAGAAACGCCAGCGCGGCATCGATGGTGCCTTGGTTCACTTCCAAGGTCCAGTTGCCGTCTCTGCCCGCACTCCCTGTCCGGTCATCTGAGGCGGCAACATCAGCTCCGGTTAGGTCACTGAGCCCGTTGACAAACGCCTGACCCAGTTCGCCCTGCGCCACATTGCAGCCGTAGAGCAGAATGTCGGCATCCTTCGTCAGCACATTGCTCCACGACTGGAGCTGTGCTGCATATTGCGGTAAGTCTGCCAGGTCCAGTCCACCCCTGCCAAAGTTCAACCTGCCCGCTTCGCCGTGGGAAAGGATGTGCAGACTCGAAATATCGCGGCGTCCCAGCAGAGTATTGGTGATTTGGGTGATGGCATCTTGGCTCGAGTCCAGCACATGAACTTCCGTACCTGGAGCGACCCCTGCGACCAGCGTTTGATACTCTGCAACGCCACGATCCACAAATAGCAGCGCTTGGCTGGATCGGGTCAGACTCAACGGGGCCACTAACCCACTGATCTCAGGTTGCAGCTGTAAGGGCACAGCCAGAGCAGCATTAGGGGTGGCGATCGCAGAGGGGAAATCAGCTTGGCTAGGCATTGAGACACTCTCGGTCGGATGGCATCGGGATTAAGTCGATCTTGAGATTTCCTTGTGCCCAAACAATCCGAGCAACTACGGTCATTTCCTGAAACCGCTATGGTTGATCCCGCATCTTTACCCTCGCGGCTCATTGCGCCACGAGGGGGGATAGGGATGAAGCCGACATAAAGGTGCCCGATGACCTAGAAGCTGTGCCTAGACGAGTTTGAGAACAGCAGTTATTCGTCCATCCCAGAGCCGCCCGTCTGCATCGGGTCGTAATCGCGCGCAGCATGCCGAGTCGGTGAATGGAATATCCGCCTCCCCAGAAAACTTAACCCTAGCGTTTTCGTGCGGGTTGGACTTCAACGAGGGAAAGCGTGAACGCAACTCTAAAGGAATTGAGGGAAGAGCGAGAGGGTTAATAGTTTCAAGAGCGATCGCCGAATTTAACTTTCAGATCAACGCCAAGAGCTTATTCAACACCTCGAAGTGTTTCTAGTGGCAACTCTCCAACTTTTTCGTTCTCAACTCGGTTCCAGTGGGGGACGCTGATACCCGCCTCTGCCGCCAACTCAGCTAGAAAGTTGTTCGATAGGTGTCTCTGGCTTTAATTCAAGCACTTATGGCACTCACTCTGACCCTCAACCTACTACATAGATTGATTGAACAACGTTTCACCAAAAGTCCACAAGCGCTCTAAAAGTGTCCACAAGCCACCTATGAGATAGATACCCATTATGAGCGTCGCTACATGACGCAACCACGGCTTATTGAACCAAGCTCCTATAAAATTAGCAGTCAAGGAAACTACAGCAAGACCCAGCAGCCAGAGTGGAAATGTTGAATTTTGACCTGTCAATGGTCCTGGAGAATCAAAGTATTGATGTGGAAGCATATCCTATTAATAGTCAAGCTAGAAGATATAGAGCAGACTCAGGTAGATGAAAGCGTCGTCAAAGAAGTTGTTAGGCCCAGTGTGGGTTAATGATCGAAATAAATACACAACGTTTCAGAAAGCTGCGATCTCTTTGTTAGCTGAAATCCGTCACGTTGACGGATTTGCTCGTTGCTGGTGAATCGCGGTCCGAACTTCCCGCGCTCTGACTGTCGATCGCGAAATAGAAAGGCGTGTTGGGTAGCTGCGATCGCTTTTCCCAGTGCGCGGTGACAACCCAACACCAGACCTCAAAATGATTTCCCTCATGGTTTCACAATCGGCATAATGGCTAAAGTGAGCGGCGGCAGATAGCACCGAAGCGCGAAATCTATCTACTGTCCGCTCCACTGTGTTGTTAGGCTGCTGGCAGACCGTATTCAAGTTACCTAACCATTACCTCACTGTTCCTATCTGTATAATCCGTACTGACTGTCACCTGCTGCCAAGCATCTAAATCCGTTTTAATCGATTCCAGTTTTTCCTGAATCAGGGTCATGGCATCCGTGCCTAATGCTAGTCGCATCGGCGGATGAGGATCTTCCACAGCTTGAATGATGGCTTGCGACGCTTTCGCTGGATTGCCAGGTTGCTGACCATCCATCTCTTTGAACCACTGCAATGATGCCGCGCTCACCGAAGCATAGGCATGAATGGGTTGTTCGGCTGCTGCCAGAGAGCGTCCGTTGAAGTCTGTGCGAAATGCCCCAGGCTCAATTAAAGTCACTTTAATTCCAAAAGATTCGACTTCTTTAGCCAGGGCTTCAGATGTGCCTTCTAGGGCGAACTTAGCGCCACAGTAGAGACTGCTTCCGCCAAATCCCACCAATCCTGCCGTAGATGACATATTGACAATGTGACCGCTGCCTTGCTGACGCATTAAAGGCAAGACAGCTCGCATCAGCCGGACTGCCCCAAAGAAGTTGGTTTCAAAAAATTGGTGAATGTCCACATCACTGATTTCTTCGAGTGCGGCAATGAGTCCATGTCCCGCATTGTTGACCAGTACATCAATTCGACCAAAGGTGGCGATCGCTGTATCAATGGCTGCTTGGATGTCCTGGGGCAATGTTACATCCAGACGTACAGCCTTTGCGGTTTCTGGATAGGGTTCAATCAATGCGCGAAGTTGCTCTGGTTCGCGAGCAGTCGCAATGAGGGAGTCGCCCTTCTTCAACACCGCTTCTGCTAGGGCACGTCCGAACCCGGTCGAACATCCTGTAATCAACCAAACTTTGGGAGCAACACGATTTTTGTCTGAGTTCATTTGCTTTCTCCAATATCAAAACGATGAGACGCGCCTCATATCTCTTACGGTAGGAGACAGCTATAAGACTGTCCAATATATATATGACTAGGATTAATAGCTTAGAGATATAAGTGTCATGGAATTACGGCATCTGCACTATTTCATTGCCGTGGCTGAGGAGTTGCATTTTAGTCGAGCAGCAGAGCGATTGGGCATTTCCCAACCCCCGCTCAGTCAGCAGATTCGCAGTTTAGAAGATGAACTAGGCGTCAAGCTGTTTGAACGAACGAAGCGCCACGTGCAGTTGACTGAAGCAGGCAAAGTGTTTTTAGAGCGCTCTTACCTCGTGTTAGCGCAACTCGAACAGGCGATCGAAGTGACACAACGAATCGGGCGGGGTGAGGTTGGACGGTTAGCGATCGGGTTTGTTGATTCTGCAACGTATACCTTACTGCCCGATATTTTAAGGGTCTTTCGCGAACAGTTTCCGGCTATAGAACTGCGATTGCATGAACTGACAACTGCTCAACAAATTCATGCCCTGCATCAAAACCAGATTGATGTCGGCGTTGTTCGTTCTGCCATCACCGAGCCAGGTCTAAGTACAAAATGCGTTTTGCAAGAATCATTGGTATTGGCGTTGCCACAAACTCATCTGCTCTCTGCCCAAGTCAAAGTGTCTGTCTCTACTTTGGCAGATGAATCCTTTATCCTATTTCCTGCCAAACTGGGACCCGTCTTTTATGAGCAGATTATTCAAATTTGTCAACAAGCTGGATTTCGTCCGAAAGTCGCTCAGGAGGCAGTCCAGATGCAAACGATCATCGGCTTGGTTGCAGCAGGACTAGGCATTGCTTTCGTTCCCGCCTCCTTGCAAAATTTCCACAGAAGCGGAGTTATTTACAGACCCTTACAAGAGCAAACCCCTCAGACCGGACTTTACTTGGCGTGGCGGCAGCATGATTCCTCTCCAGTCATCAGAGCATTTCTGGGCTTGGCACAGAAGACGACGCAATGGGAGTCAAATCGTGATGATACGTGAGTAGTTAGCGATCCGTTATCTCACCGAATAATCCCTAAGTACTGTCTCAGCAGTAACCTGAAACAGCCTAACTTATTTCTGCTTGGAGTTCTTCTCAACTGGATAAATGTCCCTTCAAGGCAATGATGCCGTTTGCAAACCGGATAACTTCCGTTTTTTCAGGCTTTATACCGAATTCACGCCGTATAACTGCCGCAATAGGGGAGTTACACGAAATCGCTCTCGAATGAGAAGTGCATTATCGAGCGATTCTAGGGGTAGTGATTGTCCTGTCTTTAAAGCGTCTAATTGTGATTTCAGGTCTTTTACAGCTTGTTGTCCAAAACGTTGTATCCACTCCCAGAGCGCATCGTCGTTAACAGAAACTCCAGCCAATTGCAGCAAGACTTGAGCCGCGAGATTGTAGGGCAAAAACACAGCCAGTAAGCACCCCAGCCGAACAAGTTCCATCGATGTTTGTTGATAAGCTCGAAGCCCAAGCGCCTCATCTAAAGGAATACTTTGGCTCCCTAAGCAACGTCTAGGGCAGCGCCCAACTCGGCGTTTCCACTCGATCCACCCGACTACCGTCAGCATTTGTCGGCAGGCAAACCCCTTGCTCACAAGCTGAGTGTTGCAGACAGGGCAGCGATTCCAGGATATCTGAACTTGAGCACGTTCAGCTAATTGTTGTTCTATGATCACCTTGGCAATTCGCAAGCCCATCAACCGAGCCGTTAGCACAATCGCACTGAAAGAATTTGCCACTTTGAGTTTGTTACACAATTGCTGCCATTCTTCATTGTGTGGAATGACTTGTTCAATAGAAAATTGCATCGAGACTTCTAAAGTTGAGTTTATGCTGAATTCACAGACCTAATCTGATCAACTATGAAAGGAGTGAAACTGAGTGCCAGTTCCCGGATTGCCAGCGTCGAAACATCACTAGTTCCAGGGTTAGCCTGTAAAGAAAATACGCTGTCCAACCGTCCCAGAGCCCTAAACCGAACTGCGGTAAACCAGGCAGAAAGGCTGTTGATTTGGAGGTTGTCATTACTTTCTCAGCACAGGTTGCTTTGTTGTTGCTAAGGTTTCGAGTAACACTGTTGCAATCGTCGGAGAATCATACGAACTGATTTCTTGCTGAAACCGTTGTGCATTCTGCTTGTAAGTTGGAGTAGATAGAATTGCTTTTACTGCATTTCTAATCTGTGCAGGTGTTGGAGTGCTAGTCTTGAGGTCAATTCCTGTCCCTGTCCATTGCACTCTGGCACAGATTTCCGGTTTTTCCTCGGTTTGTCCGGCTGTAGCCATCGGTATTCCGTTTGCCAGAGCAATCTGAACTCCATTGAATCCACCATTCGTGACCATAACATCCACATGAGGTAGCAAATGAGCATGAGGAATAAAGGGTTCAACTCGCACGTTTGCAGGCATGGCTTTTAGCTTAAGGTCGTCAATCGGCTGTCCTCCAGTTGTGGCAACGACTAACATATCTTCAGTCGCCAGAGCTTGCATTGTTGGCTCGATTAGATTACTGGCTTCAGTTGCAACGGTTCCCTGAGTGACATGCACCACAGGCAGTTCACCCTGCAAATCCTGCCACCAATCAGGCAGCACAAAGTCGGTAGGAGCCGGAGGAAGAAAAGTGCCAATAAAGTGAACCTGGGGCGGCAAGTCGCGACGTGGATATTCAAACGAGGGCGTTGTTCCTTGAAGGTAGAGAAATGGGGAGAGCGCAGCGGTGAAAAAATCTTGCCCTTTAGGAGCTAACCCAACACCAGCCCGAGCCTGATCTAAGTGAACTCGCACATCTCGCATCAATATAGTATTTGAGAAGGAGTTCAGTAGCTGATTCCGGAGTAGTCCAAGAACAGAATGATTCGGCTGCATTCCTAAGCCAAATGGAGCGGTATCACGACTCATAAACGGTAAAGCAGACATTCCAAATGCTGCCCACGGTAAGCCTGTTTTTTCCCAAAGCCATGACATCCCCAAAAAGAACACATCACACAGCAATACCTCTGCTGGAAATTCATCCAGAATCTCCGTGAGATCTTGCAGTTGTGTCACCGCTGCATCAATAAAGCCATGTTTGAGATAGAACTTAAACTGATCTACCCCTTTGAGCGCATCCCGTTGTTCTAGCCAGCTTTTCGGAATCGTCTCCGAAATCGTTAGATCAATGCCACGTTGAATCGGAACGTGCCGCGCACCCGTCGCTTCAACCTTGTCCTTCAAACCACGCCCGGTATACCACCACACCTCATGCCCTTGCTCAATGAGCCGTTGCACAATCGGTAAAGCAGGATTGACGTGCCCAGCCGCCGCAATTGTGCCAATCAGAAATCGCGTCATAGATTTATAAATTAAACGTTTATTTCATAAGAATGAAAGATGTGACTTGCTTTTGTCAAGCGTTAATGGAACGTTTATTTCATAGAACCGAGTAGGATGAAAGATGTTGGAAATTAACGGTGACCTATGGCGCGTAAAGCACAATCCTCAGAGCAGTCAAGTCGAGCCGTTCGGGATGCCGAGGCAACGCAGCAGCAAATTCTCAATGCTGCCGAAATTGAGTTTGCTCAGCATGGACTGCATGGGACACGGGTTGACCCGATTGCAACTCGTGCAGGGGTCGCACCTCGGATGATTTACTACTACTTCCAGAGTAAAGAAGGGTTATATCAAGCCGTCTTACAGCGCCCAGCAGCAGTTCTTCAGACTGTATTTGACCAATTGGATCTAGAGACTTTGCCTGCGGATGAAGCCCTGAAAGCTCTACTCCGAGCTACCATTGAATACGAAACGACCAACCGAAATCGTGGAATGTTGCTGTTTCAGGAAGCCATTCAGAACCAGGGACGGTATTTCAAACTGATTAATTGGCAAGAACCGATTGCACAATTAGCAGGCGTTCTAGAACGCGGTGTGCAAACTGATGTATTTCGCCCACTCGATGTTCACATGACGACGCTTAATATCATTGGCATCTGTACGTTCTATGCGAATGCTTATGACAACGTGAAGCATCTCACACCGGATGAGGATCTCCTGAGCCAGGAGATGATTGAACGCTATACACAAGCTGCAATTCAATTGGTGCTAAGTGGTGTTCAAGCAAGTACTTAGACACAGTTTTTATGAGTATGAAGGCAACAAGTGCCCTCTGTAGTTGGAATAAGTAGTATACTTGTACTCCCCTAACTTATCGGTTTGCCCCCATCGCCTTTTTGGATTTGCAGATCGCCCAATATATTGCACTTGCCCTAATGAATTGATCGCGAAATAGATGCACGGCGTTTCAGGCAGTTGCGATCGCAACTCTAAGGGAACCGAGGGAAGAGCGAGAGGGTTGATAGTTTGAGGATCAATCATTGAAGACCACTCCGAAATCGACCCCTAAAACTTCTTCGATTTTTCTGAGCGTGTCTTCTGCTACGCCTCCCAGAACAGACTCTGCCTCTAGTTGATACCAGTAGTTTCGAGAAATACCTACTTTTTTGGCAAGCTCAGTGACTGAGCGATCGTCAGTCTCTCTAGCTTTCTTGATTTGTTCTCCCAAGCCAGGAATATCAATTTCCTGCTTGACGATTCGCCTAACACGCACTGGCATACCTATTGAACCCTCATGCAACAAGTATATGTTAACTGTTAACTAGATGGTTGACAAGTGTTAATTAACAAGGTTACATTAATAGGCATAGAGAAAGCGCCCCGGTCTGGACAACTTAAGCGCTTCCTCCACAAACCCTCTGTTAAAGGATTTACAGTCATGCTAGCAACGATCGCACCTTCCACGCAAACTCGCTTCATTACCGCTCCCAACGCTACCTACAGCGGCATCAAAACGCAGCGCTATCAAGTGAAAGCTAGACGCTTTGAGAACTGCCTAGCCACCCTAGAGTTTCAGACCTTTGATGTCCTCATTCGTCAAGAAGTTTGGGCGAACACCCAACTCAATCGACTCTTGAAATTGGCAACAGGTAACGATTGGCGAGTTGAGGAAAAGCAACTCGCTCAAGTTTGTCACGCCTTCTAATTTCCCCTTCAGGCAGTCACTCGTTTGGGTGACTGCTTCTATCGCCACAGCTACAGCAATAGAACTAAACAAGTCATGGTCACAGCAACTAGAACTGATATTCAGAAGTCTCACGACGACTTCTACGGCTTAACGTGTTTCATCATCAATGGCAAAGAATACGCCGCTTCCAGCATCGAACAGGCAGAGGTCGCCGCTAGAGAGCTGGCAAAGGAATGTCTTGATCTGATCGACACAGAGCTAGTGTTGAAGCACTCTTGTCTCCCACCCGAAGCGGCTTCAATCGTTCGCTACGTGCAAGATGGCTTGCGGGGCGGCGGTGATGAGGCGGATCTATTGCTCTCGGTGATTCGTGATCCTCATGCTTTGGTAGATGAAGCCGTTGCCACCTTTGGGCGATCGCACTTTCTAGGAGTATTTGCCAATGGGATCGAACTCTCCCTCGTTCAGTTTCCCCGCTGGATTGCAGACTTCATCTTGCAAGAGTTGGGGCTAGAGAGTGCGGAGCAGGTTTGTGTTTATCAGTTGGCGTAATCTACGAGGAAGCATCATGTCTCTAACCGAATTCGAGCAGAAGTTAAAAGAACTGATTGAGAACCCCACTCCTCAGCCCCAGTACCAACTCTGGCAGACTATTCGTTGGAAAAGCTACGGTCTACGCACAGACGCCATAGAGGAGAAGCAAGGCAGAATTGCAGGCTTCTACTTCATCTCGGTTGGCATTGCCTTTCAAGACGCTTCTGATCCCGGTTGGTATTATACCAAATCTCTAAAGTCCAGCTACAGATAGTGCTTCAAGAATTGATGCCCGTCCTGTAATTGATGCAATCGTCTGAGGCGATAGTGTTTCAAGCTGTTGCGTCATCCACTGTTGTAATTGCTC
>JAHHHO010000108.1 GCA_019359315.1 Myxacorys californica WJT36-NPBG1
TCCCATCGAGTTCGACTGCTTGCATCACTTTTTGCCGCAGGTCGTAACTGTAAGCCTTAGCCATCTCAGCTTCCTCTATCACCACTCTTCTTAGTCTATGTCCTAACTAAACTGGCAGTAGCTATACTTTTGAGCGAGCATTGATCAAGGTGATCGATCAAGAAAGTTAACTTGGAATGATTAACCGCAATTTTGAATGAGCCATCCTGAAAAAACCGGCGTACTCGATTTTGAATACTGTCCATAGAGGAGAGAATATCGTTTCTAACAGTTGTCTCTAGAATGCTTTCATCTAACAAATTGAGGATTCGACATAGAATAGAGCAGTAATCTTAGCGATCGCCCTCTAAGCATCGGCGCTCTTAGGCATGAGTTCTCGCAGACTGACTGATTCGGACAAACAGGACATTGTTGAGCTATATCGTCAACCAGGTCACACAACCTTGACGCTGGCAGAACACTATGGTGTCAGCAACACCACGATTAGCCGCATTCTCAAAACGAGTTTGTCGTCTGAAGAATATGAGAGCCTGATTCAACAGAAGCGGACTGCCCGATTTAGTAGTGGAGCGACAGTTCAGGGCAATTTGCTAGAGACAGAACCTGTTGTAGAGGCGGCTGAATCAAAGGCGGCTGAATTAGAACCTGTCGAATTAGAACCTGTCGTAGAGCTGCAACCCTCTCTATCTGAACCGGAATCCATCCCTGAACCAGAACCTATTTACGAACCAGAACCCATCCCCGAACCAGAACCGAAGAAAGTCACTGCTCCAGTGCTGCGGCGCTCCTCGGGAGCCTCGCAGAAGCCGTCTTCAATAGGGGAGGAAGTGGAACTGGCTGACCTGCTGAGTACTGATGCCGTCACAGAACCTGAGAAACCTGCACCATCCGTTAAAAAAATAATCGGAGCCGATTTGACGCTCCAGCATAGCGTTGTAGCTCAAGATGATGAGGAAGATGACGACGATGATGATGATCTTGATTCAGCGCTGAGCGGCGAGTTTGATGATGATGACGAGGATGGCGATGATGTGCCTGTGCTCCCCTCAATTCAACTGAGCGCAACGGATTTTATCCAGGTGCTGCCGATCGCTGAGGCAGCGATACCGAGAACATGTTACTTAGTCGTCGATCGTTCAGCCGAATTGGTTGCACGCCCGCTTCAAGAATTTGCTGAATTGGGACAAATTCCGTCGGAGGAGATCCAGGAAAGAACGTTGCCTGTGTTTGATAATCACCGTGTCGCGAGACGGTTTTCTAACATTCGGACGCAACGGGTGATCAAAGTGCCCGACAGTCGGGTGTTGCAAAAAGCAGCCAACCATTTGCAAGCAAAAGGCATTACGCGCTTGCTGATCGATGGGCAAGTCTACGCGCTGTAGTCGCGTCGCTAATATTGGTCATCGTTGCGCTGAGGACGAGAAAAGCCGAGCAGGGGCTGGGCGATCGCGGCCCCAATCAGGCCGATCGCGGCACTAAAGGCGAGTACCAATCCAAACGGGAGTTCGATTGTTTGGATTGTGAGAAAGCGAAAGGAGACGGGCGCAGCGTTTTGCACCGAGATGATGGCGATCGCGGCAATCCAAGCGGCAATGATGCAAGCTGTGATTAGAGTTGTGAGAGTTCTCATAAGTTATGGATGAGGGATGAAAGAACTTTAAGTTGATCGGGATGGTTTAGTCTTATTCTCCCTTTTTCTTCACTTTCATCCTTCATCCCTCATCTTTCATCCCTAAACAGCAACAGGTTCAATTTGATGAATCATTCTCTCCATATACTCAGAGATTTGATCCAGTTTGGCAGGGGAGTTCGTTTCAATATACACCCGGATTAGAGGTTCTGTTCCTGAGGGGCGCAGCAGTACCCAGCTTCCTTCTTCTAAGTACAGTTTGATGCCATCTTTGCGACCGACTTCTGCAACACCAATCTTTGCAATGTTAGACGGCGGATTTTTGATCACCGATTCTAAGACCGCTTCTTTGTGTTCGTTGGTGAGGTGCATGTCAAGACGAGTGTTGAAAAGCGGACCGTCAGCTTCTGCGATCGCTTCTTGCACTAACTGGCTGAGCGGCTTGCCTTCGTAAGCGATCGCTTCAGCAACCAGCATGTTTGCCAGCACTCCGTCTTTTTCAGGAATGTGACCGATCACGCTCAGTCCACCCGATTCTTCACCGCCAATTAAAACGGTGGTTTCGCGCATTTTCTCACCGACGTACTTAAAGCCAACGGGCGTTTCATACAAGTCGAGATTGTATTTTCTCGCGAAATTATCTAACAAATGCGTTGTTGCAACCGTGCGAACGATCGCGCCTTTCTTGCCTTTGTTCTTAACGAGATGACGCGCGAGCAGCAGCAGAACGGTGTTAGGCGTCAGGAAGTTGCCTTGCTCGTCAACGATCCCGAAGCGATCGCTATCTCCATCGGTGGCTAAGCCGAGATCAGCATGATCGTGCTTCACGGCTGCAACTAATCCTTCTAGCTGTTCGCCTTTCGGTTCGGGCATTCCGCCCCCAAACAGCACGTCGCGATAGGTGTGGAAGCTCTCTGTTTCGCAGCCACAATGCTCTAAAACAGTATCCAAATAGCCGCGAGAAGTGGAGTAGAGCGCGTCATACTTGACGTTCAGTTTGGCATTGCGAATCCGCTCGACATCGAGAATGCTGTAGATGAAGTTGAGATAAGCAGGCTTGGGATCAAAGATCGAAACTTTGTCGGCACTCTTGCCACTGGGCATGGCATCCGAAGCTCTGTCTAAATTGACAACGATCGTATCGGTAATTTCGGTGGTGGCTGGGCCGGCATAGTCAGGAATGTATTTGATGCCGCAGTAAGGAGCTGGGTTGTGGCTTGCTGTAAACATCAGTGCTCCAGCTGAATTGAGGTGACGAGCACTGTAGGCAATCACAGGAGTCGGACAGTCGCGATCGACAATTTTTACCGTCCAGCCTAGGTCTGCCAAAACGCCTGCGGCAGTGTGGGCGAACTGGTCGGCAAGAAAGCGTGTGTCGTAGCAAACGAGTACCGGACGGTCTTTTGAATAGGCAGTTTCGAGATAGCTTGCGATCGCGCGAGTGGCTTTGCAAACGTTGGAGAAGGTGAAATCATCGGCAATGATACCGCGCCAACCGTCGGTTCCAAACTTAATTCTTGAGTTGCTTCCAGCACTCATTATTCTGACCCTATAAACTTTCCTTCATGGTACAAGAGCCTTTCGGGAAAATAGCAGTTAGTGAAGAAGGCGTAAATAGACCGTGAGCCGACTACCCTTTGGCGATTGATCTTCAGAATTCGTATGGTAGCGATGAAGAGCGATCGCCCATCAAACGCTAAAAAACCGGGCAGAACCTGAATCAGTTCTCCCGGTTTAGAATCTACTCGCTAATCGCCATTAGTACGTTTCAACGTGCCAGCGACCCGCTTTCTTCATGGCGCTACGGAAGTCCTTCCAAACGACGCCTGCTTTCTCAGCTTCAGCCGAAAGTGCTGCATCAATCCCATCTTCCATGCCTTTGAGACCACAGATGTAAGTGTGAGTTTTCTCACTCTGCATCATTTCCCAAAGTTCCGCCGCATGTTCCGCTACACGGTCTTGAATATACATTCTGCCACCATCCTTATTCTTCTGCTCACGGCTAATTGCATTCGTGAGCCGGAAGTGATCCGGATACTTCGCCTGTATCTCCTCTAGTTCAGCTTTGTAGAGAATATTTGCCGAAGTTGGAATTCCAAAGATCAGCCAAGAGAACCCCTTGAACTGATAGTCAGGATTTGCCGCTTTCTCTTTGTCTTTGAACTGACGCCAGAGATATGCTCGCATCGGCGCGATTCCAGTTCCCGTTGCCATCATGATGATGTTAGCATCGGTGTCCTCAGGCAGCAGCATTTCCTTACCCGTTGGACCTGTGATTTTTACATCATCGCCTGGTTTGAGGTTACACAGGTAGGTCGAGCAAACTCCATATACAGTTTCACCTGTCTCAGGATGCTTGTACTCTAGCTGCCGAACGCAGAGCGAGACGGTTTTATCGTCTACCTCATCACCGTGGCGAGTAGACGCGATCGAATACAGCCGGAGCTTTTCTGGCTTGCCGTTCTTATCCGTTCCAGGTGGAATAATTCCGATACTTTGTCCTTCCAGATAGCGCAGATCGCCCGCTGAAATATCGAACCTGATGTGGCGGACTGTACCAATACCGCCTTCAGCCACTAATTCTTCGTTTGATGTACATTTCCCAACGAAAGGAGCGTTGGGTCGGTAAATGTTAACGGGTACATCAGCTTTAGCCTTTGCTTGAGTCATTGGCTTGCTTTTTTCTCCTGTTGATGTGCCTTCTTGAACAGTTTCCTGCTTGGCAGAGGATGTAGTCTGTCCAACGGTAACGTTTTCAGCAGAAGAGCCATTAGTGTCTAAAGGCTGAATGCTGACAATTTTTCCGCCCATCCGGTTGATGCGCTGCATGGCGTCGCTCATGCGATCGTAAGAAACCGTGATAAACGTGCTGCCACTTTTCCGAATAGGATAGTTCTGCTGATCGGTGGCTCCGTTTTGGCGCAGACCCACCACCTCATAACGGAACATACGGCTGCCAGAAAGGGAGTTAGCAGCACTCGATGCGCTCGAATTGTACATTGCTCTGAATTTCTCCGACCTAACCTAACTTGATTATTGTGCTGCAAGGCGTGCTTTCAAACAAACATGCACCCTTCTTTGTGGAAAGGCAACCCGTGAAAAGACCAGTTGCGGAATGATGAGTTTGCCCTAAACGGTATTTTACGACACGACCAAGCCGAATCTAAAAAGCAAACCTTTACAAAAGTTGCTTTCGTCATTACTCTACAGAGCTTCTGGACACCGCGATCGCTTTAATTGTAAAGTTCAAATTAATCCTAAAGTTCAAACCAATATTCGCCCACGCCCAATAAATCCAATTTGCTCTCTTCCGATGCCTCCTTTCTCGATCTTTCATTGCCACAAATCTTGTGGACGGGATCGTGTTTTGGTAGAATCAGCCATAGCAGGTAGTATAAATACTTAATGCGTCGCCTTGAGCCTTCCCTGGCTGCTTGCAAGGTATTTTTATGCGAATAGGAAGAAACACATTTCTTCTTCCAAGTAGTAAAAATATGCTGTGCTGGTTTTCGCTGGTGTAGGTAATTCCTGCAGAGTTGCGCTGTGCGCGAATCGTGGAGCAAGTGACGTTCCTTCTATCGCTGGGTCGTCATCACTTAGATGAGGCTTTTATCGACAGCCAGATTTTGGCTGATCCTTCCTAACTGTTTGTTGATCACGTTTTATTTTAAGAGGAAACCCATGACCAGTAAGCCAGACCGCGTGGTTCTGATTGGCGTCGCCGGAGACTCCGGGTGCGGTAAGTCCACGTTTCTGCGCCGAATCACAGATTTGTTCGGGGAAGATTTCGTCACAGTCATCTGCCTCGACGATTACCACAGTCTGGATCGGAAACAGCGCAAAGAAACGGGCATTACCGCACTTGATCCACGAGCCAACAACTTTGATCTAATGTACGAGCAGATCAAAGCCCTCAAGAGTGGCGAAAGTATCAAAAAGCCGATTTATAATCACGAAACTGGAGAGATTGATCCGCCAGAAGTAATCGAGCCCAATCATGTCGTTGTTATCGAAGGCTTGCATCCCCTCTATGATGAGCGAGTGCGTGGACTGCTTGACTTCAGCGTCTATCTTGACATCACCGATGAGGTGAAGATTGCGTGGAAGATTCAGCGTGATATGGCAGAGCGGGGTCATAGCTATAACGATGTGTTAGCGGCCATCAATTCTCGGAAACCCGATTTTGATGCGTACATCGATCCTCAAAAAGGACACGCGGATGTCGTGATTCGCGTGATGCCAACTCAACTGATCAAAGACGACAAAGAGCGGAAGGTGCTGCGGGTGCAAATGATCCAGCGCGATGGCGTGCCAGGGTTTGAGCCAGCCTACTTGTTTGACGAAGGTTCGACGATCGACTGGATTCCCTGCGGTCGCAAGTTGACCTGCTCCTATCCTGGCATCAAGATGCACTACGGACCGAACGAATATTACGGTCACAGCGTTTCGATCTTGGAAGTCGATGGTCAGTTTGATCTGCTCGAAGAAGTGATCTACATTGAGCAGCACTTGAGCGCCACTTCTGCCAAGCACAACGGCGAGCTAACCGAACTGTTGTTGCAGCACCGTGAGTATCCTGGTTCTAATAACGGAACGGGTCTGTGGCAAGTCCTAACGGGCTTGAAGATGCGAGCGACCTATGAGCGGTTGACCAAGACTGAAGCCAAGATTGCGGCACGAGTGTAAGCGCGCTGAGCGCAAAGCCATTGGGGATACTGCAAGGTGTCCCCTTTTGACATCTTGAATGCTCGATTAAAAATAAACAGTAACTAAGTTGACCTGATTAAATTGGAGGTATAACCCATGAGTACGAAGGAAGACGCGATCGATGTAACGCCTGAAGACGCAGGTGAAAACGGTGACAGAAAAGGCGGGATGCAATTGCACGATCAGGATCAGTCTGATCAGCATCAGCAGACCGCGATCGTTCTTGCGGGCAGTCCGGTTATGCCAAGCGATCTAGAGATTGTTGGCACGATTCTAGACGGCGGCATTCGCCCGATCGGCGCTAGCCATCTCGACATTGTTGGAACGCTGGGGGCGGGTCGCCCCGTCACATCAAGCCATCTCCGAATTGCGGAAATGATGGGAAATCGCCCAATTTTCTTTGACGAGGTGAAGCTGATCGACGATGTAGATTTGCCTGGACATCGCCCGATTATGGTGAGCAATCCAGGGTTGATGCACGCGGAGATGGTGCTGAGGCAGCGTCCAATTTATAGCAACGCGATCGATGATGCTCCTTCACTGATGGGCTATCTCGACTAATTTCTACAGTACTGGTTTGTACAGTATTAGTTTCTGTGTTGGTTTCTTCTGAGTTGGTTTCTATAGTGAGAGGACGAATTGGGTGTTTCTGGTTGGAAGCACCCATTTTTATCCCTAAATTCAGCGCTGAAGCGTGAGCCTCTGCATGTGGTTTGCGTGAGAGCGTTTATCATGACAAATAAGCACTCCATAGTATTTCCGGTTGTCCAATGACTGCAACACTCCCTACGCTGCCTAGCCAATACGATCCGACCACCACTGAATCGAAGTGGCAGAAGTTTTGGGAAGACAAGCAAGTTTTTAAGGCAGATCCCAATCAGCCCGGTGACCCCTACTGCATCGTGATTCCGCCACCCAATGTGACTGGAAGTTTGCACATGGGGCATGCCTTTGAGAGTTCGCTGATCGATGTTTTGATTCGCTATCACCGAATGCTGGGTGACAATACGCTTTGGCTACCTGGAACTGACCATGCCAGTATTGCCGTCCAAGCCATTCTAGAGAGGCAGCTTAAAGCCGAGGGCAAAACTCGTCATGACTTAGGACGAGAAAAATTTTTAGAACGTGCTTGGCAGTGGAAAGCAGAATCGGGAGGCACGATCGTGAATCAGCTCCGGCGCTTAGGCGTGTCGGTAGATTGGTCACGAGAACGTTTCACGATGGATGAAGGGCTGTCGATCGCCGTTCTTGACGCGTTTAACAAGCTCTACGAAGAAGGATTGATTTATCGCGGCAAGTATCTGGTGAACTGGTGTCCTGCGAGTCAATCCGCCGTTTCTGACCTAGAAGTTGAAAACCAGGAAGTGAACGGGCATCTGTGGCATTTTCGCTATCCTCTAACCAACGGGACTGGTTCTGTGGAAGTTGCGACGACTCGCCCTGAGACGATGCTAGGCGATACGGCAGTGGCAGTGAATCCGAACGACGATCGCTACAAACATCTGGTGGGTCAGACGCTAACGCTGCCGTTGATGGGACGCGAAATTCCGATTATTGCCGATGATGCCGTTGATCCAAGCTTCGGTACGGGCTGCGTTAAGGTTACGCCTGCTCATGACCCCAACGACTTTGAGATGGGGATGCGGCATAAACTCCCGTTCATTAACATCATGAACAAAGACGGCTCCCTCAACGAGAACGCTGGGGAGTTTGAGGGGCAAGATCGGTTCGTAGCGCGAAAGAACGTTGTGAAGAAACTGGAAGAAGAAGGCTTCCTCGTCAAGATTGAAGACTATAAGCATACGGTTCCCTATAGCGATCGCGGCAAAGTTCCTGTCGAACCGTTAATTTCAACTCAGTGGTTTGTCAAAATTGAACCCTTATCTAGCCGTGCGCTGACTGCTCTTGACGATCAAGGATCTCCCGAGTTCATTCCCGATCGCTGGACAAAGGTGTATCGCGATTGGCTCATGAGCCTAAAAGATTGGTGCATTTCTCGTCAGTTGTGGTGGGGACATCAAATTCCTGCGTGGTATGCGGTGAGCGAAACCAATGGCGAGATCACGGACGATACGCCGTTTGTCGTGGCTCGAACCGCAGATCAAGCGAGAGAAAAAGCGATCGCAAGATTTGGCGCAGACGTTCAATTAGAGCAAGACCCCGACGTATTAGACACGTGGTTCTCGGCTGGATTATGGCCTTTTTCAACTCTTGGCTGGTCGAATGAATCTGCCGCCGATTTTAAGCGCTACTATCCAACCGCCACCTTGGTCACTGGGTTTGACATCATCTTTTTCTGGGTTGCCCGCATGACCATGATGGCAGGACACTTCACGGGGCAAATGCCATTCAAGGATGTCTATATTCATGGCTTGGTGCGCGATGAGAACAATAAAAAGATGTCGAAATCGGCAAACAACGGCATCGATCCTTTGATTCTGATTGATAAGTACGGAACCGACGCGTTGCGCTATACGCTGGTTCGAGAAGTCACAGGCGCAGGACAGGATATTCGGCTTGCCTACAACCGCAAAACGGATGAGTCTGAATCCGTTGAGGCGGCGCGGAATTTTACCAACAAAATCTGGAATGCCTCTCGATTTGTTTTGATGAATTTAGACGGTAAGACGCCAAAGCAATTGGGCGAACCGGACACGAGCAAATTGGAGTTAAGCGATCGCTGGATTCTCTCCCGGTTTCACCAAGTCAGCCGTCAAATTCGAGGCGCAATCGATCAGTATGGCTTAGGCGAAGCAGCAAAGTTGCTCTACGAATTCTTCCGGGGCGATTTCTGCGATTGGTACATCGAACTCGCGAAGTCTCGCTTGCAGGGAGACGATGAGGCATCGCGGCTCACGGCCCAGCAGACCCTCGCTTTTGTTTTAGAAGGAACGCTGAAGCTGATGCATCCCTTCATGCCTCACATCACTGAAGAGATTTGGCACACCTTAACCCAAACCAGTGAAGCATCGGGAGAAGCGTTAGCCTTGCAGCGCTACCCGATTCCCAATGAGATGCTGATCGATATTGACTTAGAGCAACAGTTTGACCTGATCATTGAAACAATTCGCACAATTCGCAATCTGCGGGCTGAAGCAGACATCAAACCCGGGGCGAAAGTGGAAGCGAATTTGCAGACCGAAAGCGATCGCGAACGGCATATTCTCACGGTGGGTCAGCCCTACATTCAAGATCTTGCCAAAGTCAAGCAACTCACCATTTCTACCCAAACCGAAGCCCATACCTCGGAAGGCGCGGGTCTAGTTGATTTATCAGATAACCTGTCGGAGGATGCTAAATCTGTTCTCGGAACGGCGCTAGATGCCACTAGCAATTTCCTTGCCAAGCATCACAAGCCCATTCTGTCGGTTGGTCTGATCGTTTTTATAGCCATTACGCTCAAAGTGTTGGCTTCGATTTTGACGGCCGTTCATGAAATTCCGTTGCTGTCTCCGGTGCTAGAAATCATTGGAATTGGATATTCAGGGTGGTTTAGCTATCACAGTCTGCTGAGAAGCCGCGATCGTCAACAGCTACTTCAGCAAATTCAGCAATTTACAACAGAAGTAATCGGGGAGCCGGATGCTTCGGGGGTGAAGACCTTACCAGACTCTGGTTCTAGAGCAACGGAAGACTCTCAAGCTGGACCTCAGACTGGAGATTCTCAGACCACAGGCTCTCAGACCGATCCCCAGTCCGATTCCCAGTCCGATTCCCAGTCTGATTCCCAGTCCATTGTAGGAGTCGTTGGAACCATTCAAGTCGAAATCCCTCTTGCTGGCTTGATAGACGTTGCTGCGCTGCGGGCTAAAGCTGAGAAAGACTTGAAGAAAGCAGAAGCCGAAGTTCAGGCGCTCACGGGACGATTGAGCAATCCAAAATTTGTGGATAAGGCTCCAGAAGATGTTGTCCAGACCGCGCGAGAGGCTTTAGCAGAAGCGAAAACCCAAGCCGAAATTTTGCGAGCTAAGCTTGAGCGCTTGTAACAATGCGATTCGCTCTGCGAAGCTCCGAAGGATCGCATTTACGCAGAGAGGCGTTCTCCTTGAATGTCTCTTTACCTATGTAAGGATTCCAAATGTTCAAAAAAACCAATATAGCGACAAAGAGCGAAAAAGCTATACTTCTGTGTAATTAACCCTAATATCCAAATAGCCCATCCGAATAATCTATTGAGTTGCATTAGATTGAAACTGCATAAAACTGTCAATATACATTCGGAAAAAACTATGCATCTCAGGCATTTTCAATCATATAAATTGCATCTTAAGGTGTTTTACAATTTCTACTTCAAAGTAGGAAAAAGATAGGTTGTCTGATTGAGAATTCACTTCATCAAACATCCTTGAGTCGAACAAGCCTCGAGAAATCTTAGACAGAGCTTTAACGCTCACTTTAGAATAGTTAATCCCATCATGTTTTTTCTTTTGAAATAAGTAGAGAAAATAGCAATGCTGTACTTGGCACAAATTCAGAAGAAAGGCTATTTAGGCAAGGCGGGGCTACGCTTGCTGGCATCTCAAAAATCTGAGCATGTTTGGACGCTAGAGCCAGAGCAAGACATTATTCTTTCAACGGACGCTGCTGCTTACAGTGAAGATCTTTTAGTACTAGTTGAGTTTTCGAGTAGTCATCAGGTCGCTAGCATTAGAGAAGCGACTGATTGGGTGCTAGAACTCGTTCAAAAGTACCTCAGCTATGGAATTACGCCTGCATTTTTACAACAAGAAACTGAGCGCGCAGAACAGTGGCGGCAGTCGTTGACCCTTCAGAGTCAAGAACTGGAGCGGCGTACCCTAGAGCTTGAGGCTCGCCGGGAGCAAATTCAAGACCTTGAAGAAGACTTGAAGCGTCAGAAGAAGGAGCTAGAATTGCTGACGGATCAAGCAAAATTGCAAAGTCAAGAACTTGATCAGCGAATGCAAGATAATGAGAGCCGCCAAACTTAGGTTGTTGAGTCGAGATAATTTGGAGATATTGGCAAGGGATTTAGATAGTGAATATAGCGAATGTAGAACTCGGTAGATACCTAGATTGACCTACTCCTTACTGCTAGATTGACCTACTATAGTTACTCTCCTCCGATCGGCGGCTAAGGATTCTGTCTATTTTTCTGTCAGTGTCCACGAGCCATCCCAATCCTCGGTTGGAGGATGTTGGAGCCAGTATTGACAGCGATCCATGTGAAGGGCAGCGGCTTGGTCATGGCAGTCGATTTCTAGAACGGCCGCAAATTCGGCAACGGCGACGGCAAACTTGCGCTTCAAATAATGCTCTCGCGCTTTGTGGTAATGCTCAATCACCCGTTTCGTTTGGTCTGCGATCGCGTCTGTTTTCAATCCAACTAATTCATACACTGCAACGGGTTTGTTTTTACCTTTGACTTTGATGAAGTCGAGTTCTCGTGCCCAAATCCGATCGGCACAGGGACGATAGGTACTTTCGCTAATCACAATATCGGTTCCGTAGAGCTTGCTTGCTCCTTCGAGTCGCGCACCAAGATTGACCCCATCTCCGATTGCCGTAAACTCCATGCGTTTGCTACAGCCAATGTTGCCGCTAATCACGGTATCCGAGTTAATGCCAATGCCGATGTTAATCGTTTGCTGATTTCGGGCGGCGCGTTGGGTGTTAAAAATGGCAAGGCGGCGGCGCATTTCAACCGCCGTTTTAACGGCCATCCATTCATGATCGTCGAGTGGCAAGGGAGAGCCAAAAACCGCCATAATTGCGTCTCCGATGTACTTATCGAGGATGCCTTTGTGCATAAACACGGCTTCAACCATCGACTCAAAGTACTGATTCAGCATTTCCACCACTTCTTCCGCTTTCAGCGTTTCGGTCAGTGTGGTGTAGCTGCGAATGTCGGAGAATAGAACCGTTACTTCTTTGCGATCGCCGCCCATTTTGGCAGCGTCGGGATTTTCTAGCAACTGTTCGGCTAACTCTTGAGTCATGTAGCGATACATCGTACTTTTGAGCCGCTTTTCGTCGCTGATGTCATCCATCACAACCAATGCGCCAGAAATCTTTTGGCTGTCGTTGGCATCCGCGATCGTATTAATCGACAAATTAATGCTGTGCTGCTCTTCACCTCGCACAGGTTGCAGGGTTCGGTCGGGATAGTACTGCTGCTGATTTCGCGCCTCTAATGCCATCCGGCACCAGGACGAGAAGTTGCCTTTCTCGATTTTGATTAGCTCAGCAACGGAGCGACCTTCAATCACGTCATCACCCTTCAAACCGAGTAACTTCTTAGCGCTTTCGTTTGCGGCAATGATGGTGCCTTCTTTGTCGGTGGAGATGACACCATTGGAGAGCGATCGCAGAATATCTCGCTGCATTTGTTCTTGCTGCTTCACCGTTTCAAACAGTCGAGCATTCTGAAGGGCGACCCCGGCTTGAATGTTGAAGGTTTCCATAAAGTCTTGGTCGCTGCGATTGAAGCTCGATTTCCACTGCTCAGGAACTTGGGGCCAATCCTGCGGATCGTAAGCCGGAAATTCGCCTTGTTTCGTTTTGTTGACTAATTGCGTCACGCCGATTAGCTCATCATCGGCATTGTGAATGGGCATACACAGCAAACTACAGGTTCGATAACCGTTAGCTTTGTCGGTTTGCTTGGCGGTTTCTGCACCGTCGTGATCATAGAGGTCAAACGCAATGTTGATCACTTCTCCCGTTGCCGCGACTTGTCCGGCAAACCCAACGCCAATCGGGAGGCGCAATTCTTTGTAGGTATCAGCAGAAATAGCGATGCGTGTCCAGATCTCGTTGCGAGCGCGATCAATTAACCACAAGGTACTGCGATCGGCGTTCATCAACTGCTTCGCCTCGTCCATCACCCGTTTGAGCGTGTCATCCAAATCTAAACTGCTTTGGCTCAACGATTGAGTGGCTTTGATCAGAGCGTTAGCGGCACGTTGTTTTTGCGTCGCAATGTAGAACGATCGGGACGACTCTAGAATCAGCCGAATCGAGGGCGCGAATTCTGTAAAAAGCTGTTCGTCATAGGGGGTAAAGCCAGAGAGGTGCATGCGCTGATCAAGAGGAAGAACGCCATTACAGCTTGGTTTGAGCTTGTTAATTAACTGCACTACCGCAACCAACGTGCCGTCGTTGGTGAGCAACGGCAAGGTCAGCATTGTGTAGGTGCGATAACCTGTTTTCTTGTATTGAATCTTGGCTTGTGCCGATCGCGGATCGTCAAAAAAATCGTAAGGAATATTGACTGGACGTTTGAAGGTGGCGACTTCGCCTGCAATGCCCTGATCGGCAGGAAACCGAATTTCGATTGCCCGTCCCCCGTTGCCCGATGCGATTGTTGTGTAGAGTTCGTTCTTTTCTTCGTCAAGCAAATAAATCGTGGTGCGATCGGCGTTGAGCAACTCCCCCGTTTTTGCCGTAATCGAGTTGAGCATCTCTTCCAGAATCGTTTCAAACCCTTGCATGTCTAGCATGGACAGGGTCTGATTGACGATCTGAAGCTTGTGTTCAACGTCATAAACGACTTCTTTAAACTTATCCTGTGTCAAGGGCGCAAGAAAAGACGCGAACTTACCCTTGGAAGACGCTAAACCACTATTCGATTTCGCCAACGCGGACGACTGAACCTCAATGACGTCTCTTTCATCATTCAGTTCCACCGTTTCAAAGGCAGATGCGGTTGGTGTAGAGCGCAACTCCAAAGGAAACGGCTCCGCCAAGTTCTCAAGGATTGGGCTGATGACGGTCGAATCGGGCAGATGCGAAGATGCGGGGTTCATACAGGATTTTGGCTACGTCCTGCGTTCAGGGTTCCCCGAACCGAGATGCTTTGCGCCGAAACGTGTAGAAATCTCCCGAGTCCAAGTTTATGTTAAATGGTGACAGGGCGATCTCTTCAAGTTACCCGCAAAGGGTCGCATCAAAAATTGAGTGCAACAATCAAAGCACGGGCGATGTTAGGGCGAACACCTCCGGTATAGGGACCCTGTGCGCTGACAGCCTTACATATTTGAAGATATGCTGAAAGTGTCTACCGTTCTACCTATGCCAGCCTATCATACGGAAAGTTTTCGTCGATCCACCTGATTTAGGGTGATAGGCAGAAAGTTTCTCTCTAAAAAGAAGTTGTACTGCAAGTTTATTGGTATAGCTTTGCCTATTCGGGTTCCATGTTCCAGTAGATCATGCGTGGTGCAGTAGTCAGCAAGTTAGTGCTGAAACGCTAGGCTAAGTCAGAGTGAGGTTGTATAGTGCAAATAAACATTTGTGATGAAATCAATGATGCTCGTGATTGCGGAGATACGCCCTGTCACATCATTGAAGTAGAGCCAATGCCTCTCACTGAACTTGTTCCAAGATTCGGATTGGGTTTTACACCTGGCACATACCGGGAAATCAGTAAAGCTCAAGCAGAAGCAGTAGCTAAACGTGTTCTTCATCGTGACCTGGCATATGATACAGAAATTATGACTGAGACAGAAGCACAAGCATTAGCAAACCGTTTTTTTGACTGTTTTGATGAAGAAAACGCTCAGTACTACACCAATGGTGACTATTATTCTGACGAGGCTAGTCACAGTTGGAATCCAGCTACAGATGCAACATTTGATACAGGAATTCGGCGTTGCATAATGGAGAGATGAATAAGGTGATTCTCTGCAGTGCCCGGAATGCCAGTCTACTCACATTCGGAAGAATGGAAAACGCAAAGACAAGCAAAATCATATCTACGTGGACTGTGGGCGACAGTTCATCGATAGCTATGACCCC
>JAHHHO010000109.1 GCA_019359315.1 Myxacorys californica WJT36-NPBG1
AACCTAAGGGCATGTTCTCACGCGTTACTCACCCGTCCGCCACTAGACCCCGAAAGGTCCCGTTCGACTTGCATGTGTTAAGCATACCGCCAGCGTTCATCCTGAGCCAGGATCAAACTCTCCATTGATTTTCTAACTTGAGAGTTTGGATGGCTCCGAAACAATATCTGTTGCTGTTCCGGATTCCTCTAATTTGTCATCTGTCTTGGGACGCGCCCAAGACGCAAATGTTCTAACGAGGGTTGAATAATTCTTTGGCTTTCAAACTATTGATTTGTCTTGGTTCAAGGTGCCTTGGTCTTCCCTTGACACTCTCCCAGTATAACGAGACCGCAGTCACTTTGTAGTGAGGACAACCGTATGAACGAGCGGTGTTTGTACTACCGCCGCAAGACGGTTGGCTGTCGGGTTAGAGAGAGTGGTTTCCCTTGGCACTTCACTACTATAGCGAATGTGCAGCAGGTGTGTGGGACAGGAACCGTACTACTCGGTAGAGGTTATACTACTTCATGGATGAGAGCTATTGAGATTGTCTTTCGATCTCCTGCAACAGGGCCTCGTCCGAGTAAGCCGTTTCCCAATCGCTCGACAGTTTGAGCCGGACTGACTGGGCCCCGCCGCTCGGTGTACACACCACCCAATAGGTATCTTCTTGCCCTTTCACCTGGGCGGCTTCCGGGTGCTCGGCTTGGTCCGACAATCCACTGAAGGCCTGAATACAGGTCCAGGTAATGCCATCTCGATCACTAACAACTCGCTCCACTAAAATTCTCCTATGGCTGAAGGCTAAGATTGAGCGCGATTGCCTCTAGATCAGTCTTGCTCCAAATCATCATCCTGCTGCTGCCCTTGATTGTCATCGTCATCACGGCGATCTTTGGTATTCGTCATGATTAGCTCCTCACATGTGTAAGTTGTGGTTTGATGTCGGGTAATCCAGTCCTCTGCCCATTCAAAGGCAACGCCTGCTCGTCGAGCCGCTTCTTCGTCTTCGGGACGATCTCCAATATAAAGACAGTCCTCGGGTGGGTGGTTATGCCTCACCATGGCCAGCTTGAGCATTCCGGGTTGAGGTTTACGATATTGCTTGAACCATTGGGTTTGGCTATGGTTGTAAGCATTATGGCGGGTAACGCGAAAGCACTTTCTGCCGTCAAAGTCTGGACAGAAATAAATTTCTTTGAGCTGAGGAACCAGTTGAAGCGTATATTGCTGTTCCTCAATACACCTTTGCATGGTTTTATGCCCCGCAGCAACGCCGCCTTGGTTCGTAATGCCCACGATAATCCAACCGTCCTGATAGGCACGCAGGGCAAGGTCAGCCCCAGCAATCATCTGTTGGTCCTGAGCGTTCTGAAAGTAGCGTTGTCCGCTTAGGGGCTCCCGCAGCGTCCCGTCCAAGTCGATCATGAGTAGGCTCATGGCTTTCGTCTGCTGATCCTTTGACTGGTTTACTCCTGATCTTGGTGGCTTATCTGGAGGCGGACATCAGTCAATGTAAAGAGACGAACCAGCGTCTAGCGTCTCACGTCACTGCACCCTCGTCGATTCTTAGAACAAACATTCTATTTCACCAAGATGGTTTTTCGAGGGTGGTTACGAGAGTTAAAAGAGTTTAGAAGAGCGAAAAATAGCTCAGGTTATCATTCGATCTTTATTTCTGCATATTTGTGCGAATGCAAGCAAGCTTGCATTCGCACAAATATGCAGTATGATTAGTGCAATTGAACTATACTCTCTTGCGAGGAAAAGTCCACTCTCGATGCTGCCTTCCCTCGCCCTCACGCCTTCCCGTTACAGCTATGCCCAAAGAAAATGCACCGTTCAAAGTTACAGACCCGCAGCATGCTAAACAGTCTGCTGGATACATTCGAGTTTCTACGCTCGAGCAGGCAGATGACTCCCTATCGTTAAACCGTCAGGAACAGGCAGTTACACTACATGGCGCAGCGGTTGTCTTTCAAGACATTGACTCTGGGAGCAAGGACGAGCGCAAGGAGCTTCAGAAGTTGATGCAATTGGTTCGCGCCGGAGAGGTCAATGAGGTTATAGTGCCGCGCATTGATCGGCTCACTCGCTCGCTCCGCCAACTTTTGGATCTCATTAATGAGTTTGAGGAGTTAGGTGTGAATCTCAAAATTCTGGACCTCAGCCTTGACCTTAGTACCACGATGGGCAAATTCATGGTCAGGTTGATTGGTATGTTTGCAGAGTGGGAAACCGACCAACTGTCGGAGCGAATTAAGGCAGAACGACGGCAGCGACGACAGAACAAATTGGCATCGGCTTCTCATCCCTTTGGATACAAGGTTGAACAAGGACACTATGTACTCGACCATACAGAGTTTCTATGTTTGCTAACAGATCGCCCTGAAAACTATCCCAAGGGTGAGCTTGCAGATACCGCAGAGCCGATTCCCGGACGAAGCGTTTATCGCTTATGCCGAGAATTAGTTGAATTGTTCTTAGATGATGGGTTGGCTCGGAGTGCGTTAGGTCAATTCTTCGAGAAATATGGCATTGAAAAGCCCGGTTCAAAGTCCAAAGGCATTGGGAAGCGCTTGTTTTGGACACCTAGCGGCTTTTTATCGTGGCTGACCAACCCGGTGCTTCAAGGGCACACTGTTTATCTTAGGCAAATTACGGTTAAGAAGCGCCGACGAGTAATGAATCCAGACGGTCCTCAAATTGTTGAAGACACCCATCCGTCTCAGCGATTGATCTCGGATGAAGAGGCGAAAGAGGTCGCTCGAATTATCCAAATCAATCGTCGCTTGGGAGGAGCTAATTTTGAAACGGATCCAGATCAGCCCGACCGCTATCGAGAGTTTGCTTATCAAAGCGGACACATTTTCTGCTCCAACTGCAGCTCTTTGTGTACGTCAAAAACGAGCAGCAAGGGCAAGTATCAATATTTCGGGTGTCGGTATGCAGGAGTTGGATGCAGCAACAAAAAGTCCGTGGAGAAACGCAAGATTGAGCAAGCGCTGATTCACCACTTGGTGATGAAGTCTTGCGAGATGCGGGAAGCGGCTTGGGAAGCCAAAAGCGGATTTGTGAGTGGAGTTGCAACGGTTCTCCAGGCAAGCGGCGCAGATGAACAGGCCGTGCATCAATATCTCGCGATGTCGGCTCCCAAGTATGAGGATTTGGATAGCTCTGCGGGTTTGTCTCCAGAACAAGTGTCTCGGATTCAATTATTAGAAGCACAATTGCAGGGCTTAGAGAATGTGCCGGGGTTTAACCCGCACATTGATCAACTCAAACAACAGTTACGACGTGACCTTGAAGAGGCGAAAAACTCGAGCCAGTCGCTGCTAGATAAAAGTGCTGGAGCCATCATTTTTGAGGGAAATACCAGCTATTTCTGGGATAAGTTCACCAACGACGATAAAGCGAAGGTCTATCCCAGGCTCGTGCATAAGATTTTCATCGGCAGTGGTCAGGTCACAGAGATTCTTTTGAAAACTGAACAGAGTGAGGCACAGTGATGCGAATCCAGAAACGACTTGAGTTGACCCAAAAGATTGGGACGATTGCATTGAATGAGGCACTGCGAGGTTGGCAACCGCCAGTACAAGGGCAATTACACTGCCCGTTCTGCCAGTCCGCTCAGATTTATCAGCGAGCACAGCGCAAGAATGGCATGACACATGGTTGCAGAGACTGTGACCAACAGTTTTCTGAGGAGCTTGTACAACAATGCCGATGTGTACGTCCGGGAAAGTTTGTCAAATGCTTATCCTGCCCGCAATACCAACGAATCCGCGAGTTGATGAAGTTTAATATCGACCAACTCCGTCACTTATCTGAGGAAACAGTTGATCAAATCATGGCACATCCAGATTTTTATCAACAGCACTTCTCAGTGCAGCAGTTTCTGCCCCAAGTGAAACTCAAGCATTACGCTGAAAGCCTAATAGCTAATGATGTTGTACCGGATACTGTGCAGCAGCCTATCCCTACAGGAGAAATGGAGCAACTTTCATTACTTGACGAACTGATTGACAAGAGCAGCTTCTAAATTTCGATTCACCAGTTGTGAAGGCTTTATTACTGAATCACTTAATTACGTAATCAAGTGATTCAGTAGCCATGTGCTTTTAGCCAATTTTCAAGTGCTTCTCTCAAAATTTTGTTCTTTGATTGTTTGCTTCTGAAGCTCGCAAAGTCCAATCGTTCGTACTGCAATGTTTCCATATCGAAGCTGACGCGATGAGGGAAGGGTTTTGAAGTTTTTTCTTTCCCTTCTAACTCAACTGTCTCCTGCTCCTTTAATTCTATTGCGGGTGTTTGAATCTCTGGATCGATTCCGCCTTGCATTACCCATTGGTCAAGAGATGGCTGGGTAGAGGTTGGTTTACTGGCAATACGCTTCTGCCCTTTCTTCACCACGACTTCGCCTCCATATATTTCAAAATATCTTTGCTTAATGCCTTGATATCTCGCGAAGCGGCACTACTTGGCTCCGATTCTAGAACGCTATAGCCTGCTGATGATTCTGCAAAAGCAACCCGTTGAGCAATTGCAGCTTTTAGAACTGGAAACGGTAGATCTGCGAGAGCAGCTTCAATCTCGCGCCCGATCGCTGTTCCTGTAATTCGCCGATTAATACAAAACGCGGCTTTGATATCTGGCTTAAATTGCTGAGCTTCTTGAACGAGTTGTACCGTTTCTCCAGCGGCCCAGACATCGTAGGAACTAGGTTGAACGGGAATCAGTACCAGATTGCTCGCAAGAATAGCACTACGAGTCAAAGCAGAGACGCGTGGTGGGGTGTCAATTACACAATGCTCGTAATCTTCAACTACAGCAGGAAGATCACGGTGCAAAGTTTCTCGTGCCATTTGCACGATAGGAAATGAGGAAGGCTCTTCTCTCGCAGCTGCCCATCCACTCGCTGAGCCTTGCGGATCACAGTCCACAAGCAACACTCGTCTTTTAGCCAACGAGATTACATGAGCCAAGTGGATCGCTAGCGTCGTCTTTCCCGCGCCTCCCTTTTGATTGGCAAGGGTAATTATCATAAGTAACTAAGTGATTAAGTAAGCAAAAGGATTCTACTCCTGTCAGGCAACTCAACAGGCAATACTTCTTGGTTAAGGGGGGCGAGTAGCAATGGAACAGGAAGTTACGCTAAGGCTGAAACACTTGCTGGTTAGGTGCTTCAAAGAGCAGTTTTCAGTCTCATTGAGACGTACCAGTTAAACTCTAAGTCATTTGGTGCAGAAATTATAAACGAGATAGCAGGGGTTTTAGGCTCCTAGAAACTAGGAGGTTCAACTGGTACACCGCTTAGCGTAAGTTTCTGTTCGGATGATACTCAAACCCCTTATACACATTTTTCTAATGGCAATCTAAAAACGTAGATGAGTTTTGCTAACAGTAAACGTAAGAAAATAAGTGCGCATACTAATAGCAACTCATTGACTTTCTGCATAAAACCACAGAAGTCTTGAAAATATACTCCGCACGATCGCAGTTTGATTATTTAATCAGTTATCAACTGAATTAGCTAAAAATCTTCTAAATCATCCAAATCCTGTTCTGAATTGTTAGATTGCTCGGTCTCAATTTCTTTAATCCATTTACTCATCTCTTCATTCAATACTAATTCCTCTTTGCGTTTCTTAATTAATCGCAGAACTTCGTTCTTAGCGTCTTTGATATCTTGTTCTTTTCTAGACGCTACTCTCCCTTGATTTTGTGCCTCAAGTAGTTCCTGCTCGTACAAACTAATGCTTTCATGTAAATCTGCTAAAGCTCCTTGAAAATCTTTTCTTTCGCGGCGAAGTAGCGCTCTATTAAAGAAGTCTTGAGCGTTGAAATTCCCAGTATCTGCAGAGTAATCGGGCTGCTTCCAGCGGTCAGGACTGATGAAGGTGTAGACATTTGTTCTACCGCGTCGTACTCGCTTTTCTATCATTCCATTTGTTTCAAGTATTTTCAGGGCGTGCTGTACTTGTCGCACAGACATTGTGCAAAGGGCTGCAATGTTTTTAAGGCTTGCGAAACATCTTTGACGACGAATGATATGAGTAAGAACCCTGTAAGCATAAGGATTTAACCCATAAGAATCTAAATCAACTGGAATGGCTGTAAACGGCCAAGGGATGCGGGTGTCAGTCATAAACTACGGGCGCTACTGTTTTACGAACCTAATACGTACTAACTGTTGCGAACCTCATACGTGCAAAGTAGATCTCTCTTAGATATATCTTAAGCTAATACTATAGACTACTTCACACGTATCGCATGCGTGTAAAAGAGAAATTTCTTGCATTATTTGCGTAACCGAGCTAGCATTTTCATGGGAGATGCAATTAAACAGCAAATGAGGCACTCCTGGAATTCCAGAAGTGCCTCACAGATTGCTTATTTAGTTCAGGGAGATAACTTTAGGCGGTTGCTCCCCTCCCTTAGATGTACATAACGGAGTAAATATCTCAGCTATGCCCTATCGCCATGATAAACCAAATTCACGGTTAAGTCACGCATCTGATGCAGACGATCGCGTGAAAAATAGAGCCACCACCAAATCGATTACTAACTTCGGCGTGAAGTGCTCTGATGGAGTTCTTCATTTAGAAGCAAGGGTTCCCGTGGCAAAAGCGAAAGACGCAATCATGAGGGTCACTAAAAAACTTCTTCTAGGAGCTGTCCCACTGCTCTTTCCAGCGCTCGTCACCTTGGCACCACTCATAGAAGCACCGGTTCCCCATGATTCTGCGCCACCGCAGATACCTCATCAGGTAGACCCCAAGGGCTAACCGTTTTCTGGAGCAGGACATCGTATCACTTCACATTTGCGTCTGTCAAGCAAGCTTTTACCTAAACGTTAATAGAAGTAGAACAATACTTTGCTCACCTGCTCCACACCAGAGTGTGTGAAAACTAGAGTCAGAAATCAAAAAAGCACTATCAGGAGCGTCTAATCCCTCTCAAATCATTCGTATGGAGCGTAACCTTCGAGTTTTCATACACCCTGCCACACCACAGAAGTCCCAAATCTTGAGAAAATGAATTTGATAACTAACCGCTGCAGCGGTTGGTTATGCCACTCCTTCGCGCGACCAGTCGAGAACATCAGTTGAAAGCTGCTCCCAACGATCCTGCAATTCATCGACCCCCTGTTTCTGAACGAGCTGAAGTTCGCCGTCGGTGATCGGCACGGCCAGCAGCAGGTAAATGGTGCGGTCGGCAAGCGTGACGTGCGTCATCCCCTGCTCCCACTGGAACGGCGGCACGAACACGACGTGTTTGACGCGTAGCCCCGGCTCGTACATTGACACCATGTCGGCAAACGTAACGCCCGGAGCGACTCGCAGCCGTCCTTAATGATGTAGAACCCGATCGTGGCGGCGATGTTGGCAGTGTGCTCGAGGCGGCCGCGACCGTCGAGGAGAATCTCAGTGGCCAGCGGCGGTCGGCCTGCTCTCGCCTGGTCATGATCCATCACGCCGACCGTCGCCGCGACGACGCCCTCGGCGTTCCCGCTCGTGAAGATGGCGATCGCGTTCTTCTCGTCAGCATCGTAGTGCCGGGTAACATGCACTGCGTCGCCGGGCACCTTCGCGCGCAGATACTTCGTCCATTCGATGTGCGCGGCAGGCGGTTTGGCGGCTGAGGGTGGGAGTGGCATAACGATTCGGTTCAGCGGCAGCAAGTAGCCTTGAATCCAGCATAAAAGCTTTTAGATATCCGCTGCAACCAACTAGTTATAATGCGTCGTCCAGTTCTATTGAGCAGCGGAAAACATCGAGCATTTGAGTGTACATACCTCGATCAAACGCAAAAGGACCAATGCCATCAAGCCATTCGACCTTTTTGCCAATTTGCTCCGGCAAATCTACTGGTAATGATTGATCGATTCCAAGCCTTTGCCAATGAATGGTTTGAGGAGTGGCAAGGATGTCAGCGAGCACAATCACACACCAAAAATCGCGATCATTAGGGCACATCAGAATTGGTGCAATTGAGCGTTCTTCCTCTATCGGCAATATCCGTTGCCACACAATTTGGCGCTCGCGATCATCATCAAGCTGGCCAAGTATTGTAGGAACAAGACCATTGAATTGTTGATGGGAAAATGCTGCTGTCAGTATGGCGTCGAGTGGTGTTCCGTCAATGGCGATGACAAGATGGGGTTGAGCCGTAAACTTGGTTTGATGTGTGGTTGCTGCGATTGAGTTCATTGAGTTGCATCATTGTCAGCAATATAACAACTATTTAGACTGACGCTTTCTCTCTAACTCCCTCAATTCAAGGTGTTAGAGAGAAACCTGTCGTCTTAAGATCCTAATTCCCCAATTTAGGCTGCACAACGTCTGCATCACATTCCATTGCTACTCGCCCCCCGGTAGAATCTTTTTGCTTCTTTCATATACTACTTACTTAATTACGTAATTAAGTATTTAAGTGGCATACTTGCTAGCTTCGCTACTTTGCACTCTAGGACCGTGATTCTTGATTTACTGCTCACATCGTTTGAATATCCGATTGCATCATGGGAGTATGACGAGGGTCAATCTGTCACTATGGAATATATCAATCAAAGGAATAAGGAATTTCGAGAGGACGATCGCATCATTTCTCTCACCTTCCCTAAGCTGCAATTAACCGTAGCAGGAATTCTGGAGGCAGGCTAATGACTCAACTACTTACGAAAACTACTGACCAGCGCATCGTCTTGCGGGGGACTTGGGAGAAATTTAAGCTGATGCAACAGGTATCGGAAGATTCTCCTGGTGTGCGGTTAGCGTTTTACAACGGAGAAATTGAGATTTTCATGCCCGGACGTGAACACGAAGTATTTGGCTCTATCATCGGCGGGCTGTTACTGATTTACCTCGCTCAGAAGGGCATCTTCTTTCAGCCAACTGGCTCGATGACACAAGAGAAAGAAGGGACAGCTTCAGCCCAAGCGGATCAGTCTTTCTGCATTGGCAGCGTGAAGCCCATTCCTGATTTATCGATCGAGGTCGTCTTTACCAGCGGCGGCGAAAGCAAGTTAGAGCTGTACCGAGTATTAAACGTTCCCGAAGTTTGGTTCTGGCAAGACGGTGTGTTGAGATTGCACCACCTTCGCGAGTCCGGCTATGAACGCATTGAACGGAGTGAGTTACCAGGGCTAGAAGACCTCAATATTGATTTGTTAAAGCGCTGCATTTTGATGTCGGAGACAGATCCGGGCGAAGCCGTTCGGACGTTCCAACAAGGCATTTTGTAACGAAATCCATAGTTCCTATACGGCTTGCCACTATGCCAAAACGAGGTGCTCAGTCTGATCGTTCTGGCAGTCCAAGTTGATCTCTCGCTTCTTTGATCAGAATGTGGTCACCAGATGCTAACCACAAGCACAGCTGTGCTTGCCGCTGTGCTTCAGCCCGTTTCTGACGTTTTGCATTAAGCAAAGTTACTTTTGACGGTATTTCAGCTTGCTGACGCCGTCCTTGTCCGATCGCAGCCTCAATCTCTTGCTTTAATTCCGGTGGTAGAAAACTCCCCCCAAACCCCCCTCTTAGTTCTAGGATGCCCGCTTGCTTTGAGGAAGCAGCGGGAGCATCTAGAAGCTTATTTAGAGGTAGGGTGCGTACTTCCTGATTTGGTGAAGGTTCTAGCATTTTTTCAACAGGGTCATTTTCTTCCTGTTTTTCAAGGGTGTGATCTCGTTCAGCAGGATGCCACAGAGATCGGTATTTGTTCAATGTCGTAGGGCTGATGCCGTAGCGCTCGATCGCTTTGCGCCGAGCGGTGATAGCACTCGGCAGTTCGCTTTTAGCGATTAGGTCAGCGACAGCTTCACAGATTCGCCGTTGTGCATTCTCGGCTTTGAGAACGTTTTGGTTCGGTGGCTTGGACTGCGGACTAGAGTTACCCATAAGTTTCGCTTTCGTTCCGCCATAGTGATATCGATGATTTTCCACACATCGCGCCCAGTCTCGGACCCGCTCCTCGATGTCGTGCTGATGGCGACAAAATTCTTTATAGCCAGGGAGTGCAGTGACAACGCAAAGGATTGCCGCGACGAGGGTTTCTCCTTGGAGGGGTTCCCCGCCTGAAACCACATGTCGGAAGATAAACTCGCGATCAGCGACTTTGCTGAGAATCCAGTTGGTTTGTCCAAATCCGGTCCAACCGGGTTCAATTTCTGCATCCAAGTCGTTGAGAAATTTCGCGGCGTTCTTGGTGATAGCGCGTTCCTGCCGTCGTGCAGTTCTCCAAGCCTGTTCGATGGTTTCGGTGCTGAGATCGTTGCGGGCTTGGGCAAATTTCCACTGCCGTATAAATTCGGCTTCGGTGGTGAAGATGGGCTCAAAGTTTTGATTGAGCAGGTAAGAGCCGAGTTGGAGTGGGAGCCGATGTCCGGCGTAGAGGCTGAGTTTTTCTTGGTAAGGACGGGCATTGGGGAAGATTTCGAGGTGCCCAGGTTTGACTCTGAATCCCGCGTTTTGGGTCATCGCTTGAACGACTCTTCCGATTTGGTAAGACTTTTGCGCGGCTTTGTAGGGAAAGTAAAGGTGCAAGCCTCCACTTTGACTAGAGGTGACAGCAAGATAGGCAACAATACCAATCCCCTCTAGAGCGGCGAGCAGGCGCTGAATAGCGAATGGGTCACGGCTGGGATGATAGGCGCTGCTTTTGTCGATGTCGATGACGAAGTAGTTTGTTTTCGCGCCGAAACGAACGCCGTAAAGGAAGGCTCCTTGTTGAATGAGGCGATCGCTGAGCGGATGTTTACTTTGGGTCTGCCACTGCGGGCGCTCTCCTGGCGCTGGGTGCTCTGCCCACAAGTAATCGTGTCGATGGGGAAAGAGCGCACACAGATCAATTTCGGGATCTTGAACAGAATTGTATTGAGGGGTGGAAAGTGGCATCGTAACTCCTTTTAGGAGCCGAACCTCACCTAAAGATGAAACTTTCTTGCATCACCCCTCGACTGATGCGATACAATCCTGTCAGAATAGAACTGTATCGTTCAGCGTCAAGCTGACCGTGAAAGTCGAGTCTCCAGTTCAGGGCGTTAAAGTTTCTCAGGCTTGGTCCCTTAGTGATGGCTCGGCTTTTGCCGTTTTAAATTCAATTGTCTCGATTATTAAAAAATAATCTGCCTAGAATCATACAACTGATCTAGGAACTTACAGCTAACGAAATCCTTGCTGTAACTAGTTCAGGGGGTGACAACGAGGCTAAAGAGCAGACTGGATCAGGACAATGGCATTGAGACCTCGTTGAAAAAAGGGGCGTTTTTGCGGCTTGAGTGCCATTAGTTGGGTTGCCAAGGTTGGCCATAAATTCAACGGTTCAATCCACAACCTGCCATACAATCCAATCCAGAAATTACTGTGTCGGTTTGTGGTGCGTTGTGGCTCAGTGACACGAGCAATGTAGTGTTGCACCTGTTTTTTGCGAATGCATCTACCCTGGATGGTGGAGATCAAATAGGCGATAGCAATCAGAACTAGCAGTGCATTAAAGCGACGTAAATCGGCATGACACGCTTCGAGGTGGTAGCCGCCGGATTTGTAATCTTTAAACAGTGCCTCAATTGAGAAGCGACTAGAGTAAGCCTTGAGGGTTTGGTCTGCATCAACGAGATTGGTCATGAGATACCAAGCATCGTCTGAATTCGACTGACGATACGTGCGCTTTTGTCGCAGGACGAGATTGTGTTTGCCAAACCCGCGATTCTGCGTCACTTGAATTTGCAGATACTGTTCTGTAATTCCAGGCGATTGTGGCAAGTGGTCGAGGCGAGTAAAGATACTACTGTCAGAGGGTTTGACCGTGGTGCTTTTCGGTAAACGAAAGACAAATTCCACTCGTTTCTCAACGCACCAGGCAGCGAGTTCAACACTATGAAACTCACGGTCTCCGAGCAAGATGAAGTCATACTTTTCAACAGTTGAAAGACTGGGCGCAGCACTTTTCGTTGCTCAGCAAACGCACTTTGTCCTTGCTTATTCAACCACATCCAATGCATTGGAATCGCTCGCTTCTGATACACAAGGCTGACCATGATCAAGTTATGGTCTTGCCATTGAGTTCGGTCAATTACAACGTGAAGCGGTTTTCCACGTCGATGATGTTGTTTGACCCAGTGTTTGACAACCGGAAACCAAACCGCTTGGGAAGTCAGTCGCGGTAGGTGCAAAAATCGTTGGAGATTGCGCCGTCGGCTCTCAAATAGAATCGGTTGTGGAAACAGGGTGGCTAATCGTTCGAGACTAATTCTGCGTTCTTTTTGCAATAGTTCGACCAAGATCTCTAGTGTCACAAATTGCGTCTCACTGAGTTGAGCGCGTAGACAACTTTGATAGAATGAAGGCAACATTTTTCGATCAATGAGGTGAAACAAATGGAGTTACCTCATTTTTTCTGCCTCTAGATGCTGCTATCCGGCATCTTCTCTACCTTTCAGACCCGTTGTCACCCCCAAAGTGTAACTAGGTTATTTGTTGTTTTCGATATTCCAAATTTTTTAACTATTGCCAGCGTTGTGAACGGTTACTAACTGTCACACCGACAACCAAGGTTAGCCATTGGACTAAAAATGGCTTAAATCGCTAATGAGTTATGTTTTCAAACCCCGATTCTGTCGTCGAGTAACTGTCACAATCCCAACGACAGAATCGGCTTCTGAGGCTGAACTTCTGCGGACTTAGCAGAGGTGCTTCTCGATTAGTGGTAACAAAAGTAGAATAGAGACCGCCTCACATCAAACTTTGCCGAAAACAGATGTTGGGACTGGTCAGTTAAGTTATCTAAGATCCGTCTGCAAAAGTGCTCGCCAACTGTGCAAAATTCCAGTACAGTCGAAGACTCTTATTCTCAGTCGTGTTCTCCAAAATAATAAAACGCAGTAGGAAAGAGATGAATCCTACTGCGTTACTTGATTGTTGTCTTATTAAGCTGGATAAACGCGTAAGCGGCGGTTCGGTTCCGCTCCAAAGCTGCTGGATTTGAGCCGATAGTGCTCAACAAACTCGTGCTGCATCTTGCGAACATGAGCAGATCGCGGCAGCAACTCAACTGGTTGTCCTTTCAGAATGACAACTTGCTCCACTGCTCGTCGCGCTTCTTCCAGGGCATCCCACTCATCGTCTTCATCACCGCTATAGGCTAGCTCGCTTCGGGTGATGAGAGAATCCACCGCTTGGTCTTTCTGCCCTAGGGCGTGTTGCAAGGTATGGGCAATCTGAACCACGGTGTTGGCTTTCACTGCATAAATTGGCAGTTGATAGCCGTTTGCCAGGCGTCGCAGGTTAGCGTGTTTTCTTAGATTTGCCTTCAGGGTGAGAATGGCGTCCGCCTGTTCCACGCCCCCCACCACTCGAATTGGTAGGTTCAGTTGCTCGATGGTTTGTTCCACCAGATTTCGGCTCATCTGATAAGGATAAAGAGCCAATAGAGGTTCTCCATCAGCTTGAGCTGGCGGCACGGTGTGAGCATCCCAGCTGCTAAGAAATTGATCGGGTTGAGGCTTTATCCACGAGTCCCCCTCTTGCTGCGGAAATCGAAGAAATTGGTCTGCAGCGCGTTGAGAGTTCGGCGCTGCGAACGATTTCTCCCCATAGCGCGGTTGGCTCCGCCGAGATCTAGAGGAGTTCTGCTTTAATGGCACCTGTGGAACTTCCTGGGTAATAACTACTTGCCCCTGTTCGTTCACACTCCTGACCTGAAGTGTGGGCTGATGCCTACGCAATAGGTCATCGACGGTATCGGCGACACTTTCATGCACCACCCATTGCTGCCGCTCCTGCATTTCAACAGCAATCTCAAACGTTGGCGGGGCTTTGCGTTCCAGCACACTCTTCTGGGAACCGCGTCGTCGGGCTTCTTCATCCCCTAACGTCACAGATTGAATTCCGCCCACGAGATCAGATAGCGTTGGGTTCTTGATTAAGTTCTCAAGTTGGTTCCCATGGGCGGTACCAACCAGTTGCACCCCACGTTCCGCGATCGTTCGGGCTGCCAGCGCTTCCAACTCCGTGCCAATCTCGTCGATCACAATGACTTCGGGCATGTGGTTTTCTACCGCTTCAATCATCACCTGGTGCTGCAACTCCGGACGCGCCACTTGCATGCGACGAGCACGACCGATCGCAGGGTGGGGAATATCACCATCCCCAGCAATCTCATTCGAGCTATCGATAATCACCACCCGCTTATTCAGGTCATCCGCTAGGACACGAGCAATTTCTCGCAGGGCTGTAGTTTTTCCCACACCCGGACGACCGAGCATCAAAATTGACTGCCCGGTTTCCACTAAGTCGCGAATCATCGTAATCGTGCCTGCGATCGCACGACCAACGCGGCAGGTTAGCCCAATCACGTCACCTCTGCGATTGCGAATGGCACTAATGCGGTGCAGCGTTTGCTCAATCCCAGCGCGGTTGTCATCCCCAAACTGACCGACCTGCTCGATACAGTGGTGCAGCTGCTCCCGCGTCACAGCCGATTCAGACAAATACTCCGTCCAATGGGGAAATCGTGCTTCTGGGCGACGACCTAAATCCAGCACGACTTCGACTAATTGATCGCGCCCCGAATGATACTCGAGAACAGCTCGGATCTCTAGGGGAAGAATGCTAATTAACTTCTGCAAATCGTTTGTATTTTGCATCTTGATTCAGGAGAGTTGCACATCATGTTGTGGAAAAATTGCAATTAACATTTCTGAGATCTAGAAATTCGATTCAACTTATAATCTCTTCTGCAACTCTTCCTATTTCAAATCTAGTTTCAGATCTAGCAATTTCAGATGTAGTGCGAGTGAGCAAAACCGAACGTTTGCAGGTTGGATGTTACCTTGCTGGAGTGACATCTATGCGAATCACTCATCTATAACAAAAGCCTCCAGTTTAAGATGACTCATGAACTGGAGGCTTGAGGATAAGAGTTGATAGACTTTTCGCTGATCTTTTGGCTGATCTTAGTTGGCTCAAATACAGACTTAGAAATTACATTGCAACTTGTCAAACACCAATGAAGGTTTGTGGTCAAGCCCTCGGTCTATTAGTACGGCTCGGCTGCATGCATTACTGCACTTCCACCTACCGCCTATTAACGCGTGTTCTGCGCGTG
>JAHHHO010000002.1 GCA_019359315.1 Myxacorys californica WJT36-NPBG1
GTGACTAGGGTTTGCAATCTCAGGCAGATGTGTCATCGGTAGGGCATTCATTCAACTGGTTCTAGCCTAAAATCTCCTCAAGCTCAGCTAACCAGCTTTTAGATTCTCTTTATAAATTAGCTCTTACTAGAAGAAATTGAAGATATGGGTAGGAGTGAGAGCGGCTGTTGAAACAGGACTATCGATCGACACATTTCCGAGTGAATCTCCTTTTGTGGATGAAGAAATTCTTGAGCTAAACTATACGGAGTGCCAAGAATTAGATCTTTAAAGTGCATCGTTAATCCTTTGATCTTCGTTGACCCGCTCTCAATAATTTGAGCCACTTCCTGACGCGTAATCTCAATTTCTTGCAGAACGAGCAGTTCGGTGATCGCATCCAAGCGATCAAGCACAGCCCATGGGTGTAAAAGTCAGCGCTGTTCGGAAATAATCATTGACAAATCGACTCGATATAAGCGTCGTACTCATCCACATTCACTTCTTAGTTTTGAGAAAGTCCAAAAACCTAACCGTCCCGTCTCATGGCAACAAAGCAGGACGGCTAAAAGGAATGATAAAATCCTCGACTAGCTCTCCATACTGGTCTAGCCCAAGGGTCCAGTAATTTATTACGATTGGAACAGCTCTGGGCAACACCAGATTATAAGTTGTGAAAAAAGTTCGCTAAAAAAGCTTAACTTAGGGCAAAACTATACATTAAAGAATTAAAAAATTTGCTCAAGTCAAGCTCAACCAAGAAATGCAAAAATCCCCTACCTAGAAGGCAGGGGATTTTTTACTCTACAGCGTTAACCAATCTCAAGGATTAATTAAACTTACCCGCTGTAGCCGCAATCAAGAAGGCAGCGTAAGTTAGGATATAACCCACCGTAAAGTGAGCTAGACCCACTAACCGACCTTGGACAATAGAGAGAGCAACCGGCTTGTCCTTCCAGCGAATCAGGTTCGCTAGAGGAGTCCGCTCGTGTGCCCAAACCAGAGTTTCGATCAGTTCTTGCCAGTAGCCCCTCCAGGAGATCAAGAACATGAATCCAGTTGCCCAAACCAGATGTCCAAATAGGAACATCCAAGCCCAAACCGCCAAATTATTCATGCCATACGGGTTATACCCGTTAATCAATGGAGCAGAGTACTGCCAGAGGTAGTCACGCAGCCAACCCATGAGATAGGTGGAGCTTTCGTTGAATTGAGCGACGTTACCTGACCAGATTGCGAGGTGCTTCCAGTGCCAGTAGAACGTAACCCAACCAATCGTATTCAGCATCCAAAACATTGCCAGGAAGAAGGAGTCCCATGCAGAGGTATCGCACGTACCGCCACGACCCGGACCATCACAAGGGAAGGCATATCCGAAGTCTTTCTTATCTGGCATGAGCTTGGAACCGCGAGCATCCAACGCACCTTTGACCAAGATTAAGGTGGTGGTGTGCAGACCGAGCGCGATCGCATGGTGAACCAAGAAATCGCCAGGGCCAATCGTCAGGAACAAAGAGTTGGTTCCATTATTAATGGCCTCTAACCAACCGGGCAGATAAAGCGCACCAGTATTGGATGCCAAGCTGTCAGGGTTAGCCAACAGTACGTTCAAGCCATACAGTGCCTTACCAGAGGAAGCCTGAACAAATTGAGCAAACACCGGCTCGATCAAGATCTGCTTATCAGGCGTTCCAAACGCGGTTACTACGTCGTTATGAACATAGAGACCGAGCGTGTGGAAACCCAAGAACAGGGAGACCCAACTGAGGTGAGAGATAATCGCTTCTTTGTGTGACAACACCCGCGCCAACACATTGCTCTTGTTCTGATCCGGATCGTAGTCACGTACCCAGAAGATAGCTCCGTGGGCAAATGCGCCGACCATGAGGAACCCAGCAATGTACTGGTGGTGCGTGTAGAGCGCCGCTTGCGTAGTGAAGTCTTTCGACATGAACGCATAGGGAGGCATCGCATACATGTGCTGAGCCACCAAGGAGGTGATCGTACCCAAGGCAGCGAGTGCCAAGCCTAACTGGAAGTGCAGGGAGTTGTTCACCGTGTCATAAAGACCTCTGTGACCTTCGCCCAGTCCACCAGCCGGAGGAATGTGAGCATTGAGGATGTCCTTAATGCTGTGACCAATTCCGAAGTTGGTCTTGTACATGTGACCCGCAATGATAAAGATCACTGCGATCGCCAGATGGTGGTGCGCCATGTCCGTCAACCAAAGCGATTCGGTTTGCGGATTGAACCCACCCAAGAACGTCAGAATTGCTGTACCTGATCCTTGCGCTGTGCCGAACACATGATTGGCAGTATCCGGATTTTGAGCATACGCTCCCCAGTTGCCCGTAAAGAAGGGCTGTAAGCCTGCGGGGTGAGGCAGCGTAGACAAGAAGTTACCCCAGCCGACATGCTGCCCCCGAGATTCGGGAATCGCAACGTGAACCAAGTGACCCGTCCAAGCCAAAGAGCTAACGCCGAACAAACCAGCCAAGTGGTGATTCAGGCGAGACTCAGCGTTCTTAAACCACGCCAAGCTCGGACGGAACTTGGGCTGGAGGTGCAACCAGCCTGCAAACAAGAAGATCGCAGACAAGATCAGCAAGAAGATCGAACCTTGGTACAGATCACCGTTGGTTCTCATGCCGATCGTGTACCACCAGTGATACAGACCAGAGTAGGAGATGTCTACAGGATAGGTAGCGCCGCCCTGCGTAAACGCATCAACCGCGGGCTTACCAAACTGAGGATCCCAAATTGCGTGTGCGATCGGTCGCACATTCAGCGGATCTTTAATCCACTGCGGAAAGTTGCCTTGCCAAGCAACGTGAAACAAACTGCCTGAAGCCCATAAGAAGATGATTGCCAGATGACCGAAGTGAGTTGCAAAGATCTTCTGATGCAACTTCTCCTCTGTCATGCCATCGTGGCTTTCAAAGTCGTGTGCCGTCGCAATCCCGTACCAAATCCGACGAGTCGTAGGATCTTGGGCAAGGTCTTGGCTAAATTTTGGAAATTTAGTCGCCATAACTGTTTATTAATCCTCTCGGCTCATCCAATTGACAGTGACCGAGCAAGGAAGAATGCCCACGTGGTGACAATTCCTCCCAACAGATAGTGAGCAACGCCCACTGCCCGTCCTTGAATAATACTCAACGCACGAGGCTGAATCGCCGGTGCAAATTTGAGCTTATTGTGTGCCCATACAATGGATTCGATCAACTCTTGCCAGTAGCCACGACCGCTAAACAAGAACATCAAGCTGAATGCCCAAACAAAGTGAGCGCCCAAGAACAAGAGTCCGTAAGCAGACAGAGCAGAACCGTAGGAGTTAATCACCTGAGAGGCTTGTGCCCACAGGAAGTCACGCAGCCAACCATTGATCGTGATTGCGCTTTGAGCAAAGTTGCCGTAAGTGACATGAGTAACCGTGCCATCAGGAGCAACTGTTCCCCACACATCCGACTGCATCTTCCAACTGAAGTGGAAAATTGCGATCGACAGGGAGTTGTACATCCAGAACAGACCGAGGAAGACGTGATCCCAACCAGAAACCTGGCAGGTGCCGCCTCGACCCGGACCATCGCAAGGGAAGCGGAAGCCCAAGTTCGCCTTGTCTGGAACCAGACGAGAGCTACGTGCAAACAGCACACCCTTGAGCAGAATCAGCACCGTCACGTGAATCGTGAAGGCGTGGATATGGTGGATCATGAAGTCTGCCGTACCCAGCGCCATCGGCATCATGGCAACTTTGCCGCCAACAGCGACCACATCGCCACCAAACACGACAGAAGCAGGTCCTAAAGCGTTGGGAGCGGTGGCACCAGGAGCCAGCGTATGAATGTTTTGAATCCACTGCGCGAACACTGGCTGGAGTTGAATTGCGGTATCTGAGAACATATCTTGGGGACGGCCCAACGCACGCATGGTGTCGTTATGGACGTACAGTCCAAAGCTATGGAAGCCCAAGAAAATACAGACCCAATTTAAGTGAGAGATGATGGCATCGCGGTGACGCAGGACGCGATCGACGATGTTGTTTTGATTCACAACCGGATCGTAGTCACGCACCATATAAATGGCAGCGTGAGCAGCTCCACCGACGATAAAGAATCCACCGATCCACATGTGATGGGTGAAGATCGACAACTGGGTAGCGTAGTCAGTTGCCAAGTAGGGATAAGGCGGCATCGAGTACATGTGCTGAGCAACAATAATGCTCAGAGAGCCGACTGCTGCCAAGTTGATTGACAATTGAGCATGCCAAGAAGTGGTTAGGTTCTCATAAATCCCCTTGTGGCCTTCGCCAGTGAAAGGACCTTTGTGAGCCTCATGAATTTCCTTGATGCTGTGTCCGATACCCCAGTTGGTGCGGTACATGTGACCGGCAATGATGAACAGCACCGCGATCGCTAAGTGGTGATGCGCGCTATCTGTCAGCCATAAGCCGCCAGTTACAGGATTCAGACCACCTTTGAAGGTGAGGAAGTCAGCGTACTCACCCCAGTTCAGGGTAAAGAACGGAACCAAGCCTTTCGCGAAGCTGGGATAGATGTCTGCCATCAGTTGAGGATTCAAAATGAACTCATGAGGCAGAGGAATCCGATCCGCAGGAACGCCACGATCCAGCAATTCGTTGATGGGCAACGCAACGTGAATTTGGTGTCCTGCCCAAGCCAGCGAACCCAGTCCAAACAGACCGGATAGGTGGTGGTTCAGCATCGACTCCACATTCTGGAACCACTCCAGCTTAGGAGCGCGCTTGTGATAATGGAACCAGCCTGCAAACAGCATGAGACCAGCCATCACCAGACCGCCGATAGCCGTCACATAAAGCTGGAAGGTGTTTGTAAAGCCAGCTGCACGCCACAGTTGGAAGAATCCAGAAGTAATTTGAATGCCACGGAAGCCGCCGCCGACATCCGCGTTGAGAATTTCTTGACCGAAGATGTCCCACACAACCTGGGCGCTGGGTTTGACTCCTAGCGGGTCGGCGAGCCATGCTTCATAGTTTGAAAACTTAGCGCCATGGAAATACATGCCACTGAGCCAGATGAACACGACTGCCAAATGACCGAAGTGAGCGCTAAAGATCTTACGTGAAACGTCTTCTAAGTCGCTTGTGTGACTATCGAAATCATGAGCGTTGGCGTGTAGGTTCCAAATCCAGGTGGTGGTTTTAGGACCTTTGGATAGGGCGCGATCGAAATGACCCGGTTGCCCCCACTTCTCAAAAGAAGTTGGAGTGGGATCCTTATCGACGACAACCCGTACCTTTGCCTCACGCTCCGGTGGGCTAATTGTCATTGAGACTCTCCTCTCTCTAGACAAGGAACGAGGAATCCGCACACTTGGGCGAGTATCTCAAACCGTTTACCACTCGTTAGTGAGCAACCTGATACTTAAACGCCGCCCAGCAGATCGATCCAGCTAGGGATGGCATATGGGATTCAGGTTCAGTTTGAGATACAAGAAACATCCAAAATATTTTCAGAAGGTGAAATTATGGTGGATGCCGCTTTTGTGGGTTCTCACTCGAGTCATTATAGGGTGGTCTGTTAAGCCTTTTCTGATGGATTTAACAATAATTCAAAGTTCCGGGATCCTTACGGGGCTTGGGAAGCGATCGCACTCCATTTCAAGATTTACGCTTGGATAAACGGCAATAAAGTCAAGAGGTTTTTACTGAAGTTAATATTCCTTAAAAGTCGAACGTTGAACTTAAACCCCATAAGTGGAATTGATATTTCTTTTATCTGATTATTAATAAAACGTTGTGAAACGATTTGTAAACGCGCAACGCCGCTTTACGTTCTCTGAATTTCCCACAGGCAGACCGAGTTTTTCCGCTATAGTTCCGTATGGATGGCTAGAAAATCGAGAAATCGCAAGCTGTTCCTGTCGAATGACTTGGGTCTTCTCGGAGTGTTGACTGTTATTAGGAGTACGGTTTGGTGTTTGGGATCACGCGCTGGCGCAAAACTCGGATGCTTTCACTCTCTTTAGTGTTGGCAATGACAGTAAGTTTGTGGGGCTGTGGAGGGTCTGCTCCGGCAGCGATTCCGCCAGAAGCGATTAGCGTAGGGCGCACTGGTGTGTCGAAACTAAAGCCCGCACCCACAAAGATTTCTGGAAAGATTTCGGAAGTGTCGCCTCCAGAGGTGATTGGGCAGCTAAAGGACGTGTTGGATCAGTACCAGCCGCAGCTTACGATCGCAAGTCCCCGCTCCGACGAAGTCTTAAACGACAATACTGTGTCGATCAAGTTTCAAGTCCAGGATCTACCTGTATTTAAAGATGAAAAACTAGGCTTAGGTCCTCATATTCATCTTTTCTTAGATGATCAGCCTTACCAAGCGGTTTACGATATCAGCAAACCTGTTGTTCTAAAAGATCTTGCCGCAGGAACGCACACAGTTCGTGCTTTTGCAAGTCGTCCTTGGCACGAAAGCTTCAAGAACGAAGGCGCTTACGCCCAAACGACCTTTCACGTTTTTACCAAGACGCCGGACAATAATCCTAGTGCTGATCAGCCGCTTCTAACCTATAGCCGTCCCCAAGGAAGCTATGGCGCAGAGCCAATTATGCTAGATTTCTATCTCACGAATGCACCGCTTCACTTTGTCGCTCAAGAGGACAAGAAAGATGAGATTGCCGACTGGCGAATCAAAGCAACGGTAAATGGCAGTAGTTTTATCCTCGATCGCTGGCAACCGATCTATTTAAAGGGCTTTGAACCTGGCAAAAATTGGGTTCAGCTAGAATACATCGATGAGAACGGCAACGCAATTCAAAACGTTTACAACAATACGGCGCGAATCTTCACTTACGAGTCGGGTGGCAACGATGCCTTATCTAAACTCGTGCGAGGCGATTTATCATTTGATGCTGCCCGGAGTATTGTTGACCCAAATTACAAACCGTCCGAGCCAAAAACACCAGAGGTTCCAACTCTAAAACCTGCTCCTAGCCTTGAGGTAACGCCTGCTCCTGATATTGCTCCAGTAGTTCCTCTGCCGCAGGTAAACAACAAAAGCCCGCTTGTTCCAGTGGTTCCTCTGCCAGAAGCAACTGAAAAGCTGCCTGCCGAACCTGAAAACGTTCCTGAGAAAGAAACTCCGCTTGCGCCAGCACCGGAAAGTCAATCTAGTAAGAAACCTAAAGGCGGATTCTTCAATCGCTTCCGTTCTGGTACTGAGAAATCAGACTCAAAGGCGACTCCTGCTCCAAGTGAAGCACCGAAGCTTATAAACCCTGAAGAGCCATCTAAACCTTCAGAGACGACAGAAAACAAAACTCCTGAAATACCAAAAGTTATAAAAGCGAAGGAGTTAGAACCTAAAAAGGTAGAGGTCAAGGAGCCAGAAGCTGTTCCTGCTGTTGAAGTGCCTGAAGTGAAGGAGCCAGCACCTGTAGTTCCTCCGATAAAAGAAACACCAAAAGGTGGGTTTTTCAATCGGTTCCGCCCCGGTGCAAAATCTTCTCCAGCACCTGCCCTGCCTGAGCCGCCTGCTGAAGCAATTAAAAAAGCAGTAGAACCTGAAGCGAAACCAAGTGATTCTAAAGATTCAGTAGTGGAGCGTTACGATGACAAGTTCAAAGAGTTAGAAGACGCTCCTGCTAAGCTATCGAAGCCTGCTGCAAAGCCTGAAGCTTCTGAGGCGTTAAAAGCGATCGACAAAGCTGTTCCTAAACCGTCAGCAACAAAAGCTCCGGTTAAAGCTCCGATTAGTGTGCCTGCTCCAACCAATCCATCACCTGTAGAAGATCTTGAAGCTACAGAGACAACCTTACCTGAACTTGCCGCACCACCCGCACCCGAACCCACTCCAAAAGCAGGGTTCTTTAATCGCTTCCGTCCTACTAAAGCTCCGAAAGCGACTCCAACACCTAGCTTTGAGGTTCCAAAAGCAACTCCAAGTCCAACGCCTAACCCTCAAGATCCGTTACAGATTTTAGAGAAGAAAGAAACGGCAGATAACAAGCCGAATGAACCGAGTGCCAATGAGGGCGCGCGCGATAGTTTAGTCGATCGTCTTCTAAAATCGCCAGAACCGACTAAGCCAGATCCTACGATCGCGAAGCCTGCTGACACGACCAACAAATCATCTGAGAACGTCTCTTCTGAAGTCAGTCCGACACTCAGCAGTCCAAAGCCAACGGCATCGTCTGGGCCTAGCATTCGACCTACGGCTAAAACTCCTGCACCTGTTGAGCCATCTTCTAAAGATATATCCACTCCAGCCGTACCTAAAGTAGAAACACCTGTTGCTTCACCTACAGAAGTTGAAGCTCCTGATACTTCAGGGTTTCAGCCTCAGACAGAGCTAGAACGACGACTCGGAATACCACTCAAAGCTTTATCTCCCACACCTTAGTAAGGAGTCTGGGTAGATAAGACAAGAGTTAGCCCTTACCCCAATCCTCTTTTGCGGGAGAGGGAGCAGGAGTTGGATATGGAAGAGGAGAGAAGCGGGGCTATTGGTAGACTAATGCTTATGTACTCATTGCTTTAACAGCTATGCCTCGTTTTCTTCATTTAGCGGACGTTCATCTAGGGTTCGATCGCTACGACAGCAAAGAACGAACGAAGGATTTTTACCGAGCGTTTGAAAACGTGTTGGACAAATATGCTGTGGGTCACAACACTGAAGGTGTGCCTCCGGTTGATTTTGTGGTGATTGCGGGCGATTTGTTTGAGCATCGCACCATTCAACCCAACATCCTGAACCAAGCCAAACTCTGTTTGCAGATGCTGAAAGAGCATCACATTCCAGCGATCGCAATCGAGGGAAATCACGATAATCGACCCTACGGCACTCAGACCAATTGGATTAAATATTTAGCAGACGATGATTTGCTGATTTTGCTGGAACCAGAGCGATCGCCCGACGGCGACATCGTCTATGAGATGTGGGACGGTGAAGCGGGGGGATACATCGATCTGGATTGTGGCGTCCGCGTGTTGGGATCTCAGTGGTATGGTGCGTCTGCCCCTCGCGCGATCGGGTCGTTGGCTGAAGCAATTTACAAATTACCGCCGAGTCCAGGACATACGGTAATGCTGTTTCATCATGGGTTAGAAGGACAAATTGCGCGGTATCAGGGAGCGCTGAAATATAGCGACTTGTTGCCGCTCAAAGACGCTGGCGTTGATTATTTGGGATTGGGACACATTCACAAGAGCTATGTTGAGCAGAATTGGGTGTTCAATCCTGGCTCGCTAGAGGCAAATAGCGTTGAAGAAGCGAACTACGATCGCGGTGCATTTCTGATCGAGTTGACGCCCGATGGTATTCAGGCAGAACTCAAAACAAACTATCTTCAGCGATCGCTAGTTCGGCTAAAACTCAAAGCGACGGGACAGGAGAGTTCGCAGCAGATCGAGGAGGGCGCGATCGCAATCATTCAGTCGGCGATTCAATCCGGGAAGCTCAATCCTGCTGTTGAACCGATGGTGGAATTGCGAATTGAAGGAACAGTCGGCTTCGATCGCTTCGAGTTAGACATCAAAAAGCTTCAGCAAAACCTAAAAACGCTGAGTGGAGCGCTAATTTTCTTGCTGAAATACGAGGTGGATTTACTTGAGTACGCCACACCTTTAGCGGAAGATGCGAGTCGAGTCCAGGTCGAACAAGAAGTCTTTACCGATTTATTAGCGGCAAATAACACGTATAAAAAACGAGCGACGGATTTAGCAAAAGGTTTGATTGACCTGAAGGACTTGCAGTTAGAAGACCAATCAGAAACGGAATTGTATCAGTTTGTAGAACAGCTAATTGAGCAGAGCAACTAGCAATCTGTCAAATTGGGATCAATGCATTTAAAAAGGGATAAGGGATGAAAAAATCCCTCTTGTAAAGACGCGACGCCTTCGGTGCTGCGAAGCAACTGATCGCGTCTTTACGACTCGGCATTGAAGTCGATCAACAAGTCTCCAACACTACTCTTAACTGACTGCCTTCTCACTGACTTTCCGAGTGCGTCGCTTTCGCTGGCTTTTGCGAACACCGCCAGCCATTTCATATTCAGAGCTATCATTGCCGTACTGAAAAGCAACGCCAAGCAGCATTTTTTCTGAGATTTCCATCAATACTTTTTCAGCTTCTAGCATCGCGGTGCGGTCTGCATCTAGGCGTGAAAGTGTTGTGTTGTAAGCGGCTACCCGTTGGCGTGTGGTTTCGATCGATTCTGCAAATGCTTTAATGGTGAGACCCTTACCCAAGTCAAGCTCTGGGTTGATAGACTTCAAACCCGCTATTCGACGCTCGGCTTTATCGACACTGGTTGAACTGCGCTTTAGACGTGCCATAAGACGTATTTCATTCTCAAAAGGTGGATACTGCCAAAATGCCCGGCACAATGCCACCATAAACCTATCGATCGCTCGGTAAATTACGGATTTTTTAGCGATTCATTCTTTGGAATAACCGAGAATCTACTGATCAATTTGACTTTGAGTAAGTGAAATCGGCTAACGGAAACCGAAATGCTTTGAACACATACCTGAAATTGAGAAATCGGTATCCAAAACTAAGAAATGCTAACTTGAATTAAGAAATACTTATGCAAGCTCAAGAAACGCATACCTGAAATCGAGAAACGCTTATCTAAAATCAAGAAACAGGTCTGTGTTTCAAAGATTCGTCGAGCAGGAAGGCGAGTTATTGCAGTGGCGAAGCATTCAAATGGAGATGGCTTCCGCTTAACCGAATACATTCGAGCTGTGTATCACTAAATAACCTGTTGACTGAACCTAACGAAGGTGAAGCGTCACCCTTGCATCGGATCAATTGCCTCAACAGGTTCGGCTGAATCTTCGGGTTGAGCCTTCAACGGCAATAGCGCCCAAAGCATTTGCCTTATCGAAGTTTGCCGATTCTCTCGCACAAAGACTAACGGCAACAGCGCGAGCAATCTCGTGCCGCTTGAGAGGGCAAATAGTCCTGGCAAGCCACCATAGTTAGCAAACTGAGCCAGGACGCCACCCACCGTTGTTCCTAACGCACCGCTAACTCCTGCGATCGCGGCGGCGATCGCAAAATAACTAGACTGATTTCTGAGCGGCGCAACTTCCAGTTGAATATTGTTATTGCACAGATCGATCGCAGCCCACGTTCCGCCTGCCACAATATGCAGCAACGGTAACCAGAGCCAGATCGACAGCGCATCTGTTCCCGTTCCTAGCCACAGAATCGGGGTTGCTGCAACCAATACGCCAACTGTCAATAACAAAAATCGATTTCCAACTCGATCTGCCAATTTGCCCCAAAAGATTAGCATTACCAAGTTTGCACCTGCCGTTAGGCTGTTGTAGAGCGTCACCCAACGAACATCAAGCGCCAGGTTATCTAGCATGTACAGGTTAAAAAATGGCGCACTCAAATTAACCGAAAACATCCACACGCCAAAGTAAAGGAGAAAGCGTAAGAAATTTTTGTCCTTTAGGATAGCTAGAACTGGAGACTGACTTGCCACTGACAATTCATTAGAGTTCTCTTCACTCGACTCCACCTCGCTACTGGAGTTCTCTTTTTCACCAGAAGAAAGGCTAGAAATAGAAGCCGCCGACTCCGCGTCTTGCAATTCATGTAGTTGGCGAGGATTCACATCCACCATCCCCCACTGAAACGCTAGACTAAGTAACCCGATCAGAACTCCGAGAAACAGGATTATCCCATACCCTTCAATTGATCCGTCTGGAAACAACGACACCATAAATCCGGCGAACGGAATCGAAATTAAACACGTCAGATTAGCCGCACTGTTGCGAATACTAAAATAGCGTCCTCTAAGGCGGCGGGGCACTAATGCTGCCATCCAACTTAGCCAAGACGCGCTGCCAAATGCGCCCATAACGTGAGTGACAAATACGATCGCCAGCGTCCAAATAATCAGTACGTGGGAATCGATTTTGCCGTAGCTAAATAAGGCGATGCCAACGACCAGCAGCAGCCAGACCAAACGCGCTGGAGCATAAATCCATAAGCAATAGTTGTGACGACTCGTAGAGCGATCGCCAAAATAAGCGCCGATGGGCTGCATCAAATTTGCCAGCATCGGAATCGAGGCTAACATGCCAACCTCCGTCGGATTCGCGTGTAGCTCGACCAAAAAATTGCTGAGCAGAACTCCCCCCGCCACATTTGAGAATACCGTCGCAAAAATTCCGTCTAGCGTAGAGGCGCGTAAGCTCTGGCGAATTTCGGGTTTAGACAACCGGGATTCGGGTTCTTTGCCATATGAAATAACAGATTCGGTTCCCGTGATCGGCTCTGGCGATGTTTGTGAAAGATGGGTAATTGTTTCGCTCGTTCCTAAATCCACAGGTAACCCCTCTGCGATTATTCGCTGCAAAAAAGTCTACTGCGATTTCACGAAGCTTTATCCCGCTAATCAGAGACCGTTTTGCAAAGTCTGCGATTTACGCTAGAAACTCGTGTCAAGATCCAATAGACGACTTAAATATAAACGTAAATATATTATTTGCTTTACATAATAGAAACCTTCTGCCTCTGGGATAGCATTCATGGATTTGGACCTAGCATTTTCCTCAGCTCTAGAACAAGCACGACTGATTCGAGAAAAACAGATTTCTCCTCTAGAGCTAACGCAGCTTTACCTCGATCGCATTGAGCAATTCAATCCTCATTTAGGCAGTTTTTACACGGTGACGGCAGAGCTTGCCCTGCAAGATGCCGCAGCAAAAACCGAACAGATGATGCAGGATTCAGAATTGCCGCCTCTATTTGGCGTGCCGATCGCCATCAAAGATCTCAATCCGGTAAAAGGCATTCCGTGTTCCTACGGCCTCAGCATTATTAAAAAGCGGGTAGCCGAACTGGATGACGTGACCTACATCAAACTGAAAGCGGCGGGTGGAATTTTACTTGGCAAAACTGCAACGTCCCAATTGGGTTCGTTTCCCTACACAGAGCCACCAGGCTTTCCACCCGCCCGCAATCCCTGGAATCTTGACTACACGCCTGGGGGTTCTAGCGGTGGGTCGGCGGCAGCAGTGGCGGCAGGATTGTGCGCGATCGCTCAAGGGTCAGACGGTGGCGGGTCGGTGCGAGGCCCAGCGTCTTGCTGTGGATTAGTGGGCTTAAAGCCCTCACGAGGACGCATTTCTCAAGCCCCAATTGGCGAACATTTAGCGGGCTGCGCGACGAATGGGCCGATCGCCCGTACGGTTGCAGATTTGGCAGCGTTCATGGATATCACCGCCGGGTACGTTACAGGCGACCCATACTGGTTGCCCAATCCTGAGCCATCGTTTTTAGCAATGACTCAGCGATCGCCGCAACCGTTAAAAATTGGGGTAGTGACAACCATCGAGCCAGTGGGAGAAGCTGATCCAGAATGTGTGGCGGCAGTGGAAAAGATGGCTCGGCTGTTGGAGGGGTTGGGGCATAAGGTTGAGCCTGCGATCGTTAACTTAGGCGATATGGTAGAGCCATTCATCATCCTGTGGCGGACTCAAACCGATGTTGGCGTTCCACCATTCTTCCTAGAGAAAGTAAATCGCTGGCTCTGGTGGAGAGCAAAATTTACGACTGCTGCTCGTTATGTTAGGGCAACGCACCAAGTCCAAACCTCTGCCCGTCGCTTGGTGCAACTGTGTGAGCCGTTTGATGTGCTGCTCACTCCAACGTTTATGGCCCCGGTGATCCGCGTCGGCGAATGGAAACAGCTAAGCCCCGTGCAGACGCTCGACCAAATCATTCGATGGATTGCACCATTGCCGCCCTTTAATATGAGCGGTCAACCCGCGATCAGCATCCCCGCCGGATTCGATGAGCGTGGGCTACCGATTGGCGTGCAACTGGTCGGGCGTCCAGCAGGGGATGGAACCCTTCTATCGTTAGCGGCACAGATCGAACAGGCGCAACCGTGGGCCAGCGATCGCCCCACCTTTGCAACCCGTTCGATCCTCTAGAGGACGTCAGCCCTTGCTAACCCCACAGTCGGGATCACCAGCGTTGGGAGTGGCGTCGGGATAGTAGGTCACGATCGCTCGGCTGGTTTTTACAAATACTGCCTTAAACGGTTGCTTTGCATCAGGATCTTGAACGGTATACAAGCAGGCCGCGTTACCAGCAGATCTGCCAGCAAATCCTTTAAACGCTTGACTTGCTTCAACCAAAATATCTTGAGCATCGCTGACGTAAGAATATCCCTTCTTAGAATCTCGAATTCTCCGATTGCCTTGCCGAACTTCAACACCTAGCGTATAGATTTCTCCATCTAATACTTCTTCTGCCCCCGAATTGTTTGCCAAGCGTCCGCCAATGCCTTCGGTTTGCAGTTGCAGATAGCGACCCCTGAAATGCAAGCCGCCAATCTTTTGTGAGCCGCGAATCTCACCACAAAAAATGTGTTTAAACCCGTTGCGATCGGACCAAATCGTAATCAGGTCATCCTGAAACTGACTATCACTCCGGCGTCCAGCAAACAGTTCTCCGCCCACCGCCGCCTTAATTTTCTGAACCACTTCTGGCGATTCTGTAAACAAACGACGAAGCGCGATCGTACCAACCTGACTGCCAAATGCTCCGCACGTTGCCAACACTTTCTGATCAAACGAATTGAGTTGCGGTGCGGATGGCGTGATATCGACCTTACGATTTTTAGGTACGCCGACCGAAACCGGATTACTGGTTTGATCAAAAAACGGCAGTAGAGCGCTGCTTGTATTTTTAGGGGAATGTCGCTTTTTAGGACGAACCCGATACTCGCTTTGAGAAGTTTGAGCCAAGGCCAAGTCGTGAAGTGGAGTAACTACTCCTGCCAAAATAAGCAGCAATCCGAGAAAACGCATCGTCATAGAACGCACCTACAGATAATGAATAACGGGATGGGTAATCAATTGTGTAATCAATCACGTTATCCGCAGATCGTGTCACGAAATCCTCAAAGTGCAGCAACTTTCTTCAGCGCGTTCTAAAAACTGGTGGATGGGTAAACTCCCAATATCGTCTGTAATTGAGCTATGCGTTCCAAGTTCCCGTTTGCGTTGATACTACTTCTCGGTTTGATTTACGTGGGGTTTGGCGATCAGTTTTTACCATCTGCGATCGGGCGCTACAGTTTGCAGACGCGAAGCGCGATCGACACCGCATTGGTTGGGTTGTTTCCCGCTTGGCGACCCAAAACCAACCCTCACAAACGAACGAATGATGCGATTGATCGCGTTGAAAAACAAGGCAAATCTGCTAATCCCTAGCGCTAGCAGCGGATTTAGTAACCAAATTAACGGATAAGATCATTTGTTAATCTGCTGCTAAATCCGCTGCCAACCTAACTATGCTTTTTTGAGCCAGCTAAACATCGATCGCAAATCCTTGCCGACTTCTTCGATTTGATGTTCGGCTTCTCGGCGGCGCATCGCGTGGAATCCAGCTTTACCCGACTGATTTTCTAACACAAACTCACGGGCAAACTGTCCCGTTTGAATTTCGCTTAGAATTTTCCGCATCTCTGCGCGAGTGTCATTCGTGACAATTCGAGGGCCGCGAGTCAGATCGCCGTACTCAGCCGTGTTAGAAATACTGTCGCGCATCGTGGCTAAACCACCTTCGACAATCAGATCGACAATCAGCTTCACTTCATGCAAACACTCGAAATACGCGAGTTCTGGCTGATAACCCGCTTCCACTAGCGTTTCAAATCCGGCTTTGATCAACGCGCTCAGACCGCCGCACAACACCACCTGTTCACCAAACAGATCGGTTTCGGTTTCTTCCCGGAACGTCGTTTCGAGAACGCCGCCCCGTGTGCCACCGATTCCTTTTGCATATGCCATTGCGCGATCGCGAGCTTGACCCGTCGCATCTTGATACACCGCAATCAGCGCAGGCACACCTTGTCCTTGCTCATACGTGCGGCGCACCAAATGCCCAGGCCCTTTGGGGGCCACCATGACTACGTCAACTTCCGCCGGAGGAACGATCTGAGCGTAGTTGATGTTAAAGCCGTGAGCAAATGCCAGCACATTTCCTGCTGATAAATTCGGTTCAATCTCATTCGTATAGACCGATCGCTGCACTTCGTCTGGCAGCAAAATCATGATAAAGTCAGCCGCTTTGGTTGCATCAGCAACACTGTGAACGGTCAAGCCCGCGTCTTTGGCTTTGACAGCAGACTTGCTGCCCGGATACAGTCCTACAATGACGTTCATGCCGCTGTCTTTGAGGTTGAGGGCGTGAGCGTGCCCCTGAGAGCCGTAACCGATAATCGCGATCGTTTTTCCAGCCAGTAAATCTAAGTTGGCATCAGCGTCGTAGTACATCCGAGCCATAGGGTCTCCTTCCAGCGAGTCAAGTAATGTCAGAACCCCTAATGGTATCAGAAGGGGGGGACGGGATGGAGAATTGTCATTAGTTATTAATGGAGGATCGCTGTGGGCAAGGCTTTGTAAGAAGGGAGGTCTTCGATCCACTTTGCGAGAAGGAACCCCTACGGCAACGCTTCGCAAATCATCCCCACTTTGAACAACAATTTGAACAAAGTTGTGGGTTAGAGTAAGCTTCGTTCTGCGTCATTGATCGTTGAGAAGACGACTGAATTTATGGCTTCTGCACCTCGATTTCCGTTGCTTCGCTTCATTCGCGAATACTTCATTTATCTCTTACCGTCTGCATTGATTGTTTATCTAGTTTTAGAGTCGTATCAAATCGATCTTCGTCCTTATTACATTGCGGGTAAGTCAATTTTGTATGGATTAGATCCTTACTTCAACCATGTCAATCAATATCCTGAGTTCTACACGCCAGTCAATGCAAATGACTCGCCCGGTTCAGGATTTATTTATCTACCGATCGCAGCGTTTTTATTTGCGCCGCTTGCGGTAATGCCTTACATGACAGCGAAAATTGTTTACAGCGTTGTTATTTTGATTGTTTTATGGTTGCTTTTATTTGAATTAGTCAAGCAGAGTAATTTTGTGATTCAGGGCGAACCCTTACTCTTTGCAATGACTAGTTTTCCTGTTTTTGCTACCTTTGAACGTGGACAAATCGACATTCTTGTTTGTTATCTCACGGTCTTAAGTTTTCTGATTTATCAGCAGTCAAGACAAAAAGTTTTGCCCGCTTTTCTAATCGCGATATCGTTTTGCATCAAACTATTCCCCGGAATTGCGCTAGTTTACTTTCTAATTAAGCGAGAGTACAAACTAGTTGCTTATGGAGTGGGATTTATTATGGCGTTCCTTTTAGCGCCGCTTACCTATTTCAATTCGTCTATTTACGTTCATTACGTGCAACGAATCTTACCTGAGGTGTTTGGCAGACTTACGAGTTCAGTGCCCATTAGCACGCATGGACAAAACACCCTCAATCGAGTCGTTACATCGGTCGATAGTCGAGGATTGCGAGTGACCCACGATTTCGTCAACGGCTACATGAATCCGTTTTTACGCCATAGCCCAGTAGCATCAATGATTGTGGGCGCGATCGCATTTGCCCTCCTACTCTATTATCTCCGGCGAGATACGCTCGAATTTCAGTTTTTTGCCATGATCAACAGCATTAATCTTTTCAATCCCAAACCCTGGATCACAGGAATTGTTTGGTATATTCCGCTATTCGTCTACTTGTTTGGTAAAGCGAATCATCTCGGTAAATTTATTCTGCTTCTACCGCTGTTTGTACCCCCATTCACCAACAGTAACGGAATGTTGGCCTATGCGATCGCATTAGCGTTTGCGATTCCTCGATCAAGAAAGCGGCTATTGCAGCCTTTGACTGCGCCGCAATAAGATTTAGCGAAGCGATTGAAAGCCATCTACTAATGCAGATGCCGCACCTAACACGCGATCGCCGCCTGATTCTGTTGCCGCAATCAGCAGCAGTAACACGCTATCCCGCACCTGACGCGATAGAATCACACCGCCCACGGGTTGAGTTTGCCCCGCGATCGTTAGATTTCCTGTCCAGTCGAGTTGCAGTCCGCCCGGAATCGATCGCACTTCTCCCGTGGCAAAGCCTTCGCCCTGCTTAAACGCGTTCTGCACGATCCTAACCAAGGCATCGTTAGGCAGTAGTCCACCCGCAACGCCTAACTGCGCCTGAGGCTGCACCTGCACCGTATAGGCCAAGTTACCATCGGGCGACTCGACCAACACCGAACCTGCCAACGGACTCACCTTAAAATCTTTAAGAATGCCAACCTTAAATTGTCCACTCGGATCTTGATACTCTCCGCCTAGGGGTAATGGAGTCGCCGTCGGAGCAGCAGGCAACGGAGCCGAGGGAATGCCTCCTGGTGCAATGGGAACTGGCGTAATCGTCGGAATTGGCGTGATAGAAGCGCTTGGGGATGGAGAGGCAGACGGTGAAGCAGTCGGAATTGGGGGGCGTGGGTTGGGCAGACTCGGATCAACCGGGATCGGCTCGACAGGGACGCCTATCCCACCACTGGGGGACGGCGAGGGCGACTGAGCAATCACAGAAACAGGGCGACCCATCCACAACGCAACAGCCACGATCGCACCTACAGCGCATCCAATCATCCAACGGCGTCTCGATTTCATGACTCCTACCCTCTTAGTACCGATGCATTACCAAAATAAAACACGCCCGCGACACAGCCGATCATCAGCGTCGCTAACGTCGCCGCCCACAGTGCTTTCCAGCCTAATTCGCTCAAATCTCTGCGGCGCGATGGAATCAAAACCGAAAATCCGCCGACAAAGATTCCGACCGAGGGCAAGTGAGCAAATCCGCACAGGGCGTAACTGACAATCAGCAAACCGCGATCGCTAATCACGCCCTGACTTGCTAGAACCGCAAGCTGTTGATAGGACGGCACTTCGGTCGTAATCAATCGGCTACCAATCAACACCGACGCCTGCCAGAGTTCATTCCAATTTCGCGAAATGCCTGTGAGAAAGGTGAGCGGCAAAAACAGCGCTCCCATAATGTTTTGCAGGGTGATCACTTGGAAAATTAAGCCAATCCGCCGCAAAATTAAACTATTGCTGTTTGCGAGAGACGCAAGATTACCAAAGAAGAGATTGACTAAGGCAATCAGTCCGAGAATCGCAATGAGTAGAGCCGCGATCGCAATGGCCAACTTCACCCCTTCCATTGCCCCGACAATCACGCTCTCCATCGCATTGATGGATTCAGCTGGTTTATCATCGCTCTCGTCAATCTTTTCTTCGGGCAGACTGCCTAAAGTCTTTGGTACTTCTATTTCAGGAACCAACAATTTAGACATCACAAAACAGGCAGGAATCGCCATAATCGAGGCGGAAACCAAATGTCCTGTAATATTTGGAAACGTCGGACGCAACAGCCCGGCATACAGCGCTAACACAGTTGAAGCAATACTACCGTAGCAGGCCGTGAGAATCGCGCAGAGTTCACTACGAGTCATGTCTGCTAAAAACGGGCGAACCACAAGCGCCGATTCAATCCCGACAAAAATATTCGTTGCGCCGCTGAGCGCTTCTGCACCGCTCAGATTCATGGTTCGCCGAAATAGCTTGGCAAACGCTTGAACAACAGGCTGAATCAGCCTCAAATAATAGAGCAATGACATCAAGGCAGAGAAGAAAATCACGGAGGGCAATGCCCGAAACGCAAAGACGTAGCCCAAGCTGAGGTTTTCGGGACTTAAGCGATCGCCCGGAACCGGAACATAGGGAGGCGTCACAGCTCTTGCAATCCAGCGCCCTATCAAAATTGGACCCGATGGAGTGGCGGGATTAGGAACCAGCAACGGACCAAAGATAAATCGCGCGCCCTCTTCTGTGGCATCTAAGATTGCATTCACGCTGGTGCTAACGGCACTCACGAGGGTACGAGTGATCGGAAATGTAAAAATTAACAATCCCAGGACTAGCTGTAGCCCAATTCCCCATAAAATCACCTTCCAAGGAATAATCTGGCGATTTTCTGACCCGAGCCAAGCAATGCCGCACAGAGCAAAGATGCCAGCAAATGACAGCAGATTTAACCAAGACATTAGCGGTACAAACCCATACAATCGTTCAATCGAATCTTTAGCAAATCTATCAGCATTCGGATCGAATCTTGCAGCAGATTCACGTTTGATGGTTTTAGCCGATAGCGAGTAGAAACTTTGGCTGGAATTTCGCCGATCGCATAGCCCCACTTTTTCGCCAAATAAATCAGCTCCACATCAAACGCCGCATTCGTTAGCTCTTGAGCGCCAAACAGATTTCTGGCCGCGTCCCCACGAAACCCGACTAAGCCGGACTGCATATCGCTGTAGTTAAGATTTAAAATGCGGCGCGCTAAAAAGTTAGAAACTTTTCCAGCAAGTTTGCGCTTCAGCTTTAGTTCCTTACCATTGCCTCTCGCTAGGGTTCGATCGCCGATCGCGACATCACACGAGCGCAGCTTTTCAACCAATCCATCTAAGTGATCTAATGAGTAGCTCAGGTCGCCATCTAAGTAGCAAATAATATCGCTATCGGTATATTCCACGCCGCGTCGCACCGCATATCCTTTGCCCGCACGAGGGCTATAGGACAACAGTTCAATTCGTCTGGCTTTGGTGGCATACAGCCCGGCTGCCAAAATTTCTTTGGTGCGATCGCATGATCCATCATTGACGAAAATAAACTTGTAATTTGGATGATCCGGCAGGTAGCGCAGCAACGCTTCAAAGGTTTTTTGAATAGACGCTTGTTCGTTATAGACGGGCAAAATGACCGATACCTGTCCCGTTGCACTGAAGCGAGTAGACAGTGAATGATTCGCGGTGCGACGCTCTATCGGAGGAGTTTGTCTTGCCTTCGGATAATTACTCACAGTCGGTTCACCAAGAGATGCTACGGTACATTGGTTTCTTCATTTGCCGTCCTTCCTGCTGAAGGTGGCAGCCTATCACACCGCAGGTTGACTAGAACACATAAATTACGATACAGGAAAAGACGGAGGAGCCGCCTGTAATTTAATTTGACAGCTTCCTTCTAGGAACGGATTTGATTTAGTAAGAGCGACCATTGGCTCAGCGCTTGAGGATCAGACGGCTGGCTCTTTGCAAGCAAAACAACGCCATCTTCAACCTGAAGCAGCCCGTACTGGTTTTCAGCGAGGAGTTTTTCGATTTGTGGAACCGTCGTGCTGAGTGCCGATCGACTGTCAGGAAAAGCTTTGCTGTACTCGGCAAGTTGCCAAATATCCGCGATCGCATAGTCCACTGAAATCTTCTCGCCCCGGTCATCATAAAGCTCGACTCGTGGCAATCTCACGACTGCCCGCCGCGTCGAGACTTGCGGAATAATGTATGTTGTCGCAGAGACACTCACATCGCTCGGAATTCGTTTTAGTAAAGTATTGATATGGCTGGCGTGTTCCCACTGCCGTGTAATCGGCACAAACACCCACGGACGAATTGAATCTGGAATGATAAATGACAGCGATCGATTCGGATTGCTGGTCAAAATCACTACAAATGACAGAACAATGCACGCTTTCCAAAATTTCTGAAACTTGGGTGTAAACCGTTCTGGGTGAAGCGACCACCAGAGGATCGCGCCGTAGAAGATGCCCGGAACCACCGCGATCGCGTAGCGCAATTGAATCGAAAGTGCGGATACTCCCTTCTGCGACATCAGCGACAGAAGCGGAAAGCCTGCCACGACCCAAGATACTCCCGAAACGGCAGGGACAAAGGCAAGTGGAAGCCAATGACCCACCAGATAGCTAATTCTGCGATCGAGGGGTAAAAACACGCTCGATAAGAGTTGTCCGGGATGAGTAATCATGCCCCACAGTACTTCCAGCGTCGAAGGACTGGGCGAATCAACATACTGTGAAAACCGCTTTGCTAAATACAGCCGCGAACTGTCGGGTGCGAGGTTCGGCAAAATCGCATTGGTGACAATCATCATGTAGCTAAAACTCACCACGCAAACCGCCGCGCCAAGCCACACATGGCGACGGCTCAGCATCAGATACACGCCAATCCCAAACAGAATAATTCCCGCTTCTTCTCGAATCCCCAAAATCAGCACGGCACAGACCCAAAACCAGATCCAGCGCTGCTTTTCCAGTGCTAGCAGTGCGCCAAACGCAAATAAAGGAATCTGACAGTGTTCGTAAAAATTGGCGAGCGTGGGACTAACGACCGCGATCGCGCTGTAATAACTTCCGGTAATCCACAGCGATAGTTGCGGTGCGAGGTAATGACGGGCTAAGGCATACAGGACTAATCCGCCTGCTGTCATCAGTCCCACTTGCAGCACGATGAGCGTGACCGGATGAGGGAACAGCGCGTACAACGGCAGCCACAGCAGAAAATCTAAAACAAAATGCTGTCCTAGATGGACAAATGCAACCGTTGGCGTGACTCCATCTTCTAGCGTTACAACTGAGTTTGCCGACGTGAGCGAGCTTTGAAACCATCGCCCATGCAAGTTATTCCAGAACAACTGATTAAACAGTCCCTGATCATAGGATGTGTAGAACGTGAAGTAACGATGAATCCCGATCAGCAGGAGGCCGCAAAAGAAAATTGTGGCAAGCAACACGGCTCGCTGCACGCCAAGCCGATCCTGTTTGAGTAAAGATCCAAAAATAGCCGGAAGTTTCAGCGCCGCCATAGAATCGCTCTATCGATGAGTTGTGCCGATTGGTTGTAGGCAACTATACCGTAATTCATTCGCCGAAAGAGAGGACGCTAATGCGCTGTCAATTAAGTGCGTTGTTAATCAGGAGAGCCTACGGCAACGCTTTGCAAAGAGGGACGAACAAGTAAGAAAAACTTTATCCCTCATCTCTTCTCTATCGTGTTGTGCCTATGAGCATTCAAGGTTTGCGCGATCGCATCACACGCCCCCCCTACTCCGTCTTCGCTGCTAATCACTTGTTGAATCGCGGCGGCATTCTTGGCATAGCGCGAATTACCTAACACGTCCCGCAGTACGTTAACCACTCGCTCTGCCCGATAGCGGATACGTGGAATGGTACGCGACGTTCCCAAGCGTTCTAAGCGGGCAGCGTTATCTGGCTGATCGTGACTATACGGCATCACAACGGTTGGACAGCCTGCTCTGAGCGCTTGCGCCGTTGTGCCGATGCCGCCTTGATGTACCACAACACAGGCACGAGAAAAAATCGCAGAGTAAGGCGCATAATCAAACGCAACAATATCTGAAGTTAGTCCGCTCGGTCGAGGATTCTTGCCAATCAGCAGAACGGCACGACGATTTAATCGCTTCGCCGCTTCGATGCTTTCGCCATAGAAGTTTCGGGGGTCAAAAACGGCTGCTGAACCTAACGTAAAGACGATCGGCGGCTCTCCCGCGTCTAAAAACTCTTTTAGTTCTGGAGTCAGTTCTGAGTTGCCATCGTAGAAGACAAACCCTGGCTGAACCGTGCTTGCTGGCCAATCCGGTTGCGGAGCCGCAAACACCGCAGAGAATAACGCTAGAACAAGATAAGGCGAGAATTTGCTTGTCGTAATTGGATTGCCGACAGGAGGTAAGCCGAGTTCTTGGCGCAATTGCTGCAACGGTTTGCTCCAATTCCAAGTGGCGAGATTTGCAGAATCAATGACTCGGCGCGTTACGACTGGAGGCAGCGATCGCAGGACTGTTAGCCCTGGCAATCCTGGAAAAACGGGCAGATCGTAAGCCGAGAGAAACGAAATGGGCGATAACTCCGCGATCGCCCAAGGAATGCCTAACGTCTCCGCCACCGATCGAGCTGGGTAAACGACTTCGCCTGCAATGATGAAGTCTGCATTCTGCGCGGCAGCGAGCAAATCAGCATAGGTTTCGCGTACGACGCTCATCAGTCCCTTCACCACAGACTCAGTTCCAGTTCGGGTGTCCATCAGTTGTGCCATTAATGCAGGCTCACTTTCCGCCGCGTTATGAGGACGCATCGCACCAAACTCGAACCCCAACGCTTCAATCGTCGGACGGTATTCTGCATGAGTGGCAACGACGACCTCATGACCTCGTTCTTGTAAACCCAAGCCGAGTGCAATCATGGGATGAAGATCACCGAGCGATCCGATCGTCGCTAACACAATTCGACTCATTGCCTTATCTCCTAATCGTTCGCTGCCTTCACTTCGCAAGTCTGACGGTCTTCATCTTAATAGTTTGCATGAATGGCAACACTCAAAGCGCAACTCACCGTACACCTGCACGTTGCATCTTCACAAACGAAACACCTTGACAAAACCTAAAGCCTACCTGATGAAATCCCCACAAATTTACCATCTGCTGCTATCTTTGTTGGGAACAACTATCACGAAAAATAAATACAATGGGAGTCACGTATCGGCGGATTCTGCTAAAGCTTAGCGGGGAAGCTCTAATGGGAGAGCTTTCATACGGGATTGATCCTGCCGTCGTCAATGGCATTGCTGAAGAAGTTGCTGAAATCGTCCAAAGTGGAGTCCAGGTTGCGATCGTCGTCGGCGGCGGAAATATTTTTCGAGGCGTCAAGGGTGCAGCCGCTGGGATGGATCGCGCCACCGCAGACTATATCGGCATGATCGCGACCGTGATGAACGCGATCGCCCTGCAAGATGCACTCGAACAAATTGACGTGCAGACGCGGGTACAAACTGCGATCGCCATGCAAGAAGTGGCAGAACCTTACATTCGTCGCCGCGCCATGCGTCATCTCGAAAAAGGTCGCGTTGTCGTGTTTGGCGCAGGGTCAGGCAATCCGTTCTTTACCACCGACACTACCGCCGCCCTTCGTGCCGCCGAGATTGGAGCAGATGTCTTATTTAAAGCTACAAAGGTAGATGGAGTCTACGATTCTGACCCGACGAAGAATCCGGCAGCAAAACGCTTTCAAAGCCTAACCTACGCTCACGTTCTCACTAACGACCTGAAGGTTATGGACAGCACTGCCATCTCTTTATGCAAAGATAACGATATCCCCATCATTGTATTTGACCTCTCGGTGAGAGGAAATGTTCGTCGGGCAGTGATGGGTGAATCGATCGGAACGATTGTCGGAGGTTCTTGTGAAGTTTGCTGATGTCGAAGACCATATGCAAAAGGCGGTCGAAGCCACGCAACGGTCTTTTAATACCATTCGGACAGGTCGAGCGAATTCGAGTTTGCTCGATAAAATCGTAGTTGAATACTACGGTGCGCCTACACCGCTGAAGCAAATGGCGAACATTTCTACGCCAGATGCTTCGACGATTCAAATTCAACCGTACGATCGCAGCAGTTTGAATATCATCGAGAAAGCCATCTCGTTGTCAGATATTGGTCTAACGCCCAACAACGATGGCTCGAACATTCGGCTGAACATTCCCCCGTTGACGAGTGATCGTAGAAAAGAACTTGTGAAGCTTGCTGCTAAGTACGCTGAAGAAGGGAAAGTGTCGGTTCGCAACATTCGCCGGGATGGTGTGGACGCGGTGAAGAAGCAGGAGAAAGCAAAAGAAATTTCTGAAGACGAATCGAAAGATTTGCAGGACAAAATTCAGAAGCTAACGGACAAGTACACGGCTGAAGTCGAACGGGTTTTAGCTGACAAAGAGAAAGACATCATGACCGTCTAACTAATTTTGTTGATTCGTTGAGATGCAACATTGAAAAAGCGATCCAATTTCTTGGATCGCTTTTTCATAGCTAAAAATGTTCACTGGAATGGTTACTCGGATACGATCGCGCTTCTTAAGCTTTGGCAAAACTCCGCGATCGCAGCCAATCCTGCTTTTGGTGTTCCTTCCGATAAGCGCTTCACAAACGCGCTCCCTACAATTACTGCATCCGATCCCCACTCCATGACTTGGTGGGCCTGGTCGGGTTGAGAAATTCCAAACCCGACACCAATCGGTTTATCTGTCGCTTGTCGCAGTTCTAGAATCAAATCTTTCACGCGAGATTGCATCTGGGCACGCATTCCAGTCACACCCGTCGTGCTGACGAGATAGATAAATCCTTGAGACTGTTGCGCGATCGCGGCAATTCGCTCTGCCGAGCTTGTCGGTGCAACCAGCAGAATTAATTCAATTCCATAGTCTTTAGCGGGTTTTAGCAGCGCGTCTGCTTCTTCTAACGGTAGATCAGGAACCACTAATCCTTTTGCACCCGCTTCCGAAATTTCTTTGAGAAAGCGTTCAATACCGCGATTCAGGATCGGGTTGTAGTACGTGAAGAGGATAATCGGCGATCGCAGATCGGGTGTTACGTCTTTTAGCAACTGAAGCACATCTTCGAGGCGCGTTCCTCGTTGCAGCGATCGGGTTGCCGCTGCCTGAATCACCGGGCCATCCGCCAACGGATCGGAGTAAGGCACACCCAACTCGATTAGATCAGCTCCACTGCGATCGAGCACTCGTAATGCTTCTGCCGTCGTCCCCAAATCTGGATCGCCAGCCGTAATAAAGGGAATCAGGGCACATCGAGCGTGATCTCGAAGCTGCTCGAAGCATTGAGAAACTGAAGTCATGGCTATCCTCTAGAAAGCGTAGATCAGTAGGGTACTGTAAATTTGCTCCTAGACATACCCATTCATTACGAACCCGGCTTTCCTTTGCGTTCCTGCTCAACCTCCGCCTGAAGCTTTTCTAGCTCTTCTGGCGTCAGTTCTTCTAGGCGCTTCTGAAGCACGGCGTCCTCGTAATCTTTTAACTGCTGGTTGTAAGTCATATCTTTGCTGACCACACGGAACAAGTAACTGGCTAGCCAGCCCACCAATCCGCCGACCAGCAGTAGTTGGCTCCAGATTCCAGCGCTAAGACTATCGATACCCGCGCCTTTCAGCAGAAAGTAGGGCACTCCACCCGCAAGGAATACCCCGATTGTGATTGCGATCGCATCAATTCGACGCATTGACGTTCCTTATGCCTCAATCTGACGACGCTTTGGTCTGAAATTGAGAAACGGCGAGAGCGCAAACAGCCCCGGAAAGAAGAAAAAGACCATGAAGTACATAAATGCTCGTTCAAATGAACTTGCAACGTACCAACGCTTCTGTAGGTAGAAAAATAGAATCAGGGGCACTACCAATAAATAAGTACCACCAAGCGCTAAGTATAAGAGAGCAACAAGCATAGCTGTACTGCTGTAGCAACTTTCCTATCGTACCGTTTTTCAGGGTAAGGAATCTTTACTGAACCGCAGAATGCTGAATTTTAGAGCCTAGAGACTGCTGCGATCGACAAAGCCAAGCCCCGAAGGATTGCTCAACGACGTGGATACTCGTAACGAATACTCGTAAAAAGTTGATAAGTTGCTCAATTAATGGTGAAATAAACAAGGTAAAAGCTCAGCCTTTGTCCGAAGTCGACTTACGACTAGCAATAAGGAAGCCGTGTGCTGACTCTTTGCTTGTCTGAAGCTCGGTTCTGGTACTTTAGCTGAAGCAAACTTGGGGGCGTGGCGGAATGGTAGACGCTACGGACTTAGATAAATTGAGCACCTGAGCAGAAATGCTCTGTGTGAATGGAGTCAAATTCGGTGAACGCTTTAACCTGCCAACGCCGAGCTAAGCTCTAGGTCAATACGTTGTCTCTCAGATAGCGCGTTGCTAGAGAAAGTGTAGAGACTAGACGGCTCCTACCTGACTGGTGCAGTGCGCTAAAAGGTAAAGGCATAGTCCAGACTACAAACACGCTTAAGGTGAAACCAACTGAAAGCGTGGTAGTGAAAGCTACAGTAGTAAGAAAATCCGTTGACCGCAAGGTCGTAAGGGTTCAAGTCCCTTCGCCCCCATATAAACACTTAAAACTCTTGAAACTCTGAACTTTTTACTGTGAAAAGTTCAGAGTTTTTACTACTCCTGCATTTTTAATTGTTCTTTAACCTATCTCTTACGGAGATTTACGGAACAAGCACAGCAGCAATGTAGTCAGGCTTTTTACATCGCAATAGCAACTGTACTTCCATCTAAGCTGTGAAATGAGGATACAAAAATTGTGGGACTACAGGGATTTGCTAAATTTCATGAGCTTCTTAAGCATAATCACCACCCAGCAATGATGGGCTTTGGAACCAAGATTTGTGCAGGAGACATCAATCGATTTGCTAGTAGAATTAAGCTCGCTAAAAACTTCCGAAGTATCAATCTTGATGAGTATTCGCCATTAACAGTCCTAGGGTACGATGCTTTCTTTCAGGTCTTTCTAACGCATTCTGCCCTAGAAAGATTTCTTGAAATTTCAGCAGTTCAACTAGATGAACTTGAGGCTTTGATGATGCCATACAAGCCAGAAGAAGTTATTCAGAAGTTCGTGGAAGAAGACAAAAAGAAGTTGTTATTTGATTTTTTACACGAGCGGTTGAATTTCAGGTTGAGAAATAAATTAAGTGATTGTCGAGACTTGAGCAGTTGCAACGTGGCTTACATTTCTGCTTCAATTCGGCACATTTTCGCTCATGGTCACTTGTGCGCTCATTCTAAAAGGATGCAGCCGAAAAATGTACATATCATTTGCACGGCAGTTTCGGATTTTCTACTGAATTTTATGGAAGCCGAATTTGCAAAGAAGATAGAGAACTATCTCGAAGTATTAAGCAATAACCAGACCGATAAAGCTATGTGATACGAGGGTTTAGCCGAATTGTGTTTGATCGCAGGCTAATCGGGTCGAGGAGAGTGTTTCTCCGTACGCTCCCATATGATATGTGAAACCTTTAAAGCTTTGATTTCTTAAACGGTCGGGATTTCAGAGTTTTTGTTTAAGTCGTTTCACGATCGAGAATCGCATCGAGCAGTACCTCTGCGCCAAAGCGAATTGGATCGGTGCAAGGCAATCCTGTTTCCTCTTGAGCCGTTGCGATCGCGCCCGCTACCTTATCCTCATTCAAATGGTTTCAACACTGCTAACCTCCAAGCTATAATTGGTGGTCATACAAGTACGCTCTTGCAACGTGGAGTGCTTATGACCACTCGCTTAGAGGTTGAATCGGCGATCAAGCAACTGCCAAAAGAAGAAGCCCGCAATCTTGCAAAATGGCTTCAGGAATACCTTGATGAGCTGTGGGATCAGCAAATTGAAGCGGATTTGGCGTCAGGTAAGTTGGATCGCCTGATTGCTCAAGCCGAAGCAGACATAGCAAACGGCAATGTGAGAGATTTGGGTGAAGTCCTTCGCAACAGCTGATTTTTGGAAAGCGTACGCTGCATTGTCACCCGACATGAAAGAGCAAGCGCGGAAAGCTTATAAACTTTGGAAGGAAGATTCACTTCACCCCTCGTTGCATTTTAAGAAGGTCGGTAAGAAACTTTGGTCTGCTCGTATCAGTGGTGACTATCGAGTTCTGGCTTTGAAAGAGGGTGACGATTACTATTGGTTCTGGATCGGTGAACACGACGAATATGAGAGCCTTTTGAAATAGTTGTAGCAAGCCATAAAGTCGTTGGAGTGCCGATTTGAGGACTTTGCGCTTCGTTACTCCAGAAGTTTAATGATCAAGATTTCGGAGTTTTTTTGTCTAATCCCCTTCACGGTCGAGAATGGCATCAAGCAGTACCTCTGCGCCAAAACGGATTGGATCGGTGCAAGGCAACCCTGTTTCTTCTTGAGTGATTGCGATCGCACTCAACGCCGCATCCTGATCCAAATGCGCCGTATTTAAAGCAACTCCCGCTACTTTTGCTGGAACAAACGATCCTCCAGCTGCCGCTACTGTTTCATACACCGTCACTACATCCTTGAGCGGCGGAATCGATACATGCGAAAAGTTGCGAATCTGGAGTTGCCCAGCCCGATGCACCAAGATCAGATGAGTAGGTTGACTTCCCCGAAGTAACGGCAGCGTCGCAGTTGACGCAGGATTAAACAGAGATCCCTGTCCTTCAATGTGCAAAATCTCGTAATTTCTCCCGTGGCGCATCACCAACTGTTCCACGGCTCCTGACGCAAAATCGACTCGGACGGCATCTAGCGCAATCCCATCGCCTGCAATCATGATCCCTGCCTGTCCAGTGCCCAGGAAGCGCGATCGCAGTCCTCGCTTTTGCCCGACGTGATCGAGTGCCAAACTGGTAGACATCTTGCCGACGCTCATATCGGTTCCCACCGTGAGAACTCTTCGACAGGGCAGCGATCGCGCTTGTCCGCTTCCCACGTTTAAGCCCAGAGGTTCTTGTCGAACATCCCAAATCCACTGCCTCGGTTGAAGCAATTCTTGAAGCTCGGGAAGGTCAGCTAGACGAGTATGCAAGCCGTTCACAATTGATAAGCCCGATGCGACGGCTTGCTTCAGTTCGGGTAGCCATTGGTCGGGCAATGCTCCGCCAGAGGGCGCAATGCCGATCGCAAGAACGTTGGGTTGATAGGCTAAAGCCTCAGAAACTGAGGCAACAATGGGCGCATCACAAGCAATATTCGTCAGCGATCGCAGCGATCCATGCGCACAGTCTTGGTCAATCACCACTGCGATCGCATCAGAACGAAACCGAATCAGTGCCAGTCCCGTCTTTCCTTGGGTTCCCCGAATTCCTCCGTTTAGGAGGACAGCAATGCGATCAGTAGACTTCAACATTGGGTCTACGGAGTCGTATCATCCACATTGAGACGCGGCATTCCCATGCTGTAGTTCAGCACGCGGCTATTCAGGTTGTAAGAAATCTCGCCCTTATTGAGCAGCGATCGTACAAGATGTTCGAGATCCGATCCAATTTTGCGTAGGTTATACTCGGTCAAATCTTGTCCGTCATACGACTCAACGAGATCGTCAAATTTGCGATACACCTTTTGCAAAGCGTCATCGTTCCAGTTCAACTCATTGTCTGGATCAACATCCAGCGTCATTACGTTATTGCTAGGAACTAGCTCGTTATCTTGCACTTCTGCTGTGAAAATATGGATGTGACGCGTTGTGGACTTAACTAATGTCATAGGTCAAACTAGCTTTTCTTGGCTCTTCTCTTGCAATTGTAGTTGCACTTTTGACCGATCACGTCAGCCTACTAAAAGCGAACCTAAAATTTTCACTCCCCATCTTTAAATTCACCCAACCGATCTTTTAACTCCATCCCTCAACCCTCCTTCACGTCCATGCCTAAAGTCTTAAAACTCCTTTTCATCCGCCATGCCCAATCTCAAGGCAACGTTGAAAAACGGATGCAGGGACATGAGGAGTTTGAGTTATCGGATCTCGGCAGACAGCAAGCCGAAAAGTTATCAAAACATTTATTAGCTGATTCTTGGCGTCCGAGTCACGTTTACAGCAGTCCGCTCAAACGTGCCGCTCAGACAACCGAAATTTTGTTATCGGGGTTTCAATCTGCAACCTTGCCCTCAACGGTGAGCGATCTAATTGATTCCGCCACCGAAACCCCGCCAGAAGATAAACCAATTCGTCGTCCGATCGTGCTGAAATACGCGGAAGAACTCAAAGAATTTCAGAACGGCGTCTTCAAGGGTCTGACTTGGGTAGAAGCACAATCTCGCTATCCCGAGTTCTGTCGCAAACTGGAAGCGTCCTCGGACTGGATTCAGATTCCTGAGGCAGAATCGCTGAAAGACGCTCGCGATCGCGCTCGAAAATTTATACAACGTTTACTAAATCTTCACAAAGATGGAGATCAAGTTTGGATCGTAAGCCACAGTTGGATTTTGCAGCATTTAATTGCAGAATTGCTAGGCAGCGATCGCTCATGGCGACTGCGCGCCGGAAATACCGCCTTATTTGAATTTTGGCTCGATCGATCGCGCTGGAATTTAGATAACCAAAACCGCTTTAATACTGACCTCTGGCAGATTCGGCGCTTCAACGACAACCGTCATTTGCACTAGGAAATGGACCTCTAACGTCGCGGCAAAAAATTATTTCTGCATTTTTTGCGAGCTAATCTATACTTCATTCGTGTCGCGGTTCCCATTTCTCATCTAGTAAAGTCAAATCAAGCGATATATTATCGTATTGGTTCCAAATGCAGGGTCTTTTCATCGTTTACTGCTAAATTCATGATTGCGAATCCAGCGAACGACATCCTTCGACAGGCTCATCAGGGCAGTGTTGCAGCTATCATCCAAGTTCTCAATGACAAACTCGCGGATTCGGGAGTGCGAACTCGCGCTATTTTTGCAAACGGCGTGTTGCAATTGCTGTGCGAAGCACCGACCGCCGAACAATTAGATCAAACCTATTTAATCGATCGCATCCGCCAAACTCTCGAATCAATTTCTCCAAAGAATATTCGGCGGGTCAATATTAATTCCCGGATTGTTCGTGAGCAGCAGCTTCTTTGGCTAGATGAGATTCATCGCGATCCTGATGGACAAGTGCTCTGGTCAAAAGAAATATCGCTTAAGTGCAAAAATATTTTTCGCCGGAGCGCTGAAGAGTGGCGCGAAGCGTTTTCTTATAAAGACGATTTTCGGAAGCCGCTATCGGTTCAAGCTGCCCGTGAAAAGCGCCTATTTGCTAAGGGGATCTTTGGCGGTTTAGGAATCAGTGCTGCCGTGTTAGCAGCAGGCTGGGGTGTCTATTCTTGGCAAACTGGAAGTTTTCCCCAATTGCTCCAGTCTAAGTTAGCGATCACGGCGCAGAAGTTGGTTCCTGCATCGGACAGAGCCTCAAGCGATCAGGGAGTGAAGAAGTCCAATCTGGCCCAAGATCCGTTTGCTGTTGCGGTTCGGCTAGCTGAGAAAGCCTCTAAAATGGGTACAACTGCTCAGACGGCTCAACAGAAACAGGACGTTGCGAAGCTGTGGGAACAGGCATCTGAGTTGATGGCATCTGTTCCTAAATCCGATAAGCGGAGCGCGATCGCACAAGACCGCACCGTTCTCTACCGCAAGTACAAAGAATCTACTCTAGAACGCTTGAAGTAAATGCTCCTCTAATCAATACTGCGCCCTCGAACCGTTTTTGCTCGACTAGGAACGGCGACGGGCGCTCTTTCAAGAGTGCGTTCTTGAATGTGGTGAACCTGGAAGTGGCTTTGCCACATGGCGGGCGCATCCAGCGTTTCTCCGCCGTGTTTGGTGAGTCGCTGCCTCACTTTACACAGTACTGGGGTATTGACACAGGCTCCCGCCACAATGATTTGCCCCTTAGTTAAAGCAGGCAATTCTTTCAGCAAATCGCGCCCTGCGGCTTCAACTCCATATTTCAAACTATCTTGATCGACTGGATTTACAATTCGCATAATGAACTGACTCATGCATTGGGACAGCACATCCGAATCTAGTTTTCCAGGGCGTTGAGTGATGAGTCCCACCCCTAGCCCAAACTTTCGACCTTCGCTAAGAATAGTGCGGATCACTGCTTTACAGCGCGAAGGTTCGTTAGAAGGCGCGAATCGATGGGCTTCCTCTAATAGGATGAAAACTGGGAACGGTAAATAATGTTCGTCTGTTTTGGCAATTAGTTCCTTGTGAGTGTTCATCCGGGCTTGGTTCGTCTGCCGGAGAACGGCGGCGCAAATGACCTGCTGTTCCTCCTGGCTGATCTCATTCATCTGTAGAACCGTGACTTGCCCCGGTTCAAATAATTCTTTAGGTCCAATGCTGTGTTCTAACGGGTGGAAGTACTGCGATCGCTCTAGCCGCTCTAATTTCCACTCCAGCGCAGGAGCCGACGAACCAGATTTCTCATTACCATCATCATCGACTTGAATATCGGCTTCTCGCACCGCCGCAATTAAGTCTTGAACGCCCCAGCGATAGTCCCCTTTCTTGTGTCGCTGCAACAACCGATAGGCTTTGTTAAGAATCGATTGTTGACGATCACTCATCTCGGGCAGCAGCGTCAAGACATCGTAATAATCCAATGACGACACCCGAATTCTAATATCATCTGGCGTCATCACTTTTACCTTTGGCGCATAGCCATCGGGTGTTTGAAAACTAGGATGCCCTCGCATGTCCGTGAGTGTTCCATACTCACCGTGCGGATCAAAAATTAGAACTGCTGCCCGGTTATGCGGCAACAGCAGTTCTTCGACCAAGACTCCTGCGGTATAAGATTTCCCCGATCCTGTGCCTGCCAAAATCGCCATGTGCGTGCTAACCAGCTCTTTCACATCAAGCGCGATCGGCACGGCATCTCCTTCTCTTAGCAGCAAGGACCCAATGTGTGCGGCTCCTACTTCCCTCGGCTGCTTGCGGTTAAGAATGTGCCGCAACATATCATCGTCTGCTAAATGCACCTTCGCCCCTGGATCAGGCGTTTTGCGAGGATTCATAAAGCCCAGTGCGGTGTGAAAATAGCCAATCACATCAACGCTGACTTCGTAAATCTCAGGATTGGCATATGTAAATCCGACAAGCGCCGCGATCGCTTCTGGGCTAATTTCTGTATCTGCAAAAATACGGTCAGGTAAGTGATCAATCAATCGCCTATCCGAGATTTTGCCCAAAATTTTGCGCGGCTCTCCAGCTTCAGAAACTTGGTAGTATACATACTCGCCAATCTTGACATAACGATTGTCCGATGTAATGAATACATACTGATTGCCGTTTTCACCCGGACCTTTGACCGTGCCAACGACGCCAGAAGAAGGGGAATGCTCTCTGCTCATGGGCAAAACCGCCTGCTGTAATTCACCTAATGTCCGTTCAAGTGTACTATGTCAACGCCGAAAGAACGAATAAAGCCAACAATTTTCGCCGCTTTATTCTCACGTCCTACTTCGCTTCATGCCCTGTCTCTCCCCGTCGCCTACACCTCCTGACTTTATTTTGTCTTTTAGGTTTTCAATCACGCGAATTTACGGATACTCTTCATGTCTGCACGCGGTAACCTGAAAGCAAGGAGCATGACTAAAGAGGCGTAGGTAAAAAGGTACCAACTTTAACAATGCCAACTTTTCTCTAGTCGCTAACAGCTACTTTGCCAGCCTGACTTGAAGGTGAGTTGACTCGAAGGTACTGTAAGCACGGGCATATGACAGGATGCAAGCAAGAATTTCGCGATCGCAGCCAGAATTGCAAGAAGTAATAGGACGAGTCATGGACTCCCTAAATCCTAGAGAAGACATTCTTCTCGTTCAATCTGATTATGTACCTTTGCTATCTAGCTATCCCGTCGAGCCGACGGCATCGCACTCATTATCGAGTCCGTCTAGCCATAGCTCATTAGAGGTGATGGCAGCGCGACGGCTGATGCAAGTTGTAGCAACCGCTGCGCCTGTGTGTGCCTTGTTTAGCCTTGCAGAAACGTTAAGCCAAACCTTTAGCGCAGCAGGGTGTGTTATTTCGGTGCAAGCAAGCTCTACCGTGTCTGAGCAGTTGATCTACTGGTTTTCTAATTCGCAGATCGCCACTACATTGCCAGAAATCGTATCTCATCACCATGCGATTAGTGCGGAAGGCAATCTTGAAAAAATCGCAGCCAGATTTGAGGAATCTACTGATGTATTTACTCTAGAGCTACAGCATGGCGACAGCTCAGGAACACTAATTAGTCTAGCAACTCAGTGTCAAGGTCAGACGAATGCAGTAGTTAGCTTATTGCGAGGCTCCCAAGGATCGCTCATGTCAGTTTCTGATTGCTCGCCTGGCTACTGGACAGAAGCTGAAGTAAATACGTTCAACACGATTGCTGATCAAGTAGCCGTTGCAATTTCGCAGATTTTATTGCAGCAACGAGTTCACAGGCAAGCTCAGTACCAAACGTTACTGCGACAAGTTACGTTGGCGATTCAAAATTCTGCTGAACTGCCACAAATTACAGAACTTGCCATTCGAGGAACTGCACAAGCGCTCGGAGCCGAACGTGCATTCTTATTGCGATTGAAGTATTGGGATCCTAGGCAAAGCTTGCGAATTGTCGATCGCGTTCCTCCAAAAGCAAGAGTGATCGTCGACTGCCACTGGCAGCACAGCTCGTTAGAACTGTCTAGCTCGGAAGGCTTAGAGGCGGTACTGCCGTTGAGCCAATCGTTTTGGGCGTCGGAGTGTGTGATTTGCCAAACAGCCCTCAACAGCACAGAGGAATTTCTCACCTTCTCAAACAAGTCTGCTTTTCCGGCGCTGACCGAGACGACTAGCATCGCTCCGATCTTCGATCCTGAAACAATGGCTTCTTTGATGCTAGTTCCGCTTGAGAGCAAAAGTCGCCTACTTGGGTTCATTGCATTGCAGCAGCGTCAACCCCGGACTTGGCTGCAAGAAGAAGTCGAACTCGTTGAATTGGTCGCGGCTCAAGTGAGTTCAGCAATTTTGCAAAAAGAGACGCTTCGACAAGTTGAATCACTCGTTGAGGAGCGGACAGCTCAGCTTCAGCAGAGCTTAGAGCTTCAAGCTAAGCTGTACGAGATTACTCGTCGGCAAATTGAGAAGCTACGGGAAATGAATCAACGAATGGATGAATTTCTCAGTACGCTAAGTCATGAACTGCGGACACCGCTTACTAGCATGATGCTGGCAATTCGGATGCTGCGGGAAGCAAATTTATCGCCAGAGCGGCGTCAGCAGTATCTCAATATTTTGGAGCAGCAGTGTGCCCAAGAGACCAGCCTGATCAACGATTTATTAGCGCTGCAAGAATTAGAAACGAAACAGGTTGCCTTCCAGTTTCAGCAAGTCAATCTTAATTCAGCGATTCAAGATTTGGTGCAATCGTTCCATCAGCGTTGGGCGCTTAAGGGTCTGAAATTAGAAATGGACTTGCCGCCGCGATCGCCGAAGTTTAATACAGATGTAGCGAGCTTTAACCGAATTTTGTTGGAACTGCTGACCAACGCTGGAAAATATGCTGATCCGAATAGCACTATCTTCCTGAAAATATCAGGGCTGCCTGGACAACGAATTCAAGTGATGTTGTCAAATACTGGCTCTGGTATTTCTGAAGCAGAGCTACCTCATATTTTTGATAAGTTCCGTCGCTGTCAAGGAATGACAAAAAATGCGGTTTCAGGTACAGGCTTAGGGCTTGCTCTAGTGAAGAGTTTAGTCCAGCACCTAAACGGAACAATCACAGCCTCAAGTCTGCCAATGGATGGGTCTCAATCTTACGAAACCTGTTTTACCATTTTGTTGCCGCAAAACCTTGACCTTGGTGAGTAAAAATAATTTGTAATTCGTAGCTGATCAATACCGTGGCAATGCGGTGAATGATCTAGATTAAAGCGGCTTCCCGTTTGATCGTTGCTGCGGCAAAGCGTTGAGCGATCCTTCGGAGCTTGGCAACGCCAATCGCTAATCCGTACCCTGTTGAGGTGATGCAGAGTGTGAAATCACACTTTAGAGTGCAGCTAGATTGGGGATTTAACCCTCGACCTGCGAGTTTTGTATCTCGAAGGCTTGGCAATACGATCAAATTTGACTACAAATTGCCCGCCTTGGTTGGGTATAATACTTGAAGTTATGTTACAAACCACGGCTGCACCCCAATCGTTACGCTGGCAACGGCACTCATCATCTCCACTGGCTCGGCAGGTGGACATTTCGAGGGCGGTAAGTAAGCTTGCCTACTATTTGTGGTGCGACCATAACTCGACAACGCTTTCTTCAGCTCATCGAAATCGCCGTGCTCAGTGGCTAGTTGGTACGTTGCTTGATTTAGGTCCAACGTTTATTAAACTGGGGCAGGCGCTTTCGACTCGCGCTGACCTGCTGCCGCTAGAGTATGTCAAGGCGTTAGGGCGGCTTCAGGATGGAGTACCGGGATTTGACCCAGATCATGCGATCGCGATCATTGAGTCAGAGCTTGGCAATCCGCTTCAGACGTTATACCAGGAATTTGAGAAGACTCCGATCGCGGCGGCCAGTTTAGGACAGGTGCATCGCGCTCGACTTCATACCGGAGAAGAAGTTGTTGTCAAGGTTCAGCGTCCGGGGTTAGAGCAACTATTTGAAACCGATTTTCAAGCGCTGGGACGATTGGTGAACCTGATCACGCGCTTCTTTCCCGTAGCGAAGCACTACGATCTCAAAGCGATGCACCAGGAGTTTTTAGAGCTTCTATCGCGTGAGATTGACTATGTTCAGGAAGCGATGAACGCCGATCGCTTTCGTCACAATTTTGTCAATCATCCCCGCATAGTGGTTCCAAAAATTTATCCTCGCTATACGACTCGGCGCGTGCTAACGATGGAGTATGTGCCGGGAATCAAAGTCAACGATCGGCAAAGCTTGATGGCGATTGGGCTCGACCCTAAAGAAATTAATCATTTAGGTATTTGCGCTTACCTTAAACAATTGCTGCAAGATGGGTTTTTCCAAGCCGATCCGCACCCTGGAAATATGGCGGTTAGCTACGATGGTAAGCTGATTTTTTACGATTTCGGCATGATGGCAGAAGTGCAGCCAATTAATCGGAATCAAATGGTTCAGACCTTTTTTGCTGTGCTGAAGAAGGACACCGATCAGGTGATCCGAACGATGATTGATATGGGCTTGATCGAGCCGACGTCTGATATGGCTCCCATCAAGCGAATTGTCAGTGTTTTAGTCGAGCGATTTGCGGATAAGCCGATTGAGATGCAGGCATTTAAGAGCTTGAGAAACGAGTTATACACTGTGTTTGAGCAGCAGCCGTTTCGCCTGCCCGCCAAAATGACCTTTATTGTCAAAGCCTTGACGACTTTAGATGGTGTGGCGCGAGATCTTGATCCGCAGTACAACTTGCTCGCTGCCGCTAAGCCATTCGTCAAAAGTTTGGCAACTCTTCCCGCGTCGCAGGGGGGAGGAATGGGAGAACTGGCGCGACAAGCAAAAAGTTTTGTAACGTATCAACTGACAAAACCCAACTCGACGCAGCAAGCTATTCGACGGCTAGAAGAACGGCTAGTGCAGGGAGAATTGCAGATGCAGTCGCAGCTGGTGGAGCGCGATCGCTCGATCAAAGTCCTCAAGCTGACGCTCAAAACACTGATTTATGGCTCTCTGACTGGGTTCTCATCTCTCATTGGAGTTCTACTTCTAACCAATGCTTCGTATGCAGGCGGCGCGGTGGCAGCATTCATCATTGCAGCAGTGTCGGGGGTGATGCTGCTTAAGTCGTTCATTCACGTTTTACTCCAAGAACGAATTAATCGATTGATCGATCAGTAATTTTCCAGAAATTCACTTTAGGGTGTAGAACAGATCAAGAACAATTTGACGTTTTTGCATCCGACATATGATTGCTGCTTCCGGTCGAGGGTTTTGGCGGTTTTGGATCTTTGCGTTTTTGGCGGGTTGGATTGCGATCGCGGTGGCGGCGTGCAATCCCCAAGACTTTAAAACGCAAGCCGCACAGACCACCCAAATTGTTGCTCGGATGGGATCGGGACCAAAAACGTTTAACTATGCAATGAACGATTCGTCCCCCAACATTTTTGGTTATACCTACACAGGACTGATTGATACAACAGGTGCGGGAGTGCTAGAACCTGGCTTGGCTGAGTCCTGGAAGATTTCAGACGATAAACTCAAATTTGTCTTTACGCTGCGAGATGGGCTGAAGTGGTCAGACGGACAGCCATTAACCGCAGACGATGTAATTTTTACGTTTAAAAATATTTACTTTAATCCTAAAATTCCGACAAATGTTCGGAGTGTTTTTGCGATCGGTGAATCACGAGCTTTACCTGTTGTGAAGAAAGTTAGCGATCGTCAAGTTGAATTCACGTTACCAGAGCCGTTTTCTCCGTTTCTGCGAAGCATTGCTCAGTCTGCCATTTTACCGGCCCACGCTTTACGAAGCGCCGTTGTTGAGAACGATCCGAAAGGGAACCCAAAATTTATTTCAACGTGGGGAACGGGAACGAATCCGAATGAGATTGTGGTGAATGGTCCTTACCGAATTGCGGCTTACAATCCCAATCAACGAATTGTTTACGAGCGCAATCCCTACTACTGGCGTAAAGATGAACAAGGTCGCCAGCTTCCCTACATTGAGCGAGTTGTGTCGCAAATCGTTGAATCAAGTGACACCGCGCTGATTCAGTTTCGGTCGGGGAGTTTAGATGTTTTGGATATTGGTCCAACATCCTTTCAGCTACTGAAGGCAGGAGACAAGCGAGGAAACTTCACCATTTACAACGGCGGAACTTCGGCGGGCACTTCGTTTATTGCATTTAACCTGAATCAAGGAAAACGCAATGGTAAACCGCTCCTCAACCCGATTAAATCTCGCTGGTTTAATACCGTTGAGTTTCGGCAAGCCGTTGCTTATGGCATCAATCGTTCTGCCATGATCAACAACATTTACCGAGGATTAGCAGAACCTCAAGACTCTCCGGTTGCAACTCAAAGTCCTTACTATTTGTCTCCTCAACAAGGCTTGAAAGCGTATGACTATAATCCGCAAAAGGCGAAAGAATTACTAAAGTCGGCAGGATTTAAATACAATGCTCAAGGTCAACTTCTAGATTCGGGCGGCAATCGAGTTCGGTTTACCATTAATGGCAACTCTGGAAGTCGGACGGTCGAAGCCCTGCTTTCGCAGATTAAAGGGGATTTGAGCAAGATTGGAATTCAGGTTGATGCACAAATTATTGATTTTGGGACTTTGGTAGAGAAGATTACCAATAGTTTGGATTTTGATTGCGTCTTTTTAGGCTTTGGCAATGATGTCGAGCCAAATAGTGTGGCTAACTTGTGGCAGCCTGACGGTGAATCTCATCTATTTAATCAAAAGCCTTTAACTGGAGAGCTTCAAGGGCGAGTGGTTGCCGACTGGGAAGCCGAAATTGGTAGCATATTTACTCAGGCAGCGAGAGAATACGACGAAACGAAACGCAAAGCGCTGTACGTCAAAATGCAGCAAATTGCTCAAGAAAAGCTTCCTTTGATTCACTTAGTCAACTCCTTAACGTTCTCGGCAGTGCGAAACACGGTTAAAGGGGTTGAACTATCGCCATTGAGTTATGAACAAACGATGTGGAATGTGGCAAAGATGCAAGTCATTGAAGATAAGTAAATCGCGTCCTTTGGTGGTATTTGCCTGTTATGACAGTTGAAGAGTCAAGGGTTCAAAGAGGTTGGCGTTGGGTTTGTGCGATCGCGCGGTTGGCAAAGCCAAGCTCCAGAGGATTGCTAGCTGCATTTCTGTTTGCGATCGCGCTTTTGCTTCCATTCACATTAGCAAGCTGTAATGCTCAAGATTACAAAACTCAAGCTGCCCAAGTTTCTCAACTCGTATTAACAGCGCCGAGCGATCCCCAAACGTTTAACTACGCCAACAATCAATCCTTTCCGAATATCTTTCTCTTCACCTATGCAGGACTAACGAGAGAGAATGGATTGACTGGCGAATATGAGCCAGATTTAGCCGAGTCTTGGACGATTTCTGAAGACAAAAAGCAAGTTGTTTTCACCTTAAGACCTAACTTGAAATGGTCGGACGGAATGCCATTAACGGCAGATGACGTGATTTTTACGTATCAAGATGTGGTCTTCAATCCTGATGTTCCAACCGATATGAAGGATGGAATTCAGATTGGCGTCAACAAAGTGTTTCCAAAGATTCGCAAGCTAGATGAACGAAGAGTAGAGTTTACATTACCCGAACCGTTTGCGCCGCTGATTGCCGCGACAGCAGGACCAACGGGCATTTTGATTATGCCGAAACATGCCTTAGAAGAATCGGTGCGATCGCGCGGGAAAGACGGCAATCTTAAATTTATTTCGACTTGGGCAGCCAATACTGATCCGACTCAAATTGTCACGAATGGTCCTTATCAACTAGAGGCTTACGTTCCAGGACAGCGAATGATCTTAAAGCGCAATCCCTATTACTGGCGAAAGGATGAGCAAGGCAATGCATTACCCAAAGCGGAGCGAATCATTTGGCAAATTATTGAAAATCAAGATACCCAATTGCTGAAGTTTCGCTCAAGAGAACTCGATGTTATTGGGGATGTTCGCCCATTACGCCCAGAGTATTTTTCGCTGTTGAAAAAGGAAGAAAAGCGAGGCGATTTTAAGGTCCACAATGGCGGTCCTTGGTCGGGTGTGCTGTATATGGCGTTTAACTTAAATCAAGCGACCAAGGGGGGTAAACCCATTGTTGATCTTGTTAAATCCCGCTGGTTTAATAATCTTGCTTTTCGCCAAGCCGTAGCTTATGCCATTAATCGAGAACGGATTAACAACAATATTTATCGTGGATTAGGCGTTATTCAAAATTCATTTATTTCGGTTCAAAGCCCGTTTTTTCGGTCTCCAAAAGATGGGCTGAAAGTGTATAACTATGATTTAGGAAAAGCCAAAGACCTGCTTAAAAATGCAGGCTTTAAATACGATGCAAGGGGTCAACTGTTTGATTCTGATGGTCATCGTGTCCGATTTACCTTGACCACAAACTCAAATAATTTAGTCCGGGTTGGTATTGGCGCTCAGATTCGACAAGATCTCGGTAAGCTGGGAATGCAGGTTGATTACAGCACGGTTAACTTCAATACTTTGAGCGAGAAATTGAGTACATCTCGCGATTGGGATGCTCACATCATCGGGTTTACGGGTGGGTTAGAACCTCATGGGTTAGCCAACTATTGGATGTCAAGTGGAGCATCTCACTATTTCAATTTAGCGCCACAAACAGGTCAACCTGAGCTTAAAGGATGGCAAGCGACCGAGTGGGAAAAAGAAATCGATCGGCTCTTTATTGAAGGAGCTAGAGAACAAGATCCCCTAAAACGGAAGAAAATTTACGGGGAGTTTCAAGAGCTGGTTCAAACGCAGTTGCCCGTTATCCTTTTAGTGAATGATTCTGCATCAATGGCGGTGCGCGATCGCGTCGATGGCTTGAAATATTCTGGGCTGCCAAGCTGGGGCTTGTGGAACATTGAAGAACTTGGAGTCACCCAGCAAAAATAGAGTCCCTTTAAAGAATCCCCTGTGAAAATGGGTTGTGGCAGACTCTGGGATTTGAAGATGCGATTTGAAGAACTGCGATCGCGTAAGGTAAAGTCTTATTAGCAGGGAGACAAAGCGAATTGCATGCCTCGTCCTGCAAATGATTTGTGCGACGACCTGTGACTTCTTCGAGAAATTGAAGATTTCGGTGCGCAATTGTAGGTGCTCATCGCACATAATGTGGGCGGTACTGTGCCAATTCTGTCTCTGGATAGAATCAATTTTGTAACAAAACGTTATCCTGATTAGTTACGTACATCGTTAAAGCCCAACTCGCTTTTACTTTTATAAAAAATAAAATCTATGCACCTTGCACTCTGGCCCGGAAATGTTTATCCACTGGGCTCATATTGGGATGGAAAAGGAACTAACTTTGCCCTATTTTCGGAACATGCAACGGGGGTAGAACTCTGCTTATTCGATGCATCTGATCAAGAAACCCGCGTGGCACTAAAGGAAGTTAGTAACTTTGTTTGGTACGGCTACATTCCAGGAGTCGGACCAGGACAGCGCTACGGCTATCGAGTACAGGGACCTTACGAGCCGGAAAACGGACATCGGTTTAACCCAAACAAACTATTGATTGATCCCTACGCCAAAGCGATCGATGGGGATGTGGGTAATGGTCCCGAACTGTTTGGCTATAGTTGGGACGATCCCGCAGAAGATCTGTCCTTCTCGGAGTTAGACAGCGCGCCCTTGATGCCGAAGTCGGTGGTGGTTGATCAATCGTACGATTGGGGAAATGACACACTGCTTCGGACGCCTTGGCACGAGACAATTATTTACGAGGTGCATGTCAAGGGCTTTACAAAACTCCATCCAGCCGTTCCGGAAGAACTGCGGGGAACCTATGCTGGAATGGCACATCCTGCCGCGATCGAGCATCTTCAGCGACTCGGAATTACGGCGGTTGAGTTGATGCCCGTGCATCACTTCTTGGCATATCCAGGCTATCTCGCCGACAAAGGACTGCGGAACTATTGGGGATACGATTCTGTTAACTACTTCGCGCCCTATTCGGGATACTGCGCAAGCGGCTCGCTAGGAGAGCAGGTTAACGAATTTAAGGACATGGTAAAAGCGCTGCATAAAGCGGGCATTGAGGTGATTCTAGATGTGGTGTATAACCACACGGGTGAAGGCAATCATCTCGGTCCTACGCTGTCGCTGCGGGGCATTGATAACCGCAATTACTATCACACCGTGACGGACAACGAGCGGTACTACATGGACTTCACCGGATGCGGCAACACCCTGTTTATGGGTCATCCGCAAGTGCTAAAGATGGTGATGGACAGCCTGCGCTACTGGGTGACCGAAATGCACGTAGACGGCTTCCGGTTTGATCTGGCATCGGCATTAGCGCGAGAGTTATTTGAGGTGAGCAGCCTTGCCGCGTTCTTCGATATCATTCATCAAGACCCGGTTCTAGCGGGTGTGAAACTAATTGCTGAGCCGTGGGATGTAGGTGACGGCGGCTACCAAGTGGGTAACTTTCCGGTGCTGTGGTCAGAATGGAACGGGAAGTACCGCGACACGGTGCGAGATTTTTGGCGCAGTGTAGACAGTACCTTAGGCGAGTTTGCGTACCGACTAACCGGCAGTCCTGACCTATATTTTCAGACGAATGGACGCCGCCCGAATGCCAGTATTAATTTCATCACGGCCCATGATGGGTTCCCGCTCCGAGATCTGGTGAGCTATAACGAAAAGCACAACGAGGCAAACGGTGAAGAGAACCGGGACGGAGAGAGCCACAATCGCTCGTGGAACTGCGGAGCCGAAGGAGAAACAGATGACCCAGAAGTGCTGCAACTGCGCGATCGCCAGCAGCGCAATTTCCTCACCACATTGATGCTGTCGCAAGGCATTCCGATGATACTGGCGGGAGATGAATTAGAGCGATCGCAGCAGGGCAACAACAATGCCTATTGTCAGGATAGTGAAATTTCTTGGCTGCACTGGTCGCTAGAAGAAAAGCCTGATGGGTTTATCAACTTTTGCCGAGAGTTAATTTATTTCCGGCGTCAGCATCCGGTATTTCGGCGGCGCAAATGGTTCCAAGGTCAGTCAATTCGCGGAACGGAAGCAGATATTGGCTGGTACAACCCTGATGGCACAGCGATGACGCAAGAGCAGTGGGACGTGGGGTACGCGAAGTCAATTGCGCTGTTTCTCAACGGCAATAAAATTCCAAGTCCGGGTCCTCAAGGTCAACGCATTAGTGACGATAGCTTTTTGCTATTCTTCAACGCTCACTACGACACGATTGAGTTTACGCTTCCAGAAGGATTCCAAGCGGATCAGTGGCAGATGTTGATTGACACGAAGGAACCCCGGTTTGTGACCGACGATCGCATCTTTACCGGGAATCAAGCTGTCCCTGTGATCGGTCGGTCGATCGTCGTTTTGCGCCAGTTGCAGTAGATCCTTCTGCTGATTCAAATTCCGTCTGTAAATCATCAATACACCAGCATCACCTCCAAACATCTGAATATGGACATGCAAGTTGGCGCTCGTTATCTGGGCAATGGACAGTGTAAGTTTACGGTTTGGTCGCCCAACGTCGAGGCAATGTCGGTGCAAATTGTGTCTTCGGCTCAACAGATTCCCATGCAGCGATCGCAGGGGGATTATTGGCAGGTAACGGCAGAAGACATTTTGCCAGAAACGCTGTATTTCTACCAGTTAAACAATCAAGACGCCCGGCCTGATCCCGCCTCGCAGTCGCAACCCCAAGGAGTACATGGTCCGTCTCAAGTAATTGATCATGCGTTTGAGTGGACAGATCAGGACTGGTCAGGTGTGGCGTTAGAAGACATGATCATCTATGAATTGCATGTCGGTACATTTACACCTGAAGGAACATTTGACGCAATCATTCCGCACATTCAAACGTTAAAAGAATTAGGCGTCACTGCGATCGAGTTGATGCCGATCGCTCAATTTCCGGGAGAGCGCCCGACAGATGATCCCGCTGCTTATCGAAACTGGGGCTACGACGGCACCTATATCTACGCCGTGCAGAATTCTTATGGCGGCGTGAACGGACTCAAACGATTGGTGGATGCTTGTCATGCTCAAGGAATGGCAATCCTGCTTGATGTGGTCTACAACCATTTTGGACCAGAAGGAAATTACATCAGTCAGTATGGTTCCTATTTCACCGATTCCTATCGTACGCCTTGGGGAAGTGCGGTCAATTTTGATCACGTTCATAGCCATCACATTCGCAACTTTTTTATTCAAAACGCGCTGTACTGGCTGCGAGAATATCACCTGGATGGGTTACGGTTAGATGCCGTTCACGCCATCTATGATTTGGGCGCAAAGCATATCCTGGCAGAACTTGCGGAAAACGTGGAGGCGCTTTCACAAGAACGGGGACGCAAACTTTATTTAATTGCAGAAAGTGACGCCAACGATCCCCGGGTGATTCGTCCCATCGATCGGGGTGGATATGGCATGGATGCCCAGTGGAGTGATGACTTTCACCATGCGCTTCATTCCCTGGTGACGGGGGATAAGATTGGTTATTACCAGGACTTTGGCAAGTGTGAACAGTTAGCTAAGGCGTATCAAGATAGTTTTGTTTACGACTGGAAATATTCGCCGCATCGTCAGCGATTTCATGGTGATGCCTGTCACGATCGCCCGTCGAGCCAATTCGTGGTGTGCATTCAAAACCACGACCAAGTTGGTAATCGGATGCTAGGGGAACGAATGTCGGAACTGACGTCGTTTGAGGGATTGAAATTAGCGGCTGGTGCGCTGATCCTTTCACCGTTTATTCCGCTTCTATTTATGGGAGAAGAATATGGAGAAGAAGCGCCGTTTACTTATTTTGTCAGTCACTCCGATTCAGACTTGATTCATGCGGTGAGAGAAGGTCGAAAGCGAGAATTTTCGGCGTTCCATGCTCAAGGTGATCCTCCTGATCCCGAATCAGCAGAGACGTTTGGCATGTGCAAGCTGAACTGGGATAAACGCAAGGAAGGAAAACATCGTGCGCTGTGGTTGTGGTATCAGCATCTGATTGGATTGCGCAACACGGTTCCTGCGCTAGTGAATCGCGATCGCACTCACCTAAAAGCAGGATTTGATGAAGAGAAAAGGCTGGTTTGGTGGTGTAGATGGAGCGAAGATAATCAAGTATTTTGCCTGATGAATTTCAATAAAAATGATGTGGTTCATGCCCCTAACCTGCCAGAGAGCGGTTGGGGAAAACTTCTTGATTCTACCGATAAGAAGTGGATGGGAGACGGCTCTCAATCACCAGAAAAGTTAGACCCAGATCAAGAATTGACCGTGCGATCGCAGAGTTTTGTGCTTTACCAAATCTAACGCTTACACCTTAAAATTTTATGCGAATTCCTACCGCCACTTATCGAATTCAATTCAACGCCAATTTTCGGTTTGAGCAGGCGAATCAAATCGTGAACTATCTCGCACAGTTAGGAATTTCTGACCTTTATGCCTCACCGATTTTTAAGGCCACAACCGGCAGTACTCATGGCTACGATGTTGTCGATCCAACCCGGCTAAATCCTGAACTTGGCACACGAGAATCGTTTGATGCTTTAGTTAAAGACTTGCAACAGCATGAGATGGGATGGCTGCAAGATATCGTGCCGAACCACATGGCGTACAGCAGTGAAAACCAGTGGTTGATGGATCTGCTTGAAAATGGCGTTAACTCAGACTACGTTGCTTATTTTGATGTCGCTTGGAACTCTCCGTTTGAATCAAGCGATGAAGCAATTTTAGTGCCGCTATTGGGTAATTTCTACGGGGAATCTTTAGAGAATGGTGAGATTCAATTAAAGTATAGTCAGAATGGTTTGAGCATTAATTACTACAGCTTGAGCATTCCACTTAATTTAGAGTCCTATGGAACGTTTCTCACTCATAACTTAGGCAAACTTGCAAAGGCATTAGGTCGTCGAGAGCCGAACTTTATTAAGCTATTAGGTATACTTTATTTGGTTAAAAATGTAACTTCTGACATTACTGGAAAGCAGCGTCAAGACCAAGTTGAGTTTGTCAAAGGATTGCTGTGGGAACTGTATAGTGACAATGCAGAAGTTAGAAGTTTTGTTGATGAAAACATTCAAGCTTTTAACGGAGAAACCGGAAATTCCGAAAGCTTCAATCTTCTGGACAACTTACTCTCTCAACAGTTCTTTCGCCTTGCGTATTGGAAAGTTGGAGCAGAAGAAATTAACTATCGACGCTTTTTTACCGTAAATGAACTGATTTCGGTCAAGGTCGATGAGACAAAAGTGTTTAATCACACTCATGATTTAATCGCTCAGCTCGTAAAAGATGGAGCGGTTACAGGCTTAAGAATTGATCACATTGACGGGTTATATGATCCGACTCAATATCTGCATTCGCTTCGCGAGAAAGTAGGAGATACCTACGTCACGGTTGAAAAGATTTTACAACCTGGAGAAGATTTACCGTCTGTTTGGGATACACAAGGAACATCTGGCTACGACTATTTGAACTATGTCAATAGCGTTTTCTGTAAAACAGAAAATCAAGATAAATTAGATCAGATTTATCAAAACATTATTGGATTTCAAGCTTCATTTGAGAGGGTTGTTCTCGACAAGAAAAACCTAATTGTTGATAAGAACTTGGCGGGCGATATCGATAATTTAGCGTCCTTGCTCAAGAAAATTTCTGGTCGATATCGTTACGGAAATGACTTTACTATTAATGGTTTAAAGCGTGCGATCGCAGAGGTTCTCACGCGCTTTTCGATCTATCGGACTTACACCACAGCAGACGGTGTTTTGGAGAGCGATCGCCCCTACGTTCAAGACGTAATTCAAACTGCCAAAGAGCAAGCCCCTCTGCTGATTAACGAACTCAACTTTATTGAAAAATTGTTGCTGCTAGATTATGACAGTTCTCTAACGCAAACCGAGAAAGAGCAGTGGCTTTATTTTGTGATGCGAGTGCAGCAATACACAGGACCATTGATGGCAAAAGGCGTCGAAGATACTGCGTTTTATGTCTATAACCGACTGATTTCTCTCAATGAAGTAGGAGGCGATCCGGATCGGTTTGGCATTGCGATCGCCGAGTTTCACGGCTACAACCAGTATCGTCAGGCGCATTGGTCGAACGCCATGAGTGCGACTTCATCTCATGATACGAAGCGGGGTGAAGACGTTCGCGCTCGCATTAATGTCCTGTCCGAAATTCCGGATGAATGGCAGCAGCAACTTCGCACCTGGCTTGAGCTAAACCGAAAGCACAAAACCAAAGTCAAAAATGTTCTGTTCCCCGATCGCAACGACGAGTATGCGCTCTACCAAACCTTAATCGGTGCGTTTCCCTTTTTGGAGCAAGAGCAAGAAAGCTTTACCCAACGGGCGAAGGATTACCTGTTAAAAGCGATTCGAGAAGCCAAGGTTTACACGGCTTGGTTACGTCCTAATGCTGCTTATGAAGACGCTTGCATGCGATTCGTTGATGCGGTGCTTGAGCCGTCCGAGGAAAATCCATTTCTTCAGTCACTGCTACCGTTTCAGAAGAAGGTGGCGTTCTATGGAATTTTCAACTCGTTGTCACAAGCGTTATTAAAAATAACATCGCCTGGAATTCCAGACTTTTACCAAGGCTGTGAACTTTGGGATCTCAGTCTTGTTGATCCAGATAATCGTCGCCCTGTTGACTTTGGACAGCGCCAAGCGTTTCTAGACGACATTCAACAGCGAATTCAATCTGACATTTCTAGCCTTGTGACCGAGTTATTAGAAACGAAAGAAGATGGCAGAATCAAGCTGTTTCTGACGGTGCAAGCGTTGAAAGCCAGAACAAAATATCTATCTGTGTTTCAAAAGGGAAGCTACCAGCCGTTAGAGGTCGAAGGTGCGCTGCACGACCACGTGATTGCGTTTGCTAGAAGCGAAGGTAGCACGACTCTCATCACCGTTGTCCCCCGCTTTTTAACCGCGATCGTGCAACCTGGTGAACATCCACTCGGAACCCAAATCTGGTCGGATACCAAAGTGAAGTTGCCTGCACAATCGTCTTCAGGGTGGCAAGATGCGATCACGGGTCAGATTATTCAACACAACGAGGCTTTACTCGTAGGTGACGTACTCAGCCGGTTTCCGGTTGCGCTGCTGGTTAGCAGAGCGTAAGTTGAACAAGCTAAGTTCAACCATTTAACTTAGCTTCTGGCACGGTCAATCGGGTTCAAGAAACGTTACGATTCAACTATATCGTTTAGTCAGTGTTGCCTTATGTTTCTGACCGAATTATCCCCTTTTCTTAAAGAACTGTCCCAACAGCCGATCGCATTTTTGGGTGGTTTGGCGTCGGGTTTCCTGCGGCTGAGTTTAGCAGATGATCCGGTGAAAAGCTGGCTGGATCAACAGACGGGATCAGCCGTTTATCCGTCTGCAACCACCGACACTGGAAATGGTAGTGGCCCGCAATCGATTTCAATTGATTAGATGTCTGATTAGGCGTCGCGATCGCGCCACACCACTGTGTCGAGATCAGGAGGCTATTAGAAGTCTTTGAAAGATTGAGAATAGCCTCATTCCTTTATGCAGGTCTGACCGTGCAGCAACGAGTCTAAGAAGTGAAACAGGTGTTAACGTTTGAGAGAGTGATTCGCGTCTTAGGTCAGCATGAGTGTTTTAACCCTGCAATCGATCAAAAAAGATTTTGGCATCAAAGAAGTGGTTCGTGATGCCAGCTTTAGTTTAGAAGCCAGCGACAAGGTGGGCTTGATTGGCACGAATGGGTCGGGCAAATCTACCCTGCTGAAAATGATTGCGGGGCTAGAACCGATCGATGATGGGCAAATCGTCTCGTCGTCTAGCACCCGCACTGTGTATCTTCCACAACAGCCCGATCTCAACGAAAATCTCACCGTTTTGGAGCAGGTGTTTGCCGACAATAGCGAGCAGATGACGCTGGTGAAAGAGTATGAGCAACTAACAGAACAACTCGCTCATGAACAGGGCGATACCGATGCGCTGATGGCCCGATTTTCTCGCGTGACGGCACGAATGGATGCGATCGCAGCGTGGGATCTTGAAACGAAAGCCAAAATCATTCTCACCAAATTGGGCATCCATGATTTAGATGCCAAGATTGGTCAGCTTTCTGGCGGCTACCGCAAACGCATCGCGCTAGCAACAGCACTGCTGTCTGAACCAGATGTGCTGCTGATGGACGAACCGACCAACCATTTAGATGCGCTCTCGATTGAGTGGTTACAGAGTTACTTGGGTCGGTATCGCGGAGCGCTGTTGCTGGTGACTCACGATCGCTATTTCCTCGATCGCGTCACGAATCGCATTATCGAACTCGATCGGGGCGATCTCTTCACCTATAGCGGCAATTACTCTTACTATCTAGAGAAAAAAGCAGATGCAGAAGCCTCAGCCGCAAGTACTCAACGTAAGCATCAAGGGGTGCTAAGACGAGAATTAGAATGGCTCAAACGTGGACCCAAAGCGCGAAGCACCAAACAAAAAGCTCGCATTGACCGAGTTCACGACATGCAGAATACTGACTTTAAGCAGAGTCAGGGCAAAGTTGAAATTTCGACAGCAGGACGGCGGATCGGTAAAAAGGTGATCGAACTGCACCATGTTTCTAAATCTTACGATCGCCCCTTAATTAAAGATTTTACCTATCTGTTCAATCCTGAAGACCGAATTGGCATCATCGGTGGCAACGGCGCGGGCAAATCGACCTTGATGGATCTAATCACTGAGCGAGTGAAGCCCGATGCCGGAACTATTGAACTTGGCAGCACCATTCACATTGGTTACTTCGATCAGCATTCGGATGAGTTGCAAGATGCACTGAATGAAGATCAGCGTGTCATTGATTATCTTAAAAGCGTTGCAGAACTCGTTAAAACATCTGACGGAGAAGTTATTACCGCTTCGCAGATGCTGGAGCGATTTTTGTTTCCGCCCAATCAGCAGTACGCGCCAATTCATAAGTTATCTGGCGGTGAGAAACGACGGCTGTTTCTCCTGCGGGTGTTGATGAGTGCGCCCAATGTCCTAATTCTCGACGAGCCAACCAATGATCTGGACGTGCAAACTTTGTCAGTGCTAGAGGAGTATTTGGAAGACTTCAACGGATGTGTCATTGTGGTCTCCCATGATCGCTACTTTCTCGATCGCACCGTTGATTTTATTTTTGCACTAGAACCCGGCGGCACTATCCGTCAATATCCTGGTAATTACTCGGTTTATCTAGATTACAAAAAAGCCGAAGAAGAAGCCAATGAAGCATCCGAAGAAAAACAGGTTAAACACGTTGAGCGCGACTCAACACTGAAAGAGCCGCTTGCAAAATCTTCAAAGCCCCGCAAGCTTACATTCAAAGAGAAGCGCGAGCTAGAGACTCTTGAAGCTCAGATTCCTAGACTGGAAGATGAGAAATCTAAAGTTGAATACGTGCTGTACAATAACCCACCCGAAGGGTTTACAGAGCTACAAACGCTGTCTGAAAAATTAGCCACGCTAAGTGAGCAGATCGATACATCGACAGAACGATGGTTAGAACTGTCAGAGATTGACGCTTAAATTAGGGATATGGGATGCAACTGGGAAGACGCTTACTCCTAGGTCTTGCACCTCATATCCCGCTTCAATAATTTCCTGTCCGTTGACTCAAGTTTCAGAAGAAATTTCAGAAGCAAGCAGATTCGCAAGTTCAGCGTGCATAAAAGCGATATCCGGATCGCGTTGAATGGCGCGATCGTACTTCTGCTCCGCTGCTGTGCCTTGCTGAGACGGCTGGAGCAATAGGCGGGCTTGCTCTAGCAGATCCTTGGTTTGATCAAGAGTCATTGGTTCTTTCGCGCTCATTGCCTCGTCGATCTGAACAATAAATTGCGACATCGGACGGAGCCAGCTAAACCACTCATCGTCAAGGACTAGCTGAAAAAATTCGCCCGTCGAGCGGATGCGACCATGCGTTTGCTCATATTCCCCGCGCTCCGAGTCCAGCAATGCCTTGTGCAGCCGAAGCAACGCAAGGCGCGTGTCCATCAAGCGTTTAAGGGCAATATCGAAAGAGGAAGTAGAAGACATCAGACTACAGCTCGCGATAAACACCTTGTTCCATATTGTCATATCCGAGCAAATTCAGAATTTCCTTGAGGCTCGCTCACGAATGCGATAGATCCATCAAATTACACAGCTTATACACCACTCTCGCGGCGACATTTCCATCCCATTCCTGATCGCCGACTTCACACACATCAAAGCCAATAATCTGGCGTCCGCTCTGCACCACTTCACGGAACAGACAAAACGCTTGCTCTAGCTCCAATCCGCCTGGAACTGGGGTCCCCGTATTTGAGCAGAGTTTTGGATCTAGTCCATCCACATCAAAGCTAATGTAAACCTGTGGTGGCAGTTCCGACACCATTTGTCTGCACAGTTCTAGCCACGAAACACCTGCATACATCTTCTGCTTCAACATCGGATCGTAGTAGGCGCTAATGCGTCCCTGCGATCGCTCGATCACCTCCACTTCGTCATGACACAAATCCCGAATGCCAACCTGCACTAGCTTGGAGATTTGCGGCAGTTTCAAGGCGTTGAACATGATGGATGCATGGGAGAATTGGAAGCCTTCGTAAGCGTCGCGCAAATCAGCATGGGCATCAATGTGCAAAATGCCAAAGTCAGAGTAGCGGTCTGCTAACGCCTGCATGTACCCCAGCGGAACGCTATGATCGCCGCCAATCACCCCGACGTGCTTTCCTCGATCCATCGCCGCAATTGCGCGATCAAACAGCCATTGGTTCATCGCTTGGCACTCTTGATTGAGCCGATCCAATCGCTCAGACAAATCGGCATCTTCTTCGACCAACTTGCCTTGCTCTAGATGTTCGATGATACGAGCAGCGTCGCGTCTCAAGGCAACGTTTTTGTCTTGCAGGTGGCTCGGAATCTGCTCCATGAAGATGCCGTGCTGCCACCCGTTGGGGTTGTCAAAGTCAAAAATATCGAGTTGGCGAGAAGCAGCCAGCACCGTTTGAGGACCGGCAGCAGTGCCCGCCCGATAGGAAACGGTTACCTCCCACGGCATCCCAAACACGATGATATTGGCAGAGTCGTAGTCGAACGGCAGTCCTAACAGGTTACCGTTATCGACCCCAAGATCGTTTGGATTGAAGCTTTGTAGAATGTCTCTAGTTGCCATGAAGCCGTTTATAGCGAATCGCAGCGTCGTTGATTACTGTTCTAGTTTATCGTCCTTCTAAAGCGACGGAACTAGCAAAGGAAATGCTTTGCTCTCGGCGCTAATCGCTTACTACTCCATAGATTTCTGCAATCTTCTCATCTTGCGCTTCGGGTGAGAAGAGTTCCCATTCAATGCCGTTGGCATCGCGCTCGCTAGAGAATCCTTGCGCAGTTTCATCCTCAAAGCCTAGATGCCGTAGTTGTCCAGCATGTTCTGGCAGTTGGTTGATCGAGAAATTAAGTAAATCGGTTCGCCACATCGCATACTTGTCCAGGACAATAACGGTGGGGTCTTGTCCAAGCCGCTGAGTGTAGTCCGCGATCGAGGCTTGAAGATTGTTGACGGCAAGAGCAATATGAAAGCGTTTCATACAAATCTTCTATCAATAGGCGTAATTAAACACCATTCAAGTTAAACACCATTCAAGTTAAACACCGATTCAACTCTATACGAATAGCTCTGCGGCATAACGTTCCTCATCACACGCCACAGATAACCTCAAACATCCAACAGAAGACTCTTTAGGCAGCTGGGTGATAGAGCCTTTAGGCAACATCACGAATGTGCTGCTGGACAGGAATTTGAATGATAAACTCCGTTCCCTTGCCAAGGGTTGAAAAACAATCTAACTTACCGCCATGTTTCTCAGTGACAATTTGATAGCTAATTGGCATTCCCATGCCCGTTCCCTTACCGACAGATTTCGTAGTGAAGAATGGCTCAAAAATCCGTTTTTGAACAGATTCAGGCATTCCCATTCCATTATCAGAAATTTCAATTCTTATCCATTTTGAATCAATCACAGAAGTCCGAATGGTAATCTGACTAGGATTTTCCTGGATCTCCTGATAGGTTCGGTTAACATTGGCTTCTTCCAAGGCATCAATGGCATTTGCCAAGATGTTCATAAACGCCTGATTGAGTTGACCAGGATAGCATTCCACAGGCAGTAGCCTACCATAGTCACGAATAACTTGAATCGCTGGACGCTCTGGTCCATCTTTCAAGCGATGCTGCAAAATCAACAATGTACTATCAATGCCCTCATGGATATCAACGGTTTTGAAGTCAGCTTCATCCATTCGTGAGAAGTTCCGGAGCGATAAGACAATCCGACAAATACGATCAGTGCCCATCTCCATAGAATCTAGCATTTTGGGTAGATCGGCTTGGACAAACTCCATATCCAGCTCTTCTGCCTTAGCCTGGATTTCGGGAATTGGGTCAGAATAGTACTTCTGGTAAAGATGCACAAAATTTAGTAAATTGTGGGCGTATTCCCGCACATGCGTCAGGTTGCCGTGAATAAAGTTGACCGGATTGTTGATTTCATGTGCTATCCCTGCCACCATTTGCCCCAAAGCAGACATCTTTTCGCTCTGCACCATTTGAACCTGGGTGCGTTGCAGTTCTTCTAAAAGTTGTTGCAACTGCGTATTTTTGTCGTTGAGTTCTTGGGTTCTTTCCTCAACTTTAGATTCAAGTTTCTGGCTGTAGGTTTCGAGTTGTTCGTTAACTGTTTTCTGCTGCTGCAAGAGTTGCTTAACTGAGTGAATGAGCTGGTTAAAGGCATTGGCAAGCATTCCAATTTCGTCATCTTGCTCAACAGTCGCTTGTAAGTCAAAATTCGACTCTTCAGTGGAGCGTCGGGCAATGCTGGTTAGAGTTTGAATGGGTCGTGCGATCGCTCGGCTAGTCAAAACTGCCAAAAGAAGGGCGATCGCAACAGACAACCCAATACTTACAACTACAATTATCTCAGCGACCTCGCTAGCCTGTTCACGTAACCTTCTCGCCACCTCCAATTCTTGGTAACTTTCGTCAATTAGACCCACCAAATTATCCGAAATGCCATCGAATTCAAGTGCTAGATCGCTGTTGGTAAACTCCAACATGATCGCTTGGGCTTGCTTAATATCAGACGGTAATGCGAGATTCAGATTACGAATTTGTTGAACTCGGCGTTCTAATTCCTGCGAATAGCGTTGTGGTATGCGGTCATAGGTTTGCAAGAAGGCCGGTATCTCCTCCTGATGTACTTGGTCATGTAAGGTCTGATTCTTTGCCGCGAATGCCTTAAGCTCAGTCCAAGTTTCTTGGATTTCAGTTTTATGCTCTAATAGATGAGCATATTCGTCCTGAAATTTTTCTGGGTATTGCGCTAAAGGAATGAGTTGCTGTTGGTGAGTGCGGGTTTGGAGAACACGAACTTGTAGACGCTGCAAAAGTTCCACCTCGTTACGAGCGTGTTCTTCTAGCTCTTCAGCCTGCTGTTGATAGTGACGCCCAACGCCAAAACTAACAATTGTTCCAGACACCACAATGCCTAGAGCAAGAGCGTATCCCAAACCGATCTTTTGCCCAACTCTGAGGCTGGATAAGCGTTGTCCTAATCTCTGCTGCATCATACAACCTTCTCTAGCCCTACAGGAGTTTGCATAGGTCTAAGATTCCCGTTTTCTTGTTGGTTTAACTTCTGTTTGAGCTGATTTGGCTCGTTCTACTCTGTGTCACCCACCTAACAAATTTTGTACAAATCACCATCACAGACTAGAAGTGGATGTGTTGTGCAAACCTTGATTTGCACAACACATCCCTTGGAACCTGATCGAGGCATTGCTCTGCACCCGGAGGCGGTTACGCCTCTATTACAACCCGCAGATTGCCCCGTTTTTTAGAGACTCGGCATGATGTAGAAGATCCTGATCGCTCAAACTCCAAATCGAGTAAAGTTGCCCCGACTCGCAAATTCTTCAGCGCTAAGAAGTTGATCGATTCTGGCAAGGCTGGATCAATAATGCGTAGGTAGTTTCCGGGCGCATCAGGAACCAAGTTCACAATCATGTGAACGAGTTGGAACACGCTGCCCGTTGCCCATGCTTGAGGAGAACAAGCGACTGGATATTGAACGGGTTCGTTATCGTCTATCCGTTCGTAGCCGCAAAACAGTTCGGGCGGACGCTGGTAGGGCTGATGTCGCGTCATGTCGAGCAACCCTTTACACAGTTCGAGTGCTTGATCGATCAAGCCGAGCGATCGCAGCCCGATCGCCGTCAGCGTATTGTCGTGAGGCCACACCGAGCCAATGTGGTAGCCCATCGGATTGTAGGCAGGCGAAGAACTGCTGAGCGTGCGAATCCCCCACCCATTAAACATGTCTGGGCCGCGAAGCCGTTCTGCTACGCTGTAGGCTTTCTCTGGCGTAAAGATGCCCAAACTTAAACAGTGTCCGGGATTTGAGGTAATGCTATCGACCTGGTTTCCATCTCCATCTAACGCCAACGCGCAGAAATCTTGATCTTCCATCCAAAAATCGCGGTTAAAACGCATCTTCAGTTCTCTGGCTTCTTCGTCCCAACGATCGGCAAGATCAATGCGTTTCTTCATGCGGGCAATCTGACTGAGTCGCACCTTTGCCGCATACACATAGCCTTGCACTTCACAGAGCGTGATTGCGCCTTGAGCGAGTTTGCCTTTGCGATCGACAATGCAGTTCCCCGAATCTTTCCAGCCTTGGTTATCGAGTCCGCGTTTCGAGATGCGCTGGTAGGCAAGGTAGCCCGTTTCTTTGAGGTTGCGATCGCACCAGTCCATCGCCGTGATCGCATTGCCCCACAATCGATCTAGTGTTTCATAATCAGCTGTCCAGGCAAAGTACTCGGCGTAGAGCATCAACCAGAGCGGCGTTGCATCGACCGTGCCGTAATAGGGCGTGTGGGGCACTTCCTGGCATCGCGCCATCTCGCCAAACCGGATCTCATGCAGAATCTTTCCGGGCTGCTCTTCGCGCCATTCATCATCGACCTTGCCCTGATAGTGAGCCAAAATCGTCAGCGTCTCGCGGGCAATCTGCGGATCGAGCATTAGGGTTTGAGACGCCGCAATGATGGAGTCTCGTCCAAATAGAGTAGAAAACCACGGCACCCCAGCAGAGAGAGCCTTATTTTTACCAAAGGTTTGACGCAGGAGATAAATGTCTTGCTCTGCTCGCTCAATTACCCGGTTGAAGGTGTTTTTATCGGAGCGAATTTGCGTTGCATGACTGCGCCACGTTTCTTCTTCGGCAAATTCAGCCGCCTTTGCTTGAGAGAGCGTAATCGGCGCGCTCACATTGGACACGTTGCGGCCATTGCTAAGGGGTTGCAGCCGATAGCCCATCTTCTGAATTTCGTGAGACTGTAATTCAAGCTGCCAGATCGCAGTGTTGCCTTTGATCAAGTCGGGCTGACAGTGAATGAATTCGATATGAGACTCTAGAATCGCGTGATCAAGTCCTTGATAGGCAAGGGTTAGCTCCTTGGCGGACTGATCCCGATCACCGCCAAACGACGACACGAATTCTTCTGCCTCACTGTCTTCTGGCTCTAAACGGTGAGCTGGATCAAGGGGCGGTAGCAAGCGCAGGAGACGACCGCGATCGCTACGCCCATAGCCCCGCACTTCAAACAAATCAACAAAATCCGCATCAAAGCTGAGGCTGATTTCAAATCGAGCAGGTTCGGTACTGTAGTTCGCAATTTCGATCTCTTCAAACAAGCCGCCATTGAGAACAAGTTCGCGCTTGATGCCAATGGTTTCGGCTTGAATAGAGTCTCCTAATCGTGGATTGGCGCACAGCACCGACAGCACAAACCCTTTTTCTGCGGTGCTACTTAGTAAAATTGGTGGATGTCCATCGATTTGCAGTTCTAAGCGATTGAGAAATCGGGTGTCGTTGCAAAATAGCCCCATACTGCTGCTGCGCCCATCATCCCATGCGCCGCCGATATTGCCGAACGTGTCGGTCAGCAGAAACAGATCATCATCTTTCAGGGTCAAGACGGGCTGAGGGCGTTCGTTTAGGACGGAGGGCCATTCTGGAATCGGAAGTTGCTCGGCTGGAACAAATTTTTTACCGTCGAGTTCGATGATCTCCGAAGTCATGAAACTAATCTCTAAATGATGAGGGCAAATCGAGGCACTGACGTTTACATTTAATGCCGCTTACATTTAAGCCGATTTAACCGATAGAGTGCCACGAGATACTGAAAATTCTTGACTAATTTTTGACTACGGTTTGGAGTGGTTCAGGCACGCAACAAGTCCTTATATTTCAGGGTTTTGCATCTTTATTACTTGAGTACAACATTTTTGTTTTAGTAATGTTTTTGTAATGTTTTTAACTTGCGAACAAGAAATGTTTGCGAGATCACCATTTGTATTAAAGGATTCTTAAGTTCTGCGGTTTCTGAGGGTTGGCGAGCCACTATGAGACTATGGATTTATACGGCGGATCTCACGCTTCACACACGCCTTCCACCATACAGAATGCGCTGCAAACGTGGTAGTATGCCTGATGCTTCCACGTCAGTTTTCCGTAACATTGATCGCAATTCGCGCAAGGTGTAAATCTGACGGAACCGCGCGTCTGGCCCAGATCTTGTCTTAAACTTTTTACAATTTCACTCTTTCCCCCTTAACCCTTTTTTGGATCTCCAGTTCATGCAAGTGCCATCCTCTCGCCGTAGAACAAAAATTGTCGCCACGATCGGTCCGGCTACCAGCACACCAGACGCCCTACGAGAACTCATTAAAGCCGGAGCAACCACGCTCCGTCTCAATTTCTCTCACGGAACGCACGACGACCATTTACGCAGTATTCGTCTGATTCGCCAGATTTCGTTTGAGCTAAACCAGCCCGTCGGGATTCTTCAAGATTTGCAGGGGCCCAAAATTCGCCTCGGACGGTTTGAGAATGGTTCGATTGTTCTCAACAAAGACGACAAATTTACGCTGACAAGTCAGATCGTTCCGGGAACGCAGGAGATTAGTTCAGTCACCTACGATCGCTTGTCTGAGGAAGTTCCAGAAGGGGCAACCATTATGCTCGATGATGGCAGAGTCGAAATGGTGGTGGAAGCGGTTGATCGCGTGGCTCAAGAACTGCGGTGCCGAGTGGTTGTCGGAGGTCCCTTATCCAACAATAAAGGGGTGAATTTTCCTGGGGTTTATCTGTCCATCAAAGCGTTGACCGATAAAGATCGCAGAGATTTGACGTTTGGCTTAGACCAAGGCGTAGATTGGGTTGCTCTCAGCTTTGTGCGCAATCCTCAAGATGTACTAGAGATCAAAGAATTGATCTCGAGTGCCGGGAAGTCGGTTCCTGTGGTGGTGAAAATCGAAAAACACGAAGCGATCGAGCAGATGGAATCGATTTTGTCGATCGCAGATGGCGTGATGGTAGCTCGCGGCGATTTGGGTGTCGAACTTCCGGCAGAAGACGTGCCGATTCTGCAAAAGCGCTTGATTGCGACGGCAAATCGCTTTGGCATTCCGGTGATCACCGCGACGCAAATGCTCGATAGCATGGTGCATAGCCCGCGCCCGACTCGGGCCGAAATCTCCGATGTCGCTAACGCGATTTTGGATGGAACCGATGCAGTGATGCTCTCGAATGAAACCGCAGTGGGTAAGTTTGCAGTAGAAGCGGTAGCAACGATGGCCCGGATTGCGATTCGCACGGAGCAAGAGCCAAAGCGTCACACCCTCGAAGGTACGGGGCGATCGATCCCCAACTCGATCAGTCAAGCCGTTGGCAAAATTTCTGAGCAATTAGGCGCGATCGCCATCATGTCGCTCACCAAGTCAGGAGCGACTGCTCGCAATGTCTCGAAGTTTCGCCCCACAACTCCGATTCTTGCGATCACGCCTCACGTCGATGTTGCGCGTCAGCTTCAGCTAGTATGGGGCGTCAAACCGTTGCTCGTTCTCGATTTACCGTCCACAGGTCAAACCTTCCAAGCCGCGCTGAATGTAGCGCAAGAGAAGGGATTGGTGTCAGAAGGTGATCTGGTCGTGATGACCGCTGGAACGCTGCAAGGGGTCTCGGGTTCTACCGATTTGATCAAGATCGAAGTGGTGACTGCCGTTCGTGGAAAAGGGATCGGTATTGGTCAAGGCTCGATCAGTGGTCGCGCCAGAGTTGCCCCAAATCCGGGCGAGTTATCGCGCTTTCGATCCGGTGAAATCTTAGTTGCCCCCAGCACTAGCGCTGATCACATTGACGCAATTCGCAAAGCCGCCGGGATCATCACAGAAGATAGTAGCCTGACGAGTCATGCGGCTGTCATCGGGTTGCGGTTGGGCATTCCGGTTTTGGTTGGAGTGAAGAATGCGACTGGAGTGATTCGAGATGGTGAGATTGTTACGCTGGATATGCAGCGTGGCTTGGTTTACTCCGGCACAAACGGCGCAACGCAGACCGATTCAGCCCTAACCGTTTAAAGAATTTCTCCTGTCTAGCCCCGGTTACTTGCGTAAAGAAACAGTGTAGTGACAGACAACTCTTATCTGGGTAAACTCATCCCAGTTACACTGAGAGTTGCTTTTAGTCCCCCACCGTTTTTTAGGAGATTGCAATATGGCTCACGCCGCTTCTGTGATTACGGCGATTAACCCAATCAAGTTTGGGACAGATGGATGGCGCGGTCTGATTGCAGCCGATTTTACCTACGATCGCGTCAGGCTTGTTGCTCCGATCGCGGCTCAAATTTTGGCGGAGGAATACGGCTTCCAAACGGGCAGCAATACCGTGATTGTGGGATACGATCGCCGCTTCATGTCGGAAAACTTTGCTCAGGTAGCGGCTGATTCGATTCGCGTGATCGGGTTTGATGTTCTCCTATCCGAATGCTTTGCGCCTACTCCTGCGTTTAGTTGGGCAGCCAAAAAGCTAAATGCTTTGGGCGCGATCGTCATTACGGCTAGCCACAATCCGGGCGGATATTCTGGCTTAAAAGTAAAAGGGGCATTTGGGGGATCGGTTCCGCCAGAGGTGACGCAGAAAATAGAAGCTTTGCTGGCAAGCGGTCAGTTGCCAGAAGCGACGACTCAGGGCACTTTTCAAACGTTTAATCCTTGGACGAGCTATTGTGAAGGGCTGCGATCGCTGGTCGATATCGATTCGATTCGCACTGCTATTCGTAACGGTAAGCTCACCGTATTTGCAGATGTGATGCACGGAGCCGCTGCAAGTGGGATCGCTCAATTGCTCGGCGTCGAGATCGAAGAATTGAACAGCGATCGCGATCCCTTGTTTGAAGGCGGCGCACCGGAACCCTTGCCCAAATATTTATCGAAACTGCTGCACACGATCCAATCGTTTCAGGGTGATAGCTTAGCCGTTGGATTGGTATTTGATGGGGATGCCGATCGCATTGGTGCAGTCGATGGAAAAGGTAATTTCCTTAGCTCTCAAATTCTAATTCCAATATTGATCGAACATCTATCTAGAAAGGGCTACAGTGGCGAAGTGGTGAAGACTGTAAGCGGTTCAGATTTGATCCCCAAAGTCGCAGCTTTGCATAATCTTCCGGTGTTTGAGACGCCTATTGGGTATAAGTACATTGCCGATCGCATGTTAGAAGCCAAGGTCTTGCTTGGTGGTGAGGAATCGGGTGGGATCGGTTACGGACACCACATTCCAGAGCGCGATGCCCTGTTAGCCGCGCTATATGTGTTAGAAACAGTAGTTCAAACTGAACTGGATTTAGGCGATTTGTACCGCCAGATTCAGCAGAAAGTAGGATTTGATGCAGCGTACGATCGCATCGATCTCCCCCTTGCCAGCATGGAAGTCCGCGCCAAACTTCTAGAGCAACTGCAAACCAAACCGATTCAAGAGATTGCAGGACGTGCTGTTACCAATTGTCAAACAGATGACGGTTACAAATTCCGTCTAGCAGACCAAAGCTGGTTGCTGATTCGCTTTAGCGGCACTGAGCCTGTATTGCGGCTCTACTGCGAAGCTGACACGCTAGAACAAGTTCATGCAACGTTGAATTGGGCAAAGGAGTGGGCCAACTCCATTTGAGACTTGCCTTGTGGGGTCCGGCTAACCTACATGTTGTACGTTTTGGTCATGCAGCTGTTTTAATTTGGTTGTTCAACGTTGAAGTTAGTAGCGTAGTTGCATTTACTAAATTGCTGGGTTAGCCACTTCATAAGCGTTTCTATTTACTACAGTGCCATTCCTCCTAAAAGTGAGTTTTATCAACGTCTTCAACGAGACAAGGCGTTTGCGATTCTCATTGTTTCCTTCTTCCCTATGGGTTGGGGAACTTTCAACGCTTTTGAGATGAAGCCATTGAAGCTTAACTATTATCTGGATGAGATCATCGAAGAGAACCAGGAAGTATTTGGAGATGAGTTAGCAGCAGATTGGGTGATCACTGAACTTAGGACTGCCTTGAGGCGAACGCGCCAAGCTTATCCTGGGATTGAAAATCGAATTGGTGCACTAGAAAAATGCTATTTCGAGATTGAACAGAGATTAATCGAAGTCTTGTTAGAGCAGCAGGACGAAAATGCGAGTGAACTGGTCAGCAGGTTAATTCCTGGAGAGCGATCGCTGACTCCACACTTTGAGTTTGATGTTGAAAAGACATTGACCTTGGTTTCCACATCCCTGGTTAAGCAAGGAGCAAAAATGCTTCGCAAAGTTAATTCAAAGACAGCATTCTTAAGCGATCGCGATGCTGACTGGTATCGAGGGTGGTTTGAGGAGTGGCGTAATTTATATCTTGCAGCCGCGAGGCGAGGAGAAGAAATTGTTGTTGGAGCTACTGGATGAAGAAAGCTAACATAGCCTTTGATGTGGGTAAGCATGCTTCACTTGATTGCTCTCATCGCTTCTGCAAATCTAATCACGACAGCCTAAACTTTCACGCGTATCAACGCCAGTCACAGGATTCGTGCCCGAAGCGCGATCGCACAGTTGTTTCACCGTGTATCGATCGACGAGTGCATCGGTAAAATCTGCGCCCGTAATCTCTGTTCCATCTAAAATGCTATTCGTTAGCGTCGCGCCCGTAAAATTGGCATTGGTCAAATTCGCTTTGTAGAGCGTCACGCGATCGACCAAGGCATCTTCTAAATTTGCGCCCGCTAAATTGGCTTGTAGAAGATTTCCTTTCGTCAGCATCGAACTTTTAAGATTGGCTCCCTCGAAATTGGTTTCCCGCGCTTCGACCGCTACAAAGGTATAGCCTTCCAAATTTTGGTTGGAGAAATCTTGCCCCTCAATCTGAGCATGGGAATAATTTTTCATCTCCTGAGCCACGACCGGAGTAGCGCTGAGCAAAATCCAAAGCCAAGCCAGCAGGACAAGGACGACAACCCGCAATATCAGCGGAATCGTTATCCAGCCTAACAGCCGAGAGGGGATTGATTTAAATGGTTCTAGCGGGATCACTATCATGATCATCTAAGGTTTAGCATTCACTTTTTGCTGCTTGAGCCAATCATCACCGACTCGAATCGTTAAATCAGAATCGAGATCGCCGGTTGAAGCAGCTTCAACTGATCCAAAGCCTAACGCCGCTTGCAGCGCTTTGGCGGCTCGCAAATCACCTCTTTGAACAATCACCTGAGTCTTCTGCTGCCCATCATCCCAATCCTCTGTCACATAAGCATTGTTGTAGCCTAGGCTCGATAGATATTGAACAAATTGATTTGCCGACTCTGGATCAGTAGAGGCATTCTGAACTGCAATTTTGATGTTGGTACTGGGAAGCTCAGAGACGCTATTGCTATTGATTGAGGAGGTGTTGAAATACTCCTGCACAATGCGATCGCGCCCTTGAGGGTCCATAATCCAGTAGCTGGATTGAAATTCATCCGGGGCGCTAAAACGACCCGGCAGCATCACCATTTTAAAGTCATTCTTGTCTAACTTCAGCCCCAAACTAACCAATGACAGCATTTCCTCGATGCTAAGGTTCGTGTCGATGTACTTCTGCATCATGCCAATCAAACTCGGAACGCGAGGTAGAACCAACGGGCTGGTTAACTTCTCTCTTAACGCTTTAATTAAGGCTTGCTGGCGTTGAACTCGACCAATATCGCCATTATTGTCATGGCGGAATCGCGCAAACTGCTCTGCCTGATCCCCGTTTAGCGTTTGCCAACCTGGAGCCAGATCAATTTTCAGCTTTTGGGTGTTGTCAACGTAGTGCATTCGTTCAGGTACGTAGACCTGAACTCCGCCCAACAAATTCACTAGCTCACGAAAGGCACCGGTGCTAACCCGCAAGTAGCGATCGATCTCCATTCCGTTGAGCGTTTGACTGACTGCTTCTCGCGCTAAAATCGGGCCGCCGCTTGCATTAGCCTGATTAATTTTAGTGATGCCAATTCCTGGAACCTCAACTTGAGTATCTCTCGGAACCGAGAGCAAGTTCACAGCCTTATCGATTGGATCAACGTGGAGTACCAGCATCGTATCGCTGCGCCCGGAGAACATCGCGTCTGACCCCTCTGGAGCATCAGGAACACGATCGATGCCCATTACTAAAATATTGACCGGACGGGAGACACGATACTGAAAGCCGCTACTCCAAAGGTCGCCGAACAGCTTTTGCCCTTCTGAAGGAGCCACAGCCCCCGGAATAGGAGCAATAAGGGCAAGTGCCGTTCCTATGGTTGCTGAGGCGGCAGCGGTCATGAAAAACGCGAATGCCCAAATCAAAGAACGAGAAGAGCGGCGGGGAGGAACCGGAATCGAAATATCTGAAGGATGGGAACGGGTTCCCAATGAACTGGCTAAATCTGGCTGCTTCAGCGTGGATGGATTCTTCAACTGCTTCACTCCCTTCACCTTATCTCAAACGCTTGTCTAGCTACGATATCCACGAATGCAACCCGTCTTTTGCTGTAATAGTAACGGATCAGTTTTTCATTCTGGGTCACCTACAAGACGTAATTTACTTGCTTTTGCCTAATTTGGATACCCCAAGCCAACGGATGCGCCCCGATACCCCTAGTGTTTACTCGACTAAAACTTACTACATTCGGTAGAACTGTGCGAATTCTGCTGTATGGAGTTTCTCTGATCACGAGTTGCGGTAGAGTGCTCCCAAACTAAATTTATGCAAGGGTTTAATTAATGCTTCTATTCCATTTCACAAAGTTTCGGATCCATTTCACAAAGTTTCGGAAAGATAGGATTGGTGAAGAAAAGGGAACTAGTGGAAAGAGCCAATAGACATTAGGCTTGGAGCCAATGAACATTGGGTTAAATGAGCAGGGAGGCGTCCAACTTGTTTCTGACCAAGTGTTTTTGGCTTAACCTATTCCTGTTAGTTCTTCTACCCTCAATCCTGCCCTGATTGGCTGCAAAGTCGCATACATTTATCATGACGCAATCTCTCGTGCCTGTTATTCTCGCGGGTGGTAAAGGTGAGCGGTTTTGGCCGCTTAGCCGTAAACATCGTCCAAAGCAATTTTTAAGTTTAGATGGAAGTGGTCGTAGCCTTTTGCAGGCAACAGCTGAGCGATTGCTCAATGTTGCTGGTGGATGGGAGCATTTGTTTGTTGTCACGGCGTCTCATTTAGAAGAAGGAGTGCGATCGCAGCTTCCCCAATTGCCCGCTCAAAATCTATTGGTCGAACCAGAAGGGCGAGACACCGCTCCAGCGGTAGCTTGGAGTACATTAGAGGTCGCGAAACGTTATGGTGAATCGGCATTGACTGGATTTTTTCCAGCCGACCACTGGATTGATAATCAGGCCGCGTTTGAGCAGACGTTAGAGGCCGCGTCAGACGTAGCACGTCAAGCCGATGCGATCGTGACGTTGGGAATCACGCCCACCCATGCGGCGACTGGCTACGGCTATATCGAACAGGGCGAGAAGTTGGGGTTATTTGGTGCATCTTCGTACCCTGCTTACCGCGTTGATCGCTTTACTGAAAAGCCCGATCGCGAGACTGCCGAGGCGTTCTTAAAGAGCGGCCGGTTTAGCTGGAATGGCGGCATGTTCGTCTTCCGAGCCGAGGTCGCGCTGAAGGAGTTACGCCACCATGCTCCAGACATTCTTTTACCGTTAGAAGAACGGGGGATCGAAGCTTATTCAACCATTCCGAAGAAGAGTATTGATTATGCTCTGATGGAAAAAACAAACTGCGCTTATGTATTACCCGTGACCTTCGGGTGGGACGATCTGGGAGATTGGGCAGCGATAGAGCGACTGCTTAAGAGCGAGAATCTCAATGTGGAATTGGCGCATCATGTTGGTTTAGATACGCGAGGAGCGCTGTTTTACGCGACCAATGAAGACGATCTATTCGTCACAATTGGCCTTGAAGATACTGTGATTGTACGAGACGGCAAAGTCACCTTGATTGTTAAGAAAGACCGGACGCAAGACATCAAAGATGTGCTGCGATCGCTTCAGTCTCACCCTGAATATGAGGATTTGCTATAGATTTAACGGTAGACATTAGATCGAAGGCTGGACGGATCAGACCTAATCCGTCCAGCCTTTGCATTTGCTAAAAAATCCGTTGCCAATTTTGCCAATTAGTACGACGGGTGAAAGAAGCTTATTGCTTCGTCTGCGGTACGATCTGAAGTTCGACACGGGTGAAAGAAGCTTATTGCTTCGTCTGCGGTACGATCTGAAGTTCGACTCTGCCGCTACTGTCTCCACTGACTGCCACTTGCTGATCGTCTAATTTACCGCTTGCCTTCGGTCCAGCAATGCTAAACGGCGGATTCTGCTGGTTATAGTTCACATTTCCGTTGGCTTCAAACTGTTGAGTCCCAAGAAACCAAGTGACTTGGTTAGCCGTTAGCTGAGATTGGTTTTTTTCGCCGATCCCGCGAACATTGCCATCGAGTCGAGCGACATTTTGCGCCAAATCTAAATTGCCTGCATTGGCGGTGATCGTGGTTTGTTGCACCGGATTGACGATCGTGACGGGCTGATTGGTGCTTAGGGTTTCGGTATCAATATTCCAGGTTAACAAGTTACCACTGATATTGAGATTTGAGGCTTTGATGGCGATTTTGGCATTGTCACGAAGGTTGACGGTTTTTGTTTTGAGGTCAACATCACTTGCGTTTGCACTGCCTACATCGGTGATCACTTTATTCTGATAGCGCTCTACCTGAATCGGGCGATCGCCCACCACCTTTTCTTGTTTGGTATCCCAAATGAGATGCTCAGTTTGCAGTTTCATTTGCGGATCTTTCACCGTGGCGACAATCTGCCCTGAGATATCGACTTTGTTCTCACGGGTTAAAAAGCGCCCTTGTTTTGCGGCAATCTGCATCTGTTTGTGATTGCCCGTGAACTTGTTGCGAATAAACATCACATTCTCGGTCGGACGCCATTCGATTTCATTGCCCTTAAAGACCGATCCATCTTTGACATCGGTTGCGGTGATCTCGCCTTTCAGCACGACCGATTTGCCGTCTTGCTGAATCTCGCTCTTTTGAGCGTCAATTTTGTAAATCGGTTTACCGTCTTGATAGAGTTCACCCTTGGGCTCCACCACGATCGCGTTTCGCTTATCCTCACTGTAGGTGGCTTGTTTTGCCTTCACCTTCCACCACAGTTGCCCTTTTTCGTCGGCTTCCTGGAGGGTGACATTGTTAAAGGTGAGATTGCTATCAAACTTTTGGGCTTCTTGCGCATCTTGAGCCAGCTTTTCAGCTGACTGGTTGCGTTTAGAACAGGCTCCAGCTCCAACCAAGAGTGGGATGAGAAGGAGGGTTAGGGCAATTCTGGTGGGGGCGATCGCTTTGCAGTTGCGCTTCGCGCTAATCGTACGGCTCAAGTTGCAGTCCTCAATCGATAACAACACTCACAAAAATAGTAGAACTCAAAATAATGGGGCAGATTCCTCTACTCTTCTACTGTAGACGGAATGACTGCCCCAAAAGATCCCGTGTAACGTGGCGCTACAGTCCATGCTCCTCGGCTGAATCGTCCATCAGACTAATTCCAGAGAGCGGACGGTAGGTATAGCTGCGAGCCGTTTTTTGAATGTCTTCTTTGATACCGTCAAGGTCAATATAGCGATCGGCAACATTGATTAAACTATCGCTGGTCATCGATCGCAGGCTGACTACCTCAACCCGGACTCCCCGATAGCTCACCGCATTCACAGCGTAGGCCAAGTCACCATCTCCGCTGACTAGAACAGCCGTATCGTAAGAGCCAACCAGCGACATCATATCAACTGCAATCTCAACATCCAGATTTGCTTTTTTCGAGCCGTCTGGCAGTTGAACTAGATCTTTAGAAATGACTCGGTAGCCATTGCGTCGCATCCACAGTAAAAAGCCTTGCTGTTTCTCATTCGTGCGATCGACGCCCGTGTAAAAGAACGATCGCAGCAATCGAGATCCAGAGGTGAGGCGCACGAGCAGTTTGGTGTAATCGATTTCGATGCCAAGCTGCAATGCTGCATAGAACAAGTTTGAGCCATCAATAAAAATGGCAACTCTGCCCCGATTTTCAAGAACTTGCTCTGGCGAAAATACGGTCTCTGGCTCGTGATTTAAAGGATTCAACACAGGTGCTATACCTCGATTTTTATGAATGTTATTGATGCGAAATCTGCAAATTTGACTATTTTGTTGTCTTGTTCTGTGATCTTCAAGATGAGGGAGCATCTTGAAGTTCTAGCTTCTGAAACACAGGCTGAGGATCATCAAGCGGTTGACCCGCCTGAAGCAGTCCCCAAGTTTTGTGATGAGCAAAGGTGGTTGCATCGTCGATTGAATTGACGTTGGTTGAATTGGCATTGTTGAAGTCAATGGCATACCCCAACTGTTGGTAAATCGCCGTACTAACCTTTGGAACAATGGGTGATAGAAGATACGCTGCTAAGCGCACCGATTCTAGAACCACATAGAGTACTTGCTCGACGGCGGCTTGGTTGCCCTGTTTATAGAGCGTCCAAGGCGCTTGCTCGTCAATGTACTTATTTCCCATCCGCACAAGAGTGAGGATTTCGGTGCAGGCAACGCTGAAGGCGAGAGCGTCGTAAGCCCCAATCACGCGATCGCACAGTTTAACTCCAGTTGCCTTCAGTGGATTCCCTACTGAAATGCTATCACTGGATACATTAGGAACTTCACCGCCGCAATATTTATGCGCCATTCGCAACGTTCTGTTGAGTAAGTTCCCCAAATCATTGGCAAGGTCAGCGTTGAGAATATTCACAAATCGAGCTTCGTCAAAGACGCCATCTCGCCCAAACTCAATTTCTTTGAGGAAATAGTAACGAACGGCGTCGGAGCCATAGCGCTCGACCAACGCGATCGGATCAATCACATTTCCCATGCTCTTGCCCATTTTGACGCCATCACGGACGAGAAAGCCATGACCAAAGATGCGATCGGGCAACGGCAAGTCTGCTGACATTAGCATGGCGGGCCAATACACCGCATGAAATCTCAGAATGTCTTTGCCAATGAGATGGGTGTTGATGGGATACCACCGAGACAGAGCATTGGCTAAGGTTGGAGCTTGATCAGGTTCGAGGAGGGCGGTGATGTAACCGAGCAGCGCATCAAACCAAACATAAATCGTGTGATTAGGATTGACCGGAACAGGAAATCCCCAATCGACGTTGATGCGGGAGATCGAAAAATCCCGCAAGCCTTGATTCACAAAGTTTAGAACTTCATTGCGGCGGCTCTCTGGCAAGATAAACTCAGGACGCTCTTGGTAGAGCTTTTCCAAGCGTTCTTGGTAGTTTGACAGCCGAAAGAAATAGTTTTCTTCGTCGCGCCATTCTGCTCGTTTGTTGACGTGAATCGCGCAGTAGTGATCCTCTAGCAGTTCGCGTTCTTCTTTAAATTCTTCGCAAGAAACGCAGTACCAGCCTTTTTGCTGATTGATGTAGATGTCGCCGCGATCCCAAACACGCCCGAAAAATTCTTTGACAATGGCCTCGTGCCGTTCGTCTGTCGTGCGGATAAAGCGATCGTAGCGAATGTCTAACCGTTCCCAGAGCGCTTTAAAGCCTTCAACGATCTGATCGCAGTGTTCCTTGGGGGTGCGTCCAAGACTTTCTGCCGTGCGCTGAATTTTCTGACCGTGTTCATCGCTGCCCGTGACAAACAGCGTCGGCGTCCCTCTCAACCGATTAAACCGCGCGATCGCATCTGCCGCAATGGTTGGATAAGCACTTCCAATATGAGGCAAATCGTTCACATAGTAGAGGGGCGTCGTAATTGTAAATGGGGTGTTTTCGAGAGCTTCAGAAGTCATAGATAAATTTAAATAACCCCAATGTTATGAAACCTCATAGACGGGGCACATCGTTTATAAACACAGACACGAGGTGAAAGGGTTCACTAATTAAGATATACCTTCTAAGAGATATAGAACCGTACTTCTAAAATCATCCTTTAGTAGCCTCACTCATTTTAACTACCTCTGCTATACAGTTCTGATCGAGAACCTTAAATTTTAAGAAAGGTATAGGCTTGGAAACCTTACTTCAAGCGACTGGGGTTTTAGCAACATCTAGTAATAAGGCCTTAACATATCCGGGAGTTTTGATTAGCCTATGACTATGATTAGAATGATTGTGATTAGAATTTCTTCTGAGTCCAATATTGAAACTCGATTTCTACAGAAAAATCAGTTTTTTAGTGCCTAACCTGTACCTTAAGAAGCTTGTTACGCTCGGTAAAGTACTGTTAACAAGTGAAAGTACATTTTTAGTATTCAACTGTTTGGATTGGAGTTCATGCCTTTTGACCGTCCGCTTCAGGTGTCGCGATTACTGTTAACCGCGATCGGGACTCGCTTATATACTCACTATGGCGATCGTGTGCCGCGCCAAGGCTCGGTTTTGGTGGTGAGCAATCACCGCAGCTTTTTAGACGCGCCGCTCCTGATGGCAGCCCTGAACCGTCCGATTCGATTTGCCTGCCACCACTACATGGGTCAGGTGCCGATCATGCGAGAAGTGGTGACTGAGCTGGGCGGCTGCTTTCCGCTTGAAAGTTTAGAGCATCGCCAGCAGAGTTTTTTTGAACAGGCGATCACGTTACTCAAAACGCAGCAAGTCGTGGGCTTGTTTCCAGAAGGAACACCGCCGATGATTCACAGCCCAGAGCGGACTGAAGTAGGTCGGTTTCATCGCGGGTTTGCCCATTTAGCGCTAAGAGCGCCCGTCCCAGATCTGGCCATTTTGCCGGTTGCGATCGCGTCTCAAGCCGAAACCAGCAACTCCGCTGTTCCTCTGCGATTACTTAGTTTGTTTGATCCCTCCGAACCCTTGTTTGCTCAAGATGGCTGGCATCCGATGATTTTGTACCAACGGGTGAATCTTTTGATTGGGCGTCCCATTTGGGTTACTCCGGCGCAGCGAGAGAAGTATCAGGGCAAACACGCTAAGTCAATGGTTAAAGACTTCAGCGATCGCTGTCATGCTGAAATCAGTGATCTGCTCCGCCAAGGGTGTTACTAATGAACAGGAGTAGGGCTTAGGGAACCTTAAATTTGAGCAGCCCTGTTTCGATGTACACGTTGTAACTCTGCACCTCATTTTCTCTGCATCATGCGTCCCACCCCCCCTTGTTTCATCACCCCCAAAGTTCTCAGACCCGAACTTCCTCTGTTTGTGTTTTTGCCCGGAATGGACGGTACAGGTCAGCTACTGCGGGCGCAGACTACTGGGTTGGAAGCTCGATTTGATGTCCGGTGTTTGGCGATTCCGCCGACTGACCTGACGAGTTGGGAGCAATTGGCAAAGCAGGTCATCCGATTGGTTGAAGCCGAGGTTGCAGATTATTCAGAACGTCCAATTTATCTATGCGGCGAGTCGTTTGGTGGCTGCTTGGCGATGAAGGTTGCTGTGCTTGCGCCTCAGCTATTTCGCCGCCTAATTCTAGTTAATCCAGCCTCTTCGTTTGGTCGTAGACCGTGGATTTCATGGGGAGCGCAGATCAGTCGCCATTTGCCAGAACTTGCCTATCAAGTCTCATCGGTGACATTTTTGCCTTTATTAGCCTCGTTTGGGCGGATTGCCGAGGAAGATCGTCAAGCGTTAGTGGAAGCGGTGCGATCGGTGCCGCAGAAAACGTCGATTTGGCGGATGAGGCTGCTGTCGCGGTTTAAGGTTCCTGTGGAGGAGTTGCAGGCGTTGGATCTGCCAACATTAATTTTGGCGAGTACTAAAGATAAGTTACTGCCGTCTTTAACAGAGGCATATCGGCTGAAGCCAGCGTTTCAGGATGCCCGAGTCGTAGCATTGCCCGAGAGCGGACATGCCTGCTTGCTGGAGAAAAATGTGAATTTACTTGAGATTTTGCAAACGAGTGGATTTTTAGAGACGAAAAGTCAATTGCCGGTGTCGTAGGGGCACGGCGTGCCATACCTCTATAAGGATCTGTCGCTTAGCCACCGTACACGATTTCGTTGCGAACCGTTGCTCCTAATGTCGATCGTCGCGCCTTTACCCACGCACTCGGTTGAACCATGTCTGCCGACGATTTGCCCCAGTACTGCTGCAAGGTTTGCAGTAGAATATCCTGCTGTTTTCGCAGTGCGGTGATTTCGGTTCCGCGATTGATGATGGCGAACTGGACTAATCCGCGATCGCGCGTGGGCAACACGCCTGCTAAAGCGCTCACTTCATTCAGCGTTCCGGTCTTCACCACCGATTGTTCTGGCATGAACCGCTCTTCTAACGTTGTGCCAATTCCTTCTAGACCCGCTACCGGAAACAAATCGCCCAAGGTGAGATCGCTGGAGTGAATGGAGCGATCAATCGCCGCAAACAACGCACACGCGGCGTGAGCCGACAATCGATTGTCCATGCTTAAACCGGAGCCGTTGACAAACTGAATCTCGTCGGCACCCAGCCCAGATGCGTCTGCCGCTTTTTGCATCATGACTTGAACTCCGCCCATCGTCTCGGTCAGCAGTTGCGACATTTCATTATTGCTGTGGACGTTCATGTATTTGAGTAAATCCGTTAACGGAAGCGACCGATGGCGCATCAGTACCGTTTGGTTTGGAGGAGGAGACGTAACTCGAACTGATCCTGCGATCGCCACTGTCGGACGTGGTGTTTTGGCTGGCAAAACCGCAAATTCTGCTTCGATTTCGTCATCCCATTGTTGAGAATTCAAACTTTTTTTCAAGTCATTGCCCGACGTAACAGGATTGGGGTCGAAGTTCATCATGAATCGTCCTGTGATGATCAGGTCTCCCGTGATTCGAGTGATGCCAATTTTGTTGAGAGCATTCCCGAGCGCGATCGCGTCTTCCCACACAAACAAGGGGTCGCCCTTTCCTTCAATCACCAAGTCTCCCTGCAATTCTCCGTTCTGGATCTGCCCCGTTGCCAAGATGGGCGTTTCAAACTGGTACGCGGCTCCCCAGGTCTCAAGTGCTGCTAACGACGTTGCGATTTTGGTCAGCGACGCGGCAGGCATCGCCGTCATCCCTTGATTGCTCGCTAGCAGCGTTGCGCCCGACTGAATCCAAATACCCTGAGACGATGCCTCTAATCCTTGGCTCGCAAGTTGCTTAAGATACTGCTGCATGACCGCATCAGTTGAAGCATCCGTTGAGGGCACAAGTTGCCAATCGAGGTGAGTTGCCGTTTGCCATGGATCGAGCGACGGCGGCAAGCCTGCCATTTTTAGCCATGCAGACACCAAGCCCGCACTAAACAATTCCAGCAAGTCAGCACTCCTGATCAAGGTGTAGGGTATAGAGTGTAGCGTACGGAAACGAGGGCAATGGCGAAGGCTGATCCCAATCGAATTTTGCGACGGATGCCGATCGCGGTGGGCATGTTAGGCGGAATTTTACTGTTGACGAATCGGGTGTTGACCCCGACCTTGACAGATTCTCAAGCACGAGTGGATGCCCTCGGCGTTATTTTAAGCGCGGTGTTGATCTTAACAGGATTGCTGTGGCAGCAGGTGCAAGCTAGAACGCCTGACAGTGTGCAGCTTGTGGGAGAAGAAGGATTTGAACTCGCTCCAGACTTGCCCGATGACGTAAAAGCAGAACTTGCTTGGGCATCGCATATTTTGTTAACCAACACGGTGACAAAATCGCTCATTGTTTGGTATCGCGGTCAGGTTCTGTTGCGGCGTGGTGTTTTAGCGCCAACGTCAGAAGTCAAACCTGGAGCGATTCTACAACGAGTGCTGGATAAGAAGAAACCCATCTATCTCGTTGCGCTCAGTGTCTATCCGGGACGCATTGAGTTTGATTACCTACCCGAAAATACTCAAGGTGTAATCTGTCAGCCGATCGGGTCAGATGGCGTTTTGATTTTAGGAGCCAATGCTCCGCGCAGTTACACCAAACAAGATGAAAATTGGGTTGCCGCGATCGCAGAGAAACTCGACTATGCCCTCTCGCGCGTCAACTCCCAGAACTGATAATCCTCTGACTGACAAATCACGCTACCTTAGTCATAGTTCTAGAAAAGTCGCGATGCCATGATTGCTTTGTACTGGTTCTTAGTTGCTGTGATGGTCGTCGGAATTATTGGCGCGATCGTGCCGGGCATTCCAGGCATTAGTCTCATTTTGGCAGCCGTTGTCATTTGGGGCTTTGTCAAAGGATTTGCAGCGGTTAGCGTGGCGTTGCCTGTTGCGATCGCGGTTTTCGTGGTCAGTTTAGGCGTCGATTTTCTGGCCACTTATTGGGGAGCCAAAAAAGCAGGTGCAAGCAATTGGGGGCAAGTCGGCGCGATCATTGGATTCATTCTCGGCTTTCTTGGCTTCTTACCGACGATTCCCATTGGTGGCCCAATTGGGGTGATTGTTGGAATTTTATTAGGCCCGCTCCTCGGTGCAATCATCGGAGAATTTCTGTATCGCAGAGACTTGACGATTGCAATTAAAGCAGGAATGGGAATCGTCGTTGGCTCTGTATTGGGGAACTTGCTGCAAGGCATCTTTGCGATCGCGACGGTCGGCATCTTTCTCTACACGACCTTTTCAGCCGCAACAGGCAGTTAACCCAAATCATCTTCAGTCAACCCGGCATCTTTCATGATGCTTTTCAACGTTCCTTTCGGAAGATCACGATTGCCATGCACGGGAATTGAAAGAATGGCATCAACGTCCTCTTTAACGTAAATGTGATGGCTACCAGTGACGCGCTTTAGCTCCCAGCCCTGATTTTCAACAATCTTGCAAAGCATTTTGCCTGAAATCGTTCTCACAAGGATAACTCGACCACCTGCTTTTCTGGTTCAAGCTCTTCCCGCTCACTGGCAACTTCCAGCCAGCCTTGAATTGCATCTTGCAACATTTCTAACAAGTGTTCGTAGCTGTCGCCCCAAGTGTGGCATCCAGGGAGAGCAGGTACAGAGCCACACCAAACGTCGTCTTCCTGCCAAACGATTGCCTTGATTTTCACAATTAAGCTCCTCTATACAAGGCTATTTCCTAACTCTAAAGCATTGTTTTGCTACCAATTGAATAATCCTAAGGTTTCGTCAACATTCAGCATGATGTTGAGATTTTGAATTGCGGCTCCTGATGCACCTTTTCCTAAGTTATCCAGGCGAGCGACGAGGAGCGCTTCTTGAGTTGCATCATTGGCAAAGACAACAATCTGCACGACGTTAGTTCCGATCATGGCCGTTGCGTCTAAAAATGCCCCGTCCCGCAGCACAGAGGAATCCTGAAAGGGAACAACTTGGATGAACTGTTCTCCTTGGTAATAGTCTGTGATCGCCTGGTGAATCTCTTGCCCTGACGGCGGATGATCTAACGTCCAAAGCGGCAGCGGCACTTGAACCAACATTCCCTGCTCAAAATCTCCCACAGAAGGCACAAATAGCGGCGGCGTGGCTAAGCCGGAATAATGCTGCATTTCTTTGACGTGCTTGTGCCCAAACTGCGTTCCATAAATGCCGTAGGGATAGGCCGACCCCTTAGAACGTTGCGCTTCATCTTGCTGAGCATGAAACGTGTCGTACTGCTTGATCAGACTTTTGCCGCCACCAGAGTAGCCTGACACTGCATTGATCGTCACGGGAAAGCGATCGATCAGCAGTCCACTCGCAATCAACGGACGAATGCAGCTCAAAAATCCCGTCGGATAACAGCCTGGAACGCTGACAAATTGGGCATTCGCGACTTTCTCGCGCTGTCCTGGATTCAGTTCAGGAAAACCATAGACCCAGCCCTCGGCGGTTCGGTGAGCAGTACTTGCATCCAAAATTTTCACAGTTGGGTTGCTGACAAAGCTCACCGCCTCACGTGCAGCCTCATCTGGCAAGCAGAGAATGGCAACATCAACGGCATTGATCAGTTCTGCTCGCGCCGTTGCATCTTTGCGGTGAGATGGGTCTAGGCTGACTAGCTCGATATCGTCTCGTTGATTTAGCCGAGCGCGAATTTGTAAGCCTGTCGTTCCTGCTTCTCCATCAATGAAAACCTTGGGTTTAGTCATCTTGCGGGGGATGCCTTCAGTGGTGCAAACGCTTGAATGTGCAAACGTTTAGAGCAGTCGAGCTACTCTAGAACTTCTCGATTTTACAGCATTGGTTGACTGCGATCGGGCAAGTAGGATACTGCCATTTTTTGAACGACCTGGTAGACCTAACGATATCCACTGTTATTTATTAATAATTTAGTGGCGATCGCGCTTCAAATCGTAAATCACTTTTTCAGCGCACCAGTCGATAGAACGCTCTGGATGATGCAGTTTTGTTTGAGTTAACAAGCGATCGGCGACCTTTTGATCGTCATGCACGAGGGTCAGGAGCTTGCGTTGTAGCGGTCGGCTTGCCTGAGCAAAACGAACGGCAGAAGGCTGGAATGACTGAGACTTATTTTTAACGTGAGACGATTGAGCGGCTTTGACACCTACCACAGCTACCCCTGCTGCAACAGCAATAGCAACCAAGGGCATATCGAGATTCCCCGATTCTGAGTCATCTAATGTAGGACGAGATTGGGTTAACTGCATCGACGTATGACCCATTTGTGTATTGCTCATCTGTGACAGTTGAGTGGGCAACCCCTGAGTCGCAAACACACCCCCCACGATGGCTGCAGCCCAAAGTGATGCCGTGGTGATCGATTTTTGAAGGGAAGACAGGTGACTCATTGTAATGAATAGAATTCAAAGAATTTTTATCTTTATTCTGAACAGAAGTTATGACAGCAAGATGTCAACGCTATGCCCGTTTGATTCATCCCTAATCCCTACTTTACTGACTGGCGAATTAATCGCTTCACTTGCGATCGCGACACTCCTAATTCTTGCGCGATCGCGGCTTCAAGCTGCTCATCATCGCTTACCGGAAATTCAAATTTTAGCGTTTTCAGCGATGAACCTATCGTGTTTACTACGACAGTCGAGCGCTGTTTCTCCTGATTCACGCTCACGTTGATCGATTCCACTCTAACCGTCGGCGATGGAGACGCAGTAAGCTGCACTGCTTTCTTTGTGGGGTACGCTCGGCTCAGTGCCCAGTCGAGTCCCACCCCACTCGCTGCCCACGTTACGAAGCCAAGGGCAGGAAGTAGCCAAAACGCCGACTTCAATAGGCGCAAACTGTAAAACGCGAACCGTTGGCGCATGAATTGAGTGCAATTAGCTTTGTTAATCCCCTTAGAAATTCTCAAAGCAGAGTCTTACGATCGCAGGACTTCCACGGGAGTTCCACTTAGGATGAAAGGCAAAGACTATATTAAAGATTAAAGCAACATGCTAATTTTACTGGCTGAAGACGACCCAGCGCAATTAGAACCTCTCCGCACTGCCCTCTCAAAAGCGGGACACACGGTAGATGCGGTTGAGGACGGTGAGACAGCGCAATGGCTGCTGACTGACAAATCCTATGACTTGCTGATTTTAGATTGGATGCTGCCCCATGTTAGCGGAGTGACGCTCTGCCGCCAGTATCGACAGGCAGGTAAAACGGCTCCGGTTCTGATGTTGACCGCAAAAGATACCACTGTTGATAAGGTGACAGGGTTAGATGCCGGGGCCGATGACTATCTCGTTAAACCGATCGATGTCGTCGAGCTACTAGCACGAGTCCGGGCGTTGGGGCGACGCTCCCCGCTTTGGCAAGGAGACACGCTCAGACTCAGCAATCTACAACTAGATCTAACCAACCTGATCATTGAGCGCCATCACAAAACGGTTCAACTGTCGGGGCGCGAGTTTCAACTGATGGAATATTTGCTGCGTCATCCGCGCCAAGTCCTCTCCCATGAGCAAATTGAGAAAGCTCTGTGGGGATGGGGCAGCGAACCTGAAAGCAATGCAGTCACAACACTGGTGCGACGGTTAAGACAACGACTGGAAGTGGTCGATGCTAAAGACTGGCTAGAAACTGTGTATGGCATTGGCTATCGTCTCAGTAGCCCAGAGGCATAAACGAGTCCTTCTGAGCCGCGATCGCTTGTCCCTCAAAGGTCAAAACCGGAAGAACGCTTACTTCACACCTCTTGCTAATACCAAGTTAAACAATGCCTACTATGGATGAGGTCAATTGCTTTGAGGGTGTCGGATACCCATCCTAATCGCAGGACTACGTTCGATGGGTCAATCTTCGACCATAGTGGCTTAATTTCCTGGATTGACGAGTCGATGGACTGCATTGGCTAGGGAAGATACTGAATTGACGAGTCGATGGACTGCATTGGCTAGGGAAGATACTGAATTGACGAGTCGATGGACTGCATTGGCTAGGGAAGATACTGAATTGACGAGTCGATAGAACGAATTGCTTAGGGAAGATACCCAATCGAGGGATGGATGAATTGAACGGACAGGACGATTAGCATTGCCGGAGCCTCCCAAGAAGTGCTTCCCTACTCTTGCTTTCCCCCATTCGAGAGATCTTCTGGAGCATTTGTCACAACGATTGATTGATTTGGTATAAGTATTTTCATAATGTTTTCATTTTTATGCAGCTATGCTAATTTTTGGAAAGTGAAAGAATCGTGAAAAATATGGAGAGGAAGTTTAGCCATACCCAGCAGTCCGCCGTCACGCAAGGCTCCTGCACCGTGTTATTGGGGTTGTTGCTCGGACTCTGGTTGGGCGGATGTACTTCCCAAACTGCACCCCCTCAGCAGAACGCAGCCGCCAACTCTCAATCGCCTAGGAGTCCAGCCCAGCAACAGAAAAAAGTGATTTTGACGACCTTTACTGTGCTGGCAGACATGGTTCGGAATGTGGCTGGTGATAGGGCGATCGTTGAATCTTTGACTAAACCAGGCGCTGAAATTCACGACTATGAGCCGACTCCCAGCGATTTGGCAAAAGCACAAGATGTCGATTTGATTCTGGATAACGGATTAGGGCTAGAGCGTTGGGCAGAACGATTTTATGGCAATGTTAAGGATGTGCCGCACGTCACTCTCACAGCAGGCATTCAACTGATATCGATCGCAGAAGGAGCGTACCAGAGCCAACCCAATCCCCATGCCTGGATGTCGCCTCAGAATGCGTTGATCTACGTGGAAAATATTCGCAAAGCCTTGGTTGAGCTAGATCCTAAAAATGCGGCAACTTACAACGCCAATGCCTCAGCTTACAGCGACCAAATCAAGGCAATCGACCAAACCCTGCGAAAAAACCTGGCGGTGCTGCCAGAGAACAACCGCTATATGGTTACGTGTGAGGGCGCATTTTCCTATCTGACCCGTGATTATGGCATGAAAGAGCTTTACCTATGGGCAGTGAACTCAGACCAGGAAGGAACCCCGAAACAAGTTAGCCAAGTGGTGGATGCGGTGAAAGCTAATCAGATTCCGGTCGTATTTTGCGAAAGCACGGTCAACAACGGCGCTCAAAAGCAGGTTGCCAGTGAAACAAATGCGAAGTTTGGGGGGATCTTTTATGTGGACTCCTTATCAGACATGAATGGGGATGCGCCCACCTATTTGAAACTGTTGGAATATAACGTGACCACGCTGATAAATGGGCTACAAGGCAAGTCGTGATGATGGCAGGAAAGAAAAAATGAAATCGATCAGCATCGACGTTGAAAATCTCACGGTTGCCTACAATGGCAAAGTTGCGCTGCATGAAGCAACGGTGCAGCTTTCCTCTAGCTCTATTAGCGGATTAGTCGGCATGAACGGCAGCGGTAAATCAACCCTGTTCAAAGCCATTATGGGGTTTATTACACCGCGATCGGGGAGGGTGCTAATTAATGGACTGCCAGTTCGTCATGTGCAAAAGCAAAGCCTGATTGCCTATGTACCCCAGTCGGAAGAAGTCGATTGGAATTTTCCAGTAAGCGTGTCGGATGTGGTAATGATGGGGCGCTACGGGTATATGAATCTGCTACGGATTCCCCGGACTCGCGATCGCCGCATTGTTGCCGAAAGTCTAGCGCGAGTTCAAATGACCGAATTCAAAGATCGGCAAATCGGTGAACTCTCAGGCGGTCAGAAAAAACGGGCGTTCTTGGCACGGGCATTGGCGCAGCAGGGCAAGATTTTGTTGTTAGATGAGCCGTTCACTGGAGTCGATGTCAAAACTGAAAAGGCAATGGTTGACTTGCTCATTGAACTGCGCGATCAGGGACATACGATTTTGATCTCGACCCATGACCTGGCTTCGATCGAAACCTTTTGTGATCAGGTCGTGTTAGTCAATAAAACGATTTTGGCGTACGGTTCTACAGCAGACGTGTTTACAGAAGAGAACCTAACGCGCACGTTTGGTGGGGTGATGCCGCATCAGCTGAGAAAACAGAACTAGGAAATCAAGTTATGGATATGCAATCCGTCTGGCAGTGGTTTGTTGCCCCATTGCAGTATGAGTTCATGGTGAAGGCTGTGGTTGTCAGCGCAATGGTAGGGCTAGTTTGTGCCGTGTTGTCTTGCTATATGACGCTCAAAGGTTGGGCGCTGATGGGCGATGCCGTCTCTCATGCCGTTATGCCCGGAGTGGTGCTTGCCTATATTCTTAACATCCCATTTGCGATCGGTGCATTTGTGTTTGGCTTGAGTTCTGTGCTAGCGATCGGCTTTATCAAGTCTAAAACCCGTATTAAAGAAGACACGGTAATTGGGCTAGTGTTTACAGGATTCTTTGCACTGGGATTAGTCTTAGTTTCTAAAAGTCCAAGTAACATCGACTTACAGCACATTTTGTTTGGCAACGTATTAGGAATTCCCGATCGTGACATTGTTCAAACTGCAATCGTTAGCTTAATTACACTGGCAATCATTCTAGTGTTGAGAAAGGATCTATTGCTGTTTTGTTTTGATCCCACTCATGCCCGATCGATTGGACTCAATGTTACCGCTCTGAATTACACGTTTCTAACGCTGCTGTCATTGACGATCGTAGCGGCTTTGCAAACCGTCGGCATTATTCTAGTTGTGGCAATGCTGGTGACACCCGGAGCCGTTGGCTACTTGCTCAGCGATCGCTTTGACCATATGACCTGGATTGCGATCGCCTCTGGGGTGTTCTCAAGCGTAGTGGGCACCTATATCAGCTATCACATCGATGGCTCAACAGGCGGATGTATTGTGGTGCTACAAACCTTGTTATTTGTGATTGCGATGATTTTTGCACCCAAACACGGATTGCTAGTGAGATCTAGCAAGCGATTAAACGAATCCCCGTGATTCAGCAGTTCAGCCCAATTATATTTCAACCCATTATTTAAGAGGTAAGGAACCAACCACGCCGCACCTCCTATCAAGGTTGACCAGAGCGATAAGCTGTAGTTAGCAAAATTTAGCCAGGGGGGCAAAACCTAAACTAGAGACAAGATAACCTCCCAGGTATGATCAAACTCTATGTTCGATCGCAGTCGTCGGAATTTGGCCTACTGGTTTGCCCTATCGATGGGCAGCATTCTCGTTGTCTTTGCTGGAATTGGCTATTATCTCATCGTCCAAGAGCAGTTGAGCAGTTTAGATGAAACGCTGTATAAACGCACATTAGCGATCGCGATGGGACGTAACCAAGGAGACGCTCAATGGAACCCGCAAGATCTCCCGTTTCTCAAGAATCAACCCGCTCTAAGCGGTGAGGTTGCTTATATTCGCTGGTACAACGCTCAAGGACAATTGGTGAAATTTACGGGGACGCCAGGCACCCCGCGTCCGGCTCTGTTTCAGGGATATCAGACCTTTACCTCAAGGCCCAACGGTTCTCAAAACGAATGGTTGAGAGCCTTGACGCTGCCGATTCGCCAAAATGCTCGACTAGTGGGCTATCTTCAGGTGGCAACCTCTCTGACTCCACTGCGACGGAGCTTAAATCAAACCCGATTTTTTCTGATTTTTGGGGTTCCAGCGGCGTTTGCTACGATCGGGGCGACTGGATGGTTTCTCGGTGGATTGGCACTGCAACCCACCCGCCGATCGTATGACCAGCTTCAGCGATTCACCGCCGACGCATCTCATGAATTGCGTGCCCCGATCGCAGCCGTGTTAAGCAATGCCCAAGTCGGACTGATGCCTCCCCAAGATCCGCAGGAGCAACAGTTTCGACTAGAACAAATTGTTGACATTACAAAATCGATGAGTACGCTGGTGAGCAATCTGCTTTTTCTGGCACGCCATGACGGTCTTGACCCCGATCGACTGACTACGATTGATTTGGTTGAACTCCTGCGATCGCGCGGAGCTTCGCGAGGCGAATCGCTGCTCTCTGACTTAGCGCTGCAAGCGATCGAACGATCGCTCCATCTGGTAGCTCAGCTGCCCGAACACCCAATTTATCTCAATGCCGATGCCGAATTGCTCAAGCAAGCGATCGTCAATTTGCTCAGCAACGCGCTCAAATACACGCCTGCCGGAGGCACGATTTATCTGCGGGGGTTGACTCAAGCGGGACAAGCTGTGATTCAGGTTGAAGACACGGGAATCGGAATTCCTGCCGCCGACTTGCCCCATATTTTTGAGCGCTTTTACAGAGTTGATGTCGCGCGATCGCGGCAGACGGGAGGCTTTGGGCTGGGGTTAGCGATCGCCCACCAAATTATCCAAGCTCATCGAGGACGCATTAGTGTAACCAGCGTGGTCGGGCAAGGCTCCACGTTTCAAATTGAACTTCCGCTAAAGCCTAAAGCTAGAAGGTGACATTTCTTTGTCACAATTGCTTGTCACACTAAATATATCTTCCTTACAGCCTGGCTACGGAAGACAGATCAGCAACGGATCAGCATTGCAGTGGGTGAGGATTATATCGGTGATGTTATGTCAACGCTTCAGTCATTTCAAGGATAAACGGTGATCAGATCTGCATCCAAACGATTCAAACAACGTTTACGTCTGAGCTTACAGATTGCCCTAGCGACCACCTTTGTTTCTCTCTCAACTGCTTGTGTCAGTGCTTCTAATCGAGTTGCAGAAGGAATTTCTCCCATTGCAAACGCAGAGGCTCAAGAGAGCAGCGGGGCAGATGCAACGGTTCAAGCTTTGGTCAAGTTAGGCCCACGGGTAGCGGGGACACCAGCTAACGAAAAAGCCAGTCAATACCTGATCGAGGAGTATCGCAAAGCAGGCTATCAAACCCAAGTCCAACCCTTTACTTACGCTAAGTTCCAAGATTTGGGATCGAGCGTGACTGTGGGCGGAACAAGGTTTGAAGGACAGGCGCTTAACGGCTCGATTGCAGGTAAATTGACCGCTCCGTTAGTCGCCATTCCCAATGCCGGGCGACCCGCAGATTTTGCCAATCAGCCCGTCAAAGGTCGCCTTGCGATCGTACGACGCGGCGAAATTCCATTTACTCAGAAAGCCGAGAATGCGGCTAAAGCAGGCGCAGTTGGCTTAATTGTTGTCAACAACGAAGCAGGAACGCTGCGCGGAACCCTGACGGGTACTCCGACCATTCCAGTGGTGTCGCTCTCAAGAGAGCAGGGCAATGATTTAATCGATCGCGCTCAAGCTACACCCACAACCGTAAATCTAACGGTCAATGCAGAACGGCGCACCGTCACCGGACGCAACATCATTGCCTATCTTGATGGCGTGACTCAACCGCAGGTACTAGTCGGAGGACACTACGATTCCGTAGCCGGTTCGCCTGGAGCCAATGATAATGCCTCTGGAACAGCCGTTGTTCTCGCAATGGCGCGTCGGATGGCAAATATGCCCCAAGCTCGTCAAGCGTGGTTTGTCGCGTTTGATGGTGAGGAAGATGGACTGCGAGGATCACGGGCTTTTGTGGAAGCGGCTCAGCCTCAGTTTCTATCAGGACTCAAGGCAATGCTCAATTTTGATATGGTTGGCGTTAATGAGCAACTTCAGCTGGGAGGTTCGCCGTCACTGACTGCGATTAGCGCTGCTCAAATTCCAGGCAGCACCAAATCTAAATCTTCAATCCCACAGTCGGTCGTGAATGGAGGCAGCGATCATGCATCCTTTGCTGCGAAAAATGTGCCAGTTCTATTCTTCTACCGGGGCAGTGACCCGAACTACCACACACCAAACGACAAAGTAATAGACTCAAAATTGCTGACTGAGACAACGCAAACAGCAACAGATATTGTGCAGCAGATTCTCAAGTTAGATTAAGCGTTAGCAACGTTTGAGAATCCCATTTTGCTCAAAGATCTTGCATCTATCAACCGCATCAAAATCTTAATAGTTTGTGCAACATGCTTATGAACGCTAGTTACACAAATAGAATTACGTCAGCAATGGCAGTGAATATTAGTCTGCTTCAATTCACGTTATTGAACTACACCAATGTCTAATCATTTCCTGAAAAAGTCGTTTGCTTCTCTCTCTTTGGTTTCTGTCGGGGCAGTCAGTGCTTTGGTCGGGGCGAACTTAACACCAATTCAGCTTCAGCCTCAGCTCGCGTTTAGCGCTGAACGCGATGTAAGAATCGCTCAAGTTCCTGCCGTTAGCGTTGGGCAAACTGATGATAATTTCATTTCTGCTGCCGTTGAAAAAACCGGAGCCGCCGTGGTGCGAATCAACTCTTCGCGCAGTCGCTCCAGCAATTTGAGGCAAGGGAGCGTTCAAGGCACAGGGTCAGGATTTATTACCCGGTCAGATGGCTTGGTTATGACTAACGCTCATGTCGTGGAGGGCGCAGATCGAGTCACTGTCACGTTGAAAGATGGACGTGAATTTACAGGGCAAGTCCTTGGAGCCGATCGCCGAACCGATGTCGCGATCGTCAAAATTGGAGCGACCAATTTACCGACAGTCAGTTTAGGCAACTCTGACCAAGCCAAGCCAGGAGAATGGGCGATCGCGATTGGCAACCCGCTAGGACTTGATAATACGGTCACGGTTGGCATCATTAGTGCCACCGATCGCTCAGGTAGCGCGATCGGGGCGAATCGGCGAGTTAACTATATTCAAACTGATGCCGCCATTAACCCAGGTAATTCTGGCGGACCGTTGCTCAATCAGCGCGGACAAGTTGTTGGCATCAATACAGCGATTCTGCGAGGCGCACAAGGCTTAGGGTTTGCTATTCCGATCAATCGCGCTCAGGAAGTTGCCGCCCAGTTGATGGCTCAAGCAAGCTCTGCTTCGGTCTTTGGAAATCAATAAACTTTTTGCGGATTGCTGACGCGACGAATTAGCGCACGCTGCCTTAACTGCCTTGATAAGTATTGTCGATGGCAACACTAACAGGACGTGAGTTCGACGAGCTTTTTCACTTCGTTGACAGCGGCTTCTATCCTCTAAATCTCCCAGAATGGGGAACTTCAAGCCAAAACTCCCGGTTCAAAGTCCCCCAATTTTGGGGGACTTAGGGGGCTTCCCGAATTTATAATCGGAGCGAACTACTTCTGTCGAACTGACGTTAACAGGGGTAAACGGTAGCGTGCGGTTCCTTCGGAGTTGCGCCTTGCGCTAATCGCATCAGCAACACCAAACTAAATCGGAACAGCAAAATAATCTTTGATCCAAACACCAACTCATAAAATCCGCATTTTCTAAGGCTGCATCCAGAACAGATGATCCTATACAAATAGAACGCAACACAACGGAATTTCTATGAACCGCGATCCTTCGGAGCTTGGCTCTGCCAATCGCGTAATAAATAGCAATAAATAATTGTCTAACAATTTAGCGAAATAGATAAATTCAATACATTTTTTTCTCACATTAGATCTTACTGTTGCAACAACAAATCAATAGTCAGCCTCTAGGGTTCCGACTCAATCTATCCAAATTTGAGTGACTGGTCCGAGAGAGGCAAGCTAGTTAGAAGTTTTGCAACAAAGCTTACTTACAGCTACACGGCGGGACAAAAGCCCGGGAGGAATGAGAAACCTAGTAGACAAAGGTTCCTCATGACTTCTGGGTTTTTGTTGTTTAAAGCTGTTTGTGAGTGTTGAGATGAGCAAACCTGTTTTAGGTGTTTCGCTTTCGGTTCTAAACTCGGTTGAGTTGAATAAAGAGAGCCTGACGGTGATGAATTCTATAGCAAGAGTCCGACAAAAAGTGCATCGAGACACAAGTTGCCTGGACTTTATTCTGTAGTGCCTGTAACAGTTGCGATCGCATATTGTCTGTTACACCCAGTAAATGATCAGGCAGTACATCCCCTTTCTCAGCCACAACCGCTTCCGATTCTAGCCGTCCGTCACTCATTCCGCATTCTGGTAAAGACAATTTTATGAGACGATCCTTCATTACTAGCGTTGCTCTTTTTCTGGTTGGGTTAACGCTAACCGTCAGTTGCGCTAATCCTGCCTCTACAATTAAAACCAATACTGGGCAAGGCTCCACTGATGGCGGCGCGGCGGGTCGTGCTCGGTTAGGCTATAGCGCGTGGCCCGGTTGGTTTCCCTGGAAAGTGGCTGAAGATCAGAAGTTTTTTGCGGCCAACAACGTTCCAGTCGAACTCAAGTGGTTTGATGGTTATCTAGAGTCGATTAATACGCTGACGGCTCAACAGATTGACGCAAATAGCCAAACCTTGAATGACACGGTTAGTTCACTAGCGGGCGGAGCCGATCAAGTGGTGGTGCTGGTCAACGACAATTCTACAGGAAATGACAAAATCATCGTCCGTGAAGGAATTAATACGATCGCCGATTTGAAAGGGAAGAAAGTGGCGGCAGAAGAAGGCGCAGTCGATCATTTCCTGCTGCTCCTGGGACTGAAAAAAGAAGGAATGTCACCGAGTGATATTCAATTTGTGCCGCTAGAAACTGGAAAAGCGGCTGCCGCATTTGTGGGAGGGCAAGTTGATGCAGTTGCGGTGTTTGCGCCCTTCACAACACAAGCGCTCAAGCGTCCGGGTAGTAAAGAACTCTTTAGCTCTAAAGACTTTCCAGGAGCGATTCCAGATCACCTCGTTGTCTCCCGCAAGTTTCTCAACGAGCATCCCGATCGGATTCAGTCGATGGTGAATTCGTGGTTTGCCACGCTGGACTACATTCAAAAGAACTCGACCCAAGCGATCGACATCATGGCAAAGCGGGCAGGGGTTACCGTCGCCGAATACCAAGACTACGCCAAAGGCACGAAGATTTTTACGCTTGAGGAAAATCTGAAAGCCTTTCAGCCAGGAAACGATATGAGTTCGTTGTCTTACGCGGCAGCTCAAATGGCAGACTTTCTACAAGAAGTCGGACTCGCGAAACAAAAGCCTGATCTGAGCAAAATGTTCGACGATCGCTTTGTCAAAGCTTATGCAGCTAAGGCAAAGACCTAACGCTTGATCTTTCCTTGCGTCAGCCTTGTCGCAAGTCATCCTTCACCCCTCGTCTTTCCATGAGCCATACCGAACCCGTCGACCGGTCTACAAAATCTCTCGGTTCAACTGTTTTCTGGCGACTTGCCGAAGATATTCCCAGACCTCTCCAAACGGGGTTGATGATTGCCTCAATCGCGGTGCCGTTGCTCTTGTGGTGGTTGCTCACCACGTTTGGCAGCATTGATCCGACGTTTCTCCCGTCGCCTGCCAACGTGATTACGGCGTTTGGTAGGTTGTGGAGTACAGGCGAACTGCTGCAAGATACCGTAGCGAGTCTGTGGCGGGTTGGGGTTGGCTTTTTCATGGCTGTCTTGTGCTCTATTCCTGTTGGGGTGTTGATGGGTAGTTTTGCCAGCATTCGTGCCCTTTTGGAGCCGTTGTTTGGCTTGGTTCGCTATATGCCTGCGCCTGCGTTTATTCCGCTCCTCATTCTCTATTTAGGCATTGGCGAAGAACCGAAAATTACCCTAATTTTTATTGGTGTTTTCTTTTTCAACTCCCTGATGGTGATGGATACGGTTAAATTTGTGCCGAAAGATTTAATCGAGGCGACTTACACCTTAGGAGGAAACCGACTGCAAACCTTGCTCCAGGTAATTTTTCCTCATGTGCTTCCTGGCATTCTCGATGCCAGTCGGATCAACTTAGCAGCGGCGTGGCAGTTAGTCATTGTGTCTGAGCTAATTGCAGCAACAGAAGGCTTAGGGCGACGAATCAGCGTGGCGGGTCGCTTTCTCAGAACAGATGAGATTTTTGTGGGTCTGATTGTAATTGGAGTGATCGGCTTAATATTCGATTTGTTCTTTCAGTATTTGCTGCGGGTGAGTTGCCGTTGGGCGGCCCAAAAGCGCTAACGTTACTCGTTCTCACTTGACTGATGTAACGCTATTCAGATGTACTGCTATCCAAGGTTTAACCTATGTTTCTAGAGATCAACAATCTGCACAAGCATTTCAATACTAAAACCGGAAATCTCGTGGTTCTGAAAGACATCAACATGGAGATTCAGCGCGGGGAGTTTATCTGTGCAGTGGGTGCGTCGGGGTCAGGTAAGTCTACGCTGTTGCGGCAAATTGCGGGGCTAGACCAACCCACGAGCGGAGAAGTTAAGGTTGATGGCGAAGTGATAACTGGACCTGGACCCGATCGCGGCATGGTATTTCAGCATTACACGCTGTTTCCGTGGATGACGGTGCAGCAGAATACTGAGTTTGGACTAAAGCTGCAACGACTGTCGAAAAAAGAGCGGCGTGAGAAAGCCAGCACCTACTTAGAAGTGGTGGGTCTCTCTAAGTTTGCGAAGTCGTTGCCGAGTGAGTTATCTGGCGGGATGAAACAACGGGTTGCGATCGCGCGTGCCTTAGCCTCCGAACCGAAGGTACTGCTGCTAGATGAACCGTTTGGCGCGTTGGATGTTCATACTAAGGAATTGATGCATCAGTTCATGCTCGAACTGTGGGAACGCACGCATCTCACGGTGTTCATGATTACCCACGATGTCGAAGAAGCGGTTTTCCTCTCGAATCGCATCTATGCGTTGGGCGCTCGTCCGGGTACGGTGCGGCGAGAGATGTCGATTAAGTTACCAGAGCGCACTCAGCATGTTAAACGCAACTCTACATTTCATGATTACCGAGATGAACTGATGGAGATAATGCGAGGACACGGACAAGAAGCGTTAATTGCGGCTTAGAAAGATGAGTTACGGATGAGACAGATTGCTAAGGAACCGCGATTGCGGCAATGGAAGTGTTATGGCTTAAATTGCCGTTGTCGTTGCACTCCTTGCTTGCTGCTCTGCTCATCCAGCGCTGTGATGTTCTTACGCATAGGATCTGTCGCCTAGCAATTTCTAAGTGGGTATGACCTGCTCTCATGCAAGTCATTAGCAAATTTGCAGTTGATGTTAGGAGCGCAGAATCCGCAGATTTCTTGTATCGCCTGAATGAAGGTGCGCTGGTTTAGTCAGTATTTGCGCTGAAAAAATTACAAAAACAAGTCCATTAAGAACAGATCAATGTTGATTTGTTCTTGATCAACATTGATCAAGAACAAATCAACATTGATCAAGAACAGATTAATGTACTTCGATAACATAAATAAAAGCATCAGTTCTTACCGAATAAACATAGGTTATTAATGCATGTTGTTTCGTTCTTAGTGCGGGTTGTTTTGTTCTTAGTGCGATCACATTAAGAACAAATGGAGGTTGATCAAGAACAAAACCTGCGATTAACGCCACGGCATAACTTCGCAGGAGCCGAGTGAAGTGAGTTAGAAGGATCTATAGTCCAGTTGCCTTGATATAGAAATGCTTTATCTTGTCAATTCGGACAAAATGAAGCTGTAGCTACTACTTTGGCATTTTTGAGAGAAAAGCTGATTATGCCGTTCTATAGCGTCGATCACACGTTGTGACAGTGTTTCGAGAAGCCTCAGTGGTCGTTTGAGACTACGTTACCTTGGTGGAGATATTGTAATCTGCCGCAATCAGTAGTCCTAAGTTATGGAAGTTCGAGCCGAGAAACCAGAAGATGTAGAAGCTGTTCGCAGAGTCAATGTTGCGGCATTTGGGCGAGAGAGTGAGGCGAAGCTAGTCGATCAGTTGCGAGATGTTGCCTCTACGTTTTCCTTCGTTGCTGTTGAATCCGAGCAAATTGTTGGACACGTTTTCTTTAGTCCAGTTGCGATCGCAGGGGAATGTGCTGACGATTTACTTGTTTTGGGACTCGCACCAGTAGCAGTGCTACCCGGCTATCAGCGACAAGGAATTGGGACATTGCTGATTCGGCATGGTTTGGCAGAGTGTGCCCGGCTAGGATGCAAAGCCGTTGTTGTGCTGGGGTATCCAGAATACTATCCGCGATTTGGGTTTACTCCGGCTAAGGAGAAGGGATTAGGATGTGAGTACGCAGTGCCAGATGATGTGTTTATGGTGTTGGAGTTGGAAAGCGGTGCATTGCAGGGTTGTGTTGGAACGGTAAAATATCGGTCGGAGTTCAACCAACTTGAGTAGTGCGCTAGAGCCGTTATTTGAATGAATCAGCAATTTGGAGCTTTGAGAGTGAACTTGCCTGACTATTCCTGCGATCGCTCTACCGATGAAAATTTGCTGAATTTTGTGGTTTCTTCGGAGTTGCACTTTGCGCTAATCGTTGGCAAATCATTGCTACCTGCCTTGATTAGTAAGCCTTATGACCAGCAACCGTGATAGGCTAAGCCCCGGCTTTACGTCCATATATTATGACAGCACGAACTATTCAATCGATTTACACTGATGGTGCATGTTCTGGCAATCCAGGCCCAGGTGGCTGGGGAACTGTGGTTTACTTTACCGATGGCTCTGTTCAAGAATTAGGTGGGGCGGAGCGAGAAACCACCAACAACCGAATGGAAATGCAAGCCGCGATCGCAGCCCTGCAATTCCTGGCCGAGTCTGAACAAACCGAGCCAATAATTCTTTACACCGATAGCGAATACGTCAAGAACGGTATCACCAAATGGATTGGCGGCTGGAAAAAGAAAGGATGGAAGACATCCACTGGAAAACCTGTGCTGAATCAGGAATTATGGGAGAAGCTAGACCAACTCAATTCCCGTCAAGTTGAGTGGCGCTACGTTCGAGGACATTCGGGCGATGTCGGAAACGAGCGATGCGACGCGATCGCTCGTGCCTTCTCTTTAGGTAGAATGCCCGAATTAAAAACCGTCGATTCTTATAAACAGGGTTCTATTGTAGATATGGCTGATACTCAACTCTCCCAAACGGTTCCTTTAGAAGACGGCAAGTCCAGCGACATTTCAGAAAACATTCCCCGCGAAGTCCGAGTTGCTAACCTCCGCAACTTAGTGGATATGCTGCACATGGCAGAAGAAATCGCGGCTAAAGGCTATTTGATCACGAGTTCCGAACTTGCGGATTTGATGGACATCAACGCGAGTGCGGTTACGAGTCGGGGCGATAACTGGGTGTGGCGCAATTGGGTCGTATCGAGAGTGCGTAGAGAAGGAAATCAGATTTTGTGGCAATTAGAACGAGTCGATTAAATTCTCAATCTTACCCATTCAAAACGGTAGAGACGTGCCGTAGCGCGCTTCTACCGTTTGCTATGCTCTTTACTCATCGGGGTCGATGATAGTGGCTCAAGAATTTGTGCAATCGCTAACTCTTAGCTTGCGCTTCCCCCTACACCAGAATTGATAGTTCTATCGTCCGCTCCAGACTTGCGATGCCAGCTTCCATCGTCGCTCCGAACAAATCCTCCTTTTACGCTGTTCCAAGCCATCTGCATAGCAGCTTCACGGCTCAAACCATCGTTCTGACCGTTCTTGAACGCTGCCATAAACACTTGATCAGAACCATCCATGAGCTTATCGGTAATTTCAGAAGGCAATTTGTCTGCGCCTTCCTCATCTACGTCGTCGCGCTTTGCTGCTTGCACGTCTGCTGAGGTCTGGGGCTTCGCTAAATCAGCTTGATCAACTTCATCGCCTTGTTTGTTTACAAGCTCTAGCTGTTTTTCATTGGCGTCAAGCTGAGGATTGGCATTTACCAGTTCATCCCCTTTCTCTTGTTGGCTACTAACATCAATGTTTGGATCAGATGGCATAATTAATAACTCCTAAAAATTTTTAACTGAGAACAGCATAATCAGGAGCAAGTTACTAGCCATCTTGCCTAAAGTAGGATTGATTCTCTACCTTCGTGTAGAGATCAAATTTCAGCCAAAATACCACCCGATCGAGGCGGCAAACTGAGTGTTAAGCGATCGTCGGCCCATTCCATTGATACAGGGCCATAAAGGATTTTATTCGGTCGAGACTTTAACTCTATTTTCGAAACATCTAGATGGGCTTTTACCTCAGATGTACCAATGTTAACGGCGACTATAATCTCTTCAGCGTCAAGCCGTCGCGCAAACACGTAGGTTGTTCCTTCAGCATACAAAACTCTATAGTCTCCTGTTCGCAAAGCAGGATGAGCATGACGCAGCGCAATTAATTGTCGATGGCACTCATAAATCTCATAATCCCAATTTGTTTCTAGGGGAAAGCCACGCCGCGAATCTGGATCGATCGCGCCAGGTAATCCAACTTCATCGCCGTAGTAGATGCTGGGCGCACCTGGAAAGGTGAGAAGTAAAAGAGTAGAGAGTTCAACACTAGCGCGATCGCCATCTGCGATCGTCGCTAAGCGGGCTGTGTCATGACTTGCTAGTAGATTCAGTTGCGTTAGCTGAATTTCCCAAGGATACAGGTTGAGCAACTCTTGAATTTTAGAAGCATATTCTGCGGCAAACAGGGGCGGGTAGGGCTGATAATCACGGCTTTGAACCTGTTCCATGACTACGCGATCGCCAGCTGCAAATGCGATCGTTGGTCCTGCAAACAGATAATTCATCACCCCATCAAACTGCGTCCCGTCAAGCCATTCTCGCGAGTCGTGCCACACTTCGCCTACGATATAGGCGTCAGGATTGATTGCCTTGACGCGATCGCGAAACTCCTGCCAAAATCCCGGCGTTTTCACCTCAAATGGCACATCCAACCGCCAACCATCAATGCCTAATTTAATCCAATACTCAGCAATCTCCATGATGTACTCTCGCACTTCAGGATTGTCGTGATTGAACACAGGCAACGCTCGATTGTCTGCCCAACCTTCGTAGTTTGCAGGGTACTCCCCGTTGTAAGGATTAACAGGAAATTGGTGGATTCTAAACCAATCGACCCAAGGCGAATGAGGACCGTTTTCCAGCACATCGTGAAAGAAGAAAAAGCCACGACTCGAATGATTGAACACGCCATCGAGGACAACTTTGATATCGCGCTGATGGGCGGCTGCTAACAGGTCTTTAAATGCTTCATTCCCGCCTAATAGCGGATCGACTGTGTAATAGTCGTGGGTGTGGTATCGGTGGTTACTTGCCGACTGAAAAATCGGGGTGAAATAAATCGCTGTAATTCCTAAGTCTTGAAGGTAGTCAAGCTTTTCAATCACACCCCAAAGGTCGCCGCCTTTATAGCCTTGTAGAGTTGGCATCGCGTGCCAATCTTCCCAACGGGCAGCTTCGAGCAATCGCTTATGAGGTTCTTGGCTCCGAGCAAAGCGATCGGGGAAAATTTGATAGAAGACGGCGTGCTTGACCCAATCCGGTGTTTGAATATGCATAACTACTTTCTGTACCTTCCTTGCCTACGGTACTGATCCCCACCGCGATCGCAGTCTAACTCTCGATAGAAAAGTATTTTAGATAGTTAAGTTTTTACCGTCTCAAGACAGATTGTGTTCAAACCCAGATTTGTTTAGCTTTGTATTATTCTACAAAAGCGCAAAAGCGTAGCATATAATACAGATATATACGTTCATCTTCAGTAAGCACGCGCTGAACGAGACGGAAGTAAGGAGTTCTCCTGAAGGAACGCGCCTCACAACCTAACCCACGCTACTTTTCTCCCAGAGGCGACTATGAAGCTAATTTATCGCGGTTCTACCTACGAATACGACCCGACCCAACCCAGGCGCACAGACAGCGATCGATTCGAGAACGTTCGAGAGCCGTTCACCCTAACCTATCGTGGAAGCGTTTACCGGCTCGATCCCCATCAGCAGCCCGCTCCAGCTACTTATCAACCTCGCTCAGCCTACCAGTTAACCTACCGAGGCAGCACTTACCAAGTGCAGCCAAACGGAGAGCGGACGACAGCGACACGCCCGATTAAACCAACTAAAAGTGTTAAAACGCCGCTCACGGTGTCTGCGATCGCTTTATCTAGGAATCTATCAAGGGTTCACCAGGCTAACCTAGAGCGCAATCTGCAACGCCGCATTCAAAGCGCCCAAGAGAAAGGGGATAATGCGCTGTTAGCTTTGCTAGAAGCGGAGCAACGTCAGCTTGTCTAAGGTTTTAAAAAATCCATACACTCTAAGGGACGTTCGACTGAACGTCCCTTTTTTTAGTTGAAGTTGGTGCTGATTCGTTCACACAATTGGTTGACAAGACTTAGAGTGATTAGAGTGAAAGGAATTGAAGTTGCGCTTCAAAGGAACGACCCATGAGCCTAACTGCAAAAGAATTTGCAGATCTTCTGCCTGATGCTACTCACCTTGAAAGCGACGAGCCAGAAATGGAATCATCTGTGCATTACGCCCAACTGGCGTTACTTGTGGCGTGTCTAGAGTTTCTCTGGCAAGATCGCTCAGACTTCTTTATTGGTGCAAACCTTACCGTTTACTTTAGTCGCCAACAACTCCGAAATCGAGAGTTTCGAGGACCTGACTTCTTCTTGGTCAAATCCACTGAACGACGCCATCGAAACTCGTGGGTCGTGTGGGAAGAAGACGGTAAATATCCCAATATCATCATTGAGCTACTGTCACCGACAACAGAAGACACTGACCGTACACTGAAGAAATTGCTTTATCAAGACCGTTTCCGTACCCCGGAATATTTCTGGTTCTCGCCCACTACGCTTGAGTTCGTAGGATTGCGCTTAGATGGGCATGAATATCAAGAAATTCCACTGGATGAGAAGGGTTGGCGCTGGAGTGAAGAACTTCAACTGTTTCTGGGGGTGAAAAATAATCAACTCCGCTACTTCGCTCCAAATGGAAGTCTAGTTCCAACACCAGACGAATCAGCAAATCAAGCACGACAACGCGCAGAGGAAGAACGACAACGCGCAGATCGATTCGCTGAACGGCTACGATCGCTGGGCATCAACCCTGACGAAATCGCCTAAGCTCCGCCTTCCGAACCCGTTGCTTGTTTTTGCTGCTGATACATCTCTTTGAATTTGCGCTGTTGCACGGCGTGATCGATGATTGGTTTTGGATAGCCTGCGCGATCGCGCTCATTTTGATCAATTTTTCCAGAAATCAAGTTCTCCGTTTCAACCTGCCGCAATTCGGGTAGCCATTCCCGTATATATTCACCATCCGGGTCGAATTTCTTCGCTTGGCTCGCCGGATTGAAAATTCGCAAGGGTTTTGGGTCCATGCCGCTCGATGTACTCCACTGCCAGCCACCATTATTGGCTGACACATCGCCATCATAGAGCCGTTGCATAAAATATTTCTCACCCAAGCGGTAATCGACGACCAGATCTTTAGTCAGAAAGCTGGCAACAATCATGCGGCACCGATTGTGCATCCAGGCGGTTTCATTCATCTGACGCATTGCTGCATCCACGATCGGGTATCCAGTTTTTCCCTCGCACCAGGCTTGGAAGTATTTCTCGTTGTTCTCCCACGGGAAAGTTTTTAATACTTCTCGGTACGCGCCTTCCTCTAATTCTGGGAAAAAATACAGTGCGTGTTGATAGAATTCTCGCCACGCGATCTCCTGACGCCACACGCGGATATTTTCTTTTGTTTCGTCGCTGCGGCTTTGTTTCGCGGCATCGACCGTCGCCGCCCAAACTGTGCGGACGCCGATCACACCAAATTTGAGGGCAGCGCTCAAAAGAGAGGTTCCAGGCTGAGCGGGATAATTGCGCTGGTCTCGGTACTCCGCGATCGCTTGAGAACAAAATTCGTCTAATCGCTCTTGTGCTGCCTGTTCTCCGGGAGCAAGCATGAGGGGATTGTCCCAACCAAAGCCCAGTTCTTTAGCCGTGGGCAGTGCAATTATCCCTACTGTTTTTGCCGCTTCTAGTTCGCGCTCCGATAATCCTTCTATCTGCGCTAAATCGGGAACGGGTTCCGCTTTCGGTTTGCTACTCCAATTTTTCCAAAACGGTGAATACACCGTGTAGGGCGAACCGGAACCCGACTGAATCTCTTCGGGCGAGTGAAGCAGTTGATCCCAGCAGGTTTTAACGTCAATTTTGGCGGCGTTGAGGGCAGAGATCACGGCGCGATCGCGCTCGTGAGCATAGGGCTCAACATCCCAATTGAAAAACACGGTTTTTGCACCTAACGCCGTTGCTAGTGCAGGGATAGCTTGACGCGGATCGGCGTTGAGAATCAGCAGTTGACCGCCGACTTGGGCATAGCGCTCTTGTAGCGATCGCACGCTGCCAATCATATAGGTCACGCGGGCAGGCGCAACATCATCGCGATTCAGAATGCCTGGATCAAGGCAAAACACACTGACGACTTTGGGGCTGCGCTGTCGCGCCATTGCTAGCCCAAGATTGTCTGAAATTCGCAGATCGCGGCGATGCCAAAACAAAACTAAATCAGACATACTAGGCTAGAGATCATAGGGCGAGCAGTTCCTTTACCCTAGCAAATTCTGCTTTGTTGACATCTACGAACTGCCTAATAAGATTGGACGTGCCAGCATAAAGCTCGAAATCGATTTCGAGTCGATCAAATCGCCTGCATAGATTGCTTTCTCGACTTCTTGGGGCGTCATCAACACAGTCTGAATATCTTCGTCCTCGTCCTGTTCTGGCGGATGCTCCAAAAGCTGCAAATCCTGAGCTAGAAAGGCATAAATCACCTCGTCAGAATAGCCTGGAGCCAAGAAAAACTCTCCCAACTTTTGCCACTGGTTGCCCCGATATCCGGTTTCTTCTTCGATCTCGCGTTGGATGGTTTCTAGGGGGTTCTCGCCTATTTCCACAGTTCCAGCGGGAAACTCTAGTAATCGTCCTTGCACGAGAAAGCGGTATTGATTGACCAAAACAAGCTTGCCCTCAGAGGTGACTGGAATCACCAATGCGCCGCCGGGATGACGAATACATTCCCAGTCGCCCTCAGATTGATTGGGCAAACGGAGTCGATTGACTTCAAAGTCGAATTTGCGCCCTTTGTAGGTGAGGCGGTGTTCGAGGAGTTGGGGTGGTTCTGAACCCAAGGGCATTAGATTTAGGGAGTGGGTGTCGGGAATCGTTGAACGTCGGAGGTGTCGATCGCGCCTGCCAATTCTAAAATTGAGCGCTGCGATCGCGGCTCAATCCAGTTGGGGGCAATCTCGGCAAGGGGAACGAGGACAAACGCCCGTTCATTCATCCGAGGATGGGGAACCTGCAAATCAGGAGTTTGCAGAATCACATCATCAAATAAGAGTAGGTCTAAGTCAAGGGTACGTGCGCCCCAACGTTCGCGGCGTTCGCGACCAAATTCAGTTTCAATCGTGAAGAGTGCGGCAAGTAAGGCGTGAGGAGTGAGCGTTGTTTGAAGCAAGGCACAGCCGTTGAGATAGTCGGGCTGGGGCGGCCCAATGGGTTTGGTTTTGTACCACTGCGATCGCGCCTCCACTCGGATTCCTGATGTTTGGTTCAATGCTTCTAAAGCAGATTCTAAAATGGTGTAAGAATCGCCTAAATTGCTACCAAGGGCGATCAGCGCCTGACTCAATGGTGGAGAAACTGCGCGTTGTGCCATAGCTTCGGAAATATTTTATAGTCAACTTAATCTGCATTCTGGGAGAGCGCAATGGGAAATACAACATTCACGGTCACCGATGAAGAACTGATGCTCATGAGTTCTAAAAACCCGGAATTGCGATTTGAGCAAAATGCAGATGGGACAATTGTTGCAATGGCTCCAACAGGCGGAATTTCAAGCAATCGAGAAGCAAAAGCAGGTGCTTACCTGCTGATTTGGGTTGAAGATCACGATTTAGGAGATGTCTTCAGTTCAAGTGGTGGCTTTCGGCTGGCAAATGGGGCGCTTCGTTCCCCCGATGCTGCGTTTGTTGCCAAGGGGCGACTCGCTGACAATTGGGATGAGGAAGAAGATAAGTTCATTCCATTAGCACCTGACTTTGTAATTGAGATCCGCTCTAAATCTGATTCCCTCGAAGTCTTGCAAGAAAAGATGCAAGAGTATATCGAAAATGGCGTTCGGTTGGGATGGCTAGTCGATCGTCAGCATCGTTGTGCCTATGCTTATCGTGTCGATCGCTCGATTACTCAATACCCTGCTGATGCGATGTTGAGCGGCGAAGATGTGGTTCCAGGGTTTACGATCGCATTAAAGAAGCTGCTTTAACGAATATGGATCGCCCGATTTATCTCGATTGTCATGCCACTACGCCCGCTGACGATCGCGTTCTAGCCGCGATGTTGCCCTACTTCACAACATATTTTGGCAATGCCTCTAGTGTAGGTCACGCATACGGATGGGAAGCTGAAGCCGCGATCGCACAGGCACGAGAGATTTTAGCTGCTGCCATTGGTGCAACTCCAGAAGAAATTATCTTCACTAGCGGTGCAACGGAAGCAAATAATTTAGCAATCAAAGGGGTTGCAGAATCGTATTTCAGTCGAGGAAGACACATCATCACGCTGCAAACAGAACATAACGCTGTTCTTGATCCGTGTCGCTATTTAGCATCGCTTGGGTTTGAAATTACCTTTCTGCCAGTTCAAGCTGATGGGTTGATTGATTTAGATACGCTAGAAAAAGCTTTGCGAGACGACACCATTCTAGTTTCTGCCATGGCAGCGAATAACGAAATTGGAGTGTTGCAGCCGCTTGCAGAGATTGGAGCGTTGTGCCGCGATCGCAATGTTCTCTTTCACACAGATGCCGCGCAAGCGATCGGTAAAATTCCGCTCGACGTGGAAGCGATGAAGATCGATCTGATGTCGCTTACGGCTCACAAAGTTTATGGGTCGAAAGGGATTGGAGCGTTGTACGTGCGTCGCAGAAATCCACGTGTGCAGATCGCTCCCCAGTTCCACGGCGGCGGGCAAGAACGAGGACTACGAGCCGGAACGCTCTCTACTCCGCTCATTGTTGGATTGGGTAAAGCGGTTGAAATTGCGCTGAAAGAGATGTCAGCAGAATCAGCGCGAATTCAAGGATTGCGCGATCGCATGTGGCAAACTCTTCAATCGGTAGAAGGCATTCATCTTAACGGTCATTCGACTCAACGATTGCCCGGCAATCTTAATGTGAGTGTTGAAGGTGTGGATGGGCAAGCATTGTTATTAGCATTGCAGCCAGTGATTGCAGTGTCATCTGGTTCTGCATGTACGTCAGCAAAGATTGCACCATCCCACGTATTACAAGCACTGGGATTACCAGATGTGTTGGCGTATGCATCGCTGCGATTTGGAATTGGCCGATTTAATACTGAAGAAGAGTGCGATCGCGCTGCCCACTGCGTCATTGATGTGGTTCAGTCTCTCCGCGATCGATAATTACCGTCCATCTCAACGCAGTACTAAGCTGCGACCTCAACATAGGCGGATGAGGTCGTAGGTTGTGGAATTTCTAAACCCTCCAACTTCAAACCATCAAGGTGGAACGCCATCGCTTCATGCATATTCTGTTCGACTTCTTCACGGGTTGCCCCAGTCGAGACACACCCAAGGAGGTCAGGAGAATAAGCAGAATATCCAGTTTCTGTTTTCTCAATGATGATAAGGTACTGCATTATTTCAAACCCGCTTGCTTCAAGATGCTATCCAACGTTCCTGGAGCTAAATTATCACCTGGTTTTCCGGGTACAGTCACTAGACCTGGCTTGTCTAGGATATTTGCATTGACGGTGACTACCTCGTGTCCGAGCCAAATACCAACCCTCTTGCTCAATCAGTTTGATGACGTCCCTCACCTTCATCTCTTAAGCTTAGGGGAGGACAGAGACTTGTCAACGCAAGCCCTCGTAGGTCATGGTTTGTAGTGCGTCTGAGCAAATGCCTTTGTCGAGATTCAAATGCATGTATCAAGATCACGCGATCGCGAATCGAGTTTTGCGTTTCCCTAACTCGATTCGCTCAATTCCACATCGAGTTTGCACAAAATTTTCCTTGATACAGCATCGCGTTATTGAGTTCGTGGCATCGCTTTCTTAGAAACAGCATCGCGTTATCGAGTTCACGCAAAAATTTTCTTGATACAGCATCGCGTTATCGAGTTTTGCGATCGCACTTCTCAATACAGCATCGCGTTATCGAGTTTGCAACATTGCTTCCTTGATACAGCATCCCGATACTCGATAACAAGCTTATGCAGAGCTTACAGAGCGATCGTTCCTTTATACGAAATTCCTATTCCGTCAACACCTCTTCTAATTTGTTTTGCTCCCACAGCGATCGATACAATCCTGGTTCTGCCAACAACTCGCTGTGAGTCCCGATTTGCACAATTCGACCTTGATCCATCACAAAAATTCGATCGGTCATTGCCGCCGCCGAAAGCTGATGCGAAATAAACACAACCGTTTTTCGCATCGTTCCTTCTGACAAATTCTTAAGGATTTGCGTAGCGGTTTGATTGTCCACACTCGACAGGGCATCATCCAAAATCAAAATCGGGCTGTCAACAAGTAAAGCTCTCGCTAATGCCGTTCGTTGGCGCTGCCCGCCCGAAAGCGTAATGCCACGCTCTCCCACAATCGTGTCATAGTGGTGCGGAAAGTTCAAAATCTCGCTGTGAATTTGAGCTGTCTTTGCCGCATATTCAACATCACTTTGATCCGCAAACGGTTGACCGTAGCGGATATTATTTTGAATAGTGGTGCTAAACAGAAAACTTTCTTGAGGAACGTAAGCGATCGCGCCTCTCAAATCTTCTAATCGCAGTTGGGTAATGTCATAGCTATCCACAAACAGTTCACCCGGAGCAATATCCAACAATCGGGGTAATGCATTCGCCAACGTCGATTTTCCTGATCCAATTGGGCCGACGATCGCAATTGTTTCTCCAGGCAAAATCGTAAAATTGAGATGATCTAACGCAGGTGTCTCCGCTTTCGGATATCGGAATGTTAAATCTTGGGCGGTCAGCTTTCCCTTCACTTGGTCGATCGCTAACGGAATTGCATTCGGAGCATCCTGAATCTCAGGTTCAACACCCAAAATTGCCTCAATTCGGTCAATACTGACTTCGCCCCGTTGGTACGCTGTAATTGTAAATCCAAGCAACGCCGTCGGAAACGCTAGACGCTCCACAAAAATCAATAGCGCGATGAAACTTCCAACTGTAATTTCGCCCCGGGCGATCGCGCCCCCGCCAAACCACAGCAAAATCAACGCACTGCCGTAGCCCATCGCCGTCAAGATTGGAAACAACAAATTGCGAGTCAGCGCTAATCTGAGATTTGCCTTCAGCAGTCCGCGATTCACCTCTCCAAACGCTCGCCTTTCATTCTCCTCCTGAGCGTAAATCTTAATCAGCGCCATCCCGCTCATGTCTTCTTGAATCAATTCACTCAACCCTGAAAGCTCTTCTTGCACATTCAACTGCTGCGATCGCAGACGATGACTAAAAAGATTCACCAGAATCAACATGAACGGATACACTGAAAGCGCCAAAAGACTGAGCTTCGCATCAATCAAAAACATGGCAGGCAACGTCAGAGCATAGGCAAAAAAAGTATTTGCCAAACTCAAAACGGCAAAGCCAACCAACCGCCGAATATTTTCTACATCGCTCGTGGCGCGACTAATCAAGTCTCCCACCGCATTTGCTGCAAAATAAGCGGGTTCCTGCCTCAGCAAATGATTAAAAATCTTTTGTTTAAGATCAAACTCAACCTGACGCCCAACCCCAAACAACAGCACGCGAGACGCCATGCGGACAAACCACATCACCGTCGCTAACACCAAAATCAGGACGACATAAGACAGAATTTGATCAAAGCGGAAGGTAATGCCCAACGTATCGATCGCGCTTTTGATCTGAAGCGGAATATAAATGCCGATCCCGTTAACAATTAAAAGTGCAGCAATACCCGCGGTGGTTGACCGCCAATGGGGACGAAGGTAGTTCCCTAATTTTCTTAGTCGTGATGCTCGCGCCATAGTCAGCCGTCAGTCATGGATCGGAAACCCTCTCATCGTAACGCTAATCCTCAAAACACTAATCCTGAAAGCACGATCGCGACGAAAAGATGGGCTTCGTCGCGATCGCGCCTATTCTAGAGAATCTGAGTCTTATTCGAGAGACCTTTCTTATTCGAGAGACCTTAAAGTGCCCTCACTGGTCGAATCCATCCCCTCAAAAAGTAATAGATTGAAGTAAGGTACTCGTTAATGACTTTAGAACTCAATTCAAGGGCGTCCACACTCGGCAAAATATCCGATAGTTGGATGTTTCGTAAATCTCCTCCCTGAACTCGATTTCGGAGTGCCTCTCCACTAGGAACCGTGTAGAAGTCTGTCGGTCGAGGCAGCACAGAGAACGCTCCCTCCCGTTGATTAGCAAATTCTTGTCTAAACGTTAGCGCCGCACGCGGCATCTGCAATGCAGACGTAACCACTGTAATCTGTCCGTTGTAGTTAACGTTATTGCGCTGAAGCAGATTCCGCACATTCACCGCGCTGTCGTGAACCGTTGGGCTGTTCGGATCTTCTAAGATGTTGGCAACTCCCCGCCCTCGCAAAAACGTTGCTGCATCTCTCGCTTCAGAAACACTTTCTCGGCTTTCGCCAGCTCTGACATTACGCCCCGGTCGAGATCCAGCACTAACGACCACACGGCCGCCTTGCTCCCGCGCCAATTCTGCGGCATAGATCAACCGATTTCCGCGCTCGGTTAGCTGAATTGGCTGGTCAATGAGCAAATTATACGCACTTGCTGAGATGGGTGTAGGTGGCGGAATCAGCCCAGGATTTGTATTTCTCGCACGCGTTGTGCCTGGGGCTGGTAGTCCGGGTCTAAGCTGCAATCGAGTCGTATCTTGCGCTAACACCACAATCACACGCTCCGCTCCGCCAAGTGCCGCCTCTGGAACCAACTGAATATCTTGAATCGCTTCTGCTTCTGCACGTTGCGCCAAAAAATACGACACCGCAGGCAAACTCAGGATCAGCAGAACCGGAACGGCGACCCGAAGCAAAATGACTCCGGTAGACGACAAAGCTTTGCCGCGAATCAAATCTGAAAGGGCAATGAGCAGTAAAATCAGCAGCAATCCCAGGGGCGTAAACGGAACCGAAATCACGCGCCAAATATCTCCAGCGACTCCTTGAGCCGGCGACCCTTGAAAAAACGTGTATACGGCAACTCCAAGTAATAGAAAAAGCACCAGTCCGCCGAGAAATACTCTGGGAAGCAACCGCAGCAAGACATACCAGGCAAAGATTCCAACTACCACCCACAATAGAACCTGGGTTAGCAGCACGAATACATCGGTTACTAATAAAACCATGCTGTAATTCCTTGCGTTGCGGTAAACATCCTCACACCCCGTGCAAATTTAACCATCTATAACCTACAGCCAGCAATCTACTTTGATTAAGACAACTAGAACAGACCCTAGTTTGACTTATCGGATAGAGGCGCAAATTAGCAACGTAAAGGGCTTTCAAGACTAGGATTGTACCGAAGATTGTTGATACATACGCTCTTTTTTTGCAATAAACGTCTATTTTTTCTGAAACTAGATTTCAGAACGCAAAATTTTAGGTAAATCCTTCCTTCCGTTGCATTTAAAATGACTGAGAATTCAGGCAGAATACAAAACTGTGATACTCAGCCGGAACATCATGTTCTGAACCGCGATTTGCCCAAAGCTCAACTTTAGAAGAAACCGTACATCAGGAGATAAATGGATGGAAGTTATTTTGGCAGGGATTGCGTTTTCAGTCATCTTCTTTCTATTGGGTCGCGATCTATTGCAAGGGGGAAAGAAGAAATAAGAGGTTGATAGACATTATTAAGTAAGAATTAATTAAGTGAGATTGATTCCTGACTGTCGTAGCCAAGAATGAAAGGGAAATAGAAGTAGTGTTGGGGGAATAGCGACGTGCAATCAGAAAAATTGACCGTTTTAGTCACTGGAGGAGCCGGATACATTGGCTCTCATGCCGTATTAGCATTGCAGCAAGCTGGCTTTGAAGTTGTTGTGCTTGACAATTTGGTGTATGGACACCGCGACATTGTAGAGAATGTTTTGAAGGTTGAGCTAGTTGAAGGGGATACCAGCGATCGCGCTCTGCTCGACAGCTTATTTGCCTCGCGATCGTTCGCAGCCGTTATGCACTTTGCCGCCTACGCTTATGTTGGTGAGTCTGTCACTGCTCCTGATAAGTACTACCGTAACAATGTGATTGGAACGCTCACCCTCCTAGAAGCAATGGTGGCAGCGTCCATCAAAACCTTTGTGTTCTCCTCAACCTGCGCGACCTACGGCGTTCCCAATCAAGTTCCGATTCCAGAAGACCATCCCCAAAACCCGATCAATCCCTACGGCGCAACAAAACTGATGGTGGAGCGGATCTTGGCAGATTTTGATCCCGCTTATAGTTTCAAGTCCGTTAGCTTTCGGTATTTCAATGCCGCAGGTGCTGACCCAGAAGGCAGACTGGGAGAAGACCACAATCCAGAAACTCACCTGATTCCGTTGGTGTTGTTAACGGCACTGGGTCAGCAAGATGCAATCTCAATTTTTGGTACAGACTATCCAACACCTGATGGCACTTGTATTCGAGACTACATCCATGTAACAGACTTAGCCCAAGCGCACGTCCTTGGTCTGAAGTACCTGCTTAATGGAGGCGATTCTCAAACATTTAATCTAGGAAATGGCAACGGCTTTTCAGTCCGCGAAGTGATTGATACGGCGCGTCAAGTCACCGGGAAGCCTATTCCTGCTGTAGAGCGCGATCGTCGTCCTGGTGATCCTCCGGCTCTAGTTGGCAGTGCGGAAAAAGCTCAAACTGTTTTGGGATGGTCTCCTCAGTACGCCGATTTAACTCAGATTCTGACGCACGCTTGGCAGTGGCATCAGAAACGACATCAATAATGCAACGACATAATATAGCGCCATTTGATCTTGAGATCTCAAGATCAAATGGCTTTGGGCTGAATTTCTCTATGAACTAGCTCGCGAAAGCGTTGGTCGCTCCGCAAAGGTTGCAAGGCTGCGTCAGTGCTTGCGACACGGCGGTAGACCGAGGGAGAGATTTGAATTGCCCGCTTGACACTCTCTAATGCTTCTTCCAGCTTGTCTTGCCGCACAAAACAGCAGGCTCTTCCATACCATGTGCTAGGACTTCGCGAATTGATCTTGAGCGAGTTTTCAAAGCTGGTAGAGGCTTCGGAGCAGCGGTTTAGCCTCGTTAACATCACGCCTCGATATGTCCAAATATAGTCAGAATTTGGTTTAATTGTGAGCGCCCGATCGATATTTGTCAGAGCAGCAACATAGTTGTGAAGGCAAGACAGCGCGATCGCACGGTTATACCAAGCTTTGTAACTGTCGGGTTTAAGTGAGAGTACCTGATCAAAGCTGACGATCGCGGCGGGGTAGCGTCCTAACCTTAACAGCGTCTTACCTTGATTTTGCCAGCCTCGATAATCGTCCGGATCGAGCTTGAGCGATTGGTTGAAACTTGTGAGCGCGTCTTCATATTGACACAGCATCCCGAGCGAAATGCCGCGCCCCTGCCAAGCTAAACTGCTTCGGGGACAGAGGGCGATCACCCGCTCAAACGTGACGATCGCCTCCTCATACCGTCCTAGTTTTTCTAGCCCATAGCCGTGACACAGAAGCGCATCTGGATGATTGGGGTTGGCGTCTAGAGCCTGCTCGCACTTAGCATAGTGTCTGCCATAGCTACTGAGCAGCGATAGCGATCGCCCTGCACCTTTGTAGCGAGCTTGAATATCATCCCAAGGAACCATAGTCGTAGGCAGCGCTTAGGTCTCTCGTGGCGCTCGGAAGGACAGGAGCGAGAGAAACCGCTGATCTCGCCGCAGAGGTTCAAAGTCACCATTATTCTGCGCGATTTCTTGATATTCTTCGGGGCTAAGTTCAATCGCTTTCTGCAAATGCTCGAAGGCAAGGTCTAGATCACCCTGCACGGCGTAGCAGCAGGCTTTGTTGTACCATACGGTCGCCGCCTCAGGTCTTAAAGCTAGGGAGCGGTCGTAACTTTCTAACGCCTCCTCAATGCGCCCTAAGTGGTAGAGCGCGTTGCCGCGATTCGTCCAAGATTCTTCAAAGTCGGGTTTGAATTCTAGGGCTTTGTCGTAACTAGCGACAACTTTCTCAAGCTGACCGAGTTTTCGGAGGGCAAGCCCCCGACTGTACCATGCCCAATAGTAATCGGGCTTAAACTCGATTGCTCGGTCGTAGCTATTTATCGCTTCTTCGTAGCGCTCTAAATTTCGCAACGAAATGCCTCGGTTGTACCATGCCCAGTGGTAGCTGGCACGAAATCGAATCGCTTGGTCGTAGCTGGCAACTGCTTCTTCGTAACGGTTGAGTTCGTCTAATGCGTTGCCTCGGTTGTTCCATGCTTCAGGAAAGCCGGGCTGGTATTCCAAAGCTTGGTCATAGCTTGCGATCGCGTCTTGAAAACGACCTAAATGGTAAAGCGAATTGCCTCGGTTGTACCAAGCATCCGGGTAATCGGGCTTTAGATTAAGGGCAGCTTCATAACTGAGAATTGCAGTTGTGTAAGCTTTCGTCTTATTGAGATACAGTCCTTTTTGAAAGAAAAAGGTTGTTTCCACGTCTTGAACTTGGCTCATCGCCTGATTTGTCATCGCCTAGAGTGTCCTTGTTAAGGTTCCCAGTATGATGCACCAGGCAACAGACGTTGATAGGAAACTTTATAAGATTACATAAAGAAAAACGCTAAAGCTCGTAAAGGTTGAAGCCTACGTTTTAATCCCATTCAACTTTATTTAATGTTAGAGGACAGCCATTACAGAGAAGGAATTTCTTGAGTTTGGGCTTCAATGTCTAGGCTCATTGTCTTGTCTTTAATTCTGAGCGTGCAGAGCCTCAGAATCGTACCTTCTAGCGTGAAATAAGGCTGAGATATAACTTCTTCCATTTTCTGCATCATTGCGATCGTAAAGGGAAGGGTTAAGCCTTGATTAGGAGTGCAACAAAATGTTTCTAATAAAACAGGTTGGGTATCTGTACGAACGCACATCACAGCCGAGAAACTAACAGAACGAACTTGCTGAGATTCATGGAGTTTTGCTCCTCCCGAAAAGCGCATTTTGTTATCACTTAGCAGCCGGATCGAAAAGGGCGGACACAGTTCAACAGTGACGAACTTCTTATTTACCTCTAACTGAAAATGAGGGATTTTCTCTGTAACGTATTTTGAGTTAATAGCTTGAATTAGATCTGTTTCAGATAAAACTAAATGAGTTCGAGTATTAACAGGTTCACTTAATCGAATCTGCCCTAAGAATAGGTTGAGTGGGTCAATCGAAACTTGATCTGACTCGACCTCTAATTCTTGAATATGGATGCCTTCTGTAGTTAAATCTTTGCCTTTTATAGATACTGAATCGGCTTGTCCTTGAAATGCTTGGATCAGGTTTGTTCTTACAGCTACACCAATCCGCTTCACGCTGTCTAATTGCTGGAGGATTACTTGCTTAATCACTTCAGCAATGGCTTGCTCTTCGAGTTGTGGTTTGTCCGACATGACACCAATGAATTTTAAAGATTTGAAAATATAGGTTTATAAAGTATGGCTGTTAACAATGTGACTTAATTTAGATGGAAACTGCCTCTACACTTTGAGAGATTGAGATTTCGAGCGACTGGACAACTTAATCTCTACCAATTTGAAGAAGAGGTCTTGATTGTAATGAAATAGATTGTTTAACACATTCATTGCTGTTGGGGGTTTGTCTTGCATACTTCCGAAGCGTCGCTGCACTTTAACTAACGCAAAGAATTCGTATGAGCTATCCTCAAGCCCCCTGGACACTCAAAGGTTTCGCCTATCAAACGGTGCATCTTATTGATATTGCCAAGGCATCTCCCTATGTTCCGATCGGGATAGAAATCGTTTCAGTTCTGCCTGGGAAGACGATTGGCGGAGTTTATCTTTCTCAATACAAAACTGGCTCAACATTGCTCTACAGCGAACTGATTGTAATTGCCGCGATCGTACGTCGGGGCGATAAGCTCGGAGCCTGGATTTCTCACATTTATGTTGATCAAGCCGACTCCATTCAAGGCGGACGTGAAATTTGGAAGCTGCCGAAAGAGATGGCGGAGTTTGACTGGCAGGGAAATGAGCAGCGCGTTCTTGTCAAAGGCGAGCCGTCGGAGCCGGGAGGAGCAGATCGCGTTCTCTGCCGTTTCGCTGATAATGGGCGGTTAAACTTGTGGCGTCAGAGTGGCCAGGTTCTCACCTATAGCCAGCTAGAGTCTGACCTATTTTTATTTGAAGCGTCTGCGGCTGGCAATCTTGCGATCGTAAATTCTCGCTTGGATGTACCAAGTTCTAGTCCGTTTGCTCATCTCATCGATTCGCCGCCTTTGTTAACGGTCAAAGCGGAAGAATTAGAGGCAACTATAAAAGCGCCTAGTGTCGCTGGGCCTGGTACGAGGATTCTGGCAACCCGTTAGTCTTACCCAGCCAGCATTTTAGGATCTGACCCCATCAGAAGAATCTAGCGCCTGGTTATAATGGCGATCACATGAACGTAAGGAAGTATAGTAACGTTGGTTACAATAAGTCTGCCTAGACGTTTGCTGAAAGGGCAGCAACAATGCAGATCTACGGCGTGGGACGATAGGGGCTGTCATTACCTTACTTAGGTGTCATTACCTTATTAGTCTGACGGCAAGATTCTACTGACTGTGCTTTGTGTTCTAGCTTGCAGCAGCGTCCGTAAGGGTGACTATGCGGCTATCTCAGCCATTAGTAGACGAATTTCAGCGATTGCAAGGTAAGCTATCGGGTTGTAGGGCTTGCACTGTTTGGTGTGATCTCAATTCCTAATTGCTTTCAGGGTGTAGACAAATACTGGCTGTTAAACCAACTGACCTATGTGGGAGAATTCTTGGCAAGAAAGCGATTCCCTCGACGAACTGGAGTCGCGTACGACGTGGAGCGAAGCTTGTGCGGCACTCGTCAGCGATTTGCCTGATGATGACCTAGATGAGCTAGATCCGCAGGTATTCCGAGGGTTTCGAGGGCGCAGGCGCAAAGCGGCAGCCGTTTTAGTCATGATTTGGGGCAGTACGATCGCGCTGCATCTCATTACATGGGGCTACTGGATTGTGTTGGGCTTGACAACCGTAATGGGAATTCATGCCGTTCGACTGCTATTTGCCCGTCCGTCGGATCTTCCAGCGCCCTTGGTTGGGGATGATGACTGCCCAATGGTGTCGTTAATGGTTTCTGCCAAGAATGAAGAAGCGGTTGTTGGTAAGCTCGTTGAAATGATGTGCAGTTTAGACTACCCGTGCGATCGCTACGAGCTATGGGTAATCAACGACAACAGCACTGACAAAACGGCAGCTTTGTTAGATCGCTTAGCCCAAGAGTATGCCCAGCTGAGAGTCTTCCATCGTCCTGCCAATGCGGTTGGCGGCAAGTCTGGCGCGCTCAATCAAGTTCTGCCGCTAACTCAAGGCGAAATCATTGTTGTCTTTGATGCAGATGCTCAAGTTGAACCAGACTTTCTGCGACGGGTTTTGCCTGTTTTCAGACGCGAGCACGTGGGCGCGGTGCAAGTCCGAAAAGCCATTATTCAAGCGGAGCCAAAGTTTCACTCCAAGGACACGAACAACTTTTGGGTTCGTGGGCAAATGGCAGAAATGGCGCTCGATGCCTTTATTCATCAGCAACGCTCTGCGATCGGCGGCTTAAGCGAACTTCGAGGCAATGGCCAGTTTGTCCGGCGCAAAGCACTGCAAGCCTGCGGTGGGTGGAATGAAGAGACGATCACGGACGATTTAGATCTAACCTTCCGGTTGCACCTCAATCGGTGGGATATCGAAGTTGTGACCATGCCACCTGTCTATGAAGAAGGGGTGACAACGGCATTAGCGCTTTGGCATCAACGGAATCGATGGGCAGAAGGCGGGTATCAGCGCTATTTAGATTATTGGCGGCTCATTCTCAAAAACCGAATGGGAACTCGCAAATCGATTGATTTGTTTATGTTTTGGCTGATTCAGTATGCTGCGCCAACGGCAGCGTTACCGGATTTTCTAATGGCGATCACAAAGCATCGATTGATGTTGACTAGCCCAATCTCAGCGTTGGGTATCTTGCTGTTCTTGTTTAGCGCGGTAGGCGGATTGCGGCGGGTTCAACTGTTGGATCAAGATGCTGCTAAAAGGCGTGCTTTTCTCGGAGGGCTCGATTTTTCGCGGTTTGTAGCGCTACTGCAAGCACTGCGGGGAACGATCTATATGATGCACTGGCTAGCGATCGTTGCCAGTGCTACAGTCCGTATGTCAATTCGTCCTAAACGGTTGAAGTGGGTGAAGACAGTTCATAGAGGAGACTCCTGACTGGGATTAGACCTGGTAGCGGATGTATCGGATGAAGTTAGAACTATCAGTGCACTCGTTGCGCGCGAATGCTTCTTCTGAACGCATCTCTAAATACACTGCAAATACACTGCTACCGGATGCTTCCTAAAAATCTACTGTCTTAGAGATCTACTGTCAGTTGCTAAGCGGTCTCAAATCAATTTACGTCTTGCTAAACTTAGCGTCCTAACCATTCTGTTACCAATTCGGGCTGCGCTTTCTGGGCAAACACCCGGACGGCGTGATAGTTGACCTTCTCCCGCAGCCGATACACCTGCTTGATTTGCAGTCCCAAACGTTGCGCGATCGCTTCTTGGGTTTTTCCCTGCAAATACAGGCGCAGCCATTCTGCTGCTTGAGGATCAACCTTCTCCTCTAAATACGCCTCGAAATGTTTGGAGATGGCGCTCCGTAGTTCTTTCTGCTCATCTTGAGCTTGCGCTTCCTGATAGTTTGCGATCGCCTGACCATCAAGCAAACTTACCGAACCTTCGGCATCATCAGGCGCAATCTCTTCAGACACCAATCGAATAAAATCAGCTGCCGGAACTTGAGTCATGCCCCCCCGCTGCGATCGCTTCTGGTAGTTGACAAACCGATACAGCAAAAGCGGTTGGTTGCGGATTGGACGCAGACTATATTCCTCTGTAGCAGTAAAAACTAAAGCATTTCGGAGTCGAGGATCACGAGTACATTGGGCGATCCAAGCAACCTGTTCCTGCATGTACTTATCATTCTGCATCAAATCTTGAATGACTTCCTGAAGCACATCTACCACGGTGGAATGGCGATCGCGTGATAACGAAATCCAGGTACTAATCTTGCTCCGAACCACGAACAAACTGCTTAAGCGCTGGATCAAATTTCGGTACGAGCGTTCGGGAGAGGCTTTTAAGTAGCGCTGAATCAAAATTCTATAGCGGTAGTCAATGGCTTGCTTCGCGATGTGGCGCTGCTCTGGTGTGAACTCGTTGAATCGCTCTGGTGCTTCTCCCAGCAACCACTTTAGAATGCTTTCTTGAGTGGCTTGACTCACGGAAGGCAAATCGGCTTCTAGCTGCGATCGCCAGGTGCTTGCAATATCCTCTAGTACTGTCATGGAGTTGCCGTCCTCACTGCCCTGATATACTCATTGCCCTGATATAGAGTTTGCCTCACACCCTCAACTGAAATCACTTACCCGTACGGGTACTTCACGCAACCAAGGCAGTTGTTGGCTAGAGTTCCTCAGTATAAACCGTTTCTCTACGTTGATCGCTTAATGTGTTGATCGCTTAATTTGAGGTGAGTAAACCTCTGTTACAACGCATCTTTCTCGAGTGACGCCGCGATGCGCTCAAGGGTTTCTGCTAAGCGAACCACATGTGTGATTACCGCTTCTTGATTGTCGGCCAACGTTTGAACAGCGTCAGTCAAGGCAAAAACTTGATATCCCTGTTGCTGCACCTGCTTTGTAAGTTCATCGAGTCGTTCTGAAAGTTGCTCAACAGTATCAGTCGCTGCAAGGACAGTTTCTGCAACCTGTTCAACAATGACACCAAGGCGCTCCGATTGCGATTCCACTCCTCACACCCCTTGTTTTGTATAGGACTTTGCTTTTAGCTGTCTACCTATTTATGCTTTATGTCTTCAAAAAATCGTCCGTTGTGAAGAGGGCAGAAAATCAACTTTATTAAAACTTCACATAAGCTTTATTCCGCTATTAGAGTAAAAAGTTTTGAGGAAGTGTTAGCAGAAACACTACTTAGTATTTACAGAAAATCTTATAGTTTTGCGTATAGCTACGGATACGAAACAAGTGTTTATACGGTTCTTAGGCGGGTTCTGAATCATGACACAATTTGCTCTAGAGTCATCCATACTCGAAACTCGCTTGACTGCGTCTGTCAAACATCAAGTTCCTCACGCTTCTGCTCATTCAGTCATTAAGCGAACTATCGATTTGTTTGGAAGCTTAATTGGGCTATTGATTACAGCGCTCCTCTTCGTACCAATTGCGATCGCCATCAGGCTCGACAGTCCAGGTCCGATCCTTTATAGTCAAGAGCGTCACGGTTTGCTCGGTAAACCGTTCCGCATCTATAAGTTTCGCTCTATGGTTGAGGGGGCGGATTTGCTGAAATCTCAGATAGAGAACGAGGCAGAGGGATTAATCTTCAAGAATAAGCAGGATCCTCGCATTACAAAAGTTGGTCGGTTCCTTAGACGCACCAGTTTAGATGAATTGCCGCAGTTTTGGAATGTGATGCTGGGTGAGATGAGCCTGGTTGGCACACGTCCACCTACTTCTGATGAAGTCTCTCAGTACAGTGACTATCATTGGCAACGTCTTAATGTCAAACCAGGGCTGACTGGCGAGTGGCAAGCGAATGGGCGTTCAACGATCAAAGATTTTGAAGACATTGTTCTCCTAGATCTGCGCTATCAGTCCATTTGGACACCCATGTACGATCTTTACTTAATCTTTAAAACCATCTACGTGATTTTTGCCAAGGACGGAGCATTCTAGATCCTTATACAGGTTCCCTTCTGTAACTTCATCGGAGCGAGCCACTTTAGAAAGCAGCAATTTGTATTGATACTCCATTTCAGCTTCAGTGACCAAGTTTTAGTAGATCAGCTAGTGGCTCAGGTTATTCTGCAGTCCAGTTGTTCACAGACCCACGAATTTCCTCCACTACTCTTTTACTAGCACCATCCTGATCTCCATCTAAGCTCATTGAGTTTACGGAGTAGTGTTATATAAATTGCTCCCTCCAGTCATAAAGCCTCAGCAATCTCCCAGAATCTGCCTTTCAGGACAAATCGCTCCGCTAGTAGCTTCAGCGATCGGGGCTGAGGAAATTGAAGGCTATTTCTACCAGTCTTCTCTCAAATCGCCAAGCTTGGACGGAGGGGCGCATTCTAGAGATTTTTCTCTCCTCGGAGATGAATCTGAATCGTCTGAAGAATTCGTCACTTTAAGTTTGGGTTTGCTTAATTTTAGTTCTTGTCCTGTGCTGATTGGGGAAGATGATACAGAACAGCGAGAAGTCACATTAGAGCACGACTGTTATACGCTTGGACGCAATTCTCAGAAGGCTAAGCCGATACTAAAGCCGCCTGAACCACTAGCACCGAGCAAGACGCGTGGTGCATTACATAGTTACTGACACTGCCAAGCAAAAGCTCTGTCAGCGCCGAGCGCCCTCGACGACCGATTACAATCAAGTCAGCGCTCCATTGTTTTGCAGTACTGCAAATCAGCTCACCCGGATCACCAGTAGTTTGAGTAATGTGAGTCAGAACGTTTTCCGCCTCGGCTTTTAGGGAGTGCGATCGCAGCTTGTCATAGCCAGCCTGCTCTACCACAGCAAATTGCTGCATAGCTGATCGCATCAGCTCATCATGCTGAATAGGATAAATCCCATCGAAACTAGGATAAATTGGCATTGGATAGGCTTCATCCGTTGGGCTAAGCACATGTAAAAGCATCAACTCAGCTTGATTTGTTTTTGCTAGGTCAAGGGCTTTTTCAAAGATATGCCGACTGGACTCGCTGCTATCTAATGCGACTAAAATCTTTTGAAACATAGTCTGTTTCTCCCAATGTAGCTAGGAAGCTTATGAAGGAAAGTTTATGAAGCGTAATCTCTTCCTTTAAAGCTGAATTAATACAGCTAGAACGTAACAAATTTAGTACAAGGTACAGGTCTGTAACACGATCAGGTACAGCAGATAAGGCGTATGAAGATCCTTAGTGCTATTACACTTGATTCGTTAAGGATAGCTCTATCAATGCAACAGACACTCTTAATCTCCATACCTGAAGTATAGAAGAATTGCTATATAAATTGGAATGTCTTCTTTGTTCTTTACTGTTCTTCCTTACTAGTGTTTATAGAGACAAGTTTCTAACTTTCGCTAGATGAAATCTACTGCGAATGAATCCGAAACTTAATGTGTTAAAGGTTATTTTGATTAAGTAATGTTAGAGGTTACTCGCCGCCTAAGTCGGTTGTTAATTCGATGGTGGCGACAGTTTGGGCTGCCTTTTGTTCCACTATTAACAACTGTTCGCTTGGCTGGGTTAGTATTAGCCGCGATCGCGTTATGGGTATTTGCAGAAATTGCGGAAGAGGTGCTTGAAAAAGAAACCTACGCCTTTGATGTCAATGTTTTGTTTGCCGTTCAACGCTTGCAGGAACCGTGGCTCAACCCGATCATGCTTGGGATCACAACGGTTGGCGATCCGGCGGTGTTAGTGTCCTTGTGCTTATTTGTGAGCCTTTGGCTGTTAATACGGCGGCAGCGATCAGAAGCCATTACGATTGCGATCGCAGCCGTAGGCGCTCTGGGGCTAAACATGCTGCTGAAAAGTTTGTTCGAGCGCGATCGTCCTCAACTGTGGACCAGAACGGTAGATGTCCGCTACTACAGTTTTCCGAGTGGACACGCCATGCTTTCGATGGTGATTTGGGGTCTGTTTGGGTACTTGTTGGCCAGCCGATTTCCAAAATGGCGCAATCAAATTGTTATCGCAACTAGTGTTTTGATTCTATTAATTGGATTTAGTCGATTATATTTCGGCGTGCACTGGCTAACAGATATTGTGGCGGGTTATGCAGCTGGTTTTGTGTGGCTTGTGGCGTGTCTTTTGAGCATGGAAATTCGCAAACGTGGTTTGCCTCAAGGCAATTAGCAGACCTTTAAGCATTATTTCCGCTCTGATCGAAGCGCTCAAATAGCTTGACTAGAACCACATTAGAGAACAAGAACCCTTCCGGATTTGCGAGTCTCAACTGCCCTACTTCAGGTAGGGTCGAACCTACAGGAAGCAGTGTATTGTCGGCTCCTACTAGCTCAACCCATCCCACCTGTTGATAAGGTTTTAAGCACTTCCAAACCTCGGCTATGCAAGCCTCTCCAAACTGTTGAGCTAGGTTTTGAAGATTCAATCCTTCTGCCAACCTCAAACCCACCATTAATGTGTCTAAAAGCACATCAGAAGGGGTAACTTCAGCAATGCTGCCTAACGGAGAGGTCTGCTTGCCCTGTTGCTCTAACCAGGAATAGTACTCCCTAGTTTTACGGGGGCGAGCGGTGCGATCGCCATTAATGTAACTAGTTGCGCCCATGCCAAACCCATAGAATGAGTGGTTTTCCCAATACACTCGGTTATGGCGGCATTGATAGTTCGGTTGAGCATAGTTTGAGATTTCGTAGTGCTCATATCCTGCTGCCGTCAAAACTTGATTGGCAGTGCGATACAGGTCTGCTGTGAGTTCATCCGATGGCAACGGCTTTTCGCCTGGGCTGTACTGTTTCCCAAAGGGCGTCGTTGGTTCGATCGTCAGGTCATAAGTAGAAAGATGCTGAGGCGATAGCGCGATCGCTTTGGTTAATGAATCTTGCCATTGCTCCAAAGTCTGATTGGGCAAGCCCGAAATTAGGTCTAAGCTGATGTTCTCCAGGTCTGCTTGTCGAATTAAATCGATTGAAGCATACACATCTTCTACCGTATGACTTCTACCGCAGGCTTTAAGCAACTCTGGCTGAAATGCTTGAACGCCTAGGCTGACTCGATTCACGCCTGCGTTTCGATACCCTTTGATTTGAGATAAATTAAACGTTCCGGGATCAACTTCCATCGAGATTTCTGCCGTGCCAATTCCAAATTGCTGATCTAAGGCGTCTAAAATTTGGTTCAGTTGAGCAACTGAGAGTAGAGAAGGGGTTCCGCCACCAAAGAAAACCGTTTTAAGCCGCTCACCCAACGACTCAGTGAGACGAATCTCTGAGCAGAGCGCCTCAACATAGTGCGCGATCGCGGCTGAGTTACTTCCGTTGCGCTGATCCCCGACCACCGAAATTGGAAAGTCGCAGTAAAAACACCGTCGGCGGCAAAACGGAATATGAACATAGGCTGAACTCGGACAAGTAAACTCCATTACTTCTTAAACCGTATTTGAATAATATTTATTACTTATTTTCAATGAACAATCTTCGATATTGGTTCTACAGAACCGATCCCCGTGTTTCTAGCTTAAAATTGCTTCGATTTGTATCATAAACAGCGAGAAGTTCTACGGTAAACCGTCCATCTGGCAAGGCATCGGCGGCGCAATTCGATTGATTCGTAGATATAATGATGCCAGGTCAAACTAATGACTAAGACTCACGCAATTCTTCTTTTTTCTGTCATTATCCTGATTATTCTTGAGGGGCTTAGCGCGTTGTTTGACTGTGCTAATCGCAAGATCTAGCACACCCATCTCTCAACATTCATTCTTATGATTGATGCAGTCATCATTATTTCATTCATCCTAGCAGGCGCGGGAATTGGCTTTCACGGCATCGAAGCGCTGCCTGGAAATCTTCTTCAGCAAGCCACTGATCCGGTTGCCTTGCGAGTCGTGTTATCTGGTTTTGGATCGCTAATTGGGTTTGCCTTTGGCATTTCAGCGCAATCAGGATTTCGACGCTTAGAACGTCATATTCGAGAACTTCCAGCGGATGTGTTGCTGAGTCGTTCGGTTGGCTTGGTTGTGGGGTTGCTGGTGGCAAATTTGCTGTTAGCTCCGATTTTTCTACTGCCCGTCCCCCCAGAATTTTCCTTTATTAAGCCCCTCGCTGCCGTGTTGGGCAGTATTTTGTTTGCCGTCTCTGGTGTGTCGTTAGCAGATATCCACGGGCGATCGCTACTCCGCTTGATCAGTCCCAACAGCGTTGAAACGCTTCTTTTAGCTGAAGGCACGCTTAAATCTGCAACCACCAAAGTTCTCGACACAAGTTGCATTATCGATGGTCGCATCGCTCAATTGCTGGACACCGGGTTCCTAGAAGGGCAACTGCTTGTACCTCAGTTTGTGCTGCAAGAACTACAGCAGGTTGCGGATGCGTCGAGCGATCAGAAGCGAGTCCGAGGACGCCGGGGATTAGACATTTTAAACGCCATTCGAGAAGCGTATCCTGAGCGCGTGGTGATTCATCCGGCGGATTACGACGATGTGCAAACTGTAGATGCAAAGCTAGTTCGACTCGTGCAAGACATTAACGGCACACTGCTGACAACCGATTACAACCTCAATAAAGTCGCCACCGTTCAAAAAGTACCTGTTTTGAACGTGAACGATCTAACTCAAGCCATGCGACCGACATTCCTTCCGGGCGACAATATTGACTTGAAGATTCTACGAGAAGGCAAAGAACCCGCTCAGGGCATTGGGTATCTCGAAGACGGCACAATGGTTGTGGTCGAAGAAGGGCGTCAGTTTGTGGGCGACGAGCTTCAGGTGACGGTGACGAGTTCGCTGCAAACGTCGGCGGGCCGGATGATTTTTGCGAAGCCGAAAGCCTCTGCGGTGAGCGCTAGAAGTGCAAGCTCCGAAGGGGTTGTCTAGGTCTTACCTGCTCGACCTGCTCTCTTATGCCTCGTCGATCGCGCGAAAAACACTGCTCTCTCTGCACTAAATCCGCTCCACTTCTATATCGTGTTCGGCACGATGAGTCAGGCGAGTGGAGTTTTGTCTGTCGTCAATGCTGGGATCACGTGAGTCGGAACAACCCGTTCTATGTATACGGTGGCACTTGGAAAGCTCAGAAACAGTGAAGCCTGATGCCAAAATTTGAGGATCAACTCGAAACGATTTACGCTAGCGATCGCACAGCATGGCGAGAATGGTTAGAAAAGAATCACGCCATCTCGTCTGGTATATGGTTGGTCTATTACAAAGTTAAAAGCGGTAAACCGAGCGTTCGTTACAGTGAAGCCGTGAAAGAAGCTCTATGCTTTGGCTGGATCGATAGTAAAGTCAAATCCTTAAATGAAGACTGTTACATGCAGATTTTCACACCTCGCAAACCAAAAAGTGTGTGGTCAAAGTTAAATAAGCAATACGTTGAAGAACTGATTAGCCAAGGGCTAATGACAGAGGTAGGTCTTCAGAAAATTAATGCTGCTAAACAAGATGGTTCATGGACTACTCTAGATCAAATTGAAGCGTTGATCGTTCCAGTAGATTTGAAGCAAGCTTTAGAGGCAAACGAAGCAGCAAAGCGGAATTTTGAAGCGTTTAGTAACTCAATTAAGAAAAATATTCTCATCTGGATTGCTAGTGCCAAACGCTCTGAAACACGGTTGAAGCGAATTGAACAAACTATCAGTTCAGTCGCGCAGAACCAAAATCCATTGGCACGCTAGAGATCGTAAGAATAGTTTCTAGCTCCGATACCAGAACCAATCAGAAAATCTTTCACTTTGTAGAGCATCTGCTTTTCCAAGTCTGAAACCTCTGGCAAGTCCTTTTGCCATTCCAAGAAAACGTGCGAAGGTAACAGCTAACAAATTTTTAGCCCATCAAGATTCTTCTACCTGCAAAATCGTTTTCGAGACGAGACGAGTTTTCTTTTTATCTGCTTCAGAAAGATCTTCGCCTGACTGTAACCGAGTTGCATTAACTTGTAAAACGGTTGCTCCTCCTTGATCGCCCATTTGCAGTGCAGTTTTTGCCGCAGTTTGCAGCATTGTAGCGGCTCCAGCGCGATCGCCCTGCTGTAGTTTCGTCTCTGCAATCTGTGTCTGCCGATATTTTGCCAACGCTAGAATGTGTTGTTGCACTTCTGCATTGATCGCGGGTTGATAGAGTGCTGAAGCGGCTACTTCAACTGGAAAGCTCTCTGAAATCAAGCCTGTCTGCCCGGATGTGGGATCATCGTAGCGAATTTGGGCATGGGCGATCGTCGTCTTTCCTTCGGGCAATTGGTTCACATAAAGATTTGCCAAAATGACTCGCGGTGCATCGACCATCAGATCACCGAGACGCGCGATCGCTTGGTTCTCCTCTTGCTGAATCAGAAGCTCAATCGTGTCAGGGGCGACTTGCGCGATCGGCTTCATTTCGGCTAGACGCACTCCCGACGCCAGCGTCACGGTTAAAAAGGCGTTCGTCAATCCCACGGCCTGAACTCGACTAAACACCCGTCCAAATTCGGTCACAGCTTGTTCGGGAGCTTGAATATAAGACAGGGTTCCACCGCCTGCATCGGCAATCTTTTCTAGAACATCTTGATTCCAAGAACTGCCAAATCCCAGGGAATTGAGCGTCAGATTATAGCCTGTTGCAACTTGAGCGAGTTTAAGACAGCGATCGTTGTCACCATGCTCATTCTCGCCATCAGTGAGGAGGAAGATCTGTGAGATGGCATCTTTTTTGCCCTTAGCAATTTCTTCAATTCCTAGCCGCAGTCCTTCATCGATCGCGGTTCCTCCCGATGCTTCTAGCGATTGAAGAGAAGAACGGATCGCCGCCGGATCGTCAACGATTTGATTGGGCAGCAGCACTTTCGCTTTGTGATTGAACGTCACAATCGAGATGCGATCTCCGGGTGAGAGTCCCTCGATCAATCTTCCTGCTGCTTGCTTCACCGTTGCTAATGCCTTGCCGTCCATCGAACCGCTTTGGTCTAAAACTAGACAAAGATTCAGCGGTACGCTCCGCTCGGATGGTTCAGGAAGTGCAGAAATAGAGAACGCAACCTGCCGCTGACTGTTGGATTGAGCCGCATCGACTTGAGCATCGCTCAGGGCATACTTCAAGCTGACTTGCATAGCGAGACTCCCGGATCAAGAGGGGTGTGAATTGACTGCGATCGTAGACCTTGAATCGCGAGTTAATAGCATCTACACAGCAAATCTTCCTGGTTTCGCAAACTCGGGCAAACCCCGTCTCGGTTTCCCGCACCTCTGCCCATGTCTTTATTCCTTCTCTCACGCGCTACCATAATGACAGCGCCATTGTTTCAGGCATCACTCGCTATGGAATCACCGATTACGGCTGTTCAATCTTCTTTTTATGGAGAGTCTTACGTCCGCACCCCGCCGCCGGACATGCCCTCGCTCTTACTAAAAGAGCGGATTGTTTATTTAGGGCTACCTTTGTTTTCCTCTGACGATGTAAAACGCAGAGTCGGAATTGATGTCACTGAACTAATTATTGCTCAGTTGCTCTATCTCCAGTTTGATGATCCCGAAAAGCCTATCCGCTTTTACATCAACTCGACGGGTACGTCTTGGTACGATGGCGACGCGATCGGCTTTGAAACCGAGGCGTTTGCTATTTGTGACACGATTCAGTACATCAAGCCTCCGGTGCATACCATCTGTATTGGTCAAGCAATGGGCACAGCAGCCTTGATCTTGTCGTCAGGAACAAAAGGGTTCCGGGCAAGTCTGCCTCACGCCACGATTGTTTTGAACCAACCGAGATCGGGAGCGCAAGGACAAGCGTCCGATATTCAGATTCGGGCAAAAGAGGTACTGGATAACAAGCGATCGCTCCTCGATATTCTGGCGAAAAACACCGGGCAGCCGATTGAGAAGCTAATGAAAGACACTGATCGCATGTTGTATATGACGCCCTACGATGCCAAAGACTACGGCATCATCGATCGCGTTGTAGAAAGCACCAAAGATCTTCCACAAGTCCTTACCGCAGGCGCAAGCTGATCGGCACCAGCATTCTTCATTTCCTCACACTTCACATCCTACAGGAGCTACTCCCATGCCTATTGGCGTTCCCAGCGTTCCTTACCGTCTTCCTGGTAGCACTTATGAACGCTGGATCGATATTTACACTCGTTTGAACCAAGAGCGAATTGTTTTCTTGGGTCAAGAAGTCACGGACTCGCTGGCAAACTCAATCATTGCAGCGATGCTCTATCTCGATTCGGATGACAACACCAAGCCGATTTCAATCTACATCAACTCGCCAGGTGGTTCTGTGACCGCCGGTATGGCGATTTACGACACAATGCAGCATATCAAGTCGCCAGTTGTCACAATTTGCGTTGGTTTAGCTGCCTCAATGGGTGCATTTTTATTGGCAGCAGGCGAAAAAGGAAAGCGATTTGCCTTGCCTCATGCTCGCATTATGATTCACCAACCCTTGGGGGGCACGGGTCGCAGACAAGCCAGCGATATCGAGATCGAAGCTCGCGAGATTTTGCGAATTCGTCACCAGTTAAACGGGATCTTGGCAGACCGATCAGGTCAGCCCATTGAGAAAATTGAAAAAGATACCGATCGTGACTACTTCTTGTCTGCTCAAGAAGCCAAAGAATATGGGCTGATTGATAAAGTGATTGAAACGGTCACTGATTAGTCCGTTGCCGGTTAAGAACTGCGGTTTTATCGCGTTTAGGACCGCTCAAGCAGTAATCTTTCAAGAATTTGCGGAGCGAATTGCTTGATCTACCCTCCATTTCACGACTAATTCACCAATTTGTCTTAAAAGTGGCAGAATTCAGATAGTTCTGCCACTTTGTTTGTCTAAATGAACATTGCGGATTCTTATCGACTTTTAGGGTTAAGGACGGGTGCCTCTTATGAAGAGATTAAAGCAGCCTACCGCCGACTTGTGAGACAACTTCATCCAGATGTTAACCCCAATAATGAGCGGGCAAAAGAGCGGTTCATTCGAGTGACAGAAGCCTATCGGTTTCTGCTTACCGTTGTCAATCAAGTAGAAGCCAATCGAGCAGAGCAGGTCACTGTCTCTGATGAAGCTGTACCTAACGCAACGCACTCTAAACCAAAAACGCACTCTGAACCAGAAGTGACGGTGACGCGCAAGCCACCCACGCCCAAACCGAATCCGGTTCAGCAAAATCCTAATTTGTCGTTCACGGATCAATATCTCAAACAGAGTTCCTACGAGCAATTGCAGCAGTTGTTTAAGACCAAGCGGTTTCCCCGCGCGATCGCGTTGGTTGAAGGGTTAGCGCAGCGCCTCCCGGACGATTTGGAAGTTCGTCAATGGCAGGCAATTACCTATCAACGCTGGGGACATGATTTGATTCAAGCGCAGCAGTTTGAAAAAGCACGGGTGTATCTCAAAAAGGCGCTCCGCACTGATCCCCACAATCGTTCTCTCTGGGCAGAAGTTGAGCGAGACTTTCGTCGGCTTGAGCAGGGGATTTATCACCGCCGATAGCGATCTCCGCCCAATGGCGGAGTTTCTCAGCCATCTAGCTAAGGAACTACCTCTAAGGGCGTGCGTTTCTGAAAGAGCTTCAGTATAATGTGGATAACAGATAACCAGTAGCTCAGGGGTTACTGACGAACTTTTTATTACAGGCGCATTTAGTAGAGTGGTTTAGCTAGTAGCGGCGCTAGTGGCAAGTCTAATTATGAATTTGCGACGTTTGAATCTATGCAATTGAGTGCCGTTGAGTTAAATATCTCCATGTGTTCCTCACAAGACTGCTTAATACGAGTATGCTTATCCACTTAAAAGCTGCGGGGTTCTTTGAGTGATTGCTATTTCCCCACGTCCGGCTGGGCGCAATTGGAACACGGTTAGTTTTCCGTCTACGCTTTACCTCATTCCAATTCTTGACTTGCTGTTAACGAAAGTGCCGAGTCGATTGCAAGCTGAGGTTCGACTAGGTTTACAAGAAGCGTTGGTAAATGCAGCGAAGCATGGCAATAACTTAGATCCAGGTAAGAAAGTTTTGGTACAGTTTTCGGCGATCGCGAATGAGTATTGGTGGGTGATCTCCGACCAAGGAGACGGATTTGAGCCACCGGAAAGCGGTGAAGAAGCGATTGAAGATTATTTGCCTTGCGATGAAGGGGAATGCGGACGGGGACTGTTTATTCTACATCAAGTGTTTGACCGTGTGCAGTGGAATAACGAAGGAACAGAACTCAAGCTGTGTAAGCAAGTCCGGCATCTCTCGCGATTACCTCTAGTACTTTAGTACTAAACTGATTGGTCGTCAACCCATTTTGCGCTCGATTCGCTGGAACATTCGCTTTAGTCTACTCTTCAGTAGATCTGAATTCTGAGCGAGAAACGCCGCATCTCCTCAAAATTTTGCTATCTTGACAAGGCGGATTTACCTGATCCCGATGGGGAACGAAGTTTGATGGAAACAAAGCGACTAGAGTTATTGTTATTAGCTGGGTGTTCGTGTCTTTTAACCTTGTTGTGCCAACCAATCTCTCAAGCCGTTGCGACACCAACAGCAAGCATCAATCCGGCGCTAGCGTCTACGCAACTGTATGGGAAGTCATGCCCTATTGAGTTTCAGCGCCAACAAATCGATGGAATGCGTCAGAGCCCGTCGCCCTAATAAAGTTCTTACTTTTTAAAGTTCCTACTTTTGCTTTGCGCCATGCGTTGGGCAGGGAGGAGCAGAAATAGAGCGATCGAGCCAACCGCAGGCTTGTTGCAGCCGAGAAAGAGCTTCTTCTGGCTGATCTTTAAGCAGTAGTACCAACGCGGCAGCGGCTTGCTCTCGCGATCGCGCCTTGCGGTCAGACTTGAGACGATGCCAGTCGCGATCGCCAATACTTAACCGCTCGACTAGAGTTTGGGCGAGCTCTAACGTGTTGACCTCGGAGAGCTTATCGGTTGAAATTGCGGATTGGTGAAGCTTGAGAGCGTCTGACATAAGAGTGCTTGGGTAAAATAAATCGGTCTACCGTTGTTTTTACCAATCTAACGCGGAAATGCAGCCCTCTCACCCTTCTCAATCTGATCCGCCCACCTTTGAGCAATCTCTCGAAACCGTGGAGCGATCGCTAGACGATCTCAAACAGCGTCATGCGCAAGTTCTGCGGGATCAACAACAGCGATTGCGCTTACAAGAGCGACAGCAGGAGATCAACGCCATCCTGCGACAGAGCAAATCTTCTGACCTTCAAGTAGAATTACGTAAAATCGAACAAGACCTCGACGCCCTAGAACTCGATCTCGAAAGTCGCCTGTTCTCGTGGTCTGGCTTGAAAGAAGTGTTCTGGCAGGCGATTCGGTTTGGTGGCGTTGGACTGGCGATCGGCTGGTGTCTCGCCTTCTGGACGATTAAAAGCCCCAAACCTCAACCTCTCAACCCGACCCCCCCATCCCTCATTCCTTAACGTGTAGCTATGGCTCGACGCATTGTAGAACTGCTCCGCACCGGACAACCTGACGAATCAGTCACGATTCAAGGCTGGGTACGCACAAAACGCGAACAGAAAGGCTTCTCGTTTATCGAGGTGAACGACGGCTCCTCGATGGCAGGGCTACAAGTGGTGATCAATCAAGATGTGCCCCGATACGAGGAGACGATCAAGCGGCTCAGTACGGGCGCGTCGGTGGAGGTGTCAGGTGTCTTGGTTCCGTCGCTGGGCAAAGGGCAACGCATTGAGGTGAAAGCCGATTCGGTCAGTGTGTTCGGCGAAGCCGATCCTGAAACCTATCCGCTTCAGAAGAAACGACACTCGTTTGAGTTTTTGCGAGATATTGGGCATCTGCGATCGCGCACCAACACGCTGGGCGCAGTCTTTCGCGTCCGCAATGCTTGTGCAACAGCAATTCATCAATTCTTCCAGGAACGCGGCTTTCTCTGGGTTCACACCCCGATTTTGACGGCGAGTGACTGTGAAGGCGCAGGTGAAATGTTTGCCGTTACGAGCTTGGATCTGAAGCAGGTTCCGATGACCGAGCAGAAAGGCGTCGATTACAGCAAAGATTTTTTCGGCAAGCCGACGTATTTAACCGTGAGCGGGCAGCTTGAAGCCGAAATTATGGCGATGGCGTTTAGTAACGTCTACACCTTTGGTCCGACCTTCCGCGCTGAGAACTCGAACACATCCCGCCATTTAGCTGAGTTTTGGATGGTGGAGCCAGAAATGGCATTTTGCGATCTTGAAGGCGACATGGATTTAGCAGAAGCGTTCTTGAAGCACATCTTTCAGCATGTGATGGACACCTGCCCGGAAGACATGGAGTTTTTCAATGCCCGGATTGATAACTCGGTGTTGGCAACGGCAGAGAACATTATTCACAACGAGTTTGAGCGACTGACGTATACTGATGCGATCGCGCTGCTGCAAAAAGCCGACAAGACCTTCGAGTATCCGGTTGAATGGGGCTTAGATTTGCAGTCTGAACACGAGCGCTATTTGGCAGAAGATTTGTTCAAGAAGCCCACGATCGTCACGGATTACCCAACGCAAATCAAGGCGTTCTACATGCGCCTGAGTGACGATGAAAAAACCGTTCGAGCGATGGATATTTTAGCTCCCAAGATTGGTGAAATTATCGGCGGCTCTCAGCGCGAAGAACGATTAGATATCTTAGAGCGTCGCATCCAACAACAAGGACTCGATCCTGCGGACTACTGGTGGTATCTCGATTTGCGTCGCTACGGCACGGTTCCTCACGCCGGATTTGGACTCGGCTTTGAGCGCTTAGTTCAGTTTATGACCGGAATGGGGAATATTCGAGATGTAATTCCGTTCCCTAGAGCGCCTTTAAGTGTTGAATTTTAACGAATTATCTGACCGACTGATCCGGTCAGCGGATCTGCAAACCCATCCTCTTCCTTCCTACTTAGACTCGTGCCCCATCTGGTCTGACGAGCCGATTAGCCAACGAGCAATATTTCGGGAGGATTTCATGATGGCTCCATCATCGGATAACATTGAGCGTTTATTACCGGATAGCTTTGACTGGATGCCATCCCGAAATCTAAAGCAACGAGCCGCTCATTTAGAAGATGTGACGCTAGAGGAAGCGACTCACCTACTCCAAGAAGCGGTGGAAGTCTACATGGTGTTGGCTCCAACGCTGCCAACCTATCTTTTAGAACGGGCATGTGATGAATTAGAATTCTTAACTAATTTGTGCCGCCGATTGGCTCAGGCAACCTGGTCAAATCTGTAAACTCCATAATGCCTGTGGCGATCGCACCGATTCCCTTGCAAAATATGCGTAAACATATTCTGTCGCGATCGCGCCCTAATATTTGGTATGGCAATCATCAATCGACCGGCTCAAACCGAGGATCAGACTCGAACTCGCATCCTTAAAGCGGCGCTCAAGCTGTTTGCGCGTCAGGGCTATGACGGAACAACCACTCGTGATTTAGCAGAAAAAGCGGGTGTGGCAGAAGGAACGCTGTTTCGGCATTTTACGAACAAAAAAGCGATTTTGATCGAAGTTGCAACTCAAGGCTGGATTGAAATTCTCACTGACTTGCTGACAGAGTTAAGCGAAATGGGCAGCTACAAAGCGGTTGCTCAAGTGATGCGTCGGCGGATGATGAATTTGCATCAGAACGCAGATTTGTTCAAGGTGTGTTTTATGGAAGCACAGTTTCATCCTGACTTGCGCGATCGCATTGAAGAGGAAGTCGTTGAGAAGATGATGGGCGTAGCTGAAGCATTCTTTGAAACCGCTATGGATCAAGGCATTTATCGGCGGATGAGTCCGAAAATGGTAGCGCGAGTGTTTTTAGGCATGTTTACGATCGCGGGTTTTAGCCAAGAGACAATCATGACGCCGAATAGTTCTCCGAATGAGATGAAAGACATGGCAGAAGGCATTGCCGATATCTTTCTCAACGGAGTCTTACAGAAGAGTGACGGCTCGATAGAGTAGTAATCAGAACTCGTTTATGATGATCCGATTCTTATGTGTCTTGCCGATACTCTCAAGTTGCGTCGTCAAAAATTGGCGGATTTGATTCATTTCCCGGTACTGCTATGGTCTGGTCAGCGCAGTTCGCGGAATTTTCGTGCTAATACGTTTCCGTTTCGGGCGAGTAGTCATTTTCTTTATTTTGCGGGTTTGCCCTTAGAGAATGCTGTTATTTGTTTAGAGTCGGGTAAGCTCGCGCTGTTTATGGATGAAGCGAGTCCAGCGGATGCGTTGTGGCATGGTGCTTCTCCAACACGAGAAGCCGTTGCTGCCCAAATTGGAGCTGATGCTGCCTATCCCCTTTCAAAACTGGCAGGATTTACAGAAGATGTCGCGACGATCGCGGCTCCCGATCCGGCAACTCGGCTAGAACAATCTAATCTTTTAGCTCGAACCATTAGCGCCCAAGGCAAAGATTTAGAGTTAGCCCATGCGATCGTCGCTCTTCGCTCTAGTCACGACTCGGCAGCGATCGCTGAAATTCGATCGGCGATCGCAGTGACGATCGCAGCGCATAAAGCTGGAATGGCTTCCACTTCAAACGCGACGGTAGAAGCGCAAATCCGAGCCGCGATGGAGGGTGTGATTCTCTCGCACAACATGACCTGTGCCTACAACAGCATTGTGACGGTTCATGGCGAAATCTTGCACAACGAGGACTATCACCATGCTGTGCAATCGGATGATTTAGTGTTGGCAGATGTAGGGGCCGAAACGACGACAGGCTGGGCATCGGATGTAACTCGGACGTGGGCGGCATCAGGAAAATTTTCACCGACGCAACGGGCGCTCTATGACGTGGTGTTGGACGCTCACGATCGCGCGATCGCGCACATTCGTCCGGGAGTAGAGTACCGGGATGTTCATTTGCTAGCCTGTCGTACGATCGCAGAAGGACTGATCGAGTTAGGCATTCTGCGAGGCAGCGCTGAGGATCTCGTCGAAATGGATGCTCATGCCTTGTTCTTTCCTCACGGAGTTGGGCATCTTCTCGGTTTAGATGTGCATGATATGGAAGATTTGGGCGATTTGGCAGGCTACGAAGCGGGAAGAACTCGTAGCGATCGCTTTGGACTGGGATATTTGCGGCTCGATCGCCCACTGCGAGAAGGAATGGTAGTCACGATCGAACCCGGTTTTTACCAAGTGCCCGCCATTTTAGATGATCAAGAACGCCGCGAAAGATATTGCGATGTCGTGAACTGGGAGCGGTTGTCAGACTTCCGAGATGTGCGCGGCATTCGGATTGAAGATGATGTATTGATTACTGAAACCGGATCGGAGGTGTTGACGGCAGCACTGCCAACGGATGCAGATGCGATCCAGGAATTAGCAGGATGCCAAGCTTAATGCGATTAATACTCAGCGACTTTTTTCTGAGACTTCCGATTGTCTAGAATGCCTTGAGCAATCCGATACCATTCGTCCCGCAACTTTTTATCGGTTGCGCTTGAACTGAGCGCTTTGCCTCTGCGATCAGGATGCTTGGCGTAAAATGCTTCATTCGCGCTAGCAATCAGTTCTCCATAATCCATCCCTACTTCGAGACATTGAGCTTCTAAAGTGCTGCCGCGTTTTTGCTCGTCGCTGGAGAGCTTTTCTGTTTTGGATGAATTCGGCAAGGTCGGAAATGATTTGGCAAGCAGCGGAAACACTTGCGGGGCTGCCCAAATGAGAGCCGCGATCGCTGCCACAATCAAGCCTAACTGAAACGCTAACTTTAGAAGCCCAAAAACGGTGAACTTCACCAAGCCGAATGTCGTTCTAAACAGCCGTTTGAGCAGGTTAAATGTTGCTTTGATGAGAAAAGCAGGACCATCGAAGATCGACTCAACCCACGCTCGTTCTTGCGGCTGTGTGGCGAAGGCAACTGTAGAACGGCGACGACCAACCGCGACTGTTTTCTGACGGGAAACAGGAGAATGAACGATAGGAGGCGGAGCGGGAGGATCAACAGTAGGGGAAGTATGAGACGAGAGTTGACTCAGAATGGCATCGGCAGAGGAATAGCGATCGCTAGGTCTTGCGCTCAACATCCGGTTCAGAATTTCTGCCAATCGAGGTGAAACACTAGCGTAGCGTTGCCATTGCCACGTCAAGCTCACCGGATCAAATAAAGATTGTGGTTCGCGTCCAGTCAGAATCACTGCGATCGTCACTGCCAACGCATAGAGATCGCTGCTCGGCTCAGCCTTGCCTTTTTGGATTTGCTCGACCGGCGCGTATCCAGGTTTGCCAACAAAGGTCTGAGAGGCAGGTTGATTCGTGATCCGATTTGCCGCCGCTTTGACCACTCCAAAATCAATCAGAACGGGCTTCTGATCTTGTTCTCGCAAAATAATGTTGTCGGGTGAAATATCACGATGAATGATTCCGGCTCGGTGAATGTATTCCAGAACGGGCAATAGTTCTTGGAGCAGTTGCGTGACTTCTTTCTCGCTAAACGCCAATCCTCGCGATCGCCGTTCCTCGATCAAATCTTGATAGGTCTTTCCTCCCACATAGTCTTGAACCAGAAATAACAGCTCTCCGTTGGGTTGCTTGACCCGAAATAATTCGCGGAATTGAGGAATTTGCGGATGGCGCAACTGATACAAAACGCCTGCTTCTCGCGCAAACAATTCCTCCGCTTTCTGAGCATGATGCGCTCCTTGGGTGTGCGGATCAAACTCCTTTAAGACACACAACTCATTGAAGCGGTTCGTGTCTTGCGCCAGATAGGTACGCCCAAACCCACCCTGTCCTAAAACGCGAAGGATGCGATAGCGATTTTGAACCAGTGTGCCATCAGGAAGCGGTCGGCGCATAGCAGGAATAGAGTGTAGAGGAGGAGGAATTCATGCTTATCAAATTTATCATCGCTTCTCCCAATGGTGAAACGGTAGTAGACACTGTGCGCTTTGCTATAACGGTAAATGCCGCTCCTAGCATGGTAAACAATTAATTAAAGAGATATTCCGGAATCCTTACCCCACACCTCAACTCTGTGAATCGTCGCGATCTGCTCAAACTTCTAGGACAAACTTCTGGTGGCGTCCTTGCTGCTAGCTTGCTCAGTGGCTGTCAGCCCAAATCGGTTGAACTCCTGCTGCTGATGGACTTGCTCAATCCCGACAAGCCGCTCCCTGCTCACATCACGACTCCGTTAAAGGAGTTCTATGTGCAGTCCTACGCGCTGCCGTCACGAGTGGATGCCGCCAAGTGGGAACTCAAGATCAAAGGTGCGGTGGAAACGCCGTTAACATTGACCTTCCAAGACATTCTGCAAGCTCCGCAAGAAACCTTTTACTTGACGATGGAGTGCATTGGTAATCCGTCGGGGGGCAACCTGATCGGAAATGCCCAGTGGACCGGAACGCCACTCCTGCCGTTTCTCAAAAAAGCGGGTGTGAAAGCGGAGGCAAAAGAATTTGCGATGAAGGGCGCGGATTGGTATGAAACGACGCTACCGATCGATGAAGTGATGCGTCCTGGCGTGCGGTTGGTGCATCAGATGAACGGCGAAGCCCTGACCGCAGAACATGGCTATCCTGTCCGAATTATTATTCCTGGGCACTTTGGTCAAAAGCAACCGAAATGGCTGGTTGAACTCGAAGCGATCGCAAAGACTAAAACAGGCTTCTGGGAAAATCAAGGCTGGTCAAATACTGCCGAAATTCCAACTCACGGGATGATTCGACAAGTTCAAGAGCAGCGGGTGTGGGATAAACGCCATCAGGTTACGCTCGATCGTGACGGAGACGCGGGATGGGAAAAAGGCGTTTTAATTGCGGGAGTTGCCCTTGATCGCTCGACTCCAATTACCTCGATCGAAGTGAGTGTTGATCAAGGGGCGACGTGGCAACCCGCCGAGCAAAACCGTCCCGAATCGCCCCATGAATGGACGCTTTGGCGTCATGTTTGGACACCCAAGGCGCCAGGAAAATATACGCTGTTGGCCCGAGCAACATCACAGCGCCAACAGCAACCCTTAAACGATAGAAACGGGAAAGACGGCAGCAGTGGCGTCTTGCAGATTCAAGTGACCTTGAACGCTTGAACTATTGTGGCTTCTGTGGCTTCTTGATTAGGTCTGCGTTGGGTTGCTCATACCCGTCGCTCATCGGATCAAACATCACTTCATAACGTGCAGTTGGATTGAGTCGTTGCAGGATCTTTAGGTGTTCGTGAGTGTCGTTGCGCTTACGAAACCTCCGGCAACAAGGCGCTGTATGTGAGGCAACTGCTCGAACGTTTAGAGCTTTTACAGAGTGCAGTGGTGACGGATTTGAAAAGATATACTGGGCGAAAAACTAGAACCAAAGATGATCACTTTAGTTCAAAGTCCGGTAAGTTCTGATCCTGAAGTGATGGGCGGCACGTTAGTATTCCGGCATACGAGAGTACCCGCTCAATCTCTATTGGAGTATTTAGATGATGGCTTTTCTTTAGACGAATTTCTAGACAATTTTCCATCTGTCGATCGTGCAGATGCGATAAATTTTCTAAAACTTGCCCGGAACTTCGACCAAGATGAAAATTATTCTGGATGAGAATCTGCCCAAAGCGTTGAAACGTTATTTCTCTGCCAATGAAGTCACAACCGTTCAGGAACAAGGATGGGCAGGTCTGAAAAGTGGTGAACTGATAGCAAGAATTGATCGAGTGTATGATGCTTTTTTGACAGCAGACAAAAATTTAAAATATCAGCAGAATTTGGCTGAGCGTCAAATTGCGAGCGTTGAGCTTCCTACGAATCGATTAAAGCTGTTAGAACCAATGATCGAGCAAATCTTGACGGAAGTTGAGAAAATTGCACCGGGAATGTATGTGAAGATTTCGCCTTAACAGAACTGTTAAGCCGCTGTCACCGTTCCTAAATCTTCAGGCGCAAGATAGGGCTGCATCACTTGACCATCTTTGAACCAGATCACGCGATTTGTACATCGCGCTACTTCCGATTCGTGCGTTACCATCACAACCGTCATTCCACTTTTATTCAACTCACCAAAAATCGTCAAAATTTCTCTAGTCGTGGTCGAGTCTAATGCTCCAGTCGGTTCGTCTGCTAAAAGCAAAACCGGACGATTGACGATAGCGCGAGCGATCGCAACTCTCTGCTGCTGCCCTCCTGATAACTGGTTCGGTCGGTTCTGCAAACGGTTTCCCAAACCTACTCGCATTAACGCTTCTGTGGCTCGCTCTCTGCGTTCGGCAGTGGGTACGCTGGCATAGACCATCGGCAGCATCACATTCTCTAGGGCAGACAATTGCGGCAACAGGTGAAACTGCTGAAACACAAAGCCTAGTTTCTGATTGCGGATGTGGGCAAGGTCACGATCGCCCACTTGAGCCACGTCCTGCCCGTCTAAATAATACTGTCCGTCAGTCGGACGATCGAGACAGCCAATCACATTCATCATCGTGGACTTACCCGAGCCTGATGCGCCCATAATCGCGCAGTACTCGCCTTGTTCGATCGTCAAATCGATGCCTGCCAAAGCATGAACTGTGGTATCGCCCATACCATAGACTTTTGTAATTCCTTCGAGCCGAACGATTGTAGATTGAGGCATAAGACACTGGTGTTTAGGCGCGGATAACTGGGCGCGATGATTAGGCGCTTCTGAGGGCAACGATCGGATCGAGTTTGGCAGCTTGTCGAGCCGGAATCACCCCGAAGACGAGACCAATGGTTCCTGATACACTAACGGCAAGGGCGATCGCGGCAGGAGAAATGGCAGCTTTGAGCGGGCTAAATGTAGCAACGAGCAAGGTTCCACCGACGCCGACCCCGGTTCCGATCAAGCCACCCGCCGCCGATAGCAGCACCGCTTCGATCATAAACTGCACCAGAATGTCTTGACCGGAAGCCCCGATCGCTTTACGTAGACCGATTTCTTGAGTCCGCTCGGTGACAGACACCAGCATAATGTTCATGATGCCGATACCGCCGACCAGAAGTGAGACGCCTGCGATCGCCGCCAGCATCGCCGTCAAGCCTCCGGTAATCGTGCCGACAATTTGCAGAATGTCTTTCTGAGCCTGAACGGTGAAATCATCTTGACTGACAATCTTGTGGCGTCGTCTCAGCAGGTTTGTAATTTGAAACTCGGCGGCTGGAACGCTGGCTTCATTCTTGGCGGACACCGAAATAAAGGTCACATCCAATCCATACGGAGATGTCCGTCCAGTTAGTGTACTGGCCATCGTTGTGAGCGGAATGTACGCCACATCATCTTGATTGCTACCTAAAAACGATCCTTTCGGCCGCATCACCCCGATCACTTGAAAACTGACGTTGCGAATGCGAATGCGTTTTCCAATCGGATCTTGATCGCTAAAAAACCGATTGGCTAAATCTGCGCCCAACGCCACCACTCGCTGATTTCGCTGCAAATCGAGGTCGGTCAGAAAACGACCTTTCGCCACATCAAAACTCCGAACTGACAAGAAGGAGGGCGTCGTTCCGGTAACAGAAGAACTTGAATTAAGCCCGCCGTAAACAATGGGATACTGACCTTGCTTTTGAGCCGCCACTTCTTGCACAGACGGAACCTGAGATGCGATCGCTTTAGCATCGTCCCAAACCAACGTCCTCGGTAGATTTGTCGTTCTCTGTCGTGCCTGACCGCTGCCTGGAGCTACAAACAAAACATTCGGACCGAGCGACTCAAACTGCTCTGAGGCTAATCGCTGCGCACCTTGACCAATTCCGACCATGGCAATCACAGACGCATTGCCAATAATCATTCCTAGCATGGTCAAACTGCTCCGCATTTTGTTGGCGGTTAGCGTTTTGACTGCCATCTTTCCACTTTCAACCCAATCCATCTTCGACTTCCTTATGATTCGCCTGGTTGACCGAGTTTTTGCCCTTCAGGAGGCTGGATGTAAATGCGATCGCCCGGATTCAGCCCGCTCACAATTTGGGTTTCGTTATCGAAGGTCAGCCCCGTTCTTACCGTCTTGAAGGTCGGCTTCTGATCGCCCGGAACCCAAACTCCGGTTTTGCCTCGATTCGTTGAAAGGGCTGCCGTTGGCACAACTACAGTATTGGGAATCTGCTGACCCAAGAAGCTCACGTCAGCGTTCATCTTAGACCGCAGTTTGTCTTTGCCCGTAACGATCGCGACTCGGACTTCAAAGGACGTGACATCGCGATCGGTGATCGCTTCCGGGGCAATTCGCCGGACTTTTCCCTTAAATATCTGATCGGGGTAGGCATCGACTCGAATGTCAACCGATTGCCCTTGGTTAATCTGTCCGATATCGACTTCCGGCACTTTTGCCTTGATCTCTAGCCCATTTGCCAGGGCAAAAATGGAAGTCGAAGTTGCGCCATCGGCGGCAGCAGAGGCTTGTGTCGTTGGCGTTACAAAGGCACCTACCGTGGCGTAGCGCTGGGTAATGACTCCAGTAAACGGTGCTCGAATCAGCGTGTCTTCTAGCCTGTTTTCGACGCCCTGAAGCTGCCCGATCGCGCTGGCTAACTGTGCCTCTGCCTGGGCGATTTCTTCGGGACGCGCCCCGTTTTGTCGCTGACGAAGCTGCTGAACAGCCTGATCGTATTGGGCTTGGGCTTGACCAAGTTGAGCCTGTGCTTGACCCAAGGCTTCCTTCGCGTTCTGTTCTTTGCGCTGAAACTCATCTAGCGCGTTTGCGGCGATCGCGCCTTGACTTGCCAACTCTTGCTGCCGCCTAGTCTGGCGACGGGCAAACTCTAGCGCAGAATTGGCATCCGAAATCACGCCGCGTACGCGAGCGACTTCACTTTGTGCCCGATTCACATCGGCTTCGGCTTGCCGAACTTCTTCGATCCGAGTTCCTGCTTTTAACTGATTTAGTTTGGCTTGGGCTTCGGCAACTTGCGCCTGGGCTTGAATGCGTTCTGCTTCGGCATCTTTACCGTCCATGCGCGCGACAATCTGCCCTTGCTCAACGCGATCGCCCTGATCCACCAAAAGTTGAACAATTCGCCCCGCCGCTTTAGGGCTCAAATTGACAGTTTGATAGGGAATGACTTCACCACTTGCCGCAATTCTGACCGTCACTGTTTTTGCCTCTACCGGAGCCGTCGCTGTTTTGACGTCTTGACGTGGAGCCAGATTGCGAGCGATCAGAAAGCCTGCTCCAGGAATCGCGATCGCACCTGCTGCCATTAATCCGACTAGCCAGGGAGCAGGCTTTTGGGTTTTGCCGATGAAAGGGAGATGCATTCGTCTAAATCCAATGTAGGGATGATCCAATATGGAGATGGGATTTGGGATTTAAGGAGACAGATAAACTAGAATCGAGCGCGAACGGTTCAAATTTGTTAGACCTTTGATTGTTAGACCTCTGATTTAGCCGCTAAGTTCGCTTTCATTCATAGGCTGTCATAAAACCTTAATGAATGACATCAAACTTTAGACTCCTCTAGAGAGACTTCGGATACAAAAGTTTCTGCTCTTATGAGGATATTGACATATAAGTTTACAGATTATGACCAGAGCAGGTCAGGTGTTCATTGCATCCAAAAGCCGGGAAATCTTAAGTGTATTAGAGCGATCCAACCTGGAGAACTCTGAAAAAGCTCAGTACCATCGGCCTAGCTTTTTTGTTGATACCCTGCCGTAGGTGCTAAACAAGATTCAACAGATCCTGAGTTTTTGAGTTTAGCCGTCTTGCTAGGCTCAAAAAGCACCTATTGCAAACCGATGACCTTGAGTGTTTTTTCTGTAAAAATGGCAGAACTATTCGGATTCGTCCGAGTCTAGCTGCATTCAGTACAATAACTGACATGCATTCTGCCTTCCTGTGACGATGATAGCCTATGAGTCCCTTGCCCAACCGTTCCCCCCAGTCTCCTACGCCCCTCTCAGCCAACAGTTCTACTGGAGGCGACGATACCGTGGAGACGCCCACGCCCATTGAGAAACCTGCTTTAATGCAGCCTCCTGCCCGCCCTGTGCGGCCTCAAGCACCGCCAGCACCGTCCGCACCTCCACCAGCGGCTTCAGTTCCACCGCCGCCTCCACCGCCTGAACCTACTGCAACAGAGACCATAGCAGAAGATCCGTTGGCGAGCGCTCGCCAGCAGCCTATTCCTGCTCCCAGTGAGCCGATGCAGTATCGAGCGATCGGGCTAGTGCGCGGTCGTTACGAGCCGTCTGATGAACAGTTCACTCGTGGCAACATGACCACAAGTGACGGAACTCTTGTAGAGGCCGTTCTTTTGGGTCGTGTGATGAGCTTGGTGAAAAATCATTTAGATCTCACTCAAGAGCATTTGTGGGTTGTGTATCCTCGCACTCGCGATCGCCAAGAAGATTTGCATGTTCAGATCGTCGGGGTATGGGAGCCTGAGAATCTAATCAAGGAGGAGCTAGACGACTCCGATGAGGACGTGCTGCCTTATGTGCCGTCTTCCGAGGTGGACGATAACTATTTCTCAATTCGCGGGGAAATCGTCTATCACTCTACCGATGACGGCTCCATGATTGTCAAGATTCAGCAAGCGCCTCGCAAAAAAGACGATCGCGCAAAAGCCTTTAAGCTAAAGCTTAGAGGGAATGTTTCAGGAAAAGCATTAGGCTATTTCTGGGATTTGCAAGTCCGTCGAGAAGGGGGAGACTTGGTGGTCAAGCAAGGAACCTCGATTGGCATGATTCCTCCCCGGAAGAAGCCGAAGTTTGAGGGTCGAGGCGACTTTAGAGGTGGTTCGAGAGGAGGTGGCAAACCACCGTTCCGTCCCAAAAGTGGTGGCGCTCCGAGTAGACCAATGGGAGCTGCCCCTCCAGCGCCCAAGCGTGATGCTCCACTGCCAAAGCCCGTGAAGAAGAACGATCGCGGTGAGTCTCCTGAGACAGCAAAGTAAGGTTCGACAACTAAATAGGCTACGCAAGGGGAGCAGGTCTGGCTCCCCTTTAATTTTTTAAATCAATTTTTGTAAACGACAAAGCCTGCGTGTCCTACGGAGTTTGCCACGAAGTGGCTAATCGCATCTAATAATGCATCCGGTTCATCGGCTCGGATCGAATGTCCGCTCTGCTCAAAAATTCGCAAATCTGACTTTGGTATCGCTTCAGCGATCTCTTCTGAAAATTCGGGAGGGCAAATCCAGTCGTGCCGTCCTCCAATCACAAGGGTTGGAGCCGTAATTTTGGGCAAATCCTTCAACACGTCGTATGTTCGTAAGAAGCCCCCAAAGGCAACGTTGATTGCATCTACTGACAGAATAGTGCGTTCCCACGAATCTCTAGCGATATCTGGCTTGTAGCTCATAGAGTAGAGCGGCTGCATCACTTGAAAGTACTCGTGAAGTTGCGCTTCAGATTGAAAGTTGCCTTCCCATAAGTAACGAGCGATCGCAATTTGTTCCGGTGTGCCTCGCTGTGCCAAATTCTCTTGCGCTCGCTGAAGGAAGCGGGAATCGGGGACGGTTGCGATCGCAATCAGATGCGATACGTGGTGTGGATAGCGGCTGGCATAAGTCAGCGCCACCATCCCGCCATAGGAACCGCCAATCACAATGATTTTGGTTAGTCCCAAGTATTGCCGCAGCGCTTCGAGATCTTCGACGTTGTTATCGAGAGTGTAGGTCGATTTGTCGCCGCGTGCGGAGCGCCCCTGACCGCGATGATCGATGTAAACAAGCTGCATCCGATCGGCAAGGCGCGAAAACGTCGGCTTGTAGGAGGTATGATCCGCTCCAGGTCCGCCATGCAGCAAGAAGGCGACAGGTTTTTCCTTCATGCGATCGCCGTCTGGAATTAACCCCGCGCCTTCCACATCAAAGTAGATTTTTGTTCCACGAATACTGGCAAACATGACTTACGAGCCTCGCATATCTTGAGGAATAAAGGTGCGATCGTTCGGAATGGATGATACAGGCTCAGTCAGCGTGAATGTACCCTGTTCAATCCACTGTTTCAACTCAAGGGCAACTTGGCGCGATCGATAAATGCTGGCAAGCGGCGCAACCCGAACGGATTTTCCGTCAATCATTAATTTGCCTGATTTCAACTGGGCATAGCTCACCAGTCCAAATGTCGGGCGTACCCGTCTTGGAATCGAGAAATCTACTATGGGCGCAACTAAATCCTGATCTTGAACTGCACAATGAACGATCACGTTTTCTGTGAGGACGGGTAACGGAATTCCAACGCCCAGCATCAGCGATGGACCGTAGCCTCGCAAGTAACAGCCTCTCACCCATTTAGCGTCCATTTGTTTCGCATCGCCCACGAGTGCCAACGTTGCTGCAGGGCCGATTGGTGTTCGATTCGGCAGACGTTTTTGAAGCGGAAAATGCTGAGTTCCTTCCCATGTGACATACCCGATCGCACCCCCTAAAAAGACTCGCGTTCCAATGCCAATCAGATCTAAATCTGGATCATTTAGTAACGGTGAAATTGCGCCCGGATTTGAGTAAACCGCATTTCCCAAACGGGGTTGAAGCGGGCCTAAATAAGTGAACAAAGCGCGATCGCCGCCGTTCACCCCAACGATGAAATTTTGATACAAATTGCGCGGATTGAACAAATAAAACTGATTAATCGTATCCCGCGAAATAGTGGTCTCAAACGAGGCGCGAGGGTAGCAGTCTGTTACTTGTCCTACCGCTCTAAGGGGAACCGAGTGACCTGCAATCAATTCCTCAATCACATGTCCGCCGCCACGCTGTCTCACTCGGGTCTCGGCTCCTTCTCGGCGCTCTTCCGCATCACTCAGTTCTGTCGCCCCAGAATATTCTGCCGCTTGAGAGGCTCCTAAATACAAATCAACAGCTCCAAACCCTGCATAAGCAAGGACTCCATCAATCCAGCATTGCCGAATTTTAATTGGTGGATCGGTCTGCCCTAAGTTGAGGATTGCGCCAGACGACTCCATTGGCTCAAATGTCCCCGTTGTGACTACATCAACTTCTTTCGCCGTTTGGGCCACCCCGACTTCAGCCACCTGAGCTTTGACTTCTTCTACAGTGCGAACAACAGCTTGTCCGCGCTGAATTTTGTCGTTAATTTCCGCAATCGATCGCATGAATGTATTTCCCCCAGTTGCTTAATTTACCTTGGGACAGATGAGAATCACCACATTCCACTGCATCCTAAGAAGGTAACGAAATTGCTAAGGAAAGATCAGACAGATGCTATTACAAGAAAAAGAAACGGGAAGTTTAGTTGAAGTTTTAGACGTTCAGGCTCTCATTAACCCGGCTGAGAATGCTGTCCCTGTTCGGATTCAAGACGGACAAGAGGAGCAAGATCCCGAATCCTATGGAAAAGACGTGCTAGTGTTTCCGTCTGGTGAGAGCCTACCGCGATGCTGGATGGATGCAGAATATCGGGCTGCCAAGTAGATCTGATTTTGGGTGAGGAATGCTTCAAACGAAAAAATGTTTGACAAAAGCAGGCGCGATCGGGATAATAAAGATCGCGCTGAAAACAAAGCGCTCACTCGAATAAGGGACTGTAGTTCAATTGGTTAGAGCACCGCCCTGTCACGGCGGAAGTTGCGGGTTCGAGCCCCGTCAGTCCCGTAGAAAACTTATTCAAGAAGCTCACCTTATTAACTGAGAGTTGGTGAGTGCTTTCGTATGGCGAGGCTCAACGGTAAGCTAAAGTCAGAAGGCCCTGGTCAGTTTGGCAAGTAGAGGAGACGACTGGCTTTGCCAGAGCTTCCGACGGATCGCGCCTGTGGGTCGTTAAGTGTTCTTGGTGACGAACTCTTTGGCATCGCTCTTTTTGTCGCGTTTAGGACGTTTGTAGTCCTCCTGCTTTTTGTAGCCGATCGCTTCTGCTTCGTTGCTATTTTTGCCAAACTGCCCTATGACGCTGCTTTTCAAGGCTTGAACGCCGTTGTGAAATTTCCATTCGGCTTCTCGCACTGCGTCCAAGGCAGCTTTATGCTTGGCTTTTAGCTGAATTTCGATTTCGTAAAGGTGATTGAGTTCCTGTTCGATTTGGCTGAGATTAGAGACTTCCGCTTCTGGACGCAGGGGCGTGAAGTTTCTAATGCCTTTTGCGCCGCGTAGAGAGGCGATGTCTTGTTGGATACAGCCGTCGCGCAGTCGTTTGGATGTGTCGGGTAGTGCCATAGTGCTCCTGTGAACTGTATAAGATTGGCGTCCTTAATGTTCCCCTTGGTTTTTGGCGGACAACGACAGGGAACGGTGATACTTATCACAAGAAGAATATTGTTGCGGGAAGAACGGAGCGCGGAAGGACGTTCCCAGTATGGGAAGAACGTTTCCAGTATGGGAAGAACAGTTGACGATCGCACAATGACATTCCTGACTCAGGAAGAACGTTCCCACCACGGGAAGGACATTCCCATAGCGGGAAGGACAGTTCGCCATCGTGGAGGAGCGTTCCCATCACGGGAAGGACATTTCCACAAAGGGAAGGATGGATCGCGATCGCGTGAAGATTCTCCTGACGTTGGATTGGCTTTGCCATGCTCCGAAGGATCGCATTTCTAACTCTCCACTCAATGACACAGATTAAAATACTGACATAGCCCAGACGAGGCAAGCTGATGCTGAAAACTCAGATTCTGTACGATACAGACTTCAATCTATGGGTTGAGTCTCAACTTCGAGCGTTGCAAGAAGGGCGCTATGAGGATTTAGACATGACTAACCTGTTAGAGGAAATTGAGGACTTGGGAAGGCGCGATCGACAAGCGTTGGAAAGTCATCTGGTAGTGATCTTTACTCATCTACTAAAGTGGGAATTTCAACCCCAACAGCAGTGCAATAGCTGGAAATCCTCCCTTCGCAATTCTAGGATTAAAATTGCCAGGACTTTAAGAGATAGTCCTAGCTTGAAGAATTTCGTACCGTCCGTGTTAGAAGAGGCTTACTTAGACGGGCGGAAAATTGCGGCAGATGAAACAGGTTTAGCCCTAGATACCTTTCCAGAAGCACCGCCATACACCTTAGAACAAGCGTTGGATGGGGACTTTTTACCGGAGTCAAGAACGCACCCACTAGAATAAGGACTGCAAAACCCGAAGTAAACCTATAAGCTTGTGACTATCTTAAGACCGTAACCATAGCTCTAATCGAGATGAGAAAAGCGTATGCTGAAAACTCAAGTTCTCTATGACACAGACTTCAATCTGTGGGTTGAGTCTCAACTTCGAGCGTTGCAAGAGGGACGTTATGAGGATTTAGACATGATCAACCTGCTAGAGGAGATTGAGGACTTGGGAAAGCGCGATCGACAAGCTTTACGAAGCGATCTCAACGTTCTATTTACGCACTTACTGAAGTGGCAGTTTCAACCTAGCCAGCGCTCCAATAGTTGGAAGGCTTCAATCCGTAACGCCAGACTGAGGATTTTAGACATCTTAGAAGATAGCCCAAGCTTGAAGAATTATCTGCCGACCGTTTTAGAGAATGGATATCTAGCTGGGCGAAAGATTGCAACAGATGAGACAGGCTTGTCAATAGACACTTTTCCAGAATCGTCTCCTTACTCATTGGAACAGGCTTTAGATGAGGACTTTCTGCCAGAGTCATGAAGCCAGCATCGCTGTACCGCTAGAATGAGGAATACAAAATCCCTCTCGTAGCGTTTTTTATGTCTGTTCGAGTTCGCATCGCCCCTAGTCCCACCGGAAATTTACACATTGGAACGGCAAGAACCGCTGTTTTCAACTGGCTGTTTGCGCGTCATCAAGGCGGCAAATTTATTCTGAGAATTGAAGATACGGATTTAGAGCGATCGCAGCCCGAATTTACGCAAAACATTCTCGACGGCTTAACCTGGCTAGGGTTGACTTGGGATGAAGGACCGTTCTTCCAGAGCGATCGCATGGATCTCTATGCTCAGAACATTCAAGCCTTACTCGATAAGGGCCTAGCCTATCGCGCTTATGACACGCCAGAAGAACTAGAGGCGATGCGAGAAGCGCAGAAAGCTCGTCATGAAGCCCCCCGCTACGATAATCGTCACCGAAACTTGACGCCAGAACAGCAAGCCGCATTTGAGGCAGAAGGCCGAAAAGCCGTGATTCGGTTCAAAATTGACGACGATCGCGAGATTTCTTGGATAGATTTAGTTCGCGGAACCGTCACTTGGAAAGGGCGTGACCTCGGCGGAGATATAGTAATTTCTCGTGCCGCCGATACGCATGGGATTGGTCAACCGCTCTACAACTTTGTGGTGGTGGTCGATGATATTGAGATGCAGATCTCTCATGTGATTCGTGGAGAAGATCACATTGGTAATACGCCAAAGCAAATTTTGCTGTATGAGGCATTAGGCGCAACCGTTCCAGAATTTGGGCATACGCCCTTAATTCTCAATCAAGCGGGTCAGAAGCTCTCAAAGCGCGACGGCGTTACGTCGATTTCTGACTTTAAGCAAATGGGTTACACCCCAGAAGGCATCACGAATTATATGACCCTGCTCGGCTGGTCTCCTCCAGAACCGATGACTGAAATTTTCACGCTTGCAGAAGCCGCGCAGCAGTTCGGGTTCGATCGGGTGAATAAAGCCGGGGCAAAGTTCGATTGGGATAAGCTGAACTGGCTGAATGGGCAGTATTTGCACTCGATGCCCGTGGAGCATATTACCGATACGTTGATTCCGTATTGGCGCGACGCGAACTACCCGTTTGATGAGACCCGCGATCGCAACTGGCTTGAACAAATTGCAGCCTTAGTCGCCCCGAGCCTATCGAGATTAGATGAAGCCGTTCCGATGACGCGCTATCTATTCATGCCGTTAACCTTTACTGAAGAGGCCAAAGCCCATCTCCAGCAAGACGGCTCTGCTACTGCACTTAAAGCTATTCTTGCGGCTACCGATCCTGATACTCAATTAACAGAAGATGCAATTCAAACCGTCATTAAACAGGTTGTGAAAGAGCAAAACCTGAAAAAAGGCTTGGTGATGAAGTCTTTGAGAGCCTCTTTGACTGGAGCGTTGCAAGGGCCGGATCTGGTTCAATCGTGGCTGCTATTGAATCAGAAAGGTATGGATCGAGATCGCTTTGAGCAAGCTATTGCGATCAGCGCTTCGTAAATTTTTTAATCACTCAGATTTGTAACGCTAGGGCTATGAATTCAGCTATCTGAACTTATAGCTCTTTCGTGATTTCGTTGCCTGAATGTCATAATTTACGTTACATTTGATTAAGATTCTCTCATTAAATGCTTGAAAAATTATTTATCAGTGCATGAGACAGATGATTAAACCCCATTTGAAGGGTAATTCACTCCCTCTGCATGAGTAAGAAAATCCTGCTTTTGAGTACGATTGAGACTAGTTGTTGTAGCCGTGATTGAGGTCGCCAGTTTATGAAATCATCCTGGAGAACAATCCTGTTATGGGCACTGCCCGCTTTAGTGGTTGGGTTTTTCCTGTGGCAAGGGTCATTCGCTCCAAACCCAGATGCAGTAGCTAATAAAAATGCTGCCAATACCCGCATGACCTATGGCCGGTTCTTGGAGTATTTAGACAATAACCGGATTAAGAGCGTTGATCTATATGATGGTGGACGGACTGCCATCATCGAAGCGGTTGACCCCGAACTGGACAACCGGCTACAGCGCTTGCGGGTCGATCTTCCGGGAAATACGCCTGAGCTAATTACTCGTTTGCGGACGTCCAACATTAACTTTGATTCCCATCCGATTCGCAACGATGGTGCGGTATGGGGCCTTTTAGGTAACTTAGTCTTCCCAATTCTTTTACTGGGTGGCTTGTTCTTCTTGTTCCGTCGCTCTAACAATGTTCCGGGTGGTCCTGGACAAGCGATGAGTTTTGGGAAATCTAAAGCGCGTTTTCAGATGGATGCTAAGACAGGCGTTCTGTTTGATGATGTCGCTGGAATTGAAGAAGCCAAAGAAGAGTTGCAAGAAGTTGTCACCTTCTTGAAGAAGCCTGAGCGCTTTACGGCAGTTGGAGCGCGCATTCCGAAGGGCGTATTGCTTGTTGGACCTCCGGGAACAGGTAAGACATTGTTGGCAAAAGCGATCGCAGGAGAAGCAGGAGTTCCATTCTTCTCGATTTCGGGTTCTGAGTTTGTCGAAATGTTTGTTGGTGTGGGCGCATCTCGCGTTCGCGACTTGTTCAAAAAAGCTAAAGAAAATGCACCCTGCATCATCTTTATCGATGAAATTGATGCCGTTGGTCGTCAGCGTGGTGCAGGCATTGGCGGCGGTAACGATGAGCGGGAACAAACCTTGAACCAACTCTTGACCGAGATGGATGGTTTCGAGGGCAATACCGGAATCATTATCATCGCGGCAACCAACCGGGCGGATGTACTAGATTCTGCGCTCTTGCGTCCGGGCCGATTTGACCGTCAGGTGATGGTAGACGTTCCCGATATTAAAGGTCGTCTCGAAGTGCTAGAAGTTCATGCGCGTGACAAAAAGATTGCCGACGAGGTTTCTCTCGAAGCGATCGCCCGTCGCACCCCTGGATTCTCTGGTGCAGATCTGGCGAACTTGCTGAACGAAGCCGCAATCCTCACCGCTCGCCGTCGCAAGGATGCGATGACGATGCTAGAAATCGATGATGCCGTTGATCGGATCGTCGCAGGTATGGAGGGCACGCCGCTGGTTGATAGCAAGAGTAAGCGCTTGATTGCCTATCACGAAGTGGGTCACGCGATCGTTGGTACGCTGGTGAAAGACCATGATCCAGTGCAGAAGGTGACGCTGGTTCCACGCGGTCAGGCACAAGGATTGACCTGGTTTACACCGTCTGAAGATCAGGGATTGATTTCGCGATCGCAGATTTTAGCCCGCATCAAAGGTGCATTGGGCGGACGGGCAGCAGAGGCAGTCATCTTTGGGGATGCAGAGATCACAACTGGAGCCGGAAACGATTTACAGCAGTTGACGGGCATGGCGAGACAGATGGTAACTCGCTTCGGTATGTCTCCTCTCGGTCCAATGTCTCTTGAAAGTCAGCAAGGCGAAGTCTTCTTGGGTGGTGGCTGGATGACGCGATCGGAGTACTCCGAAGATATCGCATCCCGCATTGACGCCCAGGTTCACGATATTGTGGAACGCTGCTATCAAGAAACTTGTCAGATCATGCGAGACAACCGCGAAGTTATCGATCGCTTAGTTGACTTGCTGATCGAGAAAGAAACGATCGAGGGTGACGAGTTCCGTCAGATTGTGGCAGAGTACACGACGGTTCCTGAAAAGGAGCGCTTTGTTCCTGTTCTCTAGGTTCAAACTTAGATGTCAGACATAAAAAATAGGGGTCGCCACGGCGACCCCTATTTTTTATGCGGCTAAACCAATATTTAGAGATTGCGAAATTTAAGTGTAGTCTTCTGTATTATTTGTAGTACAATAATAAATCTAATCTCCAGTACTTCTATGAAGAGACACCTTTACTAGCTCTATGCGCTAGACGTTCTCAAAAATTTTCTGCTGATACCAGTCTTGCAAGCCCTCCGCTTGCCCGAATCGAGATAGCTAAGATAGTCTGTCTCGCGATTTCTGTTTGAATCGAATTCAACATCCGTCAGGGCGACCTACTTTAGCCGCTCCCAGGAGGTTATATGGCTAAGTTTCAAAATATCGTTTTTTACTTCCGCAACTACTGGAGAATCTCTCTCTTCAGTGTTGCAATGATGAGTCTGTTCGAGATTCTCGATCTGTTCGTTCCCTATGCGATCGGGCAAATTCTTAATGTTCTGTCTGGTCAAGCGGTCGATCGCCCTACTCAAGGGGTGATTGATGGGATTGCTCAGTGGGTTGGAGTGGGCAGTCGTTTAGATCTGGATAATCGCACTTTCACACTTGCTGTCTTGCTCATTCTAGTGTTTATTATCTCCGTGGGCCGCGCCCCAATTCAACCTTGGCTTGGGGCTTGGTTCTCGTGGGATACAGCATTCCGAGCGCGCCGCGAAAACGCTGAAAAGGCGATTCGGAAAGTGTTGACCTTACCGATAGAATTTTATGACGAAAATAATCCGGGCCGTATCTCTGCTCGTGTTGCAAAAGGATTATCTAATCATACCTGGAGTTATCCTGAAGTCGTTGGAAACTTGCTTCCACGTTTCTTTCGAGTCTTTGGTATTTTCGTTGTCGTTTTCCTAATCGAGTGGCGAATTGCGTTATTATTACTCGTTTGTTTTGTAGGAATCGTCGGATTCAATCTACTAGGGCTTAAGCGCCTTTCTAGTCAGGAAGAGAAGCTCGACAAATACATGGAGGACACCGAAAGTCGAACATCTGAAATTATCACCAACATCAAAACGGTCAAAGCATTTGCAACCGAGACCTCAGAATTGAAACGGCAGCGACAACGCCTCGATCGCGAGTTCAAGGTGCTGGACTATCGGATTCACAAAGGCTACGTCAACCTTGCTATGTACGAACGCATCGTTGTCCAGTCCAGTGTTTTTCTCGTGTTTGTGCTGACAGTCATTGCCACGGCTCAAGGCAACATTTCCTTGGGGCATTTCATTACAACGTTTACTGTGTCTAGCATGGCGTTTGCGGAAGTAGAACCGATTAGTCAAGTTGCAGAATTTTTAGCTCGTCGCTATGGCTCAATGATTCGCTTTCACGAGTTCATGCAGCTACCTGTTGGAACCGATGCAAGTGCAATAGATCGGTCGCACCATCCGAATGAAAGTGCGGAATCCATTCCCAGTTATCAGTTCACAGGGAAAGTGGAGTTTTCCCATCTCACCTTTGGATATGCAGCAGACCGCCCAGTTCTAAAAGATATCAATCTTTTAATTGAGCCGTATCAAACGGTTGCCTTAGTGGGGCGATCGGGTTCCGGTAAATCAACTCTCGTGAAGCTCCTGTTTCGCTACTTTGAACCGAATCAAGGTGCAATTCTAGTGGACGGTTACGACATCCGACGACTAGATATCACAGGGTATCGAAAGCGACTTGCGATCGTGCATCAAGAAGTCGATATCTTCAACGGAACGCTGCTAGACAATCTAATCTATGGCAATCCCAACGCCACGATGGATCAAGTTCGCGAAGCCTGTCGAATTGCTCAGGCAGACGACTTCATCTATCAGATGCCCGCCAAATATTCCACGGTTGTTGGAGAACGGGGAGTCAGGCTTTCAGGGGGTCAGCGTCAGCGAATTGGCATCGCCCGTGCCCTAATTGTTGACCCCGATGTGCTGATCTTTGATGAAGCGACATCAAGTTTAGATTATGAGTCAGAGCGATCAATTCAGTTGGCGATGCGATCGCTGCTTGGAACTCGTACGCTAATTATCATTGCTCACCGTCTCAGTACGGTTCGAGAAGCTGACAAAATCGTGGTGCTAGACAAAGGTAGCATTGTCGAAGTCGGAAGCCACGAAGAACTCCTCCATCATGGTGGTATCTATCAACGCCTACACGCGCTGCAAGAGACGGGAGAACTGCTCGCCTAAATCAATGAACCGATGTTAGGGGTAAGTCTAGCGCTTATCCTTTTCTAAATTATTTCCTAACTTATGTAAATTCATGAGCTTACGTTCTTCTATCAACTAATAGCAATACATACAACAAACTAAATAGAAATATATGCAATTAGCCAATGTATATGGAAACAAATAAATTTAAGAGTAGTGCAGAGAAAATTGTGGTATTGCAAGCAAGATTTTCACAGCATCGAGTTGAAGTTCGGTCTAATCCTGCTTACGCAGATTAATGAAGACAAGACTATATTCTATAAAGAAAAAACTTTTTTACTGTAAAGATCTGCTTTTCATACTAGAGGTAGAGGTCATGCTCCTGTAGGGTATTGGTAAGAATTTCACTACTCAGTGGCTTGTAATCTTACTACTCAATGACTTGCCTTAAAGAATCTGTTCCGTCTAAGACTTTTTAGCAGAAAGCCCTCCACGGACGTGTTTCTCATTGCATTCAGCCCTACATCACCTCATTCACCTTCAAGAAACTGTGAGACAACCCATGAGAGTTCCTGGACTTGGAAAATTGCAGAAAATAACGGACAAGTTTAAGCACCGGCTCACATCAGGAGGAATCATTCTGATGTATCACCGCATTGCTGAACCGCTAAACGATCCTTGTCGCGTCTGTGTTTCACCGCACCATTTTTCAGAGCAGCTTAAAGTCTTAAAACAACACTGTCGTCTTCTACCGTTGCAGCAGATTGTAGAAGCCGCTCAGGCTGGAGAGTCTTTAGAACGGACGGTAGGCATCACGTTTGATGATGGGTATGCAGACAATCTGTTCACGGCAAAGCCTCTCTTGGAAGAACACAATGTTCCGGCAACGATGTTTATTTCTACCGGAAATTGGCAACATAACCAGGAGTTTTGGTGGGATACGCTCGATCGCATCTTCTTGCAGCCTGGAAACCTGCCTGAAACGTTGTGCATAGAGATTGCTGGTGACTTCTACCGATGGAGCTTAGGTGATGTCGTTCAGTATTCTGAAGCGGATTTTGAGCGCGATCGCAGGTGGACAATTTACGCTCCAAGCAATGCTGACCCAACCATCCGTCACTCGATCTACCGCTCTCTCAGCCGTCTATTTTTTCCACTGCCTGAGCAAGAGCGTCAGAGTCTTCTCACACAACTTGTTAATTGGGCAAGCATTAGTTCTACAGGGCGTCTAACTCACCGATCGCTTTCGCCAGAAGAAGTTCGTCAATTGGGCGAAGGGAACTTAATCGACATAGGCGCTCATACCGTTCATCATCCGCAGCTTGCAACATTATCTACAACGCTGCAACAACAAGAAATTCAGCAAAGTAAAGTTGATCTCGAAACTCTGTTGGGTCGTTCTGTCAACAGCTTTGCCTACCCATATGGCAACTACAATACTCAAACTGTTGATTTAGTCCGCGCAACTAATTTTGCCTATGCTTGCTCAACCAATGCCAGCAAAGTTGGGCACAAGAGTGATTGCTATCAGTTGCCTCGTGTTGAGGTGCAAAACCTTGATGGAGAAGCGTTTGCAAGGTGGCTGATACAGTGGCTTTAGAGGTTAGGGCTTGGTAGCATTTGTCGATTATTTATAGGCAGCTTTGTACAGTGCATTCTATAGAGCTTCGCGAAGCTCCATAGAATCGCTTTAATGATCAAGAGAACTTCTGTCTTAGCCTCAATTGTCTTACGCTCCTTCAGCCCTGTCCAAAAGTCGTAAACTGACTCATATATCCAGCGATCAACGTTTCTCCGTAAAAGAGCGCGATCGCCCCTCCGAGTGCCAAAAAGGGACCAAACGGCATCGGCTGACGACGCGACAAAATTCCCAGCGCGATCGCGCCTCCTCCAACCATTGCACCAGAAGCACAAGCGAGAAATCCAGCTAATAGTAAGGATTTCCAGCCGAGCCATGCGCCCATCATGGCCATCAGTTTAGAATCGCCCGCGCCCATCGCTTGTTGACCGAAAACCATTGAGCCAGCGATCGCAATGAGATCCAGCAGCCAGATGCCGAGAACGGCGGCAATCGCGCCCATCATAAATCTCTCAATTGCGCCCGCTAACCCAGATGTCGTCCAGCCTAAGCAAAGTTGAAATGCTAATCCTAACACCAGACCGGATCGGGTCAACGGCTCTGGTAGAGTCATGGTGTCTAAATCGATCATCGAAAGGGCAAGCAGCCAACTGAGGAACGCCCAGTAGCCAAGCGTCTGAACCGAGACGCCAAACATCAAAAATACAAGTAAAAATAAAAGTCCAGTGGCGAATTCAATCAGCGGATAGCGCCGTGAAATAGCGCTCTTACAGTGTCCGCATTTGCCTTTGAGCCACAGCCAGCCAAACACAGGCACATTGTGGTGCTTCTTCAGCCGAGTGAGGCAGTGAGGACAGCGTGACGGCGGGTAAAGGAGTGAAAGGTTCGCGGGCAGCCGATAAATCACGACATTGAGAAAGCTGCCGATCGATGCGCCTAAAGCAAACACAACAAAGCAAGCCGGAAGCGTGAGAAAAATCTCCATAACAAATTGGGGCTAGGGTCGCAATGGGACAAGTTAATTTCTAATCTTCCCTAAAGCCAGCCTAAAGTTTGGTCTGACCGACCGATTTAACCGCAACCCTAATCCCTAGTTCTGGTTAATAGACGGAGGACTGAATCAGCTCGAAGGGAATAAAGCATTCTTGGGGTAGCAAAGCGGGTTTGCGAGTAAAGATCAGTTTGCCGCGATGGGTGACGCGATTGATCGCGACGCCGAGCGGGGGTTCGGTCAGTTCGGGATGAACTGAGTAGTAGGTTTCGTAAATTTGGCGTGCCGAGCGAATCACCATCGGGTCGAGGTACGCCGCAAAGCTGCCGTCGTCCACATCTGCTCCTGTATCTCTAATGGGTAAAGCGTTAACCACCGCGTCTGTCCTCACTTTGTGTTCCGAGAGTATCCTACTGTTAAAGTCTAGGATTGACAAAATAAATGGAATGTGAACGGTAGAAGACCTGTCTTTGGGTAGAGAGGCAGTGCCATAAGCCATCTCACCTTCACGATCTATCTATTCTTCTGTTAGCGCCTTAATCAGGATATTACCCATCGCTTCGCATCCAACTAAGGTGTTGCCCTCTGCGATAATGTCTCCGGTTCGATAGCCCTGGTCTAGGACGCGTAGTACGGCTTGCTCAATGTGGTTGGCAGCGTCGGGCTGGTTTAAGTCATAGCGCAACATCATCGCTGCGCTCAACACTTGGGCGAGGGGATTGGCTTTGTCTTGTCCGGCAATGTCAGGGGCAGATCCATGAACGGGTTCGTAAACGCCTGCACCAGATGCGCCCAAACTGGCAGAGGGCAACATGCCGATGCTGCCTGTGAGCATGGCAGCGGCATCTGAAAGGATGTCTCCAAATAAATTTCCAGTGACGATCGTATCAAACTGTTTAGGTGAGCGAACGAGTTGCATCGCCGCATTATCGACGTAGAGGTGAGACAGTTCGACATCGGGGTAGTCGGCGGCGAGGGCAGTGATGCGATCGCGCCACAGTTGCGACACTTCTAGCACGTTGGCTTTATCAACCGAGCAAAGTTTCTTCCGGCGTTTTTGAGCTGTTTCAAACGCAACGCGACCGATGCGATCGATTTCAGAGTCGGTGTACGCCATCGTGTTGACGCCCCGCTTTTCGCCCGTTTCGGTTGTAAACACACCTCTGGGCTGACCGAAATAAATGCCTCCGGTTAGTTCTCGCACCACCATAATATCAACGCCTTCGACGACTTCGCGTTTGAGCGAGGACGCGTCAATCAATTGAGGCAAGATGGTAGCGGGACGGAGATTAGCGAAGAGTCCGAGTCCGGCGCGGAGTCCGAGCAGTCCAGTTTCGGGGCGCAGATGGCGCGGTAGCGTGTCCCATTTGTAGCCCCCGATCGCGGCGAGCAGCACAGAGTCACTGTTCTTACACATTTCTAGGGTTTCAGCAGGAAGCGGTTCGCCTGTGGCATCGATCGCCGCGCCTCCAATCAGCGCTTCTTGAAACTCAAAGGTTAAGTCAAAGGTTTCACCGACCGTCTTCAACACCTTGACGGCGACTGCCATAATTTCAGGACCAATTCCATCGCCCGGAAGGAGCGTGATGCGATGCTGTGCCATGTCGGTTATAGTTTTTCATCGGACTGCGGACAGTATCATACCGTATCGCTAATTCGGAACGAAAGCTTAGGTGAGGAGAATGCGATCGACGAATTTTTGAATCAGTTGGTTTGCGATCGGAGTGTCTTGAAGATTACTCAAGATCTGAGTCACCTGCTCATCACTGTCTAAATAGCGGCTCTGATATCGAATAATCCGCTCTGCCATATCGGGCGCGTCTACTTCGGGATGAAACTGAAACCCATAAAATGGCTTGCCTGAGACTTTAAAAGCATGGAACGGACAGCGATCGGAGTACGCTAACACCACGGCTCCTTCGGGCATCACTAACGCTCGTTCTTTGTGACCCGACACTGCCCAAAAGCCGTTGGGAACATCGTGAAACAATGTGTCATCTGTCGCCGCCTCGGTGAGCCACATCTGATAGGTTCCCATTTCTAGATTGGCTTTATCAATAATGACCTGACCACCCAATGCGGCTACGGCGGCTTGAAATCCAAGACAGGAAGCTAGAACGGGAATTTCCTGATCTAAGCAATGAATTAATAGATTCTTAATTGGGATGATAAAGGGATAGATATCCGGTTGAGTAACGGAAACATCACTCGATCCGCCGATGAACAGAGCATCAAATTCATCCATGATTGACGGCTCGAACTCAGGCGTAACGAAGGTATCGAGAACTTTGAATTGACTCGCATCAAGGCGACTATAGCGCACGAATTCATCGAATTCCTCTTGGCGCGTAAAATCATCCTCTCGCATCTGAAGCAGCAGAATTTTGAGGTGAGAGCGATCAGTTGCCATGTTATTTCCTAAACCCGTCTTAGATGTATCAACAATTAAAATGCTCAACGTTAACGTCCCGACAGTGCGATCGTTAGGGCTTGCGAAGCAATCGCCACAGTCGAGGGTTAGCCTTTGAAGAGTAGAACTTCATGCTTCACTGCTGAAGTGTTTTACGTCACGTTTGAACCTTTGACAATCACTGCTGAATCTTAAACATTCACGCTTGAACCTCAGACATTCACGCTTGAACCTCAGACATTCACGCTTGAACCTCAGACATTCGTCGTTGAATGTTCAACCTATCTCAGTCCACCTCAGACATTCACGCTTGAACCTCAGACATTCACGCTTGAACCTCTGAGCATCAGCGATGCACCTCAGACATTCACGCTTGAACCTCAAACATTCGTCGTTGAATGTTCAACCTACCTCAGCCCACCTCAGACTTGCAACGACGCACCTCAGACATTCGTCGTTGAACCTTAAACATTGGCTGTTGAACCGTACACTTTCAACAGCCAATGTCTGAGCATGAGCATTGATCTACAACGATTCAAACTGCGCCATAAAACCCTCAAGCGTCAAACATTCGTCTTGAAGCGACTCTGCATCACTTACATCGTCAAGCTGAAATTCCATAATCCGCCGCCCATCCCCTTGCATCTTCTTACTAGAGAGCGGCTTAGTCGGGTATTTTGCCAGAATCTCATTGAATGCTTTAGCCTGAGTGACCCAACTATCAGCAGAGCAATTCACAATTACGCGCCACATCCATTAAAGCTCTTTGCGTGAGAGGAACGAAACCATTGTCGCATCTAACGCAACGAGCTTGCTCATCCCGTCTGCTCTCTGAGCCATTGACGGAACGATCGTCTCACCGCACTCATTGGTTCGGACTGGCCCCGCCGAATGAACTGTGGGATCATTTGCACCAGCGATAAATCTGGAAACGTGGGGCTCGTCTGAACAAGCTCATACTGGTCATTTTGCAAGACGTAAATCTTAAGCACACCATTGTCAAAGCACCAAACCTCAGGAACCTTTAGCGCTTCGTAGGCAACCATCTGAGTTTTAGAGGTGAGGTCAACTTCCAGAGCCAGATCGGGAGGTGGATCAACCGAGAGATCCAAACGTTTTTTCCCAACCATCTGTGCATAATTTTGAATGTAGAAACAGTCATCTGGCTCAATTCCGGCAGCCATCAACTCTTTCTTAAAGGTAGTCGAGCCTAGAGAAATCCATTCAATGCCCATTTCATCCAGCAGCATTTTGACAAAATCGCTGATGAATACTTTTGTCGTTTCGTGTTCGGGCAATGGAGCCATGATTTCTAGAATTCCTCCACTGTAGGCAACACGAGATGCGCGGTTCTCTCCCATCTCATCGAGAATCGCCTCAAACTCTTGCCAACTTACATCTCGAAAAAGAATGCGGTGTCCTGGCGGAATGTCGATCTGTCTTAGTTGTAGCGTGACCATCTGACCTCCGCGACCTGCAAACACTGCTCTTGTCCTCTAGTCTAGAGCGTGACGATCAGATCATCCTGCCTTTGCAGATTAAAAACTTGGGTCGCGTGAGAACCCGCTCAATCCGTTACCCAACGTTAAACATCAAAATGTTGACATCAACCCACCAAGCCCGATCGCAACGCTCGCACGGCTGCCTGAGTGCGATCGTCAGCGCACAGCTTATTCAAAATATTCCGAACATGGGTCTTCACCGTTCCCACTGTGATAAACAGCTTTTCGGCAATCACCGCATTGCTGCATCCATCTACAATCAGTTGCAATACTTCTAGCTCCCGCTCCGTCAGCGGATACGCTTCAATAATTTGGTTATATTCTGGTTCTGCCGCCGCGATCGCGACCAGATTATTTTCATCTGCCGTCCCCTGCACCACTTGGGAGGAGTGATTTTGGCGCAACACCACCCGTGCGATCGCAGGGTCAATCCAAGAGTTACCTTCATTAGTGACGCGCAACGCCTCAATCAGCTGATCGAGACTAACATCCTTCATGCAGTAAGAATCGGCTCCTGCCGCAAATGCTGCTAAGACGACATCCTCACTATCTTGTAACGTCAGAATCAAAACCCGTGTATGCGTGTCATCCTCCATCAGCGCTTGAGCTTGACGAAAGCGACGCGTCAGTTCAATTCCATCAATGTCGGGTAACCCAATATCCACGATCGCCACATCTGGCTTCATCGCCATCAACATTTTTAACCCATCGGTTCCATTAGCGGCTTCTCCCACCACCTGGAACCCGACTCGCTGTTGCAGAGCCGTTTTCATCCCGACCCTAGTTAAATCATGATCTTCAACGAGTGTGATACGAATGTCAGTATTCATTGGCGTTACTCCTATAGCGATTAGAACATAGCAGAACGTTTAACAACAGGCTTATGTAATTGTGCAGTTAATATTGTGACCCGCAGTTTAAGTGACTCCGATAGAATGGCGCTCTGCACAGAACAACCACTGTCAATTTTCGCTCTCATTCTAGATGCAGTCGTAGACCACTAGCAATGTTACGCAATTTATGACATACGTCCTAGGATAGAAATTTAGCCGAGAAAGGCTAAGCTCTGTTATATAACTTCACACTCGCTCTGAAGTCGTACTTGACTTCAGAGCGAGTGTCATTGTACCCAAGTTTCGAAAGTGAGCGCGATGTAGGCATACATCGGGTTATCCGTTAGCGGCTTATTAGACTCACCTCAAAACTAGAGTGAACCCTAGCTGATAGAACCAGGCTCTAATGCTGAACATCCTCTATTGAACTTGCTGGAGAAGAGAATAATCATAGAGGTCTCTCTGAGGATGAGCTACAAAACTCATCCTCCGTCTATAGATCCAACCTTTCTCACGGACGATATCTCTTCTTTTAACAAAAGTAATAATAAAAATATAGTTGGGCAAACGCTAGAAAAAATAAAGTTGTTTGTTTAGTGCATACTGCATTGAACACGTTAATTATTTTCACTAGGGCTGCTTGTACCTGCTACAGCACGGTTTGAAAGTCGAGAGCATGTCCTTCTCAAAGCCTATTTATTCTGGATAACCTTTGTTCTTTAGTTGAGTCATGGACGCCCCTCTCAAAATCTTGATTATTGATGATGACGCTGTCGCTCGAATCGCGATTCATCATTTACTGCATCAATCAGGAGCAAGCCTTCGAGAAGTCGTAGAAGTTGAGACGAAGGCAGAGGCAATCAGGACTTTGAATAACTCTGAAGGGAGCGCTGGGGGCCAGTTCGACTGCGCAATTGTGGACTATCATCTCCCTGATGGCAACGCATTAGAGCTAGTCAAACAGATTCGCGATCGCGGCCTTCCTATTGCGCTAATCGTTCTGCTCAGTCAAGGCAACGAAGCATTAGCGGTCGAACTGATGAGAGAGGGTGCAAACGATTGTTGGTTTAAGGGTCAGATTCAACCCAACGAGTTATCGCTCCGGTTGGGACAAGTGATGCGTTTGCATCAAGCTGAATTACTCGCCCGTGAAGTCAGCGCAAAATTACTGGAGAGCGAAGAGCGGTATCGCTTAGTCATAGAAGGTTCAACCGATGGAATCTGGGATTGGTATATCTGCAAAAACGAAGTGTTTTGCAACGATCGCTTACTCGAAATTTTAGGAGTGACTCGGCTGGCTTTACCAGGCTCTAAAGGAGCGCAAATCGGTACAGCCTACGATACCTTTCTTCAACTGATTCACCCAGACGACCAAACCCGAGTACAGCACGCGATTCAAACTCATCTGCTGCATGACACACCGTTTGAGGTTGAGTTTCGCGTGTTGCACGCTTCTGGAAACTACCGCTACTGCACTGCACGAGGGAAAGCTCAACGAGATCAACACGGCAACCTTTCTCGCATGACTGGCATCATTCATGACATCACTCAACGCAAAATAGACGAGCAAAAAATTCTTCAACTCAATCGTGACTTAGAACGTCGGCTCGTCGAGTTGCAAACCTTTTTTGATGTGTTGCCCATTGAAACTACTCTTACTAAAGAGATCAGCGATGACAACGCTATCCCTAACACTAATGAAGAGATTGCAGAAGACTTAGCACAACGCTCTGCTTTGGTAGCTGACAATGCACTTTTGCATCAGGTGACGCAACGAGCAGAACAAAACTTACGTCAAGCTGTTCTAGATTTGGGCGAACAGCAGCAGCAGTTAAGAGCGCTACAAGATTTAATCGATCTGCTTAATCAACGGTTAACCGATTTGCCAGGTTTGCTGCAAGCTACGATCGATTCTGCTTGTGCGGCGATTCCGGGTGCTGACTTTGGTCTGATTTTGTTACATAATCCTTACAGCGATCAGCTTGAGGTTAGCGCTACGATTGGGCTAGAACACGCTACATTTCCATTTCGCGAAACACTAGAACAGGTTTTTCTTACCGGAGAACCTTATTTAATGGAACGATCGGAACGGCAATCTTCCGGGCTTTCCTTTTTTTGCGCTGTTGCGATTCGTCCAGCAAAGCTCCGAAAGGTGGCATCTTCTAATGCTGCTGGATTGGGCGTTCTTGCCGTCGGCAGCTGGACAGAACAGGCCTCGTTTAAGACGGGGGACTTGGAGTTGTTAATGGCATTTAGCGAGCAAGCCGCGATCGCGCTCAACAATGCTCAACTCATTAATGCGCTTGAAGAACGAGAAGAACGATTAGCGCATCAAAACGCTATGCTAATTCATCAGAATCAGGAACTCGAAAATCAACGTCAGCAAATCGAATTGCAAAATCTCAAACTCACGGAAGCGGCTCAGCTAAAGACCCAATTTCTAGCAACCATGTCTCACGAGTTGCGCACCCCGATGAATGCGATTATGGGATTCTCGCAGCTACTGCTGAGGCACAATAAACTAGAACCAAAACCTGCGGCCATGGTGAGTCGTATTCTTAACAACAGCACCAACTTACTAGCTCTGATCAACGACATTCTTGATCTGTCCAAAATCGAATCGGGACGGTTAGAGTTAAAGCCTGCAAAATTTAACTTGTCTGATCTGCTGCTTTCAACCACCGAAGAGATGCGATCGCTGGCTGAGCAAAGAAATTTAACCCTGCGAAGCGAATCGTGTCTCAACAATCCCTGGGTGACCAATGACCGTTATCGCCTTCGTCAAGTGTTGGTCAACTTATTGTCTAACGCAATTAAATTTACTGATACTGGTGCTGTTGACGTTATGATTCGAGAAGTTACACCTGAGCGGATTGTAATTTCTGTTCAAGATACGGGTGTTGGCATTGCCCAATCTGATATTCAACATATTTTTGAAGAATTTCGCCAGGTTGATCAAAGCATTAGCCGTCGATATCCTGGTACGGGTCTAGGGCTAGCAATCACTCGGTGGTTAGTTCAGTTGATGAACGGATCGATCTCCGTTGAAAGCCAGGTAGGACAAGGCTCAACCTTTAGTGTCGAGATTCCTAGAGATATCGCGCTCGTTTCAAGCCGTGTTCTCTTATGAGGATAACCGCTCTGCAATTCTGAGTTTAGCGGAGCGCGATCGCGGATTCTCCCGCTGTTCATCTTCTTGAGGAGTGATTGGTTTTTTCGTCAACACTTTTAGAAAAGGTGATTCCTTTAATCGATGTTTGACGATGCGATCTTCCAAGCTGTGAAAGCTAATAATCGCTAACCTTCCCCCCGGAGCTAACCACTGTGGTGCTGTTTCAATAAAGGTTTCTAGCACCTCTAATTCTCGATTCACAAAAATTCTCAACGCTTGGAAGGTGCGCGTTGCTGGATGAATTCTACCGTAGCGATATTGCTTTGGAACTGAATGCGCGATCGCGTCGGCTAAAGCGGTTGTGGTTGTAAAGGGACGCCGTTCGACAATTTGTTTAGCAATGCGTCGTGACAACCGTTCTTCTCCATAAACGTAAAAAATATTCGCAAGTTCCGATTCATCCGAGTAATTCACTACCTCGGCGGCGGTCAACTCTTGCCGTTGATCCATCCGCATATCCAGCGGGGCTTCGTGACGAAAACTAAATCCTCGTTCTGCAATGTCAAACTGAGCAGAACTGACACCCAAATCTGCCAAGATTCCGTCAAACTTTAGCTCGCCCGGAGCAAATGTAGCAAAATTGCTCTGGTGAAACTGAACGCGATCTCCAAAGCGTTGTAGCTTGGCTTGAGCGGCTGCGATCGCGTTCTCATCTTGATCTAATGCCGTGACCTGAACCTCTGCCGCCGACAAAATCAGTTCAGCATGTCCGCCACCGCCGACTGTTGCATCTAAATAATGTCCGCCTGCGCGAATCGCCAACCCGTCTATCACTTCCCGGCTCAATACCGGCACGTGGGAGAACACTACACTTTCAACCATCCAAATAAATCTCCGAGCGTGAGTTGCAATTCTTTCGCAAACCCTGGAACAGGCAGAACATCCGTCTCAACCTCAAAAATGGCCACAAGTTGATCGGTGGCATACACAAGCAGTAGTTTTTCTGCGGGATCAATCAGCCATCCCAGCTGAGTGCCGTGTCTCAGACAGTGAACAATGTTAGAAGTGACTCTGGTCGGACTCTGATCGGGTGGAAGAATTTCTATTGTCCAGTCGGGAGCCGATGTAAACACGTTCGCGATATTACCATCTTCGTCGAGAGGAATTCTCGCCCAAGTGAACACGGCTACATCTGGAACTGTCGAGCGTCCACCGAAGGTACAGCGTAGCTCAGGAAATGCCTGAGCAATTTTTGGTTCCTCAACGACTCCATCAATACTTTTGATCAAGTTCTTCTGCAACTTACTATGTTTTCCTTGAGGCATCGGCCTTTGAATAACTTGATCATTGACATACTCGCTGGCAGGTTTGGTTTCTGGCAATTTTAGAAACTCTTCTAGTGTGATCGGCTTAATAGGGGTTTGTACCATATCGACCTCTCTCTTACGAATTCAACTGATCCCGGTATATTGCTCAGACATCAGCCATCTTTCATAAAGGCCGCATGATAAAGGCTACATGTGGAAATTGGCTTGATAAATCACAAATCTAGATTTTAGCTAAAGCATTTTGGAGCCGCGCTTGCACCCAGGTATCTCTATAATGAAGGAGATGTAACAGACGCTAGATAAAAGTTCCACACGTTTGACGGGATAAAAGCATTTTAACCACCTGCTGCCGTAGAAAAACAGGGGCTTTTGAGAGGGTTATCAAGGGAGAGGCAGAACACCTATGGCAATGATCGAGACCAAGACTGAACCCATGGTTCTCAACATGGGTCCGCACCATCCATCGATGCATGGTGTCATGCGGTTGATTGTCACCCTAGATGGGGAGAACGTGATCGACTGCGAACCCGTGATCGGCTACTTGCATCGCGGTATGGAAAAAATTGCCGAAAATCGCACCAACATTATGTTTGTGCCTTATGTGAGTCGGTGGGACTACGCAGCAGGTATGTTCAACGAAGCGATTACGGTTAACGCTCCAGAAAAACTAGCCGGAATTCCAGTCCCCAAACGCGCCAGCTACATTCGCGTCATCATGCTGGAACTTAACCGGATCGCTAACCATCTACTTTGGCTTGGCCCGTTCTTGGCAGACGTCGGGGCACAAACTCCCTTCTTCTATATCTTCCGCGAACGGGAAATGATCTACGACTTATGGGAAGCGGCGGCGGGTTATCGCATCGTCAATCACAATTATTTCCGAATTGGCGGCGTTGCGGCAGATCTTCCCTACGGCTGGGTTGATAAGTGCACCGACTTTTGCGACTACTTTATGCCCAAAGTAGATGAGTATGAACGACTCATTACCAACAATCCAATCTTCCGTCGCCGCGTTGAAGGCGTTGGTGCGATCAGCCGAGATGATGCGATTAACTGGGGATTGTCTGGTCCAATGCTGAGGGCATCAGGCGTAAAGTGGGACTTGCGGAAAGTTGACCACTACGAATGTTACGACGATTTCGATTGGGATGTGCAGTGGGAGACCGCAGGCGACTGTTTTGCCCGCTATATCGTGCGAATTCGAGAAATGCGAGAGTCGGTGAAAATTCTTCGTCAAGCGCTAAAAGCATTGCCAGGAGGTCCGTTTGAGAACCTGGAAGCAAAGCGTATGATGGAAGGCCCTAAGTCTGAGTGGAATGGCGCTGACTATCAATTTATTGGTAAAAAAGTTTCGCCAACGTTCAAAATTCCTAAAGGCGAACATTACGTTCGGATGGAAAGCGGAAAAGGCGAGTTAGGCGTGTTTATCATGGGAGACGACCATGTTTTTCCCTGGCGCTTTAAAGTGCGTCCAGCAGACTTTAACAATGTGCAAATCCTGCCTTATCTTGTGAAAGGAATGAAAGTTGCTGATATTGTCACGATTTTAGGCAGCGTTGATATCATTATGGGATCAGTTGATCGATGAAATTGCGTTAAATCCTCTTTAACTCTGTAAGAGGTGCTAATGTGTTTTGCAAAGGCTGCAATGCGGTTGAGTTTGCAATAACGTAATTGTGCAGTTCTTGGCTCTGCGTGCAGTCATGGGTTGACCTGCACTTCATGCTGAGCCTTGGATGAATATAAAGGACAGGTAACCACCTGTCCTGTCGTGTTGCGATTTATGACGCAACCAGTACACGATGCCAATTTTGGCATTTTAGGCAGGTTTTTGCGCTAGGATGAAATCTAGTCATCATTCGATAACCTCGGTTAACGGTATCCTTTGCATTGCTTAGATTTACGTTTCTCTTTTCTCCCTTGAGATAGAAAAATTGCAGTGAAAGACTATGATGTAGTGCTGCTGCTAGCAACAACATTTGTGTCTACAGTTTTCCAGCTGTTGATTTTGCGGCTAGGCTAGGCAAATCTGTTGTTCTCATTACATTATTGATTCTCAATGAGTTGTCTTTATTTCTAGATATTGAGTAAATCTAAAGCTGCTTCATTTTTAATATTGCCGCTGTGTTTGTCAACGCAAACCTTATTTGACAGCAATTGCGATCGCGATTTCAATTGCTGGCAAAGATTGGTGATCCCGGCCTTCAGTCTATCTGTAGAGTCTGTAGAAATAGTTGACACCTACTGAATTAAGCGCTATATATAGTTGTGGGTTTGGCATTGAGCCTACATATAGCGTTTAACGCAAAGATTTCCCTTTCACTCGGCTAAAGCTTCACCTACCGCTACTGTACCTATTCTTCATTCCTCCACCGAAACCATGACATACCAAGATCAGTTGACTCCCTGGATTATCTATCAACTTCTGCCCAATGCTGAGCGCCAAGTTGTGACTCGTTTTCGTCGTCGCAATGATGCAGATGGCTACCTCAAGGTATTGAGACAGACTCGTCCCAATGCAGAATTCGTAGTTGCGTTTATGGCGAAGACTGCTCCTGCTCAACCTTCAAACGAAGACTCCCCAGAAAAAGAATTGATCAAAGCGTAGGTTGTGCGCTGTGTTTGCTTGTTCAACGCTAGTGTGGATGGCCTTTGGCCTTAGTGCACGGTACCTTAAACACTAAATCTGGGGTTGCTCTGGAATAAAGCTTCTAGGTCTTTACCTTTTCCAGATTGCTTGTAGCTGATCGGGGCAGTAATTGATATTGCTAATTGCTTTCATCGATTGCTACTATGCTTTTCACTCTTCATTCAGCAATCTTTATATAGTACAAAAATTCTACTATAGAGTTTTTGAAAGTGCAATAGAGTAAAGGTTTAGTGTGTAGGTTATGGAGCAAGAGCAGGAAACTGGCGCAAATTGTCAACCTAGTAGAAGCTGCGCAGACTTAATCTCATTTCTAACTCAGCAAATTTCGGAAACAAGCGAACAGCAAATTACGTTTGCTGAGTTCATGGGCTGGGCCCTGTACCAACCGCAATATGGCTATTACACCAAGTGGCAGCAAAAAATTGGGGCGAAAGGTGATTTTTTCACATCGCCCCATTTAGCTGCTGATTTTGGTGAATTAGTAGCTAAACAGCTTGCTCAAATGTGGCAAGTATTGGAAAAACCGACGCCTTTTACCTTAGTGGAGATGGGTGCGGGACAAGGGCTACTCGCGAGTGATATTCTCCATTATTTAAAGCATCACGATGTAGAGTGCTATGACTCTCTGCAATACTTGATTGTTGAAAAGGCAGAAGCTCATATTGCGGAACAGCGATCGCGCTTGCAGCCTTGGATCAGATCAGGATTATCAGTCGAATGGTGTGCCCTCGACGATATTCCACCCCAGTCGATCACAGGCTGTTTTTTTTCCAACGAACTGATTGATGCATTTCCGGTTCACTTAGTGACGGTGCAAGATCAACAGTTAAAAGAAATTTTTGTCACAACCGAAACCAATCGGTTTGTAGAAGTCGTTGCAGATTGCTCAACTCCTGCATTAATCGATTATTTCGACTTTGTCGGAGTGGATGTTTCTCGGTATCCCACGGGCTATCGTACAGAAGTCAATTTAGCCGCGATCGAATGGATGCAAATGGTCGCCGCTCGATTGAAGCGTGGCTATGTGTTGACGATTGATTATGGGTATCCGGCAGAGCGATACTACAATGCAGCCCGACCGCAAGGTACGCTGCAATGCTACTACCAACATAGTTATCACAGCGATCCCTACGTCCACATTGGCGAACAAGACATTACTGCTCATGTGAACTTCACAGCCTTGCAGCTTCAGGGCGAACGCTCTGGACTAGATACGCTGGGATTCACACAGCAAGGATTATTTCTAATGGCGCTGGGACTCGGCGATCGCTTAACCGAACTCACTCAAACCGAAACCACCAGTCCCCAAGACCTTCGTGAGCGATTAAGCCGCAGAGATGCGCTCCATCAACTCATCAGTCCGATGGGGTTAGGTGGATTTGGCATTTTAATTCAGGGCAAGAACTTGTCAGAACACCAGAAGTGCCTGACAGGGTTGAGCATGATGCTGTAGGAATGTTGAGCGCATCCCTACAAGACATCAGTTAATTTTCTACCGTCGCGGTTCGGCGGCGATTGTCAAAAACTTCGAGTTTAACCGGAGCCACTCCAGACTGAATCAGGCCGAGAATGCGAGCCGCACCAGCTGAGAGATCAAGGACGCGATCGCCTGAGAACGGACCGCGATCGTTGATCCGCACGACAACCGATCGACCATTATCCAGATTTGTCACCTGAACTTTCGTCCCGAACGGCAGCGTCCTGTGAGCCGCTGTCATTGCATTCTGGTTAAACACTTCTCCACTGGCGCTGCGATTGCCATCAAACCCAGGACCATACCAAGACGCCATGCCATTGATCGTCAGTTTGATTGGTCCGAAGGAAATCTGCTGCTCATTGCGACGCTCTGGTTTGCCCTTCACCGCTTTCAGCGGGGGTGCATTTCCGAGCAATCGACGGAGGCGGTTCGTCACTTGAAGCGCATCCTGTTCAGGGCTCTTTGTTGTATCGGGCAAAATTGTTTCCGAATCAACCGCAATCAGCGCAATTTTGTTGGCTTCGATCATGTAGCGACCGCTTGCGGACGCATCGCGGGGCTGACTCTGGTTTGGCTTCCACTTGACGGTGATTGAATCCGCCTTGGCCCCTTGACGGTGAAGTTGATTGAGTTTGGCGGCAATTGCGGTAGCTCTAGCAATTGGATCACCTGAATTTTCAAAATTTTGACGCGGCTCAGAAGGGGTTCCTACCGGGGTATTTCCAGAACCAGACTTGAGCTTTGCGGGTTTAACATCGTCGGTTTGCACCTCTCCCATTTTGATGTCACTAGAGGTTGTTCGCTGTGGACCGACGAACGTAACGACGGGAATATCTTTGACGTAAACGGTGGCGGCTTTGCGCCCTGAGAGATCGTGAGATTGAATCTTAGCGATGGAATCCTCGGCTTGAGAAGCGGGAGTTTGCTGTTCACCAACTTTCACCACATCGTTGCTCTGAGATGAAGCAATTTGGGGTTGAGTCAGGGTTTGACCCATCTTCGCCGAGTTGCCTATTCGAGGCTCGAGGGGAAGCGGGTGAGGGGCTGAAGATTCAGCTTGAGAGTCTTGGCTTCCTGCCGGGGTGGCTTCCGCACTATTACTAGAGGTTGCACTCAGTGCTGCGCTCAGCAGCAAAGTGGCAGTCAGGCCGCTTATCAGTTTTTTATTCATATCCCTTTTGAGAGTCACTTCAAACTAGAGTCCGAGGGTTTTAGCGAATTGCACCGCGATGAACGCTTAAATGGCTGATCGATAAACTCGTACTCACTCCGTGTTCACTCCTGGTTACAGAACTGCAACAGACTAACATGAAGTTTTTACCAAGGGGATCAGGGTGCTATCAGTAAGTAATGAAACTTCACAGTTCCTTCACATATGAAAATGCCTCTGGAAGTTCCTTTCAGAGGGCGATTAGGCTGTTATCTGTCTATAGATAGATTTCTTTGCTTCATGATAACTTCATATTAACTTCACATACATTGTGAGTTATGCTGAAATCTTGCCGTCTTGTCATCTAGCATGGATTATCGTGAAGCTGGAGTTGATGTTGAAGCAGGTCGAGCCTTTGTCGATCGCATCAGCACAATGGTGAAACGCACCCACCGCCCGGAAGTGTTGGGAGGAATTGGTGGCTTTAGTGGATTATTTCAACTACCGAGTGGATACCAGGAACCTATTTTGGTGTCTGGTACAGACGGGGTTGGAACGAAGCTGAAGTTGGCGCATACATTAAAGTGTCACAACACGGTGGGGATCGACCTAGTCGCCATGTGTGTAAATGATGTTTTGACGTGTGGAGCAGAGCCGCTTTTCTTCTTAGACTATGTAGCGACTGGACACTTAGAACCCGAGCAGTTAGCGCAAGTTGTTGATGGCATTGCTCAAGGATGTGAGTTAGCAGGTTGTGCGTTGCTGGGCGGCGAAACCGCAGAAATGCCAGGATTTTATCAGGCGGATGAGTATGACCTTGCGGGTTTCTCGGTTGGCATTGTAGAAAAAAGTAAAATTTTAGACGCCTCGCAGGTGCAAACTGGCGATATTGCGATCGCGCTTCCTAGTACGGGCGTTCATAGCAATGGCTTTAGTTTGGTGCGGAAAATTGTCAGCGATCATAGTTATGCGTGGAGCGATCGCCCTGACCTGCTTGAGGGCAAAACGTTAGGCGAAGTGCTGCTCACCCCGACTCAGATTTACGTTAAACCCATTCTAGCCGCGCTTAAAAGCGGGATTCCGATTCACGGAATGGCTCACATCACCGGGGGCGGACTGCCAGAAAACTTACCGCGCTGTCTGCAACCCAATCAGACGGTTGAAATTGATCCGTCTGGCTGGGAGATTTTGCCAATTTTCCATTGGTTAGCGGCAGAAGGAAATGTCTCACCGAGGGACATGTTTCACACTTTCAATATGGGAGTAGGATTTGTTGTGATTGTCTCGCCTGATCAAGCGGAAAAAACAATTCAATTTTTGCGCGAGCAAGGCATCAACGCTTCTACTCTAGGAACCGTAATTCCGGGTGAGGGTCAATTAGTCGGTTTACCAACTTAAACTCTTAGGCTAAAGCTGTGCCAAAAGCGAGAAAACAATTTGGGCAACACTGGCTCAAGAGCGAAAAAGCCTTGAGTAAAATTGTCAGTGCGGCAGAATTAAGTGAGCGCGATTGGCAAAGCCAATCTCCAAAGGATCGCGTCCTCGAAATAGGCCCAGGAACAGGCATTTTGACTCGTCAATTACTTCAGCAAGCTCAAGCTGTAGTTGCGGTTGAACTTGATCGTGATCTATGCCCGATTCTGATGCAAAAGTTTGGTAAGATTGAAAACTTTTTGCTGTTGCAAGGTGATTTTTTAACGATTGATCTTGATGTATTGTTAGAACCCTTTCCAAAATTTCAGCATCTTAATAAAGTCGTCGCTAATATTCCCTACAACATTACCGGACCTATTTTAGGGAAGTTGTTAGGCACGATCTCAAACCCGAATCCTAAACCATTTGATTCCATTGTACTCCTCGTTCAGAAAGAGGTTGCTTTACGGATTTGTGCTCCGGCTCACTCAACCCATTTCGCAGCATTGTCAGTGCGAGTGCAATATTTAGCCCAGGCTGAATTCATTTGCGATGTACCCGCTAAAGCTTTTCAGCCTCCACCCAAAGTAGATTCGGCAGTCATTCGGCTGCGTCCTCGTCAGATTGCAACTCCGCCTACCAATCCGCGTCGGATGGAGACGTTGATCAAATCCGGGTTTTCGAGCCGCCGAAAGATGTTGAGGAATAATCTCAAAAGTCAAATTGAACCCGATCAACTCGGTCAAATTTTGGAAGAGTTGGGTATTAATTCGCAAGTTCGGGCCGAAGATTTGAGTGTTGAAAACTGGGTAGCATTGAGCGATCGCTTGACTCTCGATTCTGATAATTCTCTCGATTCTGATAATTCTATAGAAACTTAGTGATGCAAGGTGTCAGAGATACAGGTATTGCCCTAACGCGGTTTGACGGCTAATTCATCGAACCTCAACTCATTACGGCTGCCTTTCGAGCGGTTAAAAATGACCGAAACCGTATTGCGCCCTGCATTAAGCCGCACCTTGGAGAGGTGAGTTTGACGCCACTTCCAGTCACCAGTACTAGAGAAACGATGATTTTCAGCAATACTTTTGCCATTGATATAGACCGTGCGAGAGGCATCTTTTTCTGAAGCATAGCGAAATGCCAAATCGTAAGCACCTGAACAAGTTAAGTCAACATTAAAGGTAATCCATTGACCATCGCGAGTCCAATCGGTCACATATCCTTTTCCTTTTTGTAGAATTGAGAGCTTGTTTAAGGAAGCTGATTCAGCCTGATACATCTGATTTTGCGACGTTATTGCGATCGCGGCGTTCAGCGCATCCAAAGCAGAACTTTGCCGTGCGGCATTGGCCCGATCAGACGGTTTTGACCAACTGAGACCAAAGTGAGGGCGGCGAGCATTTTTTAAAATTGACATCGCGTTTTTGACAATAAACTTGCGGTACGAATCTCTTGGTGAAACTTGGTGGAGAGCTGACAAGTTTCGCATAAAGATGCCTTTAAACTGCTCGCCATCTTCTCCGCAGTCCGGTTCACAGACCTCACGCAGAATTCCGTTTGGAGCTAACGATCGCATTGAGGCATCTGCGATTGCGTGTGCCTGCCTTAGCAAACTCGGATCATGGGTGCTTTTGTGCAGGTCAACCAATCCGCCAATTAATACGCCTTGGTTGTAAGTCCATGTCGGTTCTCCATTGTTGCGACAACGACTATTCAAGCCGTCGTTGACCAACTGTTTCGAGTTGATCATGCCGGATTTTTTGATCCACGCCCACGATCGCTTTGACCAGTTCAAATAGCTTCCTGTACCCTTATCGTTTGGTGTTCTTAGGTGTAATTTCGCTGCAACTGACAGAAACAATGAGGTTGTAATCGCATTTTTGTAGTTTCGCTGCTTTTTAAGCCACCAGAGACCGCCCCCGCACTGCGCATCCCAGCCCTTCTGCATATCCTTGAAGATTGTTTTTGCCATGTCAAGGTAGCGAGTTTCCCCGGTCAGATCGTAGGCTTTGATCCAAGCAAGCGCCCACCAGCCGTCGTCATCTCGATACCAGGGGTCTAAAAATTTTTTGTGTTTTTGCTTCTCGAAAGTATTGGAGAGTGTCTTGCGGTAGGTCGAGTCACCCGTTAACCGAGAGTACTCAGCCGTTGTTTGTAGGGCGTTTGCCGAGTTCCACCAATTCGTTGTCTTCCAGAGTCCTGTAGAGGAGTTGTAGAAGAGTTGCAGTGCAACCATACCTGCTGCAATACCGGAATGACAACTGCCCAAGACCATACCTTCGCTCCTAACACGGATTTGCAAAGTACCGATCATAGAGGCAAGTGTGACCAAGCTCAACGGTAAATTCTCAGGAAAGTGGTAGCGACGCAGTATTTCAATTATTCTTCAGCCGTCACTCGCAGGTCTCGATAGGTGCGTGCAAGGTCATTCAATTGATAGTGAGCGTTTAATCCGCTCGGATTTGGTAATACCCAAACTCGGGTGCCGTTTAGAGATTCTAGCTGTTCTCCGATCGCGGCTTTAGGACGGTTAAACGCAATCCGGTAAGCACTCACCCCTAGCACTGCGAGAAATCGAGGCTGATAGTGCTGCACTTTTGCGCTTAATTGTTGATGCCCTGCCAATAGTTCTTCCACGTCTAGCTGATCGGCACGTGCAGTTGCGCGTGGTGCAAGGTTTGTGAGTCCGTAGCCAGATTTTAGCAGGTCGCAATCTTCGGCTGGTGTGAGGAGCCGATCGGTAAAGCCTGCGGCGTGGAGTGCGGGCCAAAAGCGGTTGCCCGGACGGGCGAAATGATGCCCAACTGCTGCACTGTAAAGACTAGGATTGATGCCACAAAATAAAACCTTTAAGTTGGGTGCAAGAACATCTGGTATGAATCTACCGAATGCTGCCTGAATTTCGGCTTTAGTGGGTTTAGGATAGGCTTGCATGGCAACAATGTAAGTTTTATATTGATTGAGCAGCAAATTAAAAATAGCAATCTCCGCTTTATTATAATTCTGCAATTTTTATTCTAAATTGCGTTACTAAGTTCTTTTGCATAACGTTGTGCTTCATCCAATTTCAGCATTCATCGATGAGAACGACTTTTTTGATAATCGCTCATCTGCACTGTACTGGTATGGCGATCGCTGCGATTCCGGCGGGGTTGCGTGTGCTAATGGCGGTAGCATTGCGAAACTTCCTCGAACCCGATTTTCAGAAATGATCGCGCGCGGATTAATGCAGCACCTTGCGACGGATGAACGCTATAGTCGGGAAGGCAAAATGTATGGTGTACTGTTAGTTCAAGATCTATTAGGCAAACAGTGGGTGCTAAAGGCTTTCTCTGGGCTGCTGAATGGAGAAAGCGAAGTTGAGGGTTGGGTAACCCCGATTTCAGGGCGTGATCCTCTGCAACTTGAAGCCAATCGCGTGATGTTAGAGGAAGCTCACACGCTATCTTTGTTAGAGGAAATGAAGCAGCAGCTACTTGCTCTACAACAGATTCCTGAACGGCAGCAGTATGAAGTGCTAAGCCAAGAGCTTGAGACCCAGTTACAAGCGATCGCGCAGCATCACTGCCAACGCAAAGCGAATCGTCAGGTTCAGCGCCAGAGGCTTTCTCAAACATTAATAGACGAAGCGCTGGCTGCATCGCTAGAGATATTAGACCAGCAGAGCCGTCAGGATGGCATCGAGCGGCGACGCTTAAAACAACAGCGCGACGATATTCTAAAACCGCTTAAACAAAAAATTGAGCAGGCGAATCATCAAATCTGCCATCTGAAGCGGCAACGCAAAACGCTTTCTCAAACGCTGCAAGCACAGATGCATCACGCCTATCAACTGACTAATTTTTTAGGAGAGACGCGATCGCTTCGTCAACTCATGCCCAACGGGGCACCTCCAACAGGTACAGGCGAATGTTGCGCCCCAAAACTGCTCCACTATGCTGCAACTCACAAGCTTAAACCTTTAGCAATGGCGGAATTCTGGTGGGGTTTTCCCTCTGCTAATGGCGATAAAGTTCAGGGAGAATTTTACCCAGCTTGCCGCGATCGCTGTCAGCCCTTGATGGGATTTCTGCTGTCAGGACTGTCACCCCAGTTATCAGCTTGTTTAACTCCAATCCAAAATTCAGGATCTCTCCCAATTGTTTATGAAGATGACTGGCTGCTTGTCGTCGATAAACCATCGGGACTGCTTTCCGTGCCAGGTCGCTATCTCCACACTCAAGACAGCGTGTTGAGTCGCTTTCAGCGTGGATCGGAAGATGCCATTTATGCTGTGCATCGGTTAGATCAAGACACGTCTGGGCTGCTGCTACTAGCGCGAGATGCAGCCACCTATCGACAGCTTAGCCAACAGTTTCAGCAGCGACACGTCCACAAGGTTTATGAAGCGGTTTTGGCGCAACCTATTGAGCAACTGCATGGCATGATTGAGTTGCCGCTCTGGAGCGACCCCTGCGATCGCCCCAAACAAAAGGTGGATTGGCAACGCGGTAAGCCTAGCGTGACGCGCTTTCAAGTCATCGATCGTGCGCAAAACGGCTCTCGTCTAGAGTTTGTCCCGTTGACTGGGCGGACTCACCAGCTTCGAGTTCACGCGGCAGATGAGAGAGGGCTGGGAGTACCAATTTTGGGCGATCGGCTGTATGGAAAGGATACAGCAACGACTCGATTACATCTGCATGCGCGATCGCTGTCTTTTGATCATCCTCACAATGGGCAACGGATTTACCTGCAAGCCGAAACGCCCTTTTAGAGGAATCAATTTTTATTAAGTCACACAGATTTATAAGCAATTATGGTAGTAGCGCAGCAATGAAAATGTAGAGCGGAGATTCTACTGGCGAGATTGCTATTTACATAAGATCTATGAACTAGGAGTACATAAGATTTATAACTCGGGTGTATTGCTTCAAAATGAAAAATATAGTTTTCTGAAATTGAATTAGTTCTAGTTGAGGATTATTAACGTTGAGAATTCTTATGATGAAACGATTGCTAAAACACTCGCTTAAGCTGTTGCTTGGGCTAGTAATGGTAGTGATGTTTGCAGCATGTCAACCTACTCCAACTGCAAATTCACAAAGCCCGGCTCCCGCTTCTCCGGATGTCTCTGTTGCCTATCCTGCTCGGGCGCTGAGTGCTTCCCCTGCTCAACTTCCGCCTTTACCTTATGGGTACGATGCACTGAGTAAAGCGATCGATGCAGAAACGATGCGCTTGCATCATGACCAACATCACGCGGCGTATGTCAAAAATTTGAATGAGGCGTTGAAAGACCAGCCGCAAGTGCAAAATCGCAGTGTTGAAGCGTTATTGAGAGATCTTAATAGCGTTCCCGAATCGATTCGGATGAAAGTCCGCAATAATGCGGGTGGACATCTGAATCACACAATTTTTTGGCAAATTATGAGTCCCGATGGAGGCGGACAGCCAACGGGTGCGATCGCACAAGAGATCAATCAAACCTTTGGCAGCTTCGAGAATTTCCAGAAGCAGTTTAACGTGGCGGGCGGCGATCGCTTTGGCAGTGGTTGGGTTTGGCTAGTTCGTAATGGGCAAGGTCAGCTTCAAATTACAACAACGCCCAATCAAGATAATCCGATTAGCGAGGGCAACTTCCCAATTATGGGAAATGATGTTTGGGAACACGCCTATTACCTCAAGTATCGAAATCGGCGGGCTGAGTATCTCAGCAACTGGTGGAATGTCGTGAATTGGGCCGAGGTCGATCGCCGTGCAAAAGTCCGGTTAGGAACGGCAAGTAGCTAGATGGCAGAGGCGCGATCGCAGGGATAGGAGTCTGCGATCGCATCATTCTTGGAGAGGGGTTTGATCTATCGCGATCGCGAGTTTCTCAAGCTGCGTCCATTTCAAAGTGGCAAGCAAGTCTTCACCCTTGAGGACTTGCGTAACAATACAAGCAACGTAAAGTTTCTGATAAGCTAACCTCGGTATGCCAATTTGCATGTAGAGATAAATCTAAATTAAACCCTCCGTAAGAACTGTGTTTTACGGAGGGTTAGTAGGGGTTTTTACAGTAGTTCTTGCAGGGGGACACGATTCGCTTTCGCTACACGTAGTGGGTCGTCTATCGCGAACTACACAGAAAGACGGCTGTGAGTAAAGCTTTTGGCTCGGCCTCAACTCACGTTAATTATCGACCTTGCGCTATCTTCAGTTCTCGCTGAATTTGGCTCACCTGTGCGGGTGGAAGCTGATTTGCATTTTTCAATGCCTCCTGAAACAGGGCAGCACTTCCGGCTTTATTGCCTTGACGGTAAAGAATTTGTCCTTTGAGGTATTTTAAGTCAGGATTTGCAGGAGCCGCTGCGATCGCTCGGTCAACGGCTTGTAAGGCTTTGTCATACTGCTTCAAATCTCGATAGCCGATCGCGAGTCCGCGTTGAGAAAGGTAAGTTGGTTGAGCCTTGGTTTCCAAGCGATTAATCGCATCGGTTGGGCTTGATAACGGCAGATTGATTGTTACCGACAGCAGTAGATCAATGTAGCCTTTGATCAGATTGAGTTCTGGATCGTTGGGATTGATTTTTTCGGCGGCATCCAAATTCTGAAAGGCTTGCTGAAGTTTGCCTAATGCTCCTGGTGTACCACGTACCACACCGTTTTTGCCAACGGTGTAAGCTCCTTCTAAGAAGTTGCCAACTGCTTTATAAAGATTGCTACGCAGGGGATCGTTCGATTGTTCTGCGACTTGCTTGGTCTGAGTGGCGTAAGTGCTGAATTGATCTAGAAGAGATTGTTTGGCTTGCCCATTCGATTCGCCTGACCAGTAGGTGTACGCGATCGCGGCCTTTAAAGCGGCTGCCAACGGCTCATTGGCTGGTGTCTTCGCCAAGGCATTTTTGGCGCTGACATAATCTCCCTTCTCAAATACGGAGCGGAACGCCGCTTCTGTTTGATCGTCAATCGGTTTAGCTGCGCTTCCGGTTCTAAACGGATCTTTTGCCCAAGACGGACTCGCTAGCAAGCTCACTAGCATTGCCGCCGCGCCTAAACTTCGTCCAAAATGCCGAGATGTCCAACGGAATTGAGCAGCAGACAACCTAACCATAGAGCAGTTCTCACAAGATATCCAGCAAGTTGACGCAATAAAGCGATCGCAGGTTTCCAAATTGACTTGCAAGTTTGACTCGCTGTGCCTACACAGGGTAACCCGAATTCGGCACAAGCCAGAATTTCTCTCCCAAATTCACCCCAGCCAGTCGGGTTGTGGGTAAACTAGGCTCAGACACGCTTGATCCCCACTTTAAAATTTTTACGCTAAATGCTCTATCTTCGCGATCTGTCGTATCATCCAACCGCCGCCCCGACTGCCATTCTAAAATCTCTCAATTTAGAAATTGCGCCCCAGCAGTTAGGACTTATTGTTGGACCGAGCGGCTCCGGAAAGAGTACTTTGCTGGAAATCTTAGCTGGATTAGCAGAGCCAACCAGTGGAACCATGCTCTGGCGAGAACAAGAATTAACGTTTTTACACATGCAGCAAATGAGCGGGCTGGTCTTTCAGTTCCCAGAACGTCATTTTTGCGGTGGCTCTATTTTAGAAGAATTGCGGCTCGGACATCCTGAATTAAGCTCCGCTCGTGTGCATGATGCCTTAGCCGAAGTTGGACTCGATCATCTCCCGCTCCGCACGCCGCCCCACTCGCTGAGCGGCGGACAGCAGCGCCGCCTCGCCCTCGCCGTACAACTGATTCGTCAACCCAGCATTCTCCTCCTCGATGAGCCAACCGCCGGACTCGATTGGTCAATGCGGCGTCAGTTGGTGAACTTACTCGCAAAACTCAAAACTCACTGGACGCTTCTGGTGGTGTCGCACGATGCGAGTGAACTGGTGTCGATTGCCGATCGCTGCTGGACCATTCGACAGGGCGAACTGGCAGAAGTGAACCCTAAAACGCTTGCTGCCGAGAGCGATCGCAATCGCCCAATTGCTTTGCAAGCTCCGTAGGATCGCAACCGTGTAGGCTGTAAAGTGTAGCAACCGTTTAGAGCATGACCGACGAAGAGACGCCGAAGCTGCCAGAAATGCTAGAGCTTTGGCAAAGAACGCTGAATTGGCAACCGAATCCAAAACAGCAGCGACTATTTCAAGCATTCTATGAAGCGGTTTTAGCCGGAAATCGCCAGTTTAATCTCACCCGCATTACTGACCCAATGGAGTTTTGGGAAAAGCATCTGTGGGATTCGCTAAGCGGTATTCAATCACTAAATCCGACGGCTTCTCGGGCGATCGACATCGGAACCGGAGCCGGATTTCCGGGTGTCCCGATCGCGATCGCGCATCCCAATTGGACAGTGACTCTGCTCGATTCGACTCAGAAGAAGGTCAACTTTTTAAAGACGGCGGTCAGTCAGATCGGAGTTGGCAATACTCGTCCGTTGTGCGAGCGCGTCGAAGCGATTGGGCAACATCCTCTCCACCGCGAAACCTATGACGTCGCGCTCATTCGTGCCGTTGCCGCCGCTTCGGTCTGCGCTGAATACACCTTGCCGCTCCTTAAATTAGGAGGAGTCGCCCTGCTCTATCGGGGACAATGGACAGCCGAAGAAGAACGTGGCTTAACCTCTGCCCTCGAAACGCTTGGTGGAGCGCTAGAACGCTCTGATGCGTTTGAAACTCCCCTCACCGGGAGCGTCCGTCACGTCCTGTATCTCAAGAAAATCGCGCTCACCCCAAAGGCGTTTCCAAGAGCGATCGGCATTCCGACTCAGACTCCTATTTAATCGAGCATCCACTGGTAGAGGAGGTAACCGATAAACAAGGCTTCAAAGCCGATAAAAATGCAAATCCACGTTCCCATCAACCGCGCATAGTAGAGCGCTAGGACGGGAGAGATTCTTCTGCCAACTCTCTGCGATGGACTCATCATCTGGGCAACTTCGGCTGAAGTCCACTGCCAAGTGATAAAGGTGATGTTTGTCGCAAAGAGAGCCGCCAGTAGAGAAGCCTTGATCACCCACGTTTCTTCACTAACGCCCTGTACCCACGGAATGAGGGAACCTGCATTCGTACCAGGCTGAAAAGACGGATCTCTCAACGGCGAAACCCAATAGACAACCATTCCACTGGTAATAGCTAAGAGTACGAGAAAGCTGAGACTTAATTTAGGAAAGCGGCGATTGAACAGCATGGCACTCAAATCTCCTAGATTGGCGTGATCGTGTAGAGCTTGGCAAGCAAATCGCACCCTAACCTGAATAATTCATGAGCAATCAAAAGTAAGAATGGGAAAGGGAGCTTGAAACAGAATAGAATCAGGCTCTCCAGAATTTTAAGCGTCTTCATTATGTCATGGCAGTGTGTGATTCGGAACTGCCCTACGATCTTGCTGTTCAATGCCCGCTTGTAGTTCGCTTTTCAGATCTCAAACTGAGTTCGGATGCCGCTGCCAAATCAGGAGTTGCTGGCCAGCCAAGTGACCATCAGCTGTCTGGAAAACCAAGTCTGCAAGCAAGCGAAGCGGTGGGCAAGATGCGAGGCGCAGTCGTGGCAGCGTTCATCAATCGCGATCGCACTGCTCCAGAGGAGATTGTGTTGGATATCGATGGGTGGGATGACCCAACACACGGAACAGCAACAGTTGAGTTGCTTTCATGGCTACTTTGATAGCTTAGAGGCTGCTCTTTACTTGCACAGCGCCTAGGAGTCTCTTTCTCTTGTGGCAAAGTTTCGAGGCTAAGATCAAAAAGGATAGATCATGCTTCTATCATGACATTACTGTTGATTCTGTAGCACCTCATGGTTCAGTACACACTTGCTCAAAGCCCCGAGATTATTCTGACCGTTCCTGGTAAAGACTCGTCTAAAGCCCGTGAAAAGGCGATGGATCAATTAATGGAATTAATGGACGAGGGAAAACTACCGACCGATTTGGCGGATGGATTTGGTCCTAAGAACTTCATTGAGATTAAAGATCCAACCGGGATTAATGCAGGGCGCAATTCTGCCGGAACCGCATCTGACAATGAGGATTCTATCAATCAAGCCGTCCAAATTCTGAGCGCTCTAGCAACGCTCAAGCTCAAGGCTCAGGAGAGCCGCGCTGAAGCGCTGCAAGTTCGCCAACACATTGATGTGCTGTTTACGGATGATTTAGTGACTGAAGAAGAAATCAATCAACTTAAAGAAGGCTTCAAAGTTTTGAAAAACTATGCTCAAACTAATCTGCGCTATCGAGACGCTCGTGCCCAAGCAGAAGACGCTCGCGCTGTGTTAGATAAGGCTTTACAGTCCTCTGAGCCAGAGAGTAAGAAGAACGTGTAGAAGGGGAACTGTTCTTAGCGACTCGACTTCTTGAGTAGCTGAACGATGTGACCATCTAGATCTTGAACGAGAACGCCTTGTTTGAATTCTTGATCTGATCCTGAAATCGTTGCTGGGAAATCGGTTGAAATTGGTCTGCCTTGAGGAGTGAGAAATTCGTTTAGCTCGATCGCCTCATTGCTGCATCTTCACTAGCCGCGATCGCACATTCGGTAATTGGCGTTGCTGAATGAGAAGATGAATTAGCATGGAATCGGCACATCTCGAAATTTGAGGTAGTGCAAGAGTAATCGAATTGAGTGCCTGAGCATCTCAACCGATTTCGAGTAGCACAAGGTTTTGC
>JAHHHO010000110.1 GCA_019359315.1 Myxacorys californica WJT36-NPBG1
TTCTATTTGGTGCATCTGACCCACAACCTGCAATGGCTTCTAAGCGACAGCATAACCAGTCTTTTAATCGTGAATTCACCGTCCTCACTAGCTTTCCAGCTTCTTAGTTTTGTCAGTCAAGCAGGCAACGCACCATTCATGACATTCCAAACTACAGGGCGAGACGATGGGTAGTGGAACGAACACACTCGTGGATGAATCGATTTCGACGCGTGTTGATCCGCTGGGAGAAGAAGCCAGAACACTACTTAGCAATGCTCCATTTATCGTGTGCTTGCATTGTGGTGCGGGCAATTCAGGTTTTCGGCTAGGCTCTTAATGGCTGGATCATTTTTACGGCGAGAACGTTAGGCAGGGGTAGATTCAAATTCATCTTGAATCTACCCAATGCATTTGACTCCCAACTTGCAATGGCATCGAGAAATAATACGAGCGGTCTCTAAACTTCGAATTCATTACCCTGAGCTACATTTCGCTTGTTCAAGTCGGCTATACATCTTCTTTTACCAAATTTCATTACGGCTACTGTTCATGCTTTATTTAGGGTTGTTATAAATGCTCTTTTAATATTGTTCTAGTTTAATCTCTTCTTCATGCAGAGCTAATAGATTTCTATCGAAATTTTCACACGTAAACTAATCGTTAAAAAGCTTCTTAGTTCTGGTTTGTTAGTAATTCTTTATAAGAATGGCAAAAAATTAGCCGCTATTTCTAATATGAATTTTGATGAAAGTTGACTCATAAAATAAATTCATGGATTGAGTTAATTCTTTTATTCAGAACTGTCAAAATATAAGCTTTCACAATATAGTTTGTATCTCCTTTTACAGACGTAAACTTACGAGACTTATTAAGGTGAGAGCACGAAATTCTAGTAGGGACAGGCTTTCATCATGAAGACGCAGCGGATGTATCGCGAAGGATTGACGTTCTGTTTACTGATTATCTCTCTGTGCTTTGCAAGTGGTTGCTCTGGTGAAACTTCAGCAAATACTGCAAGTAATGGCACGGGTAAAAAAATAATTCGGATTTCGATCGGAACCCAAGATCAAACCATCAATACGGCAACTGGTGGGTCAGTTATTCGAGAAGAAAAATTGCTGGAGAAGTATTTACCTAAAACTGGCAAATACGCAAATGTTGAGTACAAAATCGAGTGGTCAAGCTACACATCTGGCCCACCAATTACCAATAAAATGCTGGCAAATCAGATCGATATTGGAATGATGGGTGACTTTCCATCTACGATCAACATGACGACCTTTCAGGCGAAAGGGAATGGTGTTAAAACGCTTTACATCGCGAGTTTAGGTTCCAGTCCGACTGGCGCAGGAAATGCAGTCTTGGTTCCTAAAGATAGCTCTGCTAAAACACTGGCAGATTTGAAAGGGAAAGAAATTTCTGTTCCGTTTGGATCAGCCGCGCATGGGATGTTGCTCAAAGCACTGAAGAGCGACGGAATCGATCCAGAAAAGGATGTGATGTTAGTGAGCCAAGCGCCGGAAGTGGGAGGCAGCAATTTAAAAACCGGACAAATTGCTGCTCATGCAAATTTTGTTCCCTTCGGCGAATTGTTTGCGTATCGAGGTTTTGCAAGAAAGATTTTTGATGGTGCTCAGACTGGAACTCCTACGTTTCACGGGGTTCTAGTCCGATCAGACTTCGCCAAAGAAAATCCAGAAGTGGTTGTGGCTTACCTCAAAGCGTTGCTTGACGCCAACAAACTGTTTCGTGAACAGCCAGAAGCGATCGCAACGAAAGTCGAGAAATGGTCTGGCGTTGAGCGAGAAGTGGTGTATATGTTCCTTGGCCCTTCTGGGCTACAACAACTCAACCCAACAATTGGACAGGTCAATTTTGATGCGCTCAGAAATAGCGTGACCACCTTGAAACAGTTGGGTAAGTTGGATGACAGCATTAACCCAGAAGAAGTAACAAAGTGGGCAGACGACAGCTATCTGCGACAGGCGATGAAAGAAATGAACCTCAATTATGACGAGGTTGCTAAAGCAGAAGGGTTTGTCATTGGCGGTGAAGATGCCCAAACCAAAGAACCCATTAAAGATCCAAAAATGGCGGCTCAAATTTGGATTAAGGGCGAAGGCAACGTGATGAATTTTGCGTCGATCGCAAACATGATGACCATGCTGCAAACGCTGGCAGCAAGCGGAAAAACGGCTGGGGCGCTTTTTGTTCACGACCAAACCACGGGCTGGAAGCTGTTTGCTGAAAACTCTTTCTATGTGCAGAACGGGAAGACTGTTTCTGCTTTTCTAACCGAGAAAGAAGCTCAGGCATTTGCTGAAAAATCAGGTGCAAAAGTTGCCAATTTTCAGGCACTCCAGCAATCGATCGCGCAAGCCAATCAGTTACCGATGTTAGTCGGGGCTAAGTAGATTGCACTAACCAAATTTCAGTACTGCACTGAGGTGAATTCTTTGTGGTGCTGAAATCGGTGCTTGATTTCTTATATCTAGAGGTGTCCGATGTCTACATCTTCCAAGCGATCGCTGAAAGCTTCGCCACTTGCTAAGGTTAATACGACGATCGCACATTGCTTTAAAGCTCTCAGTCGCCGCGATCGCTCGGCTTCCAACCAGCAACAGTTTAATGCCCAAGTCTTTAGACGCATTTTGTCGTTGGTTCTGTTTTTTGGAATTTGGCAACTCTTATGCCTCAACCGATTCAACTTTTTCATCAACTTCGAGAATGTGCCTTCTCCGATCGAAGTAGCGCAAGCGACCGTGCAGTTTGTCACGGGCAATCCGATGAAGCACGTCCAAGCGAGTGCGATTCGAGTGTTATCCGGGTTTACGATCGCGGCGGTGTTAGGAATTAGCCTGGGCATTTTGATCGGTTGGTTCAAGAAAATTGAAGATCTCATCTTTATGCCATTGGAACTGCTCAGACCCATTCCCGCCGTTGCCTGGATACCACTTGCCATTCTCATGTTTCCGACGTCCGAATCGGGAATGATTTATCTCACGTTTATCGGCGCATTTTTTCCCATTCTCATCAGCACCATTCGAGGCGTTGAGAGTACAGACTTGTTGCTACTGCGAGTGGGTCAGTGTTTGGGTGCTAAGCAGTGGCATATCTTCAAAGATATTGTCGTACCAGGAGCCATGCCTAGCATTGCTAGTGGGCTAGTCATCGGCATGGGTAACTCTTGGTTTTGCTTGGTGACGGCTGAGATTTTGGCAGGTCGATATGGGGTCGGCTACATCACTTGGGAGTCATATATCACATCAAACTATCCACCGATCGTGATGGGGATGTTGTTGATTGGTTTGATGGGCGCGGCGAGTGCATATGCCGTCGATCGCTTGACCTGCCTATTCATGCCTTGGCGAATCACTAAGAAGAAAAGTGCATAGCGACCTGTTTTCTAACCGTGTCTTTAGGAGGGTTGAGTATTGTGGCGACGTTGGTGGAAAAGAATTTAGGGCAACGAGTTAGAGGATTCGTAGAGGTTGAAAATTTGTCTGTTTCCTTCAAACGTAAAGGACAATCTGTTCACGTTTTGGAGTCAGTCAACTTTAAGATCGAACCCGGCGAATTTATCTGTTTGTTAGGACCATCCGGCTGTGGAAAATCAACCATTCTCAATGTCATTGCTGGATTTATTCAGCCGAGCAGTGGTTTTGTGTTTGTGGATAAGCGTCATGTTGATTCTCCAGGAGCCGATCGGGGCTTTGTGTTTCAGCAATATTCTTTGTTGCCCTGGAAGACGACTTATCAGAATGTCGAGTTTGGGCTAAAGATTCGTGGCGTGCCCAAAGCAGAACGATCGGAGTTAGTCCATTACTATCTAAATCGGGTTGGTTTGTTTAAGCACCGTCATTCTTATCCGCACCAGCTTTCAGGCGGAATGCAGCAGCGAGCCAGCATCATCAGAGCGTTAGTAAATTCTCCTTCAGTGCTGTTGATGGATGAGCCATTTGCGGCACTAGACGCTCAAACGCGGCACATGATGCAAGAACTTCTGTTGACAATTTGGAGCGACCTAAAAACAACGGTTATTTTCGTCACCCACGACATTGAGGAAGCGTTGTTTTTGAGCGACAAAATTTTTGTTATGGGAGTCAATCCAGGCAGAATTAAAGAGAAAATTAACGTTACGCTAGACCGTCCTCGTCATGCCGACAGCCTTCTCTCACCCGAATTTATCTCTCTAAATCGTCAGGTCTTTGAGCTAATCCGCGAAGAAACCCTCAAAAGCATGGACATGGATTAATCAAGGTGGATTGACCAAGGTGAATTAATCAAGAGTGTACGGATTGTAAAAATTCGGGCTGAATCCAGCGATCTAGACGAATGTTTTGAACGTCTTCGTTACCGGGAATCAAACTGAGTTGAGCAATGTGCTGCTTGATCCAGTCCGGACGAATGAGCATTTCAGAGAAGAAGCGTCCAGGCTGATTTTCGGGGTAGAAACTGCTAAGGATGCGAGAGACAATATCGGAATCTAGACTCGTCCACTGGCTGACTAGAGCCAGCGCAGACGGCGTAGTGGCGTACCAATATTGAGCCCCGCTCAATGCTTTGAGGTAAGCGATGACCACTTCTGGATATTGCTCTGCTAAAGATGCACTTGCAACAACCCCATGAAACGCAGGTAATACATTTTCGTCGCTTTGCAGATAGCGAAACTTTCCTTGGCGGTAAGCAATATCGTGAAAAGGCGCGAAGTGGGCATAGCCATCTGCCAAAGTTGAATAATCCGTTGAAGACCCAAAGGGATAAGTCATGTCTGAACTCTCTAAAGCAGCCAGCCGAACTTCATCCAGTAGATGAGCAGAATGGAGCGATCGCATCACCATGCCATGCGCCGAAGAACTAAAGGGAACTGCAATGATTCGCCCTCGCAAATCTTCAATGCTTTGAATGTTAGATTGATTCGGAACAATGACGGCATTGCAAGAACCATCTGGATTCGTTGAAACAAAGCTGACCAAACGAGTTTGTTTCGCGTCTTGGTGCTGAACGGCACTCAGTAATAAAGGATAATCGCCTAGAATGCCGATATCGAGTTGTCCAGAATGCAACCCTTGAATAATCGGTGCTCCGGTTGAGAAGTCACACCAGCGAATTTGATATTGAGTTGAACTGTAGCGACCGTCTTTCGGCAGAAAGTGTTCTAGCAATCCCAACCGCTGAATGATCAAACCAGCTGTCACCGTTGGAATTGTACCGTTTTGAATGCCGATCGATAACGTGAGTGTTTCAGGGCGTTGAGGAGTTGAACGAATGACTAGACTCGGCGATCGTAGGTGTATTGGTCTCCGAGTCTCTTTCTGCTCGGTTTGAACCCGCGATCGTTGCGCTTGCACATCTTGAATTAAAGCCGTGAATTTCTGAATTGGATTTGAACTGCGCGTTTTCTTTGAAGTTGCACTTTGCGCAAATCGTCGTTGCTGATTTGAATGGCTTGCAGATTCGCTTAATCGGCGAGGCAACAGCATGAATACATTACCGGATAAGGCAAATTCCTGAAGTGGAATTGAAACTAGCATTCCTGATTGACAATCTGCTTTGAATTCAAACTCAGACGCGAACCCTAGATAGTTTCCTTGCGCGATAAAGGTTTGCATTAAGCTGAGCGTATCGACTGTCTCGATGTTTGGAAAATCGGAGAGCGTTAGTCCCAGTTCGTGTAGACGCGCTTCAAAAACCATGCGACTCGGCGATCCTGCCGGAAGTAACACCCACGACTCTTGTTGTAGCTCTTTCAAACTCAACCAGTTTTGCTTTGCTAAAACGTGGTTTGAAGCGACGATCAAAGAATAGCGAATCGTGTCGATCGCAGTCGCTGAGATCTCAGCAAATTCTTCAAAACTAATATCAGAAATTCCAATATCAATTTGACCACTTGTTATAGCTCGATAAAGCAATTCGGCGGATTCAAAAACGACACATTGAGTTTGAATTCCAGAATAATTTTGACGATATTGAAAAACTACTTTGGGTAGCCATCCATGCGAAATTGCTGGTGTGCAACCTATTTTAAGGTGACCAAGCTTACCTTGTTTTATTTCTTCAATTTTGGCAACCAATTGATTTTCAACTTCAATCAATCTAGGAGCTTCTTCATACAAAAAATTGCCCGCTTCTGTTAACTGAATTTTACGTCCCAATCGATAAAAAAGAGCAGTTCCTAATTCAGATTCTAGAGACTTTATCTTAACGCTAACCGCAGGCTGAGTCAGATTCAAAGCATCGGCAGCCTCGGTGAAACTGAGATGCCTAGCGACTTCCAGGAATACTTTAACTTGATAAACTTCCAAAACTTTATCTCCTTTTTCAAATGGTTTTATGAGTGGCTAAATAATGCATTCAAGTATTTTATGAAATTATAAAAGATATGAATCCATAAATAGTAACCTCTGTTACAAGCCGGTTTGTAGTACTTCAATTTCTTCTTTATGATAGGAGGACCAGAAGACGCTCCGATGTATTTTTTGTGCAGCATCTCTAGAAGTTTTAGTCGCTTAAGAGGAGTACTAAATGGATACTCAATGGATGAAGACGGACGTTCTCATCATTGGTGGTGGAACAGCCGGAACAATGGCAGCCATTAAAGCAAAGCAGGCAAACCCTGAAGGAGAGGTGCTGATTTTAGAAAAAGCCAATATTCGTCGAAGTGGCGCGATCGCGATGGGAATGGATGGCGTCAATACCGCCGTGATTCCTGGCAATTCTACCCCAGAGCAATACGTTCGCGAAATCACCATTTCCAACGATGGCATTCTCAATCAAAAAGCGGTTTATCAAACCGGAAAATTAGGGTTTGGGGTGATTCAAGAGCTTGAGAGTTGGGGCGTTAAATTTCAGAAAGATGCTCAGGGTGAGTATGACTTAAAGCAGGTTCATCGAGTCGGCAAATACGTCTTGCCAATGCCGGAAGGAAAAGACCTGAAGCAGATCTTGACTCGGCAAGTGAAGCGACACAAAGCAAAGGTCACCAATCGAGTCATGGCAACTCGTGTTTTGGTGAAGGATGGACGCGCGATCGGGGCAGTCGGTTTTGATGTGCGAAACGGCGATTTTGTTGTGATTCAAGCCAAGGCAGTCGTTCTTTGCACGGGTGCATCTGGGCGGTTAGGACTTCCTGCTTCTGGCTATCTGTACGGAACCTACGAAAATCCCACCAATGCTGGAGATGGTTACTCAATGGCTTATCATGCTGGCGCAGAACTCAGCAACATTGAGTGTTTCCAGATCAATCCGTTGATCAAAGATTACAACGGACCTGCCTGTGCCTATGTCGCCAGCCCTTTCGGGGCATATACCGCCAACGCCGAAGGGAACCGCTTTATTAGCTGCGACTACTGGAGCGGTCAAATGATGCTGGAAGTTTGGAAGGAACTAAACTCTGGTAAGGGTCCAGTCCAGCTCAAAATGACCCATCTTGATGAAGATACGATCGCAGAGATTGAAACGATCCTGTGGGCAAATGAGCGTCCAAGCCGGGGACGATTCCATGAAGGTAGAGGCGAAAACTATCGCACTCATGGCGTTGAGATGAATATCTCTGAAATTGGCTTGTGTAGCGGTCACAGCGCTTCTGGAGTGTGGGTCAACGAGAAAGCTGAAACCAGCGTTCCGGGACTGTATGCGGCAGGAGACATGGCAAGCGTTCCTCATAACTACATGATTGGGGCATTTGTGTTTGGAATGCTGGCAGGCACAAACGCCGTCGAGTACGTGGCAGGCTTAGATCATGCTGATCCTGATCCTGAGTTTCTAGAAGCCGAGAAAACTCGCATTTACGCACCATTAACCCGACCTAACGGCGTTCCCCATACTCAAGTCGAGTACAAACTGCGGCGCTTGGTCAACGACTATCTTCAACCGCCCAAAGTCGATAACAAGATGGAAATTGGGTTGAGAAACTTTGCTCGCTATCACGAAACCTTGGATCTGATGGGTGCACGCGACCCCCATGAACTGATGCGCTGCATGGAAGTTCACTTTATTCGCGACTGTGCTGAGATGGCTGCTCGCGCCTCACTCTATCGTCGGGAGAGCCGTTGGGGGTTGTACCACTACCGCGTCGATTACCCAGATAAGAATAACGATGAATGGTTCTGCCATGTCAACTTGAAAAAAGATGACTCCGGCAACATGGTGTTGTTCAAGCGCCCGGTTGAACCTTACATCGTAGAGGTTGATCTCGAACGAGAAGTTTATGATGTTGCCGTGCGTTAGTTAAATCTAGTTGAACATTATGGAGAAGCTTGAGTGTTATGGCATTAGCAACGCAACGAGTTGATGTTCCAGTCATTGTCGATGAGTCTAAATGCTTGGAAAAGTGTACAGCTTGCATTGAAGTGTGTCCCTTAGATGTGTTGGCAAAGAACCCTGAGACGGGCAAAGCCTACATGAAATACGACGAGTGCTGGTTCTGCTTACCCTGCGAGAAAGAGTGCCCAACCAACGCGATCACGGTTCAAATTCCATTTTTGTTGCGATAGAGGAACGGAGATGTTTGCGGATACCGATTCTGAATTAAATGAATGGCTAGAAATGCTGCGATCGCCTGAGCTAAGCGATCGTCTAGTCGCCGTCAAAACCTTACAGCACTTGGGCGATGAAGATGCGTTAGACCCTTTAATTGCCGCCCTGCAAGATGAAAGTACTGCGGTTCAAAAATTAGCCGTTACTGCCCTGTGGGAACTTGCCAATCCAAAAGCAGTTCCAGCGTTAATCGGATGTCTTGTCTCTAGCGATGAAGAAATCCGCGACGAAGCATTGTCAGCATTAGGTGAACTGATTTCGCCGGATCACTTAATGCTATTGCTCGATGCGGTACAGCGTGACAGCGTGAATATGCAGCTCAGCATTCTCATTTTGTTGCGAAAGATTCACGATGCCCAATCGCTACCGTATGTGCTCCCATTCTTTGAGGCAGAGCAGGCTGCATTGCGAGAAGCAGCAGTCACAACGTTACGCTACCTCAATCAGGTTGAGCGCTGCCAGCCTGCGATCGCGCTCATGTCCGATGCAGACGACACGGTACGCCGTGCCACTGCGCTGACTTTGGGACACTTAGCCGATGCCGAAGTAGTTCCTACTCTTTGTCAAGCACTCACATCTGATGCAGACTGGCAGGTGCGACGCAATGCAGCAAAGTCTCTCGCGCTTCATGCCAATGCTGAAGCAGTTCCCGCTTTGCAAACTGCGCTATCCGATGACCATTGGCAAGTGAGGAAGTTCACGTTGCAAGCGTTGCAAAAAACACCGGACAATCACACGTTACCTGCTTTAATTAAAGCCCTAACCGACGAATACTCAGATGTGCGTCGGGATGCCGCGATCGCGCTTGGCAACTTAAGGAATCCTGCTGCGCTGAATGCGCTCCAGCAATCGTTGGATGATCCAGACAGAGACGTGTGTATCTTCACGCAACGAGCCATTCAATCGATTCAAGAGCCTACACCAGAGACATCAAATGCCTAGCCATCAATCTCCTTTTCGGCAGCCTCTACCAGAAGAAAGTCCTGCACCTCCCGATCCGGTTAACGAAGCGCGTCTCCAGGAAGTTGTTCGTTGCCTCAAGCAGGTGATTGAACCCATTCTCAAAAACGACATTGTTCGCTTAGGAATGGTGCGAAATTTGCGAATCGTTGATGATTACATCTACCTGCGCTTGTATATTGGCAGTCATCAACATCACTTACAAACAGAGGTCTACACGATTCTTGCAGCGCTACCTTGGTGTAAGAAACCCTATATCCAACTTTGTACCATTCCAGGTGTCAAAACCACATTGGCGATCTCAAGCGGCAAGGGTGGCGTGGGTAAGTCTACAACCTCTGTGAATCTAGCCATTGCCCTAAGCTTACAGGGTGCAAAGGTGGGATTGTTAGATGCTGATGTCTATGGTCCTAACATTCCCCAGATGATGGGTCTAGGACAGGCAGATGTTCAAGTCATCGACACGCCAGAGGGTCAAAAATTCCTGCCCCTGGAAGCCCACGGAATTAAAGTCATGTCTGTTGGCTTGTTAGCAGAACCCGATCATCCTCTAGCGTGGCGCGGCCCAGTTTTACACAAAATTGTAACGCAGTTCATCCATGAAGTGGAATGGGGAGAATTGGACTATTTGCTGATTGATTTGCCTCCAGGTACAGGCGATGCTCAAATTACGATCGTTCAAGAAAGCCCGATTTGTGGAGTATTGCTGGTCACAACTCCGCAACAGGTTGCCGTTGCCGATGTCCGTCGTAGCATTCATATGTTTCGCCGCGTCGGCATTCCCGTTCTGGGCGTGATTGAGAATATGAGCTATCTCCTCTGTGAGCATTGTGGTGAACCGACTCCAATTTTTGGCAGTGGAGGCGGTCAACTGCTTTCGGATGAACTGCAAGCACCCTTGTTAGGCCAAGTTCCGATCGAGCCGCGAATTTGCACCGGGGGCGATACTGGACAGCCCATTACGATCGCGAATCCAAGCGAGATCGTGAGCCAGGTTTTTGTTCAAGTCGCCACTGGGCTTGATGCGACATTTCGTCCAGCAACTCGCACAAAGACGCAACTAGAAGCTGTTATTGCTTAATTTTAGAATGCCATTCCCTACGCTAACGATCGTGACAGCCGTTATCTTATTTGTCTGTACCTTCATTCGTTCAGCCGTGGGGTTTGGTGATGCGCTTCTAGCTATGCCATTGCTCGCAATGGTGATGAGCTTAAAAGTTGCGTCACCAATCGTTGCGTTTGTTGGCGTTGCGATCAGTTTGACCATTTTGTTGTTTGATCGCAACGCAGTTGATTTCAAGTCTACTTGGCGGCTCATTGTTGCTACGATCGCGGGTGTTCCTGTTGGTTTATGGTTACTCAACCAGGTACCCGAACACATTGTGAAATGGGTACTTGGAATCACACTAATTGCCTACGGAAGTATCAATTTACTCGCGCCTAAATACCCTTATCTGCGGCATGAAAGATATGCATTTCCGTTCGGCTTTATTGCGGGTATTCTTGCAGGCGCATACAACACCAACGGGCCTCCGATCGCAATCTATGGCATACTGCGACGCTGGTCTCCTGACGATTTCCGGGCAACCATGCAGTGTTATTTTCTGTTCTCGGGCATTACGACACTCATTGGACATAGCTTAGCAGGATTATGGACTCCACTAGTCTGGCATTTATCGCTATGGACGTTGCCCGGAGTAGGTTTAGGAATTTATCTAGGTGGAAAAGTTAACCGGCTTATTCCTCAACCGATGTTCAGTCAGATCATTTTCGGCTTACTAGTCCTTGTCGGCTGCTTGTTTCTCCTATAAGCTCACTCTAATTTCGTCATTGCTCCACTACCTTGCAAAACTTGTTCAAAGGCGATCGAGATTTGTGTTTGATACCGTTGCTGATGCTTGAGCTTCCAGATTGGCTGTATCATTTTAAGCTGAGATTTTAACGGTCTAGATAGTGAATCAATCACGCGAATCGGGTGCAATGCTTTAAATTGAATTTCTTTGGTCACCATCCATCCAGGAATTGCAGCCGCGCCAACGCCCCCTTCAACCACCGTTTTTACCATTTCACTGCTGCTCAAAACCAAAATTACATTTAATCGATTTGGATTGATTCCCCAGTCTTGTAATGCTTGTTCAAAGACCTGCTGCGCTCCAGAACCCGGTTCTCGCATTACCCATGCTGTGGTGAGTAACTCATCTAGCAAAACTTCTTGTCGTTCAAACCAGGGATGCGATCGCCCTACCACAATCTGTAAGCGATCGACTCCAACAACTTCCTGCATGAGACACTGCTGAAGCGCAGGCTTAATTTCTTTCGTCACCAACCCTAAATCAAACTTTCCTGATAGTGTTCCTTCAGAAATCTCCTCAGCATTGCCTAAAGTACAGTGAATTACGATTCCCGGATACTGGCGCTTGAATTGGCAAATCTTTTCTGGCAACCAGTAATTACCAACATTGATACTTGCACCAACCTTTAGTTCACCTTGTTGTAAATTATTGAATTCTCGTAATCCTCGTTCAGTAGAAGCAACGTACTCTAAAATCTTCTTGGCTTCTCTCCGAAGCAAACTTCCTGCTTGTGTAATTTCGATGCGCCTACCGATACGATCGAAAAGTTTCACACCGTATTCCGCTTCTAAATTATGGATGGCAGTACTCACAGAAGGCTGCGTAATATAAAGTGCTTCTGCAGCACGAGTAAAGTGCAAGTGCTCTGCAACCGCAAGAAAAATCTTCAACTGGTCAAATGTCATTTCTGCCATACAGATTACAATCGCTAGTCCATTGATTGTAACTATCAATTCGACAGAAAATAACGTTTGCTTCTAGCAATCTAGTTACTTAAGGTAAAGGTAATTGTTTTAGGAAGCAATTTAATTTATGAGACTTCTCAAGATTTCTTCTCAGAAGCATTCTAAAAAATGGTTAGAGGTGCACTTGCGAAGTAATCTTCTTTTAGAAGCGTTAAGTTGGCAATCGCTCACATTTTTGAGTTTTGCAGGATGTTGCTTAACCAATTGGATTTCTCCTCCCGCAGCGTTAACCCTGGGAATTCTCTTTGCATTAACGTTAGAAAATCCTTTTCCAATTACAAGTAAATTTGTTGCAAAATATCTACTGCAAATCTGTGTTGTATTACTTGGCTTCACGATGAACCTTGCGATCGTATGGCAAGTAGGAAGTCAAGGCGCACTGTTTGCGGCTGCAAGCATTGGGGCAACTTTTTGGCTTGGCAATCATCTGCGGAAATGGCTAAAAATTCCGGTTCAGTCATCAGTATTGATCTCCGCTGGCACTGCGATTTGTGGAGGATCAGCGATCGCGGCTGTAAGTTCTGTAATCAATGCTGCCGAAAGTGAGATCTCGATCGCAATGGGAACCGTGTTTGTGCTGAATGCGATCGCGCTGTATGTGTTTCCTGCTTTAGGTCATGCATTTCACCTTACTCCTACTCAGTTCGGCACTTGGGCGGGTGTGGCAATTCACGACATCTCTAGTGTGGTCGGCGCAGCTTCACATTTTGGACTCGGTGCGCTAGAAACCGCGACAGCCGTGAAGCTTTCTCGTTCATTATGGATTATTCCGATTTCTCTCATCGCGATCGGGATGCTAAGGCAACCCCTCACATCAGACCAACAGCATTCAATTCAAATCCCCTGGTTTATTGGGCTGTTTCTCCTAGCGTCAATGCTTCGCACATTTGTGCCAACCATCGCAGCAGTTGTTCCTACGATTACGCACCTCTCAACCACCGGGCTCACTCTAACGCTATTTCTAATTGGGACAGGCTTATCTAAGCAGGCTTTAAAGGCAGTCGGTTGGAAGCCAATGATTCAAGGAGTTTTATTATGGGTGTTCATCAGTGCCAGTTCTCTGGGGCTGATTTTACAACTCGTTCATTAACCAGAACTAAAACACTCTGCCAGACGCACTTAGAAAAGAGAAATGAGTTAGCATCAAAGCCAGAAATTCTTTCGGCAGCCAGTTCATTAGAAGCAATCAAACAACTTACTCTGATCTTGCAACTTTTCCTGCCCTTTAAATTGGATAAAGTTAAGTGGATAAAGTCGAGCTACAAAGTTACTTGGTCAACTGAGAGACAAACCTAAACGAGTTCTGCTGATCTGTTTGAAAGATGCTTTGAAGTATGTAGAATTTACAGGTGATCAAATGCTAGAAGCAATAGAGCGTTTTTAAGTAATGTCAGATATTCCACGTCAATTCACTCCCGCAGAACTCGACGAATGGCAACGACATCTTGACGAAGCGAATCGCAATAACATTCTGTGTCATTGTCGCCAGTGTGATTATGAATGGATCGCTTCTACACCTGAACCGTGTATCTGTGGCAGCAAGGACGTGGAAAGTATTGCTTGTTGGCAGTTTCCCGATGGTTAGGGCAACTCAAATGGTGAAACGGCGTTCCCTCAAAGGAGCAGGGGGGAATGAAGTGGGGCAAAAACACCCCCCAAAAACAAACCCCCAGCAATGAAACCGGGGGAGGAAATTAGGAGAAGATTAAATATTCAAACCAATTTGTCTTTACCAGAGGAATCGAGGAGAGACGATTCCTCTATGTTCTAGCTCACGGAGAAAGCTGTTAAGACGGTGAAAGCAACCAACAGAACTGCGATCGCGGCTTGCAAAGCGTATTGCTGTTGCTGCTTGGGAGAAGGAGATTCTGCAAAGTAAAGCGCAGGTTCTGTAGCGTAGTTGTTGAGAAGGCCATTTTCGCTGTAGGTCCGCATCGCTTGTTCCTCTTTTGTTGATTTATGTAAATTAATGTAACAGTATTGTTACAAATAGTCAACACATTCTGCTCTTTCTGATATAGAGCGCCCTTGTGGCGTTGTTTTCTGCTAAGTAGCTAGCCAGAATTAAACTTAAAACGTTTCAGCGGGTACCCAGCCTGTTGACTGCAGGCTGTCATTCCATCCACGATCGCCATTGCTAAATCATCCTCATCCTCAAACATCCGCCCAGCAATTTCATGCGCTTTGAGTTGAGGCCATTCGTCTTCAATTCGATTCATCTCAGAACAATACTGAGGCAGGAAAAACAAGAATAATCCCTGTTCCTGCCATCGTTGCCATTGCTGCTGAGTCATCTGACTGGTGTGAAGACAGGACTTGGCAAGTTACCCGGAGAGAAAAAGAAACGCTTGAAGAAGTGAGCAAGACGTTTCTGGTCAAAAAGTGATGCTGCCGTTCGTTGCTGTGCCTGCCACGATTGCGAAGCAATTCTCGAAATATCGA